>CAZBGQ010000001.1:0-89833 GCA_964491515.1 uncultured Candidatus Peribacteria bacterium
GTAATTTTAAACCCACACAAAAAAATAAAAATAACCGGCATGGCAAACAACGTAAACCCAGTGAGCTAAGGGTGGGGGGGGCCGCACGCGGCCCGCCCCTCCCAAATCCGAGCCAAAGCGCGAGAAGTTTGGACTCCACTCTCGCAAGGGCGACTCACGTCCAGCTCAGAAACCACTACGGAGTCCGGAGTTTATCCGGCTCGCCCTGGCCACGAGTAGTGAGACCCATCCGAGCCTCACGCAAAACCCGCTCACTGACCGGATGAGCCGCCAGCTCCAGCTGCCGCGCCATGCCATCCGGCAAGTCACGAGAACCAGGCCGAAACGGCATACTCTGCCCACTTGAAGTCACCTTGGGCTCCACCTCATCACCACAATCATGCGCCATCTCAATCATCTCCCTCGGGAAAAACCCGATACTCACCTTGGGTTACCCCTCGGACATCCAGTCAATGAAAGCAGTAGCCTTATGCCTTTGCTCTACGGATCTTTTGCTCCTTTCGGAAACAAAACTGTACAGTAACCCGCAACTGACCGTCGATCACTCAAAAAATGAGAAACCCACGGCCAACAACGAATCACGCACAAAACCATTCCTATTATCAAAATCCCACAAATGCTCAATTGAACATTCAAAAAAAGAGAGAAAGATCGCGCCCATCTATAAAATAGACCGTTCATTCCACTACCTAACGCAGGACCCGAGACAAACCTCGAGGATCAACCTCTTTTCAAACTTGAAAAGAAATTAATCTCCACTGTTTATCCTGTCCAATCACACCCCCTAACAAAAATAAATTAGCGGCATGTATAAGACTCCCATAGATTGTCAAAGGTCTGACACAGTTATTTGACCAAGTAGGAAATTAATTCATAACAACAAAAAAATCAAGACCTTTTTTGTGAAGACTCATAAAACTCCCTTGTTCCCTCTTTCAAACACGACGGAAATTTAGCTCCGCCACTCCAACTATTAACGAAGAATTCCAATATTCATAGCGGAATTATTGTAGTGATTCCAACACAGAAGACAATGAAAATATATAATTTCCATTTTACTAATTCTAAGCGTCATCTAACCCCTGCCCCCCTGCTACCCAATTCAAATAACCATTAGTCTGAGGAGATGAAGAAAATCCCGGTGAATCTAAAGCCACATGGTGAACTTGACCCGCCTCATAAACACTATTCCCTGCAAAAACCCTAATAGCATAAGTACATCGTACTCCACGATGCTCAAAAACTTCAGATCTCCAAACAAAAAGTCTTCCATCTCCCAAAAATGGCTCCTCCCTTTCAAACCCATATTTCAAACCACCTATTTGAACTTCTCTAGACCCATATTCCTGAATCGCAGCTTTTTCAGCATTCTGCAAAGCTCCGCTAGGATCCTCTCGCAACTCATGCGGATTCGCTAATTGCCCCTCAAATCTTAACTGAGAAACAACTTCTCCTATCTCTACTTGAGCAGACCTAACACCTTCAAACCAAAGTCCTTCAGAACGCCCTGAAGCTACTTGCGGAGGCGGACCTGAAGATACACCATCATTGCTTACAACATTTAATCCAAGCATAATAAAATTATTAGAGCTAAGGACAAATACAATAATTTAGGGATTTGTAAAAATCAACCCTTTTCCTAATACTTTCTTGCCACCTACCCCTTTCCACCATAAAATAAAGGAGTTCTCAGGCCCATCCTTCACCCCCCATCCCATGAAAAAACTATTTATTTCTTCCCTCCTTATCTCTATTCTACTTATTTTCCCCGGCTGTTTTGGAGGGGGAGATGAACCCACTCCCGACACAGAAACAACCACAACCGCCCCTCCTACAGAACGAATCGCCTTCTATCGCCCCATTGAAGCGGATGATTTCACACTACAAATCCCTGAAGACTGGGAAACCATTCAACATTTCCCCTCCTCATACCCAGAAAATACGGCAGTAGCTTTTATTAACAATAACAAAGATAAAGACTTCATCGCCAACATTAATATCGTTCGGAACAAAGTAGCAGAAGGCACTTCCTCCTCAGACTACGCACTTACCATGTTTCAAACGATTTCCGAACAACTGGTTAATTTCAAAAAAGTCACTCAAACAGAAACACAACTCCCCACAGGAGACACCGTCACTCCATCTTATTTATTCGAATTCGAAGGTACCAATAATCCAACCGACCGCACACGTGGATTCATTCAAACATTCGGGGTCAAAGGAACCACTGCTTATATTGTCACCGGAACCTATGCACTCAGCGATGACGAACTAGCCATCGACCAAATCAAACAGAGCGTGCCAAGTTTTCGCCTAAAATAAAAAGACCTCGGCTAAACATAAGAGGCTTTTTTGATGAATTCAAAGGTGGTGCCCGGGGTGGGACTTGAACCCACACGACTCAAGAGTCAAGGGATTTTAAGTCCCTCGTGTCTACCGATTCCACCACCCGGGCAAGTTTGGAGGCGCGGACCGGAATTGAACCGGTGTACAAGGTTTTGCAGACCTCTGCGTAACCACTCCGCCACCGCGCCTTACTCAAAAATGAAAGAGCATCCCTAAGGACCGAAACCTATGATACCCACGGATTTAAAAAACATCAAGGACCCCAAACTCATGCTACACTTCATATTATGAAACAACTTATTCTTGCCTCCACATCACCACGTCGAAGCGATCTACTCAAAAAAGCTGAGATTAGCTTTATTGTAGACTCAAGCGACTACGAAGAAGACCTTTCCCTAGACCTTTCGCCACACGAACTAACCCAGTTCCTTTCAAAGAAAAAAGCCCAGGCTGTCGCCAAACGCCACACCAATAGCATTGTCCTAGGCGCTGACACAATTGTTGTTTTTCGTGGGAAAATACTAGGGAAGCCAAATAGCGACGCTGAAGCTCACAACATGCTCATGAAACTAAATGGAAACATCCATCAAGTCATAACGGGATTCACTCTCATTGATACCCGCAGCGACCGTATTTTCTCACATTCCGTTGAAACCATCGTCACATTCAAACAGACCACCCCAGAAGATATTGCCACCTACGTCGACACAGGAGAACCAAGAGACAAGGCTGGTGCCTACGCCATCCAAGGAAAAGGACGCTTCTTCGTCGATCGCATCGAAGGAAGCCTCACTAATGTCATTGGACTACCCCTGAAAGAAGTCAAAGAGGCACTCACACTTTTAATGGGATAGACTCACAAAAAGAAACCTCGAAGGCCTAGGTATCTGTCTATAAAATGGTGGGTCATCTGGGATTCGAACCCAGGACACGCGGATTAAGAGTCCGCTGCTCTAACCAACTGAGCTAATGACCCATGTTAAGCAAATTTTCAATAAACAGATATTCTCCACGCGCAGTTTAATTAAGAACCGGCGTTAGGCCAAGAGGATTTTTCAAAAATAAAAAAAGGGCCCACCCATAAGGTGAACCCTTCAGTTAAAAAAACAAGGGACTATTGAAGTGGAGCCTCTCCCCCTGCTCCCTTATCACACCCACGCTCTCCTTCTCCACGTGGCCCATGAGCACGCGGTCCTCTTTCCGCATGCTGTTGAATGCGTTCTACCTCTTCTGCGTCAGTAGAAGTGATTGTCACTCGGACACCATCACTCAATAACTCACGTACCGCTGTAGCGTTTTCTCCCTTTGGAGCCCGCTCTTCACGAGACTGAAGTCGCTCCAGTGCCTCTGCGTCCTCCGTTGTAAGAACTATTTGAACTCCGTTATCCAAGATAGTGACATCCTTATCCACCAATTCTTGAAACTCACCTCGAGGAGGACGATCTTCCATCTCCTGAGAATTCGCACTCACCAACGCTGAACCCAACATACCAACAAGCAATGAAGACACCGCCAAAGTAATAAGTTGCTTAGTATTAAACATGATATAAAAACTTAAGAATAAAAAATGAATGTGGCCAACTTTCATTGATTGATACGCACCGCCTAAATATTTTCTTTCAATTTCATCGAAAACCAGGTCCTTTAGGAGGCCCCTCCTTCCTTGGGGGAGGCCTGTCAGCTGGTCCTTCAAACGGACGAGGCCCTGCCCACGGACCCACCATTTCCGCATCAAAATGAAACTCCGGGCGCTCCACCCCCATCATTCGTACACGCTCCCCTTCTCCCAATACAACTTCAGGTTTCAATTCAGCCTCATCATAGTCCACCACCCATTCACGACCATCTCGATCCACCAAAACAAATTCTTCATTAGAAGAAACAACACGAATCATTCCAGCCAAACGTCCCCCCTCTGGACCATGCCACAACATTTCCTTATGACTATCCACTCCCTTATAAAAAGGCGCACGTCGAGTCATAGACGATTCAAACTGTCTCGCATCTCCCACCGCATAGAGCAGCGTTCCTAACACCAAACTAACCACCACATTCACCACCACCAAACGCTTCAACGACCAACGATACCCATGCTTTGTCTGATGCAATCCCGTCATGGCTGCTATCAAAAACAACAACACAAAGATAACCCAAAACGCCGGAAACAAATCAAACAATAAACGAACACCATGGTCCGGCCCCCTCCATAAGAAAGGGATATCCAATTCAAAAAACAAGAACCACAACACTCCCACCGCACGAGCTCCAAGAAAAGCGGTTACCCCAAACAAAACCCAAAACATCCCATTCTTAGCCACAAAATGCCATTCAGGACGAGGCACAATTTCCTCTTCCTTGATCTTGTCCAATACTGATTTGGATAGCTTTTTAGAACTCATGGTAAAACTGTTTAAAAGATTTTTTGGCTCTATTGAGCAAGGTTGCAACGGTGCCCATCGGTTTTTTAATAATATCAGCAATTTCTTCATACGACTTATCCTCTAAATACTTAAGCACCAACACATCACGATACTTAGAACTCAAGTGCTCTAATGCTTCATGAACCATTTGCGCACGCGTCTCACTATCTAACTTCCTGGAAACATCCAACTCTTCCGACGCAAAATCAAACAACTCCACATCAAACGTCACTTTTTTATCCTGCCCACGTGAACGAGCCTTTCGGAAATGAGAGATAGTCTCATTGTGTGCGATTCGATAAATCCACGTAGAAAACTTCAAATCTTCATCAAATCCATTCAAGTTTTTCCAGGCCTTCACAAACACTTCTTGAACAATCTCCTCTGCCTCCTCCACCAAAAATGAGGACAAACGCAAAACATAACCCATCAATTTGATCTCATAACGATCAATCAGAACACCAAACACCTCCACGTCTTGAAGCGCTTTTTGAACCAAAATTTCATCCGAAACAACATGAGACATAAAACAACTATAGCGGACATCACCCCTTTATACGCAAAGCAAAAAAAATTCTTTCAAAAAAATTCATCGTTCACATTTTTGAAATATTTTTGTCATATAATTATGCTACAATCAAAAAACTGACCATCCTCTTCCCATGAAACTAAAAACCATTTACATCTGCAGTTCCTGCGAATACTCCAGTTCAAATTGGGCCGGAAAATGCCCTCAGTGCAGTGCCTGGAACAGTTTCATTGAAGATGTCATATCCAAGGAAGAAATAAAAAAAGAACGTACACAACGAGCTATAAAAGCCCCCACCGCCACTCCCCTCTCCCAAACCAGTCAATCCTTTGAACGAACTTCAACCGGACTTGCTGAATTTGATCGTGTGCTTGGAGGAGGAATCGTCGCAGGCAGTCTCATACTCCTCGGAGGAGAACCAGGAATAGGCAAATCAACTCTCACCCTTCAACTCTGTGCCAGCCTCACTCAAAACAACCACAATGTTCTCTATATCTCTGGAGAAGAATCAGTCGATCAAATCGCATTACGCGCAAAACGTCTAAAACTCCGATCCGAGAAGCTACTTCTATTAAACGAGACCAGACTTGAATCCATTCAAGCAAGCCTCAATCAAAACAAACCAGATGTTGTGATCATCGACTCCATTCAAGTTGTCTCAAGCAGCGAGATTCCAGGACTTCAAGGAGGCGTCTCTCAAGTTCGTGCCTGCACCGAACAACTCATGGAATGGGCTAAATCCACCGACACCCCCCTCATCATCATCAGCCACGTCACAAAAAGCGGAAGCCTAGCCGGCCCAAAAACTCTTGAACACCTAGTAGACACCGTCCTCACACTAGAAGGAGATCGTTATCACGACCTACGACTTCTCCGTGGTGTCAAAAACAGATTCGGCTCTACCAACGAAGTAGGCCTCTTTGAAATGACAGAAGCCGGACTCACCGAAGTCCCCGATCCTTCCCAAATATTCCTAAAAAACCGTTCCACCAACACGATCGGCTCATGCCTCACTGTCACGCTTGAAGGCTCTCGACCATTCCTTGTAGAAATTCAAGCTCTGACCAATAAAACCCACTTTGGCTACCCTAAACGCGCCACCTCTGGATTCGACCTAAATCGGCTACAACTTCTCATTGCCGTACTTCAAAAACACGCGGGACTCAACCTAACAGAACAAGATGTCTACGTTAATGTCGTCGGTGGACTCAAGCTGAAAGACCCCGCCGTAGACCTAGCCGTCTGCCTAGCCATTGCTTCCTCCTTCAAAAAGACAGCCTTAGACCCAAAACTTGTCGCCTATGGAGAACTTGGACTCTCGGGAGAAATCCGAACACCATCACAATCAAAAAAACGTGAACAAGAGGTCAAAAAACTAAAACTCACCCCACTCGAGAATGAAAAACAGATTAAGGAAACTCTCACAAAATTGACATAAGAGAAGAAATAGCATTAAATGATCAGCCATAAGCTTCATTTATGCCACCTGCAAAATCCGTCATAGCAAACCTGGCAGAATTTAAGTTAGCCACACTGCCCCCCCCTCACCATGGATTTACGGTGGATCTTATTGAAGTAAACAGAGGAAGAGGACAAATAGAAACCATAGACGAAGAGGACACCATTGCAGAAGAAACCGAAGCCATTCGTCTTCTTCTGCAACGCACGGAACTTCCAGAAGAAATAATGAGTCACCCCATCTATCCATCATTTCTTCTGGAAGATTGGGAGGGCATCGAAAGCCCAGTAAGCAACACAAGTCCAATTAAAAGAATCCGAAATCTTGCGGGATTCGTCCCCCTACATCCCGACATACAAGGAGTCACAGACGTCCTAAGAAAAGTGGCAGACCACATCATCGATCAAATTCCAGAAGAAGATCTAGACACTCCAGACGAAATCATCGAAAAAGCAAAAACCGCACTTATTAAAGGAATGATTCAAATATTAGACAGCCATACACGCACACTAGATGAACATGCCGTACTTCGGAAACCAATAACCCCTGGAGCACCTGTGCGTCGAAGCCCTAGATTCTCATTCCAAAGAAAGCAAAAACCAAAGAAACTTCAGGGAGTGACTCTAAAAGACGTTCGAAGCACAACAAGAACCATACTAGAAACCCTAAAACCCTCACTAGCAAGGGTAAAAGGTGAAGAAGCCAAGGAAAAACTCCTTGAAATGGCCTGCATAAGACTTATGCAAGAATTAACCATTTTCGACAGATCAATGACCCCAAGCGAAAAATCACATTTTATAAATAACGAAATGCCCAGCTGTATGAGTAAAGCTCGAACACTCTACAAACGGATTGGACGTCACCTTGCCGCTGCCCAGCGTGAATTCGGGATCAAAGGCCCGGAAATCGAAGAAAAACTAGTTGAGGAAAATGAGTACCGAACCCCCATTGAAATACTACAACTTCTTACAGAACATTCTCGAGAAGAAGACAGCTATAACACTGGAGACCTTCATGAGTTAAACGAAGCCCAAACCATTCTTGCCTTAGCCTATAGCTTTTTCCTAATACGCCGCGATCATCGATATAAAGCAGCACGAGCCAGAGAATTCAAATTTAGACGTAATCTAGCCGAGAACCTATTCGGGGGAAACACCGACAAAGAAAAAGCCGAAGTCAAACTAGACGCCCGGGGAAACATCCTCGAAGATGACGCCGAGGACTACCACAACACAAAAAGCGAAGAATTACGTATTCTAAATGTTCCGAAAATGCCAGAAGAATATCAACGACTCCGTGTTCAATTCGATGGCAGCCGACGAAAAACCTCTGAACCATTAGTAATAAAAACACTCCTCAACCCCCATTATGAACTAGGGAAAGACGTCTTTGACTTTTTAGGAGGAAGAATTTTTGTATGGGACATAACTAGAGATGACTACTTAAAATCCCCCAATAAAAAACAGATCAAAAAAGGGCTCAATGCGATAGCCATGAGAGCAGGTGAAGCCATAGGCTTAAGCTACCGTAGAACTACGAGAGAACAATTAAAACCAGGACAATTCTGCATTGAAGACAAACTCGAAAAAAACGTAGACAACAAAAAATCCAAAGGGTTCCCAGCCATCAAAGTCTACGGACTCACAAAAGAAGGACTTCCTGTCGAATTCCAAATCGTACTCCGGGATGGCTATAACACAAGTAAATCCCCAGACTCACCCAACAGCACTCATTTCTATGACCTTCAAAAAGACATCGATCTCGCCAAAATAGTAAAACCTTATTCTATTTTCCCTCAAGAGCAAGAAGTAGCCCAGAAAGTACTAATAGAACTCGAGAAACGAAGAGAGCAATGGGAGCAATCACACAAATAAATCCCAGCCCCACATAAATAGAACCAATAATCAGGACTCTAACTAAGCCCAAAAAACTGCCGAGCATTTTCTGAACTCAACTCAGCCACCTCCTGAACAGAAATCCCCCTAGCTTCTGCAAGCACGCCAGCTAACACGGGCAAAAAAGCAGATTCATTACGCTTCCCCCTCAAAGACTGAGGAGGTAAAAAGGGAGCGTCCGTTTCAATCATGAACTGACCGGAAGGACACGCCGCCGCCACCCTACGCAATTCATCATTCTTAGGATACGTAAGCGTTGCTGTGAATGACGTCAACCATCCATGACCCCACACACGTTCAGCCACCGCCAAGTCCCCAGCAAAGCAATGAAACACCACTCGCTTTGCATTTTCTTCCTCTAAAATAGTAAGAGTATCCTCAAACGCCTCTCGGCAATGAATAATAATAGGCAAATCTTCTCGTAACGCTAAATGAACCTGCTCACGAAGAACTGTCTTTTGGACCTCCTTTGGCGCTCCATTTCGGAAATAATCCAATCCAATTTCTCCAATCGCTACAATATTATTATCCCCAGCCAAACGATCCTCTGCGATAGCCGCAACAAATGCTGCCTCCACCTTCTTATTCCACTTGGATGCTTGATTCGGATGAACAGCAAACGCACAAAAAATAAAAGGGTAGGTTTGAGCAAGAGCCAATCCAGCTCTCGAGCTTTCCAGATCATCACCCGCATTGACCATCCTATCTACTCCCGCCTTTTGAGCACGCTCAATTACTGCCTCGCGGTCCACATCAAACGTATAAAAATCCAAATGACAATGGGAATCAATAAACATAGCCACAGTATAACAACAAAAAAAGCCTTTACAACTGTATGTAAAAATTGCTATAATAATAAGACGTCGCCGAACCCAGAGCTAGCGGCCCCTGAAAAATTCACCATGAATACGAAAAAAAGCCCATCACTATCAAAAAACACAGGCATACAGTCCTGGGCCTTTACGTACTTTTATTTTTATTCTCGCGGCTAAAGGAACTTTTAATACCGATCTCCCAAAGTTCCCCACAGCCACTCGCGGGGATTTTTTTTATTTTATTTATCATTTTTTTTAACCCCCTTCACCATGTTACACTTACACTGTAAGAACACGGTCAAACCATTCTTTTCCACTCAAGGAGAGAATCCAAAACCAGCCAAAATTTGTCTTTATTGATCCCATAACCACTAGTGAAATGATTATTGTCATGAAACGGAACGCACCCGAAAAGCACGTTCAAAGCGTGATCGACGAAATGCGCGCCAAAAACCTTCAACCCATGCCACTCATTGGCACCGAACGCGTAGTCATCGCCGTCATTGGAGATGAACGTGTGCTAGACATTAGCCACTTACACTCTCTTCCGAGTGTCAGTAAGGTAATGCCCGTTCTTCAACCATTCAAATTGGCCTCTCGTGAAACCAAACACGAAAACACCATAATCGACATCAAAGGCGTCCTCATTGGAGGAAACGAAGTTGTCATGATGGCAGGCCCATGCACGGTTGAAAACAGAAAACAGATGAAAGAAGCGGCCAAAGCGGTCAAAGAGGCCGGCGGTAAAATCCTCCGAGGTGGAGCTTTCAAGCCACGCACCGGGCCATACTCTTTTCAAGGGCTAGGAGAAGAAGGCCTCAAACTACTTAGAGAAGCTGCCGATGAAACCAATCTACTTGTAGTAACTGAGGTCATGGACACACGTGATGTCGCGCTTGTTGCTAAATACACTGACATTCTCCAAATCGGAGCACGCAACATGCAAAACTTCAATCTTCTCAAAGAAGTTGGAAAAACCGACAAACCGGTCCTTCTAAAACGAGGCATGAGCAACACCATCAAGGAATTCCTACTTGCCGCCGAATACATCATGAAAGAAGGAAATCATCAGGTTATCCTCTGCGAACGAGGCATCAGAACCTTTGAAACAGAAACTCGAAACTCGCTCGACATCAATGCCGTGCCCGTGCTCAAAGAACTCAGTCACCTTCCTGTGATTGTAGATCCAAGCCACGCCACAGGAAAACGATCGCTGGTCCCACCAGTATCACGAGCCGCGATTGCAGCAGGAGCAGACGGGCTACTCATAGAAATGCACCCTCACCCAGAAGAAGCACTCTGTGATGGAGACCAATCCATCACTCCTGACATGCTTCACACCATGATGAAAGAGCTCGACGGTATAACCAAAGCCATCGGCCGAACCATTTAACCCTTTGCCATGACGACCCTTCGTCTTCGCCTCATACAACCCAAAGATAATTCCTACAAAATAGTGATTCAACCAGGAATTTTATCAAAAATCCCCACAGATCTTAAAAAAAAGAAATGGGGCGAACAGTACTGCATCATTACTGATACAAATGTTAAAAAACTCTATGGAGAAGAACTGGCTCAAAGCATGCGTGAACTCGGGCTGAAAACCACGCTCATCGCATTTCAACCAGGAGAGTCCAAGAAAAACCTAAAAACTGTGGAAAAACTACTCAACCAAATGGTGCAGTTGGGCCACAACCGCCACAGTTGTGTGATCGCATTAGGAGGCGGTGTCGTAGGCGACACCGCCGGGTTTGTGGCCTCCATCTTCATGAGAGGAATTCCCTTCATCCAAGTCCCCTCCAGTCTCATGGCCATGGCCGATTCCAGCCTAGGGGGAAAGACCGGCGTAGACTTACTCGCAGGGAAAAATCTAGCAGGCACATTCACCCAACCAAAACAGGTTTACATCGATCCACAACTTTTAAGTACACTTCCAAAAAAACACATTCTAAATGGGCTAGCCGAGATCGTAAAACACGGACTCATCATGGACAAAGGTCTTCTGAAAATCCTCAAAAAATTCCCTCAGAAAGCGACCGAAGGCCACACCACAACCATCACAAAACTATTAGAACGATCTTGTAAAGTAAAAGCTCGCATAGTACAACGAGACACCTATGAAAAAGGAACACGCATGTTTCTTAATTACGGACACAGCATAGGACACGCCATCGAACACGCCAGCGGCTATCGCCTCAATCACGGACAAGCAGTTGCCATTGGAATGAATCTTGAGAATCGACTCGCTGTAGACCGGAAACTTCTCAAACCTAAACAATGCGAAACCATCGAGGAGCTCCTAAAATCACTCAAACTACCCACAACCATTCCAGATAAAATAGACCGTGCACCTATCTTAAAAGCACTCAAAACAGATAAGAAAAACCAAGGAAAAACACTAACCATGACCCTTCTGAAAAAACCTGGAAAACCTGTGATTATACGAGATATTCAAACCAAAGAAGTAAAAGCCGTGCTATGAACTCATCAATAAAGGTCCCCGGCTCAAAAAGCCTCACCAATCGAGCCCTTTTAGTCGCCTCCCTTGCCAAAGGAACCAGCGTTTTAAACAATGTACTTTTAAGTGATGACACCCATGTCATGATTAAAGCTTTGCAAAAACTAGGGGTCGACATTGGAATAAAAGAGAACACACTCACCATAACTTCCTCAGGATCATTCCAGCCACCAAGCAGCCCACTCATATTAGGCAATGCGGGCACCGCTGTACGGTTCCTAACCGCAATACTCGCACATCAATCATTCTCAAGCACCATCGACGGAGATAATCGCATGAAAGAACGTCCACTCAAAAATCTTATTGATGCACTCACGGAGCTAGGAGCTCAAATAAACTGCCCCACTGGATGCCCACCTCTCACAATAAACGGTGGTCAGTTAACAGGAGAAAAAGTCAACATTTCTGGACATCAAAGCAGCCAATACATTTCCGCACTCTTAATGCTCGGCCCACTACTCCCTCAAGGTCTAATTCTCACCATCTCCGATGAGCTCACCTCCAAGCCCTATGTCGATCTGACCACTCAACTTATGAGCCAATTCGGTATTAAAGGAATCAGAAACAATCGCCATCATTCATTTGAAATACTTCCACAGAAATATACTCCTCAAACAATAAACATCGAAGCCGATGCATCTAGTGCTACCTACTTTTTCGGAATAGCCGCGCTCACAGGAAAAACAATCACCGTAAGCAATTTAACCCGGAAAACAGTCCAGCCAGACATCAAAATTCTCAAAGCCTTAGAACAAATGGGATGCACCATCACCGAAACTGAAAAAGACATCACACTGACAGGACCATCCACCCTTCAAGCCCTTGGGAAACACGATGCCAATGATTTTCCTGATGGAGCCATGACCCTTGCTGTAATTGCAGCCTTTGCAGAAGGCACAACCACTCTCACAGGACTACACAACCTGAAACTCAAAGAATCAGACCGCCTCACCGCCCTCTCCACTGAACTCAAAAAAATTGGCGCGCTCGTATCCATCACCGACGATTCCATTACCATTGAAGGAAATCCCAACACACTTCACGCCAACGCCACCATCAGCACCTACAACGATCATCGAATGGCCATGTGTTTTGGCATGGCTCAAACCGTTTTACCCGACTTAATCATCCAAAATCCTGACTGCGTTTCAAAAACATACCCTCAATTCTGGGACGATGTAGCCACTTTAAATCGTTCTTCATGAAACAAAGCGATGCTAATGTTCGGCGAGCGTCACTCTTCATGTCACTCACCAATTTTATGGGGCAAACCCTTTTATTTTTTTGGGGAGTCTATTTCACTCAAATCGATCTAACAGGAGCGCAACAAGGACTTCTATTCGCCATTTACCCCACCATGGCTATTTTATCCGTACTCCCCGCGGGATGGCTAAATGATCGCATCTACCCTCGAACCTTAGTGTGCCTAGGCTACCTAATGATGGCCATTCAATACGCCGGACTCTCCTTTCATGACTCCTTCCTAGGGTTAGCAGGATTTTTCGTACTTGGAAGCTTAGGAACCAATCTCACCAAACTATCCATCGACAGCTTTTTTTACAAAACAGGCAATCATAAACATTCCAAACAAATTGGCTCCTACGTTGGAACCTATCTGATTGGATCAGGAATTGGCGTAATCCTAGGCGGATCACTTCTCAACATCCTTCCATTCAACAACCTTTTTCAAATCCTTGGAATCATTGCGCTAAGCGCCGCCCTTGCCAGCGTAATTTTCCTTCCACACACTGAAACCTTTCATTTCACATTAGAACATTATAAAAAAGACCTTCGAAAACCAAAAATCCTCGTCTTCGTAACCATGATCTTTTTATGGGCACTCCACATGGGATCAGAAGTCACTTCTTATGGGCTTTTCCTCCGAGAAAATTTGCATCTCTCATACTTAAATATGGGGTTTTACATGGGGATCGCCATCCTACTTATGGCAATCTGGGCACGACTCGCAAGCCACCAATTACATCACAATACCCCCATTCGATACATTTTATACCGTGGCCTTTTTCTGTCAGCCATTGGTCATTTCATCATGGTGATTCCAATACTCCAAATATCCATTCTAGGCCGATTCATTCATGAAGCAGGAGACTCCTTTATGTTTATTTTCCTGTATTATGGAATCCGAAAGCTTTTCCCAGTAGAACGAGCAGGAGGTAATGCCGGCGCCGTACGACTCGTTCAAAACAGTTCACTGGTCATTGGCTCACTTATTTTTGCCCCCATGGGAAAACTCTATGGAAATCCTGTCCCTCTAGTGTTTGCCTCATCTTTCTCACTACTAGCACTTTTCATCGGATTTCATTATCGACATCTAATCAAGCACTAAATGAACATCATTCTAACAGGACTACGTGGAACAGGAAAAACCACCCTTGGAGAAAAAATTGCCCAGGACATCGGCTGGGATTGGATTGATTGTGATCGAGAATTCGAAAAAAAAATGGGACTATCCGTTAGTGACTTCGTCATTGAAAAAGGATGGGAAGCCTTTAGGAATGAAGAAAAAATAATTGCACTCAAGGCCGCACAAAAAACAAAAAACATCATTTCTACCGGAGGTGGAACCATGATGAATCCAGAAAGTGCCGCTGCCCTCAAAAAAAGCGGAGTCGTCGTACTATTAACCTGCGACCTAAAAACACTACGAAAATATCTTGAAAACAGTTACGAAAGGCCCTCTTTAACAGGGACTCAATCCACCTTAGATGAAATAGCTGCCATCTGGGAAGAACGCAAAGATCACTACCACAGCATCGCCGACCTCATTCACGACACCTCAAATTGGCCCTCACATCAACTACTACTAGATAAATTACGTGAGCACCCTAACCTTGATCTATGAAAATCCACACGCTGATCATTGGATCAGGAATCGCCGGACTCAATTTCGCACTGAATGCAGCTCAATATGGCAAAGTTCTTATCGTAACAAAAAAACGCACCCCCAACTCTAGCACAAACCGTGCCCAAGGAGGCATTGCTGCCGTCCTCGACAAGACCGATAATATTGAGCAACACGTTCATGACACCTTAATTGCCGGAGCTCGCCACAACAAAAAAAGTGCCGTTGAATTCATGGTCAAACACAGCACCGACGCCATCATGAAGCTGATTGAAATAGGCGTTCCTTTTGCCACCGATGAACATGGGAAACTTATCCTCGCCCAAGAAGGAGGACACGGAAAACGACGTATCGCATTTGTAGGGGATTACACCGGCCGAGACATCGAAACCGCCTTAGTACAACAAGTTAGCCAACACCCCAACATCACCATATGGGAATACACATTTGCCGTGGATTTACTGGTTAAAAAAGGGAAATGCTATGGAGTTCAAGTAATTCACAAAGATAAAACCATCAACTTATTCGCTGCCAACACTGTGCTAGCCACTGGAGGCGTCGGTCAGCTCTATCGTTACACAACCAACCCTGTTATTTCCACCGGAGATGGCATTGGGATGGGAATACGTGCTGGAGTAAAAACAAATGACATGGAATTCCTTCAATTCCACCCCACCGCCCTCAAAGTCGGCGGGCGAACCAAGTTCCTACTCAGTGAAGCACTTCGAGGAGAAGGAGCCTATTTATGCGACAAAAGAGGGAAACGATTCATGCTTGGAAAGCACAAACGAGCTGAACTGGCCCCGCGCGACATTGTCGCCCGAGAGGTTTATCGACAAGATCTAGAAGGCGGGGCCTTCCTGGATTTACGCCACCTAAATAAAAAAGAAATTAAACTCCGCTTTCCCACTATTTATCAAAAATGTAAATCCTACGAACTCGATCTCACCAAAGACCTCATACCTATTTCTCCAGCCGCTCACTACCTCTGTGGAGGTCTTATCACCAATCTTCATGGAGAAACCTCAATAGAAGGACTCTACGCCTTCGGAGAAGTCACCTGGACCGGCGTACATGGTGCCAACCGCCTCGCCTCCAACTCTCTCCTGGAAGCCCTTGTTTTCAGCAATCAAATCCTAAAAAAAGCTAAATCCCGCCGTCTGCCATCCAAACTCCCCCACTTCGAAATCCCAACTTACAAAAAACCGGACAATGCCACATGGCAAAAACTTCGTCGCATGCGCACACAACTTCAAAACATCCTGTGGGAAAACGTCGGAATCCTCCGAACCCCTCAAGGCCTCACCCTTGCACTAAACAAAATAAACACCATTCAAGCCAAACTCCCCATTTCAACAACACTCAACGTCCCTGAAAAAGAGAACGAAAACATGCTTCTCAGCGCCGAGGCCATTATAAAAGCAGCCCGCAAACGCACAAAAAGCCTAGGAGGTCATCAAATCAACGACTAGAACAACTCCCCGCTCGTAACATCGTGCATCACCTCATCCACATGCGTAGCAGGCGTCACTTTTTCATAGTGCTTCACCACGACCCCTTCCTCATTAATCAAGAATGAATCACGCTGAATCCCCATGTACTTTTTCCCAAACATGCTCTTCTCAATCCATACCCCATATGCTTGAACCACCTCCTTATCCACATCAGCCAATAAAGGGAAATTCAACCCGTGCTTTTCCGAAAATTTCGCATGACTCAATGAATCATCAGCACTCACTCCAAATACTTGAACATTAGCCGCACTCAACTCATTCAAACGATCACGAAAACACTTGGCCTCCGTCGTGCACCCCGGTGTGTCATCCTTTGGATAAAAATATAACAACACTTTCTGGCCCTTATAATCACTCAAAGAATGAGTACTTCCTTCCTGATCCAAAAGAGAAAACGCCGGTGCCGTCTTATTGAGTAACGTCATAAAACTTAGGTTAAGAATTTAAGCTGCCGCCAACATAGCCTCCTGATCCGCCTTTTTCAAGGCTTCCACAATGTCATCAACTTCTCCCTCTAAAATACCTGGTAAATTGCTCCAACTCTCTTTGATTCTATGATCAGTAACTCGATCCTGCGGAAAATTATAGGTTCGAATTTTCTCTGAGCGATCCCCTGTTCCAATCTGTGCCAAACGAGCTTCACCAAGTTCACTCTGCTTTTTTTCTTCTTCAAGCGCATACAAACGAGAACGAAGTACACCCATAGCCTTGTTCTTATTTTTAAGTTGAGATTTTTCATCCTGACATGTTACCACCAAACCTGTTGGAACATGAGTGATCCGTACCGCTGAATCCGTTGTATTCACCGATTGCCCACCATTTCCACTGGCACGATATACATCAACACGCAAATCCGCTTCCGTAATTTCAACATCCACCTCTTCCGCCTCTGGCAATACTGCCACCGTGGAGGTTGAAGTATGTACCCGTCCCTGACTTTCCGTCGTAGGAATACGTTGAACACGGTGAACCCCACTTTCATATTTCATAAGACCATACGCTCCCGCTCCCACAACTTTAAAAATAACTTCCCGAATACCTCCTCCAGAATTATCACTTCGATCAATCAATTCACCCTTAAACCCTTTTCCTTCAATAAAACGCAAATACATACGAGACAATTCCTCTCCAAACAATGCAGCTTCATCTCCACCTGCTCCCGCACGAACTTCCACAATGCAATTCTTAGAATCATTAGGATCAACCGGTAGCAATGCCACTCGAGCTTCTTCGGAAATCTTAATTTTCTTAGCCATAGCTTGATCCAATTCCTCTTGAACAAATGCCCGCGTTTCTGAGTCATCCGCCTCCTTCAACATTTCCTGCGCTTCAACAATAGTGTCTTCACACTGCTTAAGCTCCTCATAAACCTTAGCGCGCGGCTGAAGCGTAATACGCTTACGCACCAATGGCTGGTACTTAGATTGATCAGAAGCCACCTCCGGCGTCATCATTTCAGCCTCAATTGCTTGAAGCTCATCGTAGAATTTTTTTAGTTTATTAAGCATGAGTTAAGTTTAAGGTAAAGAAGCGATCCAAGCCAGCTAAATCCGTATGAAAACCCACCAAAGCCGCTGGAAAATAACGACCAATCATCATTTCCAACGATTTTCGTTGAAGAGAGCCAAATTCCCCCACAATCCAACGCGGCCTTCGCCCCGAAGACGAAGCACTCACCTGCTGAAACAATCGATCGTACAATCGAAGCCCATCTTCCCCAGCAAACAGAGCCAAATGCGGCTCGTACTGTTTTACTGACTTTTCAACAAAATCAAACGTTTCAGTCCCAATATAAGGCAAATTCGCCACCATCACATCCAAGTTCCACGAATTCCACTCCAAATCAGACAATAAATCAGATACAAAAAATTGAACCTCATTCAATTCAAATCTAACCGCATTAGCACGAGCCACCGCCAAAGCTTCCTCCGACACATCACTTGCCCACACTCGCGCCTTAGGCAAAGAGTGAACCAAAGACAGCGCAATAGCACCCGACCCTGTCCCCACATCTAAAATTCGAGGTGCATCAATCTCTTTCACCAAATCTATCACCGCCTCCACTAGATGTTCCGTTTCTGGACGAGGAATCAAGACAGCTTCATTCACCACAAAATCCAATCCAAAAAACTCCTTTCTTCCCAAAACATACGCCACCGGCTCTCCTAACTGCACACGCTCCCACAAAACAGTATACTCAGCCCATTCTTCTGGACTTAACAACCGTTCCGGATACGCAAACACCGTCTCCCGAGAAACATTCAGAACTTTACCCAATAATAATTCTGCCTCCAAACGCTTACCTAAATCATGAGCTCCTCGAAGACAATCAGCAATCAAGACAGCGCTCATGACTTTATGGCTAGTAAAATTTACGTCGCTCACGTTCTGCGCGATATTCCTCACGCTTCAACGCAGCAGCACGTCGTTTACTCCGGCTAGGATCTTTTTGAAGATACCGACGCTTACGAAGAACACGAACCAAACGAGCCCGTTGGACTTGCTGATCAAAACGAGATAAAAATCGCTCAAAAGATTCTTTGCTATTTTTCCAGACACGAATCATGAAAATTTCTTTTCAAAATAATAAGACGGGAGGAGTATAAGGAGAGCTTTCAGTAAAGTCAAGCCCTTGCATGAAATTGAAATTAATGATAATTAAACCTTAGGTTAACCCAAAAAAATATGAGCCCTTATACTGATGAATTACTAGAAACCCTCGAACGAAGACGAAGAGAAGGGGCGGTTACAGATAGCTCCCAACAAAGAGGACCATATACTCCCCCATCACCCGGAGAACCTTTTGACTGGGCCCCTCTCGATATGAACCTCACCCCAGAGCAAGAAAGGAGATTATCAGAAGCCCTCAAAAGAATCCCTCAATAAAAGCTAGAATACCCGCATTTCTCCGCTCACCAAATCCGCCACATCCTGACTAATCGCATAAACACGTCCTCCGTGGATATGCGAAATTTCTCCTAAGATTTCGTCAACTTAGACTTTAGCAAACGATTCCCCCACTAATTTTTCCACATCCTTAGAAATGGCATAAACACGGCCTCCTTTCACATGAAGAACGCCTCCCACAATTTCATCATCATCTTCATCTTCAAACAACCAAAAACCCGCATGCTTCTCCATTTTACTAAAGCGAAATATTCGATCTACCACACGACCTTGCAACGCAGCTAAACGTCGTTTGAAGGCCACCACCGACCCTAAATCTATAAATTCGAGCGAAGCACTCATGACTAGTCATTATTAGTAATCTAACCATTTTACACCAAATAAACACCCCCGTCAACAGGTTTGGGAGAAAACATTTAGCAAGATATGGGAAGATGGCTTAAGTAAGCCGGAAATACGATTGGAGTGAATCGGATATCGTTCCAAACGGTTCGTGCGTCTACGAGAAGATTTTGTCGATTTTAAATATCCAAATTCCTCACCCTCTTCGCATGTGTCTGAATAAACTTCTTACGAGGAGCTACTTCTGAGCCCATTAACGTATCAAAGACTCGGTCTGCACGTTCAGCGTCTCCTACCGTCACACGAACTAATGTACGTGCCTCTGGATCCATGGTCGTCTCCCACAACTGCTGAGGATTCATTTCTCCCAAACCTTTATATCGTTGGACATTGATTTTAATGTCTGGATTAAACGTCTCTAACAATTCATCCCTTTGATCATCTGAGTACGCGTACTCAGAACGTTTCCCCTGAGAAAGCTTAAACAACGGTGGCTGAGCAATATAAACATTCCCATTTTCAACCAACGGAAGGAAATAACGATAGAACAACGTAAGAAGCAATGTCCTAATGTGTGCTCCATCCACATCCGCATCTGTCATAATCACCACACGCTCGTAACGAAGCTTAGCAACATCAAAAAACTCACCAATTCCCACACCCATAGCAATTATAAGGGATTTAATTTCATTATTACCAAGAATACGATCCATGCGAGCATGTTCCACATTCAAGATCTTACCGCGCAATGGCAGAATAGCCTGAATTTCTCGATTACGTCCTTGCTTAGCAGAACCTCCCGCAGAATCACCCTCAACAATAAATAATTCAGAATTTGCAGGATCCTTAGACGAACAATCAGCCAACTTACCAGGCAATGTCATGCCTTCAAGCGCACCTTTACGAATAACCGTATCTCGAGCAGCGCGAGCCGCAAGGCGAGCACGAGCAGCCAAAGCACATTTCCCAAAGACATTTTTAGCCTCATTCGGATTTTCTTGTAAATATTCAGAGAAAGCTTCCCCAAAAACCGTTTCAACCGCAGTTCTCATCTCAGGATTTCCCAGCTTACTCTTAGTCTGACCTTCAAACTGAGGATCTCCCAATTTGACAGAAATAACTACCGTAAGCCCTTCACGAACATCATCCGACATCAGATTAGTATCCTTTTCTTTAAGGAAACCACTCGAACGACCATACGAATTAATAACACGTGTAAGCGCTGATTTAAATCCAGTGAGATGCATTCCGCCTTCCGGAGTATGAATTGTATTAGCAAAGGTAAACACATGTTCCTGATAACTCTGAGTATACTGCATCGCAATTTCAATCAATCCTTCATCCGCCTCTCGTTCTACATAAATCACCTCTCCAATTGGATCTTTTCCTTTATTTAAATGACGAACGTAAGACTTAATACCTCCTTCAAAGTAAAACTGATACCTCTCCGGCTCATCACCACGTTCATCTAATACACGAATAGTCACCCCTTTGGTCAAATACGCCTGCTGACGCATTCGATTCACAATAGTCTGAAAATTAAATTCTGTACTCTCAAAAACACTAGTATCCGGCCAAAATCGAATAACGGTACCTGTCTCCTCCGCTTCTCCAACCGGCTTAATCGCTTCTTTCGCCACACCAGTATCATATTCTTGAAAATAACGTTTTCCATCACGACAAACTTGAGCCTCCAACTTAACAGAAAGAGCATTCACAACCGACACACCCACTCCATGAAGACCACCAGAGACTTTGTATCCACCACCTCCAAACTTACCTCCGGCATGAAGCACGGTAAGGACTGTTTCGAGCGCTGATTTACCAGTTTTTGAATGTTTATCCACAGGAATTCCACGTCCATCATCTGACACTGACGCAGATCCATCTTTATGCAAAGTAACCACAACGGTCGTACAATAACCGGCCATGGCTTCATCAATCGAATTATCAACTACTTCCCAAATAAGATGATGTAGCCCCGCAACGTCAGTCGTTCCAATATACATTCCAGGACGACGACGCACC
Source organism: uncultured Candidatus Peribacteria bacterium (assembly GCA_964491515.1). Taxonomy (GTDB): domain Bacteria; phylum Patescibacteriota; class Gracilibacteria; order UBA1369; family UBA12473; genus CAZBGQ01. Next base: position 21,637 of record CAZBGQ010000001.1, read on the forward strand.
GCTTCCAGGCCTTCTAGGACCTGAATCTGCTCGGCATCATAAGAGCCCTCAACATGGGTGGATTTCGTCATAAATCAAACTTTAGAGTTCGGCGAAAAGATTAACACAAACACCGTGACGTGCAAAGCATCTTTTTATAGGCCCTATTTAAAGCCCTAAAACAGACGCCGCATGAACCTCAGCTGCCGTAACCACCGCCTCACTCAATTGAACAATCGAAGTATCATCAATAGATAAGAAAACATCATTTCGTTGAGCAACAATAGAAGAAGCCTGATGCGTTCCCATATCGTAATCAAATTCTACGTTAAATCGTCCTTTTTTAGTAGGAAGAAGCAACGTCACATGAAATAAATTATCATCCAAAGACAAGACCGAAATATCTCGAGACTGAGGTCGTAACTCGCTAAGGGTTTCAATATCATTCCGAGCCAACTCCACCGCCACCTTCTCAACTGGAGACAGTAAAACACGTTCTTCATTATCAGTATCATCATTCCCGCTTGGCAATGCTAGCGTGGCTCGATTCTGAGAAATAGCCTCAGAAACAACCCGACTAAAATTACTCAATTTAACACCAGAAGAGAAAGCTTCACCTTGAACACTCAAATCATAAATTAGCTGAGTTAAACGATCATAATTAGCTTCAAACGATATTCCACCTACATGCCCTCCTTCTATTCGGAACAATCGATAATCCTGAGGATCACGGAAAATAGGACTCAAATAATCAAATCCAACCTGCTCTCCACGTAACGCAACTTCAGCCTCAGCCAAAGACGTTTCCGCAGTATCATTAACCACTTGGCTATCTGCCTCTGACTGTAATCCAGTGACATACGCAGACAATGCATCCAGGTCATCCTCCTTATCTAGAAAATCCTGCAAGCGCTCCTCAAAAGAACCTACTCCCAATGAAAATTCTGGAGATTCAATAAAATCAAACTGATGTTGCAATTCCTCTAAACGGTTCCTGAAAAATTCAGACACCGCTACCTCTGTGGTGAGATCAGACATAAGCGATTGAGATTCTTCCAACAAATACATGCCCAAATCAGCACCATCTTTAAGACCCACAACCCCATCATCAATCAACGGCACTAATTTACCCAACATTCGAATTTTGTCTTGAATAAAAGACTGTCGCTCTTCATTCAAATCATATTCAGCTGCCGTGAGACTCAAGATCCGATACTCCAATTCACTCAAAGCTTCATATGAAGCAAGTGAATAAAAAGTATCCTCCCGAAATAATAAATTCTGAAGGATCTGTCGCTCTTCAGTTAAATAGCGAACATGATCACGAAAAATCACTCCTGAAGACGCCAACAGACGAGTCCATTCGACCTTATATTCAAGCAACGCTTCCGGCGCAATAGCCCTTTCTCCCAAATCCAAAAGATCATACATTTCATTCAAACGATCCCGTAAAAACACCAAAGCCAATTCAAACTGATCATCTTCTGACGCAGCCGATACCTGAACATCTCTTAAAAGAACTTTAACTGGATAAAACTCATGACCCCACTCCACCGCACTAAACACTCTAATCATCGGCCCAAAAGAATCTACCGATTCAAAATCTTCCACCGTTTCCTGGAAACGACTCAAACGCTCCAACGCATCAATATCACGATTTTCTCGAATCAGATAAAGAGCCTGAAGGAGTATCTCCAAATCATCACGTTCTTCCTTTTCTACTAAATAATTTTTATCAAAAGTAATCCACGAGCGAAGCTTTGCAATCCCAGCCTTCACCTTAGACCACATACTATCCGCAGAACTTCCTCCTGTCCCAGTCCGTCTCAATTCTTGCAAAAAAGTGTCATACACTGAACGTAAACGATGCAAATCAGAATCCAATGCCACCTCCCACGAGGACTCCCATTTATCCAATTCTTTATAAACAAAAGGATACTCCTTAGTGAGCTTGGTATAACGCAACTCTCCCAAAGCAGAATTCAATGTTGATTCCAAAACATCCACTTGATGAGATTCAGTCAAAACATAATCATTCAATACAGTCGGATCATCTCCCTCTGCCAAAAAAGCAACACGAGTTGGATGATGAGCCGCAAAAACAGTGACCCTATCCTCGACCTTTCGAACAAATGTAGAAGCATCTTGAGGCAGGACCCCTACACGATCTGTGTGAACGCCCACATTCATCAATCCTTGAACATTACTGACCCAAACTGCACCCTCCTTCAAGACTACACTCAAAGCAATCGGAACCTCTGTCCAGTCCACTACATCAAAAACCACTTCTGTATTTGGATAAAGTCGAATCAAATCACCTCCTTCAAAAAAAATTCCTAACTCATTTTCAGCGTCAGTCTTAAAAGAAAGACCTGATTCCAAAGAGTGTTGATCATTCAACGAAAGCCATTCAGACGACTCACTTGTCGCATCACGAAATTCTACTCCCGATTTAAACACGTACTCCAAACGATCAAGAGCATCTTCCGGCCCCCCAGCATAATGAGACTCACTCCAGCCAGAAATCAAAAATGTCCCAATAGCCAGCACTCCCATCACGAGAATAACAGGAAGCCCCAAACGGACCTTAGACAATGATTCAGACATAGGAGGATTCATAGATATATTATACCAGTTTTAAGGTTAAAAATCAATATAATCAACCAGCGTGAATTGAGAAATTCAAGTTTTGCCCGAAGAAAGAGAAAAGGCATAAAAATTTCCCTTAAGTGATTTGTGAAGAAAATTAGACGTCAAGGAAAAGGCATATGATTCACAGGTTTATCAAATGAACGTAACGCGAACGCGAGAAAGGTTCTCTGAGGATCATGTATCCAAAGAGGTTCTTTCCAGAGAATGCGGTAACGCTGTGAATCCTTATAATGACCTTCCCCTTAAGGGTTATTAAATTCCGCAATTCACGCAATCGATTGGGGTTGCCTCCACTTATCCATCCGCTACAATAAGGCCCACTATGAAACGAATATTACTCAGTTTTCTCCTCACAGCCCTAATGATTCCGCTTGCACATGCACAAGCAGGATTCAGTGATGTCGATGATGCTTACTCAAAAGCCATCCGCTATTTACGCAACAAAGAAGTCATTCAAGGCTATAACAATGGAACTTATAAACCTGAAAAACCCATCACACGTGCGGAATTCATCAAAATGTTGATAACCAATCAAACAGATCAGGATGAACCATCCAACAGCCAACGAACCTATCCATATAATGACGTCCCCGGAAACGCCTGGTACGCAGACAGCATCCAACGAGCCTGGGAAATCGGGCTTTTAAATGACAGCAAAGAACTTCATCCTAACTCCCCCATCACTCGAGTAGAAGGAACCAAATTGATTCTAAACATGTTAGGACTTCCCACTCCACGCATAATTTCTGAAAAAGACTGGCCACTAAATTTTTATGATGTCCGTCACAACATGTGGTACGCCCCTACCGTTATGTATGGCACTCAATACAACATCATCAAACCACTTGACCCTAACGGCGATTATTTCCGCCCACTCAAAACACTCACACGTGGAAACGCAGCCCAAATCATCTACAACATGGAAGTCTACCTATTAGGTACACAAATATTTGATGGAGCAGCTGAACTAGAAGGCGCACTCATTGATGCCGGACTCGAAAATGACATTCCCAAACTAAACATACTGGCCGACGTCTGGAATCAAATTCACAGCAACCATTTCAATCCAGCCAACTTAGAGGAGCTAAATGACGACGAATTAATTTACGACGCCATCAGAGGCCTCGTTGATGGACTTGATGATCCTTACAGCACCTTCCTCGATCCGCCAGAAACCGAAAATTTCGATGACTTCCTAGAAGGTGAATTTGGTGGCATTGGCGCCGAAATTTCCGAGGAAACTCAAGGTGTCGTCATCCGAAGCCTACTCGTAGACTCCCCCGCTGAATCATCCGGGTTAAGACCCAACGACATCATTATAAAAGTAAACGGAGACGATGTGCGAGATGAATCAGCTCGAGCCATTGTCCAACTAATCCGCGGAGAAATAGGAACCAACGTCGTCATCACCGTCGAACGAAACAGTCGTGAAAGAGATTTCACTATTACCCGAGACACCATTCAAATAGGCTACGTCAAAGGAGAACTACTAGGAGATGCAATTTACGTAGACATCAACCTATTCACCGCAATGAGCTTTATTGATTTCACCCAAGCAGTCCAACCTCTCATCGAGGAAAATCCTGATTTCAAAGGATTCATTATTGATGTTCGAAACAACCCAGGAGGCTACCTAAATAGCGTTAAATCCATACTCGGCCATTTCATCCCTCGAGGACAGACCATGCTCTACATGAAAAAAGGCCCTCGCCATGTCCAACTCCACGTATCCGAAGGCAAAGGAGAATGGGAAGACTATCCTGTCGTGGTTCTCCTAAACGGGGAAAGTGCGTCTGCCTCAGAAATTCTAGCCATGACATTATTTGAACGAAACAACGCCGTCCTCGTCGGACAAACAAGCTTCGGGAAAGGAACCGTTCAAGAAGTGATCGACTACAACGATGGATCAACATTAAAACTAACCATTGCAGAATGGCGCAGCCTCAACTTCCACAGCCTAAACGGCATTGGATTGGATCCACAAATCTACGCGGAACTAACCACCGAGGACATCATAGCCAAACGTGACCCTCAGCTAGAAGCCGCTCTTGAAGAATTCGACAAAGCTGTCGAACGATGGGAAGCAGAGAAAGCTAAAAAGAAAGTATCGAATTAATCTCCAGACTATTCTCCAACAAAATTTTCATCAAGAACATCACCAAATAATCGAGTCAAAACCCAACGCTGCCATAAATCTTTAGCCATTCGCGTCGGAAAACGAATCGCGTCAAATGTTGATGTAGTCTGAACCCTTTCTTCAGGATCAGGAACAGGAACAAAAACCCTTTCTAAAGCATGCCGCGGAACCAAATCACTTGAGACCAATAGCTCCAAAAAGCGCGTGCGCAATAATGACGCATCCTCTGGTAACGCCCCATCTAAAAATCCTAATACAAGCGGTTCCATGGCTTCCCATTGAGGGTCTCCTTCAAAAAGATGACGATAAGCATCGCACGCCGAACTCCTTAACCCTCGCACAACAGAATCTAGTTGATCAGGAGAAGAAAGTTTTTCAGCTAGAACAGCGCTTAACCCCTCTGTAGAGCCTCCTTCATGAGACCTCGCAATACCTTCCTTTACAGAAACCTGATTTTCAACAAAGCGATCTGGATCAGAATAAACAGGAGGAGCCAACGCAAATTCTTTCTCAAAAAATTCTCTAACTTCTTCATCCGAAACACCTATAATTCGTGCCACCAAAAACATCCGCTCATCCAAACCATTAACAAATTGATCTATCAAAAAATCACGTCTACTCTCCGACCTACCAAGAAAAGCAACAGCCGGTCCAAAACAAGCATGACCTTGAAGCACCACAGGAAAAAGTAACTCCCACGCCGCATGATAGGCTTCATTCAAATCTTCAGTAAGCAAACCAGCACGATGAAGTAAATGGGCCAAATTATCCGTTTTACGCAATAAATCGCCCACTCCAGATAGAGAAAGATTATTCAATTGCCCCAAATTCTCCATAAAAACCCCCTCTCCCAAAACACAATTTAATCGTATCCATACATCAAAAAGCCTAATATCATGACCATTATCAAACAAAAAAGCCACATTAATCGGTCGGAAATCACCCCCTTCCCTCACATAGCCACATGACAACCGCCCCTCTAAAACCTGATATATTTCACGAAATTCACGCATAATATCCTCACTACTTTCGATAAAAGGGTTAGCCACCAAACGTGTCATTACCTCTTCCAAAAATTCCCCCCGACAAGGATAACTGTATAAAGGCCCTTGCCGTTCTACCTCGCCAAATGTTAAAGGCGCATAAGCAAGACCATCAATACCGTCCGGGCTAGCAATTTGAGCCTCATCTTCTGGTTTCGCACGTCCCAAAAACGCACGAAATTCTTGGAAATCAATATCCTCAAATAAATCCAGAACAGCCCTAAGTCGTCTATTCCGATCTTGAGCAGGAACAGACTTTAAAGCCTTCATCAATTCTCGATTCCTACTACTCTCATCATCCAAACCAACAAATAAAAAAGACTTCACTTGATCACACAAGTCAGCATCTAATTGTTCCGGAGAATTCATAGATCCTCCCTGAATACTAGGGAAACTTGATGGCAGACTCAAATTTTCACTCAACATATAAGGACGATTAGCAGCATCAACATGATGATAGTAAGCCGTCTGCTCTCCTTGAAGAATCAAACATTCATCAATAAACAAAGCTGCCTCGCCCACGGAAACTGAATCATCAGTATGGTATCCATTCGCTAACGCATAAGCACAGACTTCTTCATAGGTTAAAAATGTATACGAATTCGGGTCATGCGATTCAATAATCATTAAACATCTCTGAATTCGCTCCCACCCTAATTCTTCTGGAAATCCCGCCAAAATTTCAGGGGAGTAAGACGGCTTTCCCAAACTCATCACTGTTCCATCGGAAGGACCCCATCCTGGTTCTCCAAAAGAGTCATAAATGTCTATATTTTGAGAGCTGAAACTCCATCGAACTTGTTCTGTACTCAAGAATCTTGGATACTGATCAACTGCCCTTAAAACATCCATATTCAACCCCTCTCCCATTTCATAAAACCAATCCACCATTGCAGCCTGATCATCATCTGAACGATGTTCCAATAAGTGATTTAAAAAATCTAAATCAACAGACTTCAAAAGCTCCCATACACAAACAGCGACCATTACTTGCTTAAAAAGAGGCTCATTAGTCTGAGAGTCAAGCGGACGATCTCCGCAAAGAAGACGAGTCCAATCAACTGGAGTTGCAGAATGACCACGCCCAAGCTTCAAACCACTCATCCTTTCCTTAAGCCCTTGAACAAGAAGAAGTTCTGTTCCTGACAGTTCAACAGCAGCTGTGGCACGTTCTATTCCTCCCATAAGAAATATGTTATTGATAGGAGGAAATTATATATGCAAGAACATTTTTGTCAATATTCTCGTAATAAGTTAAAAGAAAATCCGACTCAAATCATACAAAGACACGAAGCCAGTCCCAGCGACGTCGACGTATACGTTTAATCCTTCGCCTCTTCAGTCGCTCCGGAGCATGCTCTCGAACCAATAATGGCCACTGTACCTTCAACCATTTTTTCTGCAATTCTAACGCTGACTCAAACCCTCGTTTTTTAAGTTCTTTGGTAACAACACCTCCCGCATGGGGTGTACTAAATTTTTGTTCAAGCGGAGAACTAAACCCATGCAAATAGTGAGTCAATTCGTGCGCAATGGTCGCATCCACTACCTCTACTGGAACTATTTCCAACTGGAACAAACGATTAATAAGAATCGTAGAAATCTTGGCATCTCGAGACATTCGAATCGACCCCAAACGCGTCCGAGCACGCTGCCCATACCGAATAACCACTTCATTGGCAGCAACCAAATCAGGAAAAGACGACGTCCACACACTCTGTAAACGAGACTCCAGCCAACATTGACTTCGGGCAGTATTAATCACAAAAAACACCTTCCCACAAGGACAGAAAAGACTCAAGTCATTATTAGGTCCCTCCCCTACTTAAACACCACTTCTTCTTCCTCTGAAACAGCATCAGGCGTCGGAACAACCTCCTCTTCCGAAACTACTTCAGGTGTTACTGCTTCTGACTCTGACGGAGCCTCTACCACCGATACTTCCGGAGCAGGAGCGACTACCTCCTCTGTACCCTCAAACTGCATCGCCGAATCAGACTGCTGTTTCAATACCTCTTGAGGATTGGTCGTCACAATTTTATCTTCTGTATAAGACGCAATAATCTGAATGGCCACGTGTTGCAAACCTGCAAAAAATAGTCCTTGACCCACCCCACTATTCAGCAACATATACTTTTCACCTTCTGTTAAGTTGAATACTTTCTGTAAACCATCAATCACAGACGGAGACTGCTTCAAAAGCAACTGCATAGAAGAATTACTCACAATAGCCTTTCCATAAGGACTCTTAACAAAATCCTCCACATCCTGAGTAATAGTTGTAACACCTAGGTAATATTTACGTGCCCTCTTAACTAGACCAAACAAAAACTTAGCCGAATCTTCATGCTGCATCATGGTCCACGCCTCATCAATCGTAAGAATACGTTTCTTCAAAGAGCTACGCACACGATTCCAAATATAATTCAAAATGATGTACATCGCGATAGGCCTCAATGAATCTTCCAAATCTCGAATAGAAAAAACAATGAGATGACTGTCCATCTCTACATTGGTCTGCTGATTAAAGAGCCCACCAAACGTACCGGTCGTATATTTTTGAACACGTTGAGCCAACTCAGTCGTACCATCCATAGAAGACAAAACACTATGAAAATCATTCATAGTTGGGGGCTCAAATGAACCAGGATCCACCGTATCCATAGTGATACCTCTCGTTGAATACGTATCAATAAGCGCTTTATCAATGAGCGCCTCTTCTGAGGCAGTCATTGTCCCCACCATCAACTTAATCAAACCTGTTAAATCGATAATGGCTGAACGCAACAAATCTCCCGGCTTAAGTTCTTCAGGGTTGAGCGGCTTAGGTAAATCAAACGGATTGATCCGCCGATCAGAGTTAAGCGACACTTTCAAATACGTGCCACCAACCGTTGTGGCCAGTGCTTCATATTCATTTTCAGGATCAATCACAATCACATCCGACCCCATCATCAAGTATCTTAAAATTTCAAGTTTAACCGCATACGACTTACCAGCACCAGATTTAGCAAACACCACAGAATTCGCATTCTCCAAAGAAAATCGATCAAAAATAATCAATCCATCATTATGCCGATTCAATCCATATAAAATCCCCTCATTGGACGTCAATTCAGACGACACAAACGGAAAAGTCGTAGAAAGAGGAGAGGTGTTCATATTATGATAAATCTCCAACTGATCAATCGCCAATGGCAACGTCGAATTAAGAGCATGCTCCATACGTAGATCCGCTCGCCGAGTAAGAACTAATTTCCCACCCAACAAACTCTCAAGCTGTTTAGTAACATGATCCAGTTTTTTTTGATCTTCATGATAAATCGTAAAATAAAGTCCGAACTGGAAAAATTTCTCCTGTCCACGCTGAAGATCCGTACGAAGCTGCTCAGCATCTTCCAATTGAGTTTCAAGCGCCGGATCACGCACACGACCCTTTTCTGCCGACATGCGAATACTCGAGTTAAATTTAGCCACCTGACTCTTGAGTACTTTAAGAATTTTGTCAGATTCAATCGGATAAATAAACTGAGACATGTCCATCGTCACATCAAAATTCACAATCGGTGACAACCAGTTGGTTTCAATATAACGAGGATACGTATAGACAAAGAAACTTTGCGCAAACATTCCATCAATCAATATATGATTGAAAGCCACCTCCATAGATGACGGCGCAATCAAATCACGAATCGTAGAAAGACCCTGCTGAAACAGTTTTTCGGCTTCAACAAGCTTCTTTTTTTCACCCGGAGATAATTTCGTATAATCAGGCTTACCATTAGATCCCTTAGGGGGATTATCCACCGTACCAGTCAGAGGTTGAACAGCCTCAACCGGCTTATCCGGAACAGGAGCAACAACGGCTGGCTCCGCATTTTTCTCAATTTTAACAACCCCACTTTTTGATTTATTCACGGCCACACGTTCCTCCCACTTAGCCTTTAAACCACCAAGTAAACCGCCAGACTTGGCCGGCGTTGGAACAGACTCTGCGCTTACTTCAGCCACAGGAGCCGCATCAGGAGCAGAAGCAACCGGAACCGTTTGGTTTTGGTTTTCGTCTGACATAAATCATTAGGGTTCAAATAATCATATAAGTATACCAAAAAAGCCGCCATTATTCAAGAAGGAACAATCAGCCCCTCTACGATTATTCTCGCTCTTTAGCTGCCAAGGCAGCCCTCTCAGCAACAAGAGCCTTCTCCGCATCCGACTCTTCTGCTCGCTTTTTAGCTGCCAAGGCACTCATTCTCGCAGCAAAAACCTTCTCATCTGCTGATAACTCGGAAAACACACAAACAGCATTTCGATTAGACCCATGCTTAGCCACCAAAGCAGCCTCATCAGATTCCGATGCAAGACGAACCTCTTCTTCATTCAACCAGTTAGAAACAGAAGCATCGTCCTTTAATGTTGCGCGCATTCCATTGGGCTTAGACACACTAATTCCAATACTCAATGTCACCCTCAGTTCAGCTTTTTCCACGCTAGCTCGCAATCGCTCCGCCAATTCTTTAGCTTCTTCTAAAGAATTCACCACACCCAAAACGCCAAATTCATCACCTCCCAACCGACTCACAACATCAATACTCCTCAATTCTCTCTTTAAAATTTTTCCAACCTCAATCAAAACACGATCCCCTTCTTTATGCCCATGAACATCGTTAACCGTTTTAAACTTATCTAAATCTACAAAAAATTGAACCAACGCCATTCCCTGTTGATTTCGCAATAATCGCTCCAATTCACGACGTCGGATAGTGGCAAAAACCTCAGGCTTAAGCAACCCAGTCAATCCATCAAAAGAAGAAGCCTGTTCTTCTTCCATTGCAAACACTACCGAATCCTTAACATGACGAGACATCGCGGCCACAATACGCTGAGAAGAAGCTCCAGCCTCAATAAGCGTAGCCAAAATAGCCGCATCCTTCCCCATATACTTCAAGAAAAACTCCAAAAACTTAGGAAATCGCCTTTCGTCCACCGAAGGCTTCAACTTATAACGTAGATACTCCACCACCATAACCTCAAAAAGCCTAGGTACATCTGTCTCCTCCATACCAAGGGAATAAACCAACGATTCCAATTGATCATCTAACGGGGCAAAAAAAGCAGGATGCTGCTGACGCAACTCCGCCCAGGACATTCCGGGAAAATCTCCAGCAATAAAGCAAAGATCATCAAAAAGTGGCGCGATTTTAGGCATGCATCGACTCACTTGACTCGATAGCTCAAGATCTTCTTGATTATCCAATAAATTCAGCCTATCAACCATTAACAAGGAGGATAAAAGTAAAGGGATATATTAAATCACATAACAGGCCTAAAATCAAGCCTCCCTGCAGGCGCTTTTCCCAAAATATGCTAAATTATCAAGGCTTATGTTATTTAAGTTAAAAAATCATGGCCAAAGACCCCCAAGACACTCCCGAAGAAAATAAAAAGGAGAAAACAGATGAACCCAAACTAAAGACTCAACTTTTTGAGCCAAACTACAGAGATCGTGCTATTTCAGATGAAATGGAGGAGTGTTATTTGGACTACGCCATGAGTGTGATTGTATCTCGAGCACTACCAGATGTACGCGACGGACTTAAACCAGTTCACCGCCGCATTCTTTATGTAATGCATGAATCCGGACTACGATCCAGTGCCCGCTTTAAGAAATCAGCGAATGTGGTTGGAGAAGTACTTGGTAAATACCACCCACATGGGGACAGCGCCGTTTATGACTCCATGGTACGTATGGCTCAAAGCTTCTCATTACGATATCCGCTCGTAGATGGACAAGGTAACTTTGGATCCATTGATGGAGACAGTGCTGCCGCCTATCGTTATACCGAGGCAAAAATGAAGAAAATCGCCGAAGAGTTACTCCATGACATCGACAAAGACACAGTAACTTGGGCTGACAACTACGATGGCACAAAAAAAGAACCTCGAGTACTTCCCTCCAAAATCCCACAACTCCTTCTAAATGGAACCATGGGAATTGCCGTTGGGATGGCCACCAACATTCCTCCACACAACCTAGGAGAAGTGATTGATGGAACCATCGCACTCATTAGAAACCCCGAACTCACGGTAGAAGACCTCATGGAATACATTAAAGGCCCTGATTTCCCCACCCGAGGAATCATCTACGATTCAGAAGCTATCAAAGCCATGTATGTAAATGGTCGTGGCGGCATCAAGATGCGAGCCCGAGCCGAGATTGAAGAAATGAAAAACGGAAGATTCCGCATCCGTGTCAACGAAATTCCATACCAAGTAAACAAATCAACCCTCATTGAAAAAATGGCTGACTTAGTCCGAGAAAAAAGGATTGTTGGCATTTCTGACATTCGAGATGAATCCAGTCGCAACGAAATTCGAATCGTCATTGAACTCAAAAAAGACTCCTATCCTAAGAAGATCCTCAACCAACTCTACAAATTCACAACGATGCAAACCAGCTTCAACATGAATATGATTGCATTGGTCGATGGGATCCAACCTCGTCTTCTCAACCTAAAACAAGTACTAGAATACTTTATTCTTCACCGACGAGAAGTCGTACGACGACGCACCGAATACGATCTCAAAATCGCACAATCACGCGCTCACATCCTAGAAGGACTCAAGATCGCCCTCGATAACATCGATAAAGTTATCGCAACCATACGCGCATCCAAAACAAAAGAAGAAGCGAAAATAGCATTGATTAAAAACTTCAAACTAAGTGATCTACAAGCACAGGCTATTCTCGAGATGAGACTACAAACGTTAGCCGGGCTAGAACGCCAAAAAATTGACGACGAATACAATGAAAAAATCGCATTTATCACCGAGCTTGAAAGCATCTTGGCTGATGAAAAAAAAGTATTCGAAATCATCAATGAAGAACTGGCTGAAATGAAAGAAAAATATGGAGACGAACGACGAACTGAAATCGTCCCTCACGCAATAGGACAGTTCTCAGCAAAAGACACCATTCCTAATAAACCTATGCTAGTAATCCTTACTAAGGAGAACTACATAAAACGAGTAGAACCAGGCTCCTTTAAACTTCAAAATCGTGGAGGTAAAGGAATCATTGGCATGAACACTAAAGAAGAAGATGAAATAGCGGTAATGAGATACACACACAACCACGACGAACTACTCTACTTCACCAATCGTGGACGCGTATTCAAGCTCCCAACCTATGAAATCCCTCAAACATCTCGTACCGCCAAAGGGCAAGCCATTGTAAATCTACTACAACTTGAAAAAGACGAATCCGTTACCGCCATTCTCAATGCCGGAGACAAGTTCTCAGGTAAATACCTAATTATGGGTACAACCAAAGGCACCATTAAGAAAACAGACGTCACACAATTCGAAAATGTCAGGAAAAGTGGTCTCATCGCCATCAAACTTAGAGATGACGACGCACTACAATGGGTCAAACAAAGCGACGGAGAAAGCAATGTTGTAATGATAAGTCACGGAGGTCAGTGCATCCAATTCTCAGAGAATGATGTTCGCCCTATGGGGCGAGCTTCTATGGGCGTGCGTGGAATGAAACTAAAAGGAGAAGATCATGTCATTCAAATGGACATCGTGGCCGAAGATGGCACCGACCTTCTCATCATCACCGAAAATGGATTAGGTAAACGATCCCCACTCACCAGCTATCGCTTCCAATCTCGAGGAGGATCTGGAGTTAAGACCGCCAACCTCACCCCCAAAACCGGAAAAATCGTAAAAGCAGAAGTCTTAGAGCCAGGAATCGAAGGAGACCTAGTAATGGTTTCTAAAGAAGGCCAAATCATTCGGTTGTCCGTGTCTTCCATTCCCACAAGAGGACGCGCGACACAAGGTGTATACTTGATGCGCCTTAAGAATAAAAAAGACCGAGTCGCTTCCATCTCTATCATTAGACCAGAACCAATAATAGAAGAAGAAGAAGAACCCAAGCCAGAAGACAATAAAAAGGCAGACACAAAATCCGCTAAAAAAACCGATAAAAGCTCGGAACCAGAACAGACCAGCTTAGTCTAAAAAAATCTTAGCCGGTTTCTATGAAATTCTCTCTACATCGCACATCCATTCTTCTAATTAGTAGCTTACTGCTATTACTACCAATGCAACTTGCATTTGCAAATGGAGATTTAGAGATTAAACCAGAAAATTTAACTCTTTCCGATGCCACGGTTGTTCATCTTCAAGCAGTAAAAATTTATGCCACTGTCACTAATAATAGTAACAAAGACCTACTAGGCTCTGTACAGTTCAAAAATCTCACCACAGGAAATTCCATTGGAAGTGATCAACCAATTTCGGTTCTAGCAGGCTCTACAGACAGCGTGTTTGTAGAATGGGCACCAGGAGCAGGAACCTACACCGTTTCTGCCACCGTAATTCCATGGAGTACCATCAACGACGATCCCGCCAACAATCAAACTCAATTCACTCTCACCGTCGATTACGACTACGACAATGATGGGGTGGGTAACGCACAAGACCCTGACGACGATAATGATGATGTTCCCGACACCGAAGACACCTTCCCTTTAGATGAAACTGAATCCGTAGACACCGACGAAGACGGCCAAGGAAACAATGCCGACGAAGACGATGACAATGACGGGGTTAAAGACACTGAAGACGCTCTTCCCGAAGATCCCACAGAGACCGTAGACACCGATAACGACGGGCAAGGAAACAATGCCGACGAAGATGACGACAACGACGGACTCACTGACACTCAGGAACTCGAAGGTGTTCTTGTTAACGAAGCAACTAAATCCAACAACAACCTATCCGCAAATTCATTAGAAGCGGCACCAGCGACTCAAGTAAGAGTAATCACCGATCCTCAAAACCCAGACACCGATTCAGACGGAGTGATCGATGGCAACGACGCCTTCCCCACCGATGAGACAGAATGGGTCGACACAGATAATGACGGATTAGGAAACAACACCGATCTTGACGATGAGAACGATGGATTAGTAGACCTTGAAGATGAATTCCCATTAAACATGGGCCCAGTCATAGTATTTGATCAATATGAATCTTCGGAAGAAGGAAACGGAGCAAATGCCGTTCGTCGATTCCTAGTCTATGATGCCTCCGATTCCTATGACCCAGAAGGAGGAGCCGTCGCCTATCGATGGTTCAGTAAAGATGGCCGTCTCATTGGAGAAGAAGCCATACTAAAATTAGACGTAGAAACCAGTTCCTTCCTACCAGCAAGCCTCATGATCATCGATGATCTTGGCGAAACCCGCTCTCTCGACCTTTCCAAAGAGGCAAAACGCTACTTTGGAGCCATGGGAAGCGCCCTTCTTATTTCTCTGCTATTTGCACTTGCATTGATGATGCTCTTGAAGTACACTTCGACCGCTTCTAAAAAGAGCAAATCAATTAAATCAAAAAAACGATGAAAACTGACATTCACCCAAAAACCTACCGAGCGGTAGCTTTCCAAGACACTAACACTAGTGCCATATTCATTATCAAATCATGTGTTGAAACAACCGAAACCATAAAACACAAAGGCTCTGAATACCCACTATTTAAGACAGAAATTTCAAGCGCATCTCACCCTTTCTATACTGGTAAGAAGATGACAGTGGATACCGCAGGACGCATCGAGAAATTTGAAGCACAAAAGAAAGCAGCTGAAGCCAGAAAAGCAGAACAAGCACAACGATCAAAGAAAGAACGTAAACGAAACACCTTTGAAGACAAAGTAAACGAAGAACTCCAAAAACAACTCGACGCCGACAAGAAAAAAGAGGACAAATTAATGGCGAAAATCAAGAAAAATAGCAGTCCAAAGGCATCAATTCTCGAAGACCCTACTGAAGTCGAAGAAGTCGTCGAAGAGGTCGCCAAAGAAGCCGCCGAAGAGGTCGCCGAAGAGGTCGCCGAAGAAGTCGTCGAAGAGGTTGCCAAAGAAGCCGCCGAAGAGGTTGCCAAAGAAGCCACCGAAGAGGTCGCCGAAGACAAGGCCGCTGCCTAACCTTATCGTATGCCCGGTAACACGTTTGGAACCATATTTCGAGTCACCACATGGGGAGAATCTCATGGAAAAGCGCTCGGAGGTGTTATTGATGGCTGCCCTGCCGGCATTCCTCTTTCCGAGAGGGACATTCAACCGGAACTAGACCGACGACGACCAGGACAAAGCAACATCACCACAGCCAGAAACGAACTAGACCAGGTAGAAATACTGTCTGGTGTTTTCGAGGGAAAAACCACCGGCACCCCGATTTCACTAATCATTCACAATAAAGACCAAAAATCCGAGGATTACGACAAACTTCGAGACACTCATCGGCCACAACACGCAGACAAGACCTATGAGCTAAAGTATGGCATTCGAGATCATCGAGGCGGCGGCCGCGCCTCAGCCAGGGAGACCGCGATACGTGTGGCGGCCGCCGCCGTGACAAAAAAAATGTTCAGCCATAAAGGACTCTCCACACAAGTGATTGCACACACACAGCAAATCCAAGAACTAAAGGTAGAACGTCCTGATTTTGACGTGATTGAAAAAAACCCAGTCCGCGCCGCAGACCTCAACATCGCCAAGCAAATGGAAACACGCATTCTCGAACTCAAAGAACAAGGTAATTCCGTGGGCGCTACCATTGAATGCACCATTCTAAATGCTCCCATTGGACTAGGGGAGCCGGTCTTCGACAAATTCAAAGCCGACCTAGCCAAAGCCATGCTCAGTATCAATGCGGTCCTTGGATTCGAATACGGAGCTGGATTTGAAGCCGCTCAACTCACAGGAAAAGAGAACAACCAACGCAAAAACGGCATCTATGGAGGCATCACCGATGGTGAACCTATCACGTTCAGAATTGCCCTTAAACCCACCTCTTCCATTGATGTAGGTGGTCGTCACGATCCTTGCCTTGCCCCACGCGCCGTTCCCATCGTAGAAGCCATGGCATGGCTCGTACTAGGTGACCACACCTTAAGACAGCTAACAACTCGAATCAATTGACCCCTCTCCTCTCCCGAAAATAGTATAAGCAAGCTAAATATATCCTCCTCATTCTTTAATTTTTTTACATGAAGAAAACAAATCTCATTTTCAGTTCATTTGCAATCATTGCACTGCTTATCATGGCAGGATGTGCCGGCACTTCCACTAAAAACGAAACATACACCATTGGTGGAATCGCCCCTCTCACAGGAGATAACGCCAGTTATGGTATCGAAAAACAACGTATTTCCGAAATCTCACTCGCTCACGTGAATGAAGCTTGGGCAGACAAAGGAATGACATTAAATATTCAATGGGAAGATGGCGCTTGTAAAAGGGAAAATGCTTCCACCGCCGCTCAAAAACTCATAGACATCGACAAAGTTCAACTCATTCATGGCGGGTTCTGTAACAAGGAAACCCTAGCATCCGCCCCTATTACAGAAGCAGCCGGAGTGATTTTATTTTCCTCAGCTTCCAGCAGCCCGGAGGTAAGCGCAGCCGGAGACTTTGTTTATAGGAACTGGCCATCAGATGCCTCCCAGGGGAAAAGAATGGCAGAATTAGCCAGCGAACTTGGATACACAAACATCGCCGTCATCACCGAACAACAAAACGATACACTTGGAATTTCAACAGTATTCAAAGAAAAATTTGAAGCTCTCGGAGGAACGGTCACAGAAGAAACGTATCCATCTGAAAACATCGACTTCAAAACCCAACTCACCAAATTGAACAACAACGATATCGACACATTTTTTCTAAACCCTCAAACCCCCATCAAAGCCGAAATCATCATCAAACAAATGCAGGAACTTGGAATTGAAGGGCCATTCATCTTAAACAACGTTTCTGGAACCAACCTCAAAGTGACCAAAAACTTCAGCGAATACTTAGAAGGATCATTCACCCTCACTCCTTTCATCGACGAAGATTCTGAGACACTCAAAACACTTAAGGAGGAATATTTGGCCATCCACGGAAAAGATTTCAATTATCTTGAATATGGAGCCGCCGCCTACGATGCCGTTCAGATATTGGCCGATGCCATTGAGGCCGTTGGAAACAACGCAGCAGCCGTTCAAGCTTACTTTAATGACTATCCTGGATACGATGGACTCATGGGCCCAACCAATTTCGATAAAAACGGTGATCCTATCAATGGACACTCTGTTTTCATGATTAGTGAAGGAGAACTCAAACTTAATTAACATTTAAAACTCAAAACTGAGCCGAGCCAACTGCAGCAGATGTTGAGACAATGGAAGATTCAGACAAAATCAGATAAACCTGCTAGGATACGGCTAGTATGTTCACATTCACCCTCGAAAAATCAGATGGAAACGCCCGTACTGGTTCATATAAGACCCCTCATGGGAGTTTTCAAACACCGGCGTTCATCAGTTGCGGAACCAAGGGCACCGTCAAATGCCTCGACATGCAAGACCTTAACGCATTAGGAGCTGAAATAATCCTTGCCAACACCTATCACCTAGCCCTTCGACCTGGAGCAGATGCAGTTGAAAAGTATGGAGGACTTCATAAGTGGATAGGATGGGATAAACCATTACTCACCGATTCCGGAGGTTTTCAAGTATTTTCACTCAACAAAAATCGAAAAATCACTAATGATGGCGTTACCTTCAAATCACACCTCAACGGAGATGAAATCTTCTTCAATCCTGAAATTGCCATGCAAATCCAAGAGAAACTAGGAGCCGACATCATCATGGCATTCGATGAATGTGCCGCCGGTGACAGTTCTAAATCCTACGCACGCGATGCCATGAAACGAACACATGACTGGGCAGTTCGCTGCAAAACAGAACATGAAAAGCTCCAACATCAACGAATGGCTGCCGGAAAACCACCCCAAGCCTTATTTCCGATCATTCAAGGAGTGATATACGACGATCTACGCGTGGAATCAGCCAAATTCATGGCCGACTTAGACCTACCCGGTATTGCCGTGGGAGGACTCAGCGTTGGAGAATCAAAAGAACATATGTACCGAACCCTCAATGTCATTCGACCACACCTCCCTCCAGACAAAATTCACTACCTCATGGGAGTGGGGAGTCCGGAAGATTTAGTCGAAGGCGTGGCCCGCGGCATTGACTTATTCGACTGCGTGCTGCCCACACGATTAGCACGTCATGGAGCATTCTGGACAGACACCGGACGTCACAATTTGAAGAACAAAAAATTTGAACAAGTAGCCGACCCCCTCCAAAAAGATTGTACCTGCACAACCTGTAAAAACCATCCAACAAGTTACCTTAGACATTTATTTATGGAGAATGAAATCACCGCCCTCAGACTCATCACCATTCATAACCTTCACTTTTTATTAGACTTGATGCGCCGAATACGGCACCATATAAACGAAGGAACCTTTAAAAAATTCCGCACCGAATTCACCCAAAACTACCAAATCACTAAAAACTAAAAACTACCAACTAAAAACTAACTTCATGATCGCCCACCTCTCCGGAAAACTCATTCGAAAAACAGAACGCACACTCATTCTTGATGTGAACGGAGTGGGTTATTTAGTAAACAGCCCCGCTCCCCTATTGGAAAAAGCCGAACTACACCTTCCACTCGATTTGCACATACACACCGTTGTACGCGAAGATGACCTAAGTTTATATGGATTCGAAACACTTGAAGATCTAGGCCTATTTCAGCTTCTCATCAGTGTAAACGGAGTTGGACCACGCCTAGGAATGGATCTATTCGCAACTTCCATAGATACCATCAAAAAGGCCATTCTTGAAAATAACACACAAGCACTCACTCAAATGAAAGGCATTGGCAAGAAAACAGCCGAACGTATCATCCTTGAATTAAAAGACAAATTAGGAGATCTCGGATATGACGAAGCCAATGTCATCAAATCCAAACCAAAAGACGACGTACCAGACGATGTCCTACACGCACTAATAGGTCTTGGGTACCACCACAAAGACATCACTCGTGTATTTCGAAGCATCAAATCTCCCCTAGAAACCTCCGAAGACCTCATTAAGTACTTCCTCAAAAACATTTAGCCCATGCCCGCCTCCCTCCTCACAAACCTGGTCAATATTGAATACCTGACCGGCTTCAAAAGTTCCAACGCGCTTTTACTAAATACCGGAAGAAAAAACTATCTATTCACCGATGGTCGATACCTAGAAAAGGCCCGAAAATTAGCTACGCTCAACCGAGCTCGACTCGGAGCTTTCGAGGTTGTGGATATGGGCCCAAATTTCAAGGAAACACTACAAAAACTTCTAAACAAGCACCGTCTCACCAGCCTAGAATTCGAGGGAAACCACGTGACAGTGAATCAACTCAAGCGATTCAAAACTATAACCAAGGGAGTAAAATGGAGAGATGGGGCACGAGACGTGTGGACTCAGCGCGCACAAAAAGATCACTCTGAAATACGGAAACTAAAGAAATCTCAAGACATTAATGAACAAATTTTTTATGCAATAAAAAAAGAGCTAAAGACAGGAGTGACTGAACTGGAAATCAGCCATCTTGTGAAACAACTGTGCCCACGTTTTGGCGCAGACGACATTTCATTTGAACCTATTATCGCCTTTGGAAATCACTCCTCCATGCCGCACCACCAAAACACCACTCGAAAACTTAAGAAGGGCGACCCTGTCCTCATCGACATGGGCGTTAATTTTCAGGGCTATGCCTCAGACATGACTCGAATGGTGTTCACCAAGTCCCCCACTCCCGAACAAGAGAAAATATATAACCTCGTACTCGACGCACAGGAAGCCGCTATTCAAGTAATGAAACCACGTGTTAAAGCGTCCAAACCAGATCAAATCGCTCGAAAAAGACTGGGAGACCACGAAACCTACTTCACGCATTCACTTGGCCACGGAATCGGCATGGAAGTCCACGAGCCACCCACCATTTCAACACGCAGCACTCACACTCTCAAAGCCGGCATGGTTGTCACCAGCGAACCCGGCATCTATTTGCCTGGGAAATTCGGCGTCCGCATCGAGGACATGATACTCATCACACCCAGTGGGCACCGAAACCTCACCCAAGTTCCCAAAGCCATAAATGATTGCATTTTAAGGTAAAATTAAGTACAATCACCCTCGTCCTCTAACGAATTAATTATGTGTGGAATTTTCGGTTACTATGGTCCTCAAAACGACGCCGCTCAAATGGCGCTCGAAGGACTCAAAAATCTAGAATACCGTGGATATGATTCATGGGGAATCGCATGTAAAATTGACAATCACTTAGAAGTTGAAAAGCATGTAGGGAAAATTTCAGATGCAAAAAACCTCAAACCAGAAATTGAACAAAATGCCAACCACCTAGCCATTGGACACTCACGATGGGCAACTCATGGAGGCGTCACACAAGAAAACGCACATCCACACCTAAGCCAAGGCAACAAAATTGCGATCGTACACAACGGCATCATCGAAAACTACGCCGAACTACGAGAAGAACTGAAAGGATTTGGCTACAAATTTAAATCTGAAACTGACACTGAAACGGTCGCTCATTTGATTGAATACTTCATGGAGCATGGCAATCACTCCTTCAGCGATGCTTTCACCATGACACTCAACCGCTTGGATGGTCGCTACGCTATTTTAGCCATTAATCGTGACGACAACACCCTTATTGCCGCCCGCAAAGGATCACCACTCATTGTTGGTATTGGAGCACTAACCAACGAATACTTCATTGGCTCAGACGTCCCTGCCTTTCTTAAACACACCAATCGAGTCATGTACCTTGATGACCATCAAATGATTATCATCAACGATGACGGCGCCCAGTTCACCGACACACGCACCAATGAACAAGTAGAACGACGTGTGATTCAACTAGATCTCACCGTTGAAAAAGCAGAAAAAGGTATCTACGAACACTTCATGCTCAAAGAAATCATGGAGCAAAAAGAAACACTCAGTCGTGCAATCAACCAAGATCCTGGACTCATCCAAAAAATGGCCGATGCTGTCAACAGTGCTTACGGAACCTTCATCATCGGATGTGGAACCGCTGGGAAAGTAGCCCAAACCGGAGACTATCTATTCTCACGCATTGCAAAAAAACACATCAATTTCACCTTTGGCTCAGAATTCGCCTATCACAAAGAATTCCTCACAGAAAAATCACTTCTCATCTGTATTTCACAAAGCGGAGAAACAGCCGATACACTAGAAGCCATTGAAGTAGCCAAAGAAAAAGGAGTCAAAATAGCCAGCATCGTAAACGTAGAAAGCTCCACCATGGCCAGAGTTTCTGACATTGTACTACCGATCAAGGCTGGACCAGAAAAAGCAGTGGCCTCAACCAAAGCCACCACCTCACAATTAGCCATTTTAACACTTCTTGCCTACGCCACCGCCGGAAAACTCAATGAAGGAGAACAACTCCTCGTCGCCACAGCCGGAAAAATAAATGACATGCTGAATCCTCGATACGAAGAACACATTCGTGCCCTCGCTGATAAGATCAGAGACGTAGAAAGCATGTACATTATCGGGCGTGGACTAAACTATCCAATCGCACTCGAAGCAGCCATCAAGCTTCAAGAAGTTTCCTACATTCACGCAGAAGGATTTGCAGGAGGAGAACTCAAACATGGCCCTATCGCCCTGATCACTGAAGGAACCCCTTGTATTACTATCGTCGCCAATGACGACACGCGCGCCGACATTCTATCCAATGCCATGGAAATCAAAGCCCGCGGCGGATACATCATCGGTGTTTCCCCTGAAAACTCAGAAATTTTCGACTACTGGATTCGTGTCCCAGACGCTGGCGATGCATCCCCTATTGTGAACATCATTCCGATTCAAATTTTGGCCTACCATTTAGGAGTAGTGCGCCAAAACAATCCAGACATGCCCCGAAATCTAGCCAAAAGTGTGACAGTTAAGTAATTCATTTATGCATTTTCTCATAGAAAGAAGAACCCTTCAAATCTATTCGAAAACACACAAATGAATAAGGTTTAAAACACACACAAATTGTGGTATAATATACCCGATGAAAAAAAATACAAAAATTGTATGTACTCTCGGCCCCGCATCTGATGATGTGACCGTTCTTGAACGAATGATGTGCGCCGGAATGAATGTCGTACGGCTAAATTTTTCGCATGGCACGCACGATCACATGAAAGCCCTCATCCGAAACATACGAAAAGCCAGTGACCACTGCAAAAAACCGGTGGCGCTACTTCAGGATCTTCAGGGACCAAAAATAAGAGTAGGAGACCTACCAGGAGAAGGCATAGAAATCAAAAAAGGAAGCACCATCATTCTCTCAACCCGAGATAAAACTTTCAAAAAAGGACCCCCATCAATCTTTCCAGTTCAATACAAACATCTCCATAAAGACGTCAAAAAAAACGACCTCATTCTGCTGGACGACGGATACATGGAACTCAAGGTTGAACGAGTAAAGAGTGAACACATTTTTTGTACAGTAAGAGTAGGAGGTACACTCAAAAGCCACAAAGGAATCAACTGCCCCACCGCTACCATCAGTGCTCAAACCATCACCTCAAAAGATAAAAAGGACCTCGCATTTGGACTCAAACAAAACATCGACTACGTGGCATTATCGTTTGTGAAATCTGCTCAAGATATCTTGGACCTCCGAGCACTCCTAAAAAAAGCAGGGAAATCTCACGTAAAAATCATCGCAAAAATCGAACGTCACGAAGCAGTCGAAAACCTTGAATCCATTGCAGCCGCCACCGACGCCCTCATGGTCGCCCGCGGAGACTTGGGCATAGAAATTCCGGCTGAACAGGTTCCAATCGTACAAAAAGAAATTCTTCATTGGGGACTTCTCTATGGAAAACCGGTGATCATCGCCACTCAAGTCTTGGAATCCATGATCCACAACCCTCGAGCTACCCGCGCCGAAGTCAGCGATGCTGCCACTGCCGTATTTGAACACGCTGACGCCATCATGCTCTCCGCCGAAACCTCAGTAGGAAAATACCCGGTAAAAGCTGTTCGAACCTTAGCCAAGGTAGCCCACGCCACCGAAAAAGAAATCAAGAAGAAGGAATTCCTTCTTCACAATCACCTATTTAAAGAGGACATGCCCATCACCGACGCAACCTGCTACAACGCCGCTGTTTTAGCCCAACAAATCGAGGCCAACGTCATCGTCGTACTCACCAAAACCGGCTACACCGCGCAACAAATCATGAAACACCGAACCAACACCCCCGTCATCGCCATCACTCATGATCCACGAGTTGCCCGTCAACTTCAATTGGTGTGGGGCCTCAACATCATCCTCCTCACAAAAAAGACCCTTGGGACAGAATCAGACGCACCCAAAAAAGTTCAACAACTACTCACAAAAAACCAACTCTGCAAATCTGGCCACGAACTTGTGATCGTAAACGCCGGAAAACGAAATAATTTTATCTCCACCGTTGTACTTTAAAATGGAATCAAATAACGAAAGTAATTCATCAAGAATTGAAGAAAAATTAGAGGATGTCATTAACCTTTCAACTGAAGGACCAGGAAATCATAATTTTTTGTGCATAAAAACAAATCAGATAACTCAAAAAATGATGGATATCTTGAGGGATAATGGATATCAAATAATCATTTTCAATGATGTCGAGAATCAAGAGAGGAGAAGAGAACTAAGTAGTCTACTAAATAGAGCACAAGCTTATATGTACAAGTGGGCAATGCCACAAGGGATGCCACAAGGGAAAATCGCCATAGTAATCAAAGATAAAGCCTGGGGGAAAATTCTTAATGACGAAGATCTTCACCATTGCTACATGACTGGAACAGACTATGGAATAATTATTTAATCTGCTAATCAGCTCTCGATCAACTTTACCTACGGGTTCTAGGTCTCTAGAAGAAGCCAATTCAGGAATTTCCGAAGTACGCCCCTCCCTTTTTTTCTCAACAAAACTCAAATAGCACCCACTCAGCCAAGTTGCCTTCCTCTCTTCATCGGTGATAAGATTATATCGTTTTATTCGTAGACAGCTTCCCCCAAACCTCAAACATTAGGCAACATCAACAACCATGAAGTTTACAAAAAAATTGAGCATATTGGTTTTTATCGCATTCTTGCTAACACTAAGTGGCTGTATAAAAACTAACCATTCAGAAAAAGCAGACACATTTAGCAGGCATCAGCTTGAACTAACAACAACCTACCCTGTAGATGAAGGTAAGTACTCTTTAGCCTTTGAAATAACTGGAGTCACAGATAAAGTGCATTTTATTAAGTTATATGACTATGACATTACAACACTGATTGGCTCAACTGCAGATTATAAGAAACCTATTTACTCTTTTATAATAGACGAAAGATGGGATGAAAATGAGCATCCGACAAGAGGGGCGGTAGATGCATTCTGGGAAAAAGAAAAAAACGAAATAATTGTTCTCTTTCACAATGGAGAAAAAGAAATATTTAGTTATGAGTAAGTTGCCCTTCCCCAACTTCATATATGCAATAACCATTGCACGCCATGCACGAATAGGGGTAAATGGAAATTGGGACGGCTTTCCACCATTGACAAAACTTCAAAATAAAACAACAATATCCCCATGAAGAAACCCACTCTACGCTTGGTTATCGCTGACGGAGACTTAGTTAGATACGATCTAGATGCATTCGACCAAACATCACTTAATCATCCCAAACTAAGTTCTCTACCTACAGATATAAGTAATGCTATAAGAGAAACTTTTGCAAGAATTAGAGGTATAGGCCCCGATGAGATCCCCAAAGATAGATTTGACTTAAGCATAGATGAAATCGAAAAGCTTTATCTTGCTATTTCAAAAGTAATTTTTGAAAAAATAACAGAAATATCAAGCGAACCAAAAAATGAAGAGGGTAGCCCCGATCGTGAAATGGAGGCTCTTCGTAAATACAGAAATTTGATCTTTGAATGGTTCAGGAAAGAATGGGGGATTTTTGAAGAAGAATAAGAAAGAAGGCACTCACAAAATGACAGCTACCAACAAGGCATTTGCGTAAGGTCATTTCATATACACAGCGAGCATTGTCAAAAAAAATAAAAATATGCTATAAAAGCAGGACTTAACAAAAAAATATATGCTCCCCAATGAAGCCGCACCGGATAACACTCTTACACCAGAAGAAATTGCGCTACAAGAAGAAGGTTGGAAATTATCTGTATGCAAGTTTTCATTCCCGGATCTAGATGTAGGAATACAAGAAAAAAGACTTAAAGCTGATGATCCTAGCAAAAGATTTAGAGTATTCCAAAATCCTTATAGGGACAGGGTTTGGTCTATCGTTGATCCATTATAATTTTATCAATTCCAAGAAATTACAGTTAAGAAGAGTAGGAAAAATTCCTATTCTAAATTAGAATTACCTCACACTCACTCCCCTAATCAAGAAAGCATGAATTTAAAGAAGAAATTCAAATACCTACTTCCCGTCCCAGTCAAGAAAGCACTAAAATACGTGCTCTACTCTTTTCAAGACATAACGAGTTCAATCAAAGGCACTCGCCCCAAAGGATATCCACCCAAACGACTTAACTTTGTCGGAAGCAATGAGTTCAAAAAAGTAGGCGATGAATTCAAAGACTACTTCATAAGACTAGGAAGACTTAAGCCAAGTGACTCCGTACTCGATATTGGATCTGGTATTGGCCGCATGGCACTCCCCCTCACCAATTATTTAACTGATGGGGATTATCACGGATTCGACATTGATAAACGAGGCGTCCAATGGTGCCAAAAGAATATTTCACCTAGATTCCCCAATTTCCACTTTAAATACGTGGATATTTTCAATAAATACTACAACAAAAAAGGCCAGGTTCAGGCCCATGAATTCGTCTTTCCTTACGAGGACAATCAATTCGACTTCATATTCGCAACTTCCGTATTCACACACATGCTCCCCTCTCAAATATCTCAATACCTTGCCGAAATAAAACGAGTTCTAAAACCAGGAGGTACCAGCTTCCTAACCTGGTTTTCCATTGATGACGAAGCTCAAGGAAACATCAACGATCACACATCCAGATGCAACTTGAAATACACATTCGAAAGTTATGGATTCTATTCCCATAAAAATGTCCCAGAAGCAGAAATTGGCTACAAAGAAGCATGGATTATAGATCAAATGAAAAACGTACACTGTCATGAAAATCTAAAAATTCATCACGGCAGTTGGGCCAATCGGAAAGAGAGCCTCTCCTATCAGGATATTGTTGTTAGTAAAAGTACATAATTTGTGGATTTACTTCATTCACTGGAAAGAACCTCTTCGGATACATGATCCTCAGAGAACCCTTCTCCCTTTCGGGTGACGTTCATTCAGCAAACCCACAAATCACGTACTTCCCCTAGAATAGAAAATCTTGAAAACCATATCTGCATTATTTCTTTTTCTATGTGATACAATTCCCACATGCGTATTCTTGGAATTGACCCTGGTACAGCCACTGTTGGATTCGGCATCATTGAGATGACCGGGCGTAACTATAAAGTTCTGGATTTTGGACATATTTCAACAGAAAAAACATTATCCGCCCCTGCGAGACTCAATGAAATAGCCAACGATCTTGAAGGTCTTTGCAAACAATGGGAACCTGACATATGTGCGGTTGAGGAACTTTTCTTCAGCAAAAATGTCACCACTGCGCTCAAAGTGTCTGAAGCGCGCGGAGTGATCTTGCAAACCTTAAACCGAAGAGGGTATCCTATTCACGAATACAATCCAATGCAAATAAAATTAGCCATTACAGGAGATGGTAGAGCCGTCAAGAAACAAGTGCAAAAAATGGTGGCAATTCTCTTGAAACTTGAATCCGTGCCCAAACCAGATGATGCCGCAGATGCACTCGCCGTTGCCCTATGCTTCGCCCACACACCCCTTCACCACCCCACCTACAAATGAAACGATTTCTCCTTGGATTCATCCTAGCAATCACCCTCATGGGAGGGATTGTCTACATAACGGTGATTCTTCCTGGAAATACCTCCACCAACCTCTTAAATACGCCAGAAAAAGTCACGGAAGAACCGACCTACGAAACACCTGCTAGTGAGACATACCGAGAACGTGTTGCCAAAGGTGACACCTTATTTGAAGGCGGTTATTTCCCATTAGCGGCCGTCGAATACGAAGCAGCCAACACCCTTGATCCCTCACGATCTGAAGGATTTTCTCGGCTAGGACAAGCTCGTTTTTATCAAGAAAAATATCTTGAAGCACTCGAAGCTTTCACTAAAACACTCGAACTAAATCCGGAACAACCGAGAATCCAACTCTTACTTGGAGAAACCTACCTTGCACTAGAACAGTTCAAAAATGCTCAAACTCATTTCAACAAACTCACCCTCGACAATTCAGAAATCAGCTACTACCGCGGAGTTCTAGCCGCCTATTTCGGAGACAATGACGCCGCAAAATCTCACTTTAATCAGGTACTTGAGAAAAACGATGACACCACTCGTTCCGAACAAGCCAACCACTATCTAGCAGCGTTTCAAGATTATGAACTGGCCGAAGACCCGCATCCCAGCTATTTAAAAACACTCATTGGACAAAGTCTTGCAGAAACGGACCAACCACTACTCGCCATTCACGTTCTTTACGACGTTTTACGCGATGAACCTGACTACCGAGATGCCTGGATCATTCTTGGCTACTCCTACCTTGCCCGTCACGACTACAAAGAAGCTCAGGAAGCTTTATTTAAAGCCATTGAGCTAGATCCCACCAAGGAAGAAAGTCGCTATTTCTTAGGACTGAGCTACTTTGGGCTTGATGACTACTCCTCTGCTGTCACTCAACTAGAACTAGCAATAGAAAGTGGTTTTGAACCCAAAATTCAAGCCTACCAAAAACTTGGTGACGCCGCCGTACTTTCAAAAGAGTACAAAAAAGCAGCCACCGCCTATGAAAACGTACTCACTCTCAATTCCAGCGACATTGAATTATTCATTCGTCCTGTCTGGCTCAACATTGATCATTTGAACAACCCCGAACGCGCACGAATTCTCGCTGAACAAGCGGTTCTCGAACATCCCAGCGAAGCCATGGGATACAACTTATTAGGCTGGGCTCAACTCACACTCAATCAACTCGACGACGCTGAACATAACTTAAACTACGCCCTTATTATTGATCCAAACTTAGCAGCCGCTCACTTCAATTTAGGACGCTGGTACCACACACAAGATAAACTAGACGAGGCCAAATCCAGCTTCAAACAGGCCTACACCATTGACCCAGGAGGCCCGATCGGCAATCTAGCCGCAGAAAAATACAATGAAATAGTTGTCAGCCCATAACCCCCTCTCTCATGTCACCTATTCTATTCTACTCACTACTCTTTGTTCTTGGGCTCGCTTTAGGAAGTTTCCTAAGTGTACTCATCCATCGCATCCATGAAGGCAAAAAAGGAATTTGGCTCGGAGTCTCCAGCTGTCCTAATTGCGACAAGAAACTTGGCCCCCATGAACTAATCCCACTTTTCTCCTACCTACTTCAAAAAGGAAAATGCCGAAAATGTAAAAAACACATTGCTTGGCACTACCCCACACTCGAGCTAACCACCGGACTACTGTTCGTTGGCATGGCACTGGCTGGATTCAATCCACTTAGCCTGTATTTATTCTATGGAGTAATACTTGTTTTTATCTTTTTCTACGACATTCTCTATCTTGAAATTCCCGATAGCATCATGCTCCCTGCAATCATCGTGGCAGCCATCGCCAGTTTTTGCCCACTAACCCTTGCCTGGCAAGACGCCTTACTCGGTGCCGCCATTCTCTCCGGATTTTTCCTCCTACAAATCATCATCTCAAAAGGAAAATGGCTCGGTGGAGGTGATATACGAATTGGAGCTTTCATTGGATTGATTTTAGGATGGCAACTCACTATTTTAGCCACCTTTTTAAGCTATCTAATCGGATCTATTATCAGCCTCACACTACTTGGCATGGGCCTTGTATCTCGAAAAACCATGATCGCATTTGGCCCCTTCCTTGTGATGGGAACCCTCATTGCTTTATTTTATGGTCCAGACCTCATTGACTGGTATTTAAACTTCTTAAGCTTATGACCACCGACCCACGCGTTCTTCTCATTATTTTGGACGGATTTGGCCACGCCCCTGATAGTCCTGGAAATGCCATCACTCACGCCAACATGGAAACCATGAACTCTCTTAAAGAAAAATACCCATGGACCACACTGGCTGCAGCTGGAAATGCGGTTGGCCTTCCTGAAGGAACCCAAGGAAACTCCGAAGTAGGACATTTCACCATCGGCTCGGGACGTATCACCTTCCAAAGCCTAGAAGCCATCAACCAATCAATAAAAACTGGAGACTTTTTCAAATTAGAATGTCTCGTAAAAGCCTGTGAATTGAAAGAAAAAAAAGCACTTCATCTACTCGGAATGATTTCGGATGAAGGCGTTCACGCACATTTAGAACATCTGTTTTCACTCCTAGAACTCGCACAACAAAAAAACGCTTTCCCCATCTATATTCACGCTATTCTAGATGGACGAGACGTACCTGAACGCAGCGCAGACATTTATCTAAAAATGATTCAGGACAAGATAGAAGAAATGGGACTGAATGAACCCATGCACGACGGAGGCCCGCCTAAAGCTTCCATTGCCTCCATAATCGGACGCTATTATGCCATGGACCGAGACAAGAACTGGGACCGCACACAAACCGCCTACAACCTCCTCATTCACGGAGAAGGCACCAAAGAAACCGACCCACTCACCGCTCTCAAAAACGCTTACGAAAGTGGCGCCGAAACCGACTATTATGTAAAACCTATTATTCTCGATAAGCACGGCACAATAAGGGACGACGATTCTATTATCTTTTTCAACTATCGTACCGACCGCACACGTCAGCTAACCGACTCACTGTTGAACAAAAAATTTGAACACTTTGCTGTCGATCACGGAAACATAAATTTCGTAGCCATGGGCCCTTACACAGAATTGGCGCCTGTCGCCTTTCCCGCTCCTCTAATTAAAGAAAACCTAGCCGACACCCTCGCCCACCACAACATTGGACAGCTACACCTAGCCGAAACAGAAAAATACGCTCACGTAACATACTTCCTAAACAGCCAAATAGAAGATTCCAAAGCACTTGAAGACCGGGACATGGTCAAATCCCCCAAATGTCCTTCCTACGCCGACCAACCTGAAATGAGCGCCAGAGCACTGACCGACTTACTCATCACCAACCTAAAAAAGGACGATGCTTACCCCTTTGTAGTCATCAACTACGCCAATACTGATCTTGTCGGCCATGCAGGAGAATTTGACGCTGCTGTCACTGCCTGCAAAACCATTGATCACTGCCTTGAACGAGTAATTCCTATCGCCTTAGAAGCCGGATACACCACACTTATTACAGCTGATCATGGAAACGCCGAACAAATGCTCTATGAAAACGGAGATCCCTGTCCCTCCCACACTACCAACCCTGTGCCATTCATTCTCGTGAGTCCTCAACCCCAAACCCTCAAACAAGGAAAAGGCTTACAAGACGTGGCACCCACCGTTCTAGACTTGCTCAATCTTCCCAAACCTGATCTAATGACCGGCGAATCACTCATAAACTCCCCCTCATGAAAGCTGTCATTCTCTGCGGTGGCTCAGGAACACGTCTCTGGCCTCTAAGTCGCCTCTCTAAACCTAAACAATTCCAAGCATTAGCCTCCGAGAAAACACTATTTCAAGAAGCTGTCGAACGACTCGACTTCCTTGATCCTGAAGACATATTTATCTCTACCAATACCGATTTTGTAGAAGTAGTGAAAGAACAAGCTCCTCACCTTCCAGAAAAAAACATCATAATAGAACCAGCCCTACGTGACACCGCTTCCTGCATTGGACTCGCTGCCGCTGTAATTGCAAAAAACCACCCAGACGAAGTCATGGCTGTGATCTATGCCGATCACCTAATCAAAGACCAAGATGAATTCCAACGAAAACTAAAAGCAACCGAAAAAATTGCACGAGATGAACACTCCCTCAACATCATTGAAGTAAAAGCCAAATTCCCCAACGTCAATTTAGGGTACGTTAAAATAGGAGACTTGATCAAAAAAATTGAACAACAAAGCCATGATCCCATTGAAGTTTATGCCTTCGAAAAATTCACGGAAAAGCCGGATCTAGAAACAGCCAAAAAATTCCTAGAATCCTCCAAATACCTCTGGAATACCGGCATCTATGTCTGGGAAGTTTCCACCATTCTAGACGCCTATCGAACCCACCTGCCCGACACCTACGAACGACTCATGCGCATACAAGCGGCCTACGAAACTCCCGAACAAGAAAAAGTCATCCAAGCCGACTATCCCGAGTGTCAAAAAATCTCAATCGATTACGCTATCATGGAAAAAGTAAACCCTTCACACGTTCGAATTATACCTGCAGACTTAGGCTGGAGCGACATCGGAACGTGGCTATCACTGCATGAAGAGCTAGCCGATAAAACAGACGACAACATAACCCACGGAGACACACTCTCTATCGACACCACCGGCTCCGTCCTCCACAACACAGAATCAGGAAAATGTGTGGTCGCCCTCGGGATGAAAGACGTAGCCATTATCAACACTCCCGACGCCATTCTTATCTGCCCCAAAGATCGCTCTCAAGATGTAAAGAAAGCAGTAGCAGCGCTAAAAAATGAAGAAAGAATGGACTTGTTGTAAATCCAGAACACAAATAACTAAAGCAAGCAATCCCTACTCCTGGCAAAAGGGGGATTTTCCGCTAAAGTATCACCGATGAACGATGATCTCTCCCACAATCAGGTTCAAATCAAGATCAAACCCTGGGGTCGAGAACTCTGGTTTGCACACACCGACACCTATGCCGGGAAAATTCTGGAAATCACAAAAGGGCACCGTTATTCACTTCAATATCATGAAAAAAAAGTAGAAACCCAGTACGTGCTTTCTGGGCTGATCAAATTCACGCATGGAACCAATCCTGACAATTTAACAGAAACAATCCTCAAACCTGGTGAGGTCATGCATGTCCCTGTTGGAATGATTCACCGTGCTGAAGCACTCGAAGATTCCCGCATTTTTGAAGTATCCACCGCCGATCTAGAAGACGTAGTCAAATTAGACGACGACTATGGCCGCAGCGGAAAAGGAAACAACGAAACACTCGATAAGACTCTCGCAAACAACCTTTAATTTCACATTTTAATTCTTTTCTTTTAATCCCTCACCCATGTCACATAAACGCACTTTCTCTCACGTAGGACTCATCATTCTACTCGCACTCTTTTTAGGATTCTTTGACCTGCCATACGCAAGTCAGTCAGGAGCACTTCCTATTACCCCAGATGCATTCGAAAATCAAAAAATCCACCTCGGTCTTGATCTACAAGGAGGAACTCAACTCGACTATAAGGTCGACCTCAGAAAGGTGAATTTTGAAGACACAGAACAGATTATTGATGGAGTGTTTGGCGTGATCACACGACGTGTGAATGGACTGGGAGTTTCGGAACCAAACATCTATCGCTCTCAAATTGCAGATGAAGAACACATTGTCGTGGAATTGGCCGGAATCACCAACCTAGATGAAGCCAAAGCCATTGTAGGCAAAACCATTCAGCTTGAATTCAAAGAAGAAAACGAAAATCCTCTAGAGAATCAAGATCTCGACGCCATTCGATCAATGGCCCAATCAGCCACCGATCGGATCAACGAAGGCTCTTCATTCGCTAGCGTAGCCGCAGAAGAGGAATTAGCCAATCCAGGGAAAGCATTCTATGTAGCCATGGAAGAAGACAATTATGAATTCGAAAGCACACTCAACGATGACTTCAAAAACTTCCTAAAAACCGCCAACTCCGGAGACACCAGCCCTGTCATTCAAACCTCCAATGGATTCACATTTGATACCAATGGGAGCCTTCGACAACTGGAAGGATTTTTCACCCTTCAACTACTAGATAAACAAGAAGGAGAACGAGAGATAACAGAAGAAAAAACTGTTGATGCACGCCACGTACTCATTGCCTACGAAGGAGCCGAACGTGCTGAAGAAAGCATAATCCGAACAAAAGAAGAAGCACTCGTACTTGCCACAGAAATCCAACAACGAGCCGAAAACGGAGAATCTGTTGCCGACTTAGCTGCTGAATATTCCGATGAAGGAAACGCCGAAAACACCAAGGGAGACTTAGGAGAAGTAAATATTAACAGTCAGTTCGTTCAACCATTCAAAGACGCCGCGCTCTCTCTAACCGAAGGAGAAATCTCCAAAGCAATCGAAACTCAATTTGGATTCCATGTCATTGAAGCAACCAACGTAAAAGAAGCCGTCAGCGAAACTGTTATCGAAACTGAATACCGTTACAATCAACTTTACTACACTACCGAGCCGGACTCATGGACAGCCACGGACCTAACAGGAGAACACTTCGTTCGAGCCGACGTGGAATTCACACAGTCCTACACTCCTTATGTTGCCATTCAATTCAACGACGAAGGAGGCAAGCTTTTCGAAGAACTCACAGAAAAAAACCTCAATAAACGAATCGCTATTTTCGTGGGAGGAGATCTCATTTCTGCCCCTAATGTAAACGAAAAAATCGGAGGTGGCCGTGCTCAAATCAGTGGAAATTTCAGCATCGAAGAAGCGTCTGAATTGGCTCGAGACCTAAACACTGGTGCTATCCCTGCACCAATCGTATTAGTCGGACAGTACACCATTGGTGCTTCGCTAGGACAAGACGCTCTCGACAGCAGTGTGAAAGCCGGAATCATTGGCCTCACTCTCCTTGCACTCTATATGCTCTTCACCTACCGTCTCCCGGGGCTCCTTGCTAATGTGGCTCTACTTATTTACGCAGCCATCCTCATTTTCTTCCTAAAAGTAGCCATGCCCATTGGACTGGCACTTACCATTTCTTTCCTAGTATTCCTGGGACTGATTTCTTCTATCCTAAAAAGCCGCGATTCCGGAAGCGAAAAACTACTATCCTTCGGGCTGGCATGTTTTGTTTTGTTCTTCCTGACCTTCCTACTTTCAACTCCAGTAGTTCTAACCTTAGCCGGTGTCGCCGGTGTGGTTCTTTCTATCGGTATGGCGGTGGATGCCAACATCCTGATTTTCGAACGCATGCGTGAAGAATTACGTAACAAACGAACCTACCTAAGCGCCGTAGAAGTAGGGTTTGAACGAGCCTGGAGCTCAATTAGAGACTCTAACTTCTCATCACTCATTACCTGTGCCATTCTGATCTATTTTGGTAGTTCAATCATTAAGGGTTTCGCTGTGAATCTGGCTCTTGGTATTTTGATTTCCATGTTCACTGCAATCACCATCACACGTACTTTCCTAGTTGCCCTAGCTGATACCAAGCTAGCAAAGAGTGACTTTTTCTTAGGAACGCCCAAACGTGCACATCCTAAACTTCCAATCGTTCAATCAAGAAAAGTATGGTTCTCGATTTCAAGTGCCCTCGTCATTGCATCCTTGATTGCAATCCCGATGAACGGACTCAAACTTGGACTGGATTTCACAGGGGGAACACTCTTGGAACTTCAATTCGAAGAAACAGTCACATCTGACCAACTCTCTCAAAGCATCAGCAGCATTGAAGAATCACTACTAGCTGAAGCCCCTGCAGAAGAAGAAAGCACCGTCGAAACTGCTCCCCTCGTAATAGATGAAAACGCTCCTACTCTCAGCGCCTTTGAAGAAGACCGAGAAATAGAAATCGACTTCGGAGATCCAATAATTGTATCCAGCGGAGAAAACACTTTCATCGTTCGAATGAAGCACATTTCTAATGAAAGCCATGATGCCATCCTTGCCGGACTTAAAACCGAGTTCGGAGCCGTAGAAGAAACTCGCTTCAACACCATTGGACCAACTATTGGTGAAACCATGAAACAAAAAGCGGTCGGCGCTCTAGCCATGGCTATCATCGCCATCGTGCTTTACATCGCCTTTGCTTTCCGACATGTTCCTAAAGAAGTGAGCGCCTGGAGATTCGGGATCACCGCCATTGCTGCGTTGTTGCATGATGTGATCATCACCGTCGGTATCTTCGTGGTCTTAGGAAGCATCCTAGGCATCGAAATTGACGCACTGTTCATCACCGCCTTGCTCACCATCATGGGATTCTCAGTTCATGACACCATCGTAACCTTCGATCGTATAAGGGAGAACCTACGAACCCAAGCCTCAGGTGAAAGCTTCGAAATAGTAGCCAACCGCGCGGTTAACGCAACACTCGCCCGATCCATCAACACCTCCATTTCAACATTGATCACGGTCGTGATGCTATTCTGGTTCGGTGCCGCCTCTATCCATTGGTTCCTACTCGCTCTCATCATCGGATTAATTGCTGGAACTTACTCCTCTGTCTTTGTCGCCACGCCCCTATTGGTTGCCTGGCACAATAAGAGTCAAAAGAAGAAATAGTATCTTACCAATAAAGAAAGGAGGGCTTATGTCCTCCTTTTCTAAAACCCACAAACCCCTAATGTCTTCGGAAAAAGTTTGACTTCGAAGCCGGGTAAACCTAGGGTAACCACATGAAAACATGCTGCCACTGCAAAAATAAGAAGCCACTCGAGTCATTCAATTTTAAGAAAAAAAAAGAAAATATCAGACAAAAGGCTTGTCGTGCTTGCACCCAACAACAAGTACGTGATCACTATAAAAAAAAACCAAAATACTATCTAGAAAAAGCAAAAAAGAGGAACCATGAACAAAAACTCAAGACAAAAAAACATTTATGGGAATTCCTACAAAACAACCCATGTACAGATTGCGGAGAAACAGATCCAATTGTATTAGATTTTGATCATCAACGAGATAAAGTAAAAGAAATATCACAAATGGTAAAAGATCGAGACTCATTAGAAATGATAGAAAAAGAAATGAAAAAATGCGAAGTCCGTTGTGCCAATTGCCATCGAAAAAAAACAGCCAAAGACTTTGGATGGCACAAACAATTTATTAACTAGCCACCACAAAATAAATAGGTATAATATCCACGAATTGTGCGCCAGTAGCTCAGCGGATAGAGCACCGGTCTTCGGAACCGGGTGTCGAAGGTTCGATCCCTTCCTGGCGTACCAATCAAAAAATCTAGCCCTTAGAATTTTCCCCAATAAGCCTTTACAAAAGGTAGATTTATTATTATAATCAGGGGCCAAATTTCACTCAATACCTATGGCACCTAATCAATCGGAACTACAAAGGCTCCTTCAAGAATATGAGAAAGCATCCCCTCCGACCAAAGTCCCTCAACCTCAAGAAGAATCCACAATACTAACTCACTTAGGACACCAGGAACCCTCAACCTTTTCTACATGGATTGGAGAACGAGTTCGTGATGCACTCCTTAAACGCAACCAACGACTCTCTATTGCTGAAACATGCACAGGAGGTCGCATTGGAGACACAATCCATAATGTTTCAGGGGCAAGTGCCATCCTAGAAGGAGGCGGCCTCTTTTATGGACGAAGCATTAAAAATAATACTTTCGCTGACCTAGAAGCGGCAGGTCGAGAACACGGATCTGTAAGCGAACCAGTAGTGCGCATCATGGCAGATGAGTTACGCAAACAAACAGAGACAGATTGGGCCCTAGCCCTTTCAGGCATTTCCGGCCCCACAGGGGGAAGCCCTGAAAAACCTGTTGGCACCGTTCACATCGCCATTGCCGGTCCAGAAAGAAAAACCATACATCGAAGAATTCAATTAGAACCTAAAACCCGAGCAGAATACAAAACCCTGGCCACAGCTTGGGCCTTAGCTCTACTTCTAAAAGAAATAGAGCAAGCCTCATGAATTACGAAATTCACATCCTAGCCCTACATCAACTCCTTCCATTCATCCTGGAACTGATTTTCACGTTCTTGCGTGAAAGGTTCATTCTCAAACCACAAAACTACAAAATAACGATAAATAATCTCTGCCACTTGAGCACGATTCTGACCTTCATTCGGGCCAAATAATGCACTTGTATTTTCAAGCAATCCATCCTTATAAGCCTGCACAACATACGGAGCATACCAAGCACTACCAAAAACATCATCATAAGGCAGGTCACTCGTATTAACAAAAGAAGGAATATCCACATCAGCAGACAAATATATTATCTTTAACACCTCTGCTCGACTCACCGTTCGTTCGGGATGAAACAAACCATCCGAATATCCTTTTACCCAGCCAGATTCCGCACCTAAACAAACATAATTAGCAAACCACTGATCCTGAACATCCGGAAAGCAATTTTTATACGTAGCCTTCTCATCATCATCCATAAAATCGAAATCTCCCTTAAGCAAAAGTTTCATAAACTCTGCACGATTGATTGTACGAGTGGGCTTAAACGTTCCATCTGAATAACCTTCAAATAAAAGCAATTCCGTAAGAACTGAAATCGCATCATAATAATCATCCGAAACCAGCACATCTGAAAACACCACCGGCCCCGAAGATATCGGCGTAGCAACAATATCATCATCTTCTACAGAACCCCTTCCGTCAAACCCATAAGCCACACTCACTTCATTACTGAAGACCTCACTTTCCGCACCAGCTGAATTCAAGCCCTTAACCGCAAAAAAGTAATCCCCAAACGGAGCTGTAACATCCACCGTTGTGTGCGTCACATGAGCACCTGTCACATCCTTCTCCCAGAGATAATCACCCGAAGTATACCCATAATAAACACGGTAACCTTCAACCTCTTCCCCTAACAAGCGAGACCATCTCAAGGTAACCGATGAATCATCCTTAGAGGAGACAGCCAATTCATGAACCGTCAACGCATCAATACTCGACAAATCTTGACCGCCCTCTGGAGAATTTTCACCTACCTGATCCCCCGATTTCTCAGACTCAGCCTCCATCTGCTCCCCCTCAACATATGAATTCAACTCAATCTCTTCCCCATTCAAAAAATCACCAATCTCCACCGAGTATTTATAAGGATACCCAACACTAAACGCCTCACTTGATGATTCAATGTCCATGGGATTTTCATACAAAGGCGACACTATAACCGTAAACGTCGTCACATTTTCATCAATAGGCAACGTAAAAACACCCGTATCAAACGCCTCATAATAAATGGTTGCCGCACCCCGTGCTGCTAAATAAGATTCATCCGTTTCAGGCAACACAACCACCCCAAAATCCACATCCAACGGCTTGGTAAGGGTAAATTTAAAATCCTGACCCTGCATGGAAGGATCCACAGCAAACTGCAAGTAATTAGCTCCAAATAAAGCCGGAGAAAAGTCCACTGCCGGGGTCACCGCCTCCAAAGGATACTCCGCAGCCCTATGAATCGCATGAATTCTTACCGCAGGATAATTGACCCCTTCTTCATAGTAACTAACCAGATAATTCCACAAGGAAAAATCTTGATAAACCTGCTCAAAATCCAATCCATAGGTCTCTTCAATCACATAAAAATAAGCTTCAAATGAATCCCAGACATCCGGCACCGCCTCATTAAAATAAGCTTCAGTAACCAAGGGCAACACCTCCCACCCTTCCAAATATTCAACCAA
This sequence comes from uncultured Candidatus Peribacteria bacterium, assembly GCA_964491515.1. Classification (GTDB taxonomy): domain Bacteria; phylum Patescibacteriota; class Gracilibacteria; order UBA1369; family UBA12473; genus CAZBGQ01. Next base: position 61,021 of record CAZBGQ010000001.1, read on the forward strand.
AAAACGCGGCCACAAACCTAACCCATATTCAAACAACGAATCTTCTGGCACAATCCCCGTCAAAATTGAGTAATCAGGATATTCAAAAAAATGATGCAAATAATTCCAATAATCATTCACATTATCATAAACATAATCCTCCATGGCCACGGCCGTCTGTTCAGCAAAATTTAGATCCTGATCATACCCGATAAAATCTCCTTGATAAGAAAACTGAATAATATGAGTGAATTCATGAGCCACCGTCACCTGTTGAAGATTAGCGGGAATGGATGGATCAATCGCCATATACAAAGAACGATCCAACAGAACAGAGGTCAACCCAATCGACCCATCTTCCACATAAAAAGCGCTGTCATCCAAAATAAGATAAATACGCTCCTGCTCTATCCCATCACTTGAAGAAGAATAAGTTTTCAGAGGATCAACAAAACCCAACTCATCCACTTGTTTCTGCCAACTAAATTCTGCATAAGTAGCCACCGATTCAACCAAATTAGGAATACCATCATTATCAGCATCCAGTCCCTCAGCCAATTCAGAACTATACTCCACAGTAAAATGTTCCGTATCAATCGCCCACACTTTATGTGGTCCATTATAAGGAGATGATTCAAAACTAGAAAAATTCGCCAAAGCAGTAGGGACACTCCAAAAAGACACAACCACCATCAAAAACAAAACATACCGGAAACGAAAAAGATTCATTAGGAGGGGCGTTAACATGATTTGGGAAGGATTAATCGATTAGCGCAATCATAACATAACTGTCCCCCCTGAAAAAAGGTTGTGAGAATTCTAAGGAAACGCCATAATACCCCCCCTAACCCTTCTGAATGTACGCGAACGTCTTATTGCCCGTAAACATAGGAAAAACCACGTCCGAGCTTACTTATAATGTTCCAGAAAAACTTCTTCCCCATCTCCTAATAGGAAGTGCTGTACGTGTAGCTATACGACAAAAAACCTACACCGGCATCATCACCGAACTTCACGAACGATCCATATCGTTTGCAGCAAAAGATATTTTAGCCACCCACGACGGAGGCAACTTACTTGAGCCATGGCATATTCAACTAGCTCACAAAGTTGCAGAAACCACCATCACCCCCTTTCATAAGGTAATTAAGATGCTGCTCCCCCAAAAACTATGGCAAGGAGCCCACGCCATTCCCTACGACATACTATTTGAACGAACAAACCGAACCGTCTCCGGAAAGCTAGGGTCAAAACAGCAAGAACTGATCAAATTATTTGAACATCAAAAAGTGTGGGAAAGAAGCGACTTAAGAGAGTTCAGCCGAGCCACACTTAGCAGCTTAGAAAAGAAAGGATTAATTATAGAAAAAAAAGGCGCCATCCAAGGCACTGAATCCAACTCCACTACCGTTTATGACGCAAAAACCCTCACCAAAGATCAACAAACCATCGTAGACACCATCCAATCCTCCACACAAAATAAATTTCTCATTCATGGGGTAACAGGATCAGGAAAAACTGAAATATACCTTCGACTAGCCCAAACCACGCTAGAAAAGGGGAAACAATGCATTCTTATGGTTCCTGAAATCTCTCTTACTCCTCAGCTCATCGGATATTTCAAGGAACTTTTTGGGAATAAAATCGCCGTCCTACACAGTCAACTATCCACAGGAGAACGTGAACGTGAATGGTGGCGTCTTCAAACTGGTGCCGCAAAAATTGCCATTGGTTCACGATCTGTCATTTTCGCTCCCGTAAAAAAACCTGGACTTATTATCCTAGATGAAGAACATGAATGGAGCTACAAGCAAGATAAAGCTCCCTTTTACCATGCCAGAACCGTAGCATTCCAGATGGCAGAGCTCACCGGCGCCAAAGTTGTACTAGGCAGCGCCACCCCGGACATAGAAACCGTCTATGCTAGCGAGCAGGGTGAAATCCAGAAATTCACTCTCTTAGAACGACTAAATGCAACCTCCAGTCTACCCCCCGTTGAACTTGTCGACATGCGCGAAGAACTCAAAAAGAAGAATTTTAGTATCTTCAGCGAAACACTCACAAAATCATTGCAAGCAACTCTAGAAGCCAAAGAACAAGCCATCCTTTTTCTCAATCGTCGAGGCCATGCCTCATCTGTACTATGCCGAGACTGTGGAGGTGTCTGTGAATGCTCTCAATGTGACGTCAGCCTCACCTACCACCGCTTCAAAAACGGATTTGAACAACTTGTCTGTCATCACTGTGGTCTCACTCAAGCACTGCCTGAAACCTGTAACACATGTGGCAGCGTCTCCATAAAATTCATGGGACTTGGAACACAACGAGTCGAAGAAGAACTCCAAAAAATGTTCCCAACCGCACGCATTTTGCGCGCCGACCGAGACACCACCTCAAAAAAACACAGCTTCAAAGACATGTATAACGCGCTCAAAAACGACAAAGCCGATATTCTCATTGGAACCCAAATGATCAGTAAAGGACTGGACCTTCCCAACATAACACTCGTAGGAGTCATGATGGCTGACATCGGACTTCATATCCCGGACTTCCGCGCTAGTGAACGCGCGTTCCAACTACTCACCCAGGTGGCAGGACGTGCTGGTCGTGACCAAAAACCAGGACATGTTGTCATTCAAACCTACAATCCAGAACATATTAGCCTCAAAACTGCCGCGCAACATGATTACGACACCTTCTACAAACAAGAAATCATCAGCCGAAAAAGACTTAACTATCCTCCATTTAGCCGTATAATTAAGCTAACATTCAAACATCTTGAACAAAAAAAATGCACAACAAAAGTCGCACGCATCGAGGCACTACTTAAAAAAATAAATGCTCCGGATCACGAAATTCAATCAGCCCCCGCCCTCATCACACGAAAACACAATAAATACCGATGGCACTTATTTGTCCAAGGCCCAAACCCTCAAATCCTCATACAAAAAATCCGCCCCGCACTCGAAACAGGCTGGAGCATCGACGTTGATCCCGTGGTTATGAACTAAGAACCAGTTTACACATTGGCCCAGGTTTCATCATCCCAAAATCCTGTTTCCTCTCCCTCAGGATCAACCGACTCCAAATCATCTACAGTTGTCGTAGGTAAATCAGCCGTCTCTCCAAGAGGATCAACCGGCTCCAAATCATCTACAGTCGTCGTAGGTAAATCAGCCGTCTCAGCAACCGTCTCGGCCTCCCATTCACCGGTGTCCGCATCCCAAGCCACAGGCCTCTCTTCTGGCTGAGGCTTTTCCTTCTTTCCTCTCTTAATCAAGCCACGCTCTACCTGATCCTGAGTTCTCAAAACTTCATCTAAAATACGAGTCGCCTTTTTAAACGTTTGTCCCTGACAAAGAAGCACTGCCTTAGGATTCAAGGTTACACATTCAACTAAAAGCAACCCCTCCGGGTGCCCACCAAACGGATCATCCAAAGATGCAGCCGCAGCAGAGATAGAACGGCCATCATCCAACGTAACCGCATAGGGATCTTGATTGTCGAAAGTATTCATAAGTATATATTACCATATTTACAAGAAGAACGCAACCAAAGGCGCTCCCTCAACATGGAAGAGTAAAGAGAGTCCTGGTATGCTGCTCGCATGAAACGCGTCCTCTCAGGAATACAACCCAGCGGCCAACCTCATCTTGGAAATTTTTGGGGAGCCATGCAACGACATGTTAACCATCAAGAAGAATATGAATCCTTCATATTTCTAGCCAACTACCATGCCCTCACCACCGTTCGAGACGGAAATCAACTTAGAAAACTCACACAAGATTTAGCCATCGACTACCTTGCAATCGGACTAGATCCCAACAAAACAACTCTATTTAGACAAAGCGACGTACCAGAACACACAGAACTCATGTGGATTCTAAGCTGCATTACTTCCATGGGACTCCTTGAACGTTGCCACGCTTGGAAAGACGCACAATCCAAGGGGAAAAAAGACATCACCGCCGGACTCTTCAACTATCCAGTCTTAATGGCGGCCGACATTCTCATCTACAATCCTGATCTAGTCCCGGTTGGGAAAGATCAGAAACAACATGTTGAAGTTGCACGAGACATTGCCAATACCTTCAACCATCATTTTGGAGAAACCTTTAAAATGCCCGAACCGGTCATTCCCGAAAACGTAGCCACCATCCCTGGAACCGATGGCCAAAAAATGAGCAAAAGTTACGGAAATACCATCGCACTTTTCGGAAGTGACGCTCAACTCAAAAAAGAAGTCATGGGCATCGTCACCGACTCCACCCCAGTCGAAGCTCCAAAAAACCCAGACACATGCAATGTATTTAAACTTTACAAACAAGTAGCCTCAGCCGAAGAAGCCCAATCCCTTGCCGAACGATACAAAGAAGGAGGCCTAGGATATGGAGATGCAAAAAAAATGCTCCTCCAAAAACTTCAAGAAACACTCACCCCTTACCGAGAAAAAAGAGTTGAGCTAGAAGCCAAATTAGACTATGTTGAAGAGGTATTATTAGAAGGAGCCAAACGGGCACGGACCGTCGCACAAAAAACCCTTCAAGAGGTACGAAACAAAGTAGGACTGTAACCCACAACCCCGACCTCCCATGGCCACTAAATACATCTTCATCACCGGAGGCGTCTGTTCTTCCCTAGGAAAAGGGATTGCCTCCGCTTCCATCGGAGCACTCCTTAAATCAGCCGGATACCACGTCTTTCCTCAAAAACTAGACCCCTACCTAAACGTCGATCCCGGTACCATGAGTCCGTTCCAACACGGAGAAGTTTTTGTAACAGACGATGGAGGCGAAACAGACCTAGATCTCGGTCACTACGAACGCTTCATCGACACCAGCACTTCCAAGCTATCCAATGTAACAACCGGCCGCATCTACATGGAAACCCTCAACAAAGAACGCCAAGGCGGATTTTTAGGAGGAACCATTCAAATCATCCCACACATCACCAACGCCATTAAAGATAAAATTAAAGCTGCCGCAAAAAAAAGTAAAACAGACATTCTCCTGGTAGAAATCGGTGGTACTGTGGGCGACATCGAAGGCCTTCCATACCTAGAAGCCATCCGACAACTACGCCACGAATTAGGAAGAGAAAACACCCTTTTCGTTCACCTAACACTCCTCCCCTACCTTGCCGCCGCCAAAGAACTTAAAACCAAACCCACTCAATCCTCAGTCCGAGAATTACGAAGCATCGGTATTCAACCCGACATCATCTTGGCACGCGCCGACCACCACATTGACGAAGAAAAACTAGAAAAAATTGCCCTATTCTGTGACGTAGACCGAGATGCAGTGATTCCTGCCTACACCGCCAAGAAATCCATCTACGAAGTTCCTCTCAACCTCCAAGAATATAAAATCGCACAACTTGTCGGGAAGAAACTCAACCTAGGCAAAGTCAAACCACAAATGAATGAATGGAAAAAGCTGGTTGATCGTATCTACAGCGAACGCCCAGAACTCAAAATCGCACTCGTGGGAAAATACACCGGATTAGATGATGCCTACATCAGTGTCATCGAATCACTTCGCATCGCCTGCTACCACGAAAACCGCGAACTCAAAGTCGTTTGGATTGACGCCGAGAGACTAGAAAAGAAGAGCAAAAAAGCCTGGGCAGACCTAGAATCTTGTGCAGGAATTGTCGTTCCAGGGGGATTCGGAAAACGAGGCACCGAAGGGAAAATCATGGCTGCGAAATATGCCCGAGAAAAAAAGGTACCATATCTTGGGCTATGCCTTGGCATGCAAATGATGAGCATCGAATACGCTCGATATATTCTGAAAAATAACAACCTCACTTCTGAAGAATTCGACGAAGAAGAGAAACTCACTCAAGAAGACTACGTAATTCACTTCCTACCAGGACAACACAAAAACACAGACAAAGGGGGCACACTCCGACTTGGCGCCTACCCTTGTGCTCTCACTCCCGGCACTAAAACCGCCAAACTCTACGACTCAAAACTAGTCCATGAACGTCATCGACACCGCTATGAGTTCAACAACAAATTCCGAAAGACACTTGAAGACAACGGGTTAATCATTTCTGGAACCTATGAGAAAAAAGAATTAGTAGAAATTGTAGAACTCAAAAAGCACCCGTTTATGATTGGCTCTCAGTTTCACCCAGAATTCCTATCACGCCCTAACAAACCGCATCCCCTATTTCAGGGACTGGTTAAAGCCAGTATAAAAACGAAATAACGGCCAATTGTGATCCCTCCCCCTATGCAATTCCAATACACCGCCACCAATACGGAAGGAAAACAACTTAAAGGTGTCATCAATTCCAATACGGTTGAAGAAGCCCGAGCTCAACTCAACCAACTGGGTTTTTCAATCTTAGAAATCACTGAGACTCAAGCCGTACCCACAGAAAAAAGCACCCTTCAAAAATACGAATTTGAAGCTTTTGATAAAACTGGAAAACAAGTAAAAGGAACCATCCCAGCCAAAACGCCTCTTCTTGGTTACAAACGATTGGCAGATGAGTATCACTTCACCATCACCTACCTGGCTCCCATCAATGCCACTCCAGAAGAAAAACAAGCCATGCGCTTAACCGGCCTTCAAGAACTAAAAAATCAATACGATCTCGACCAAAACCAAAAACCATCCGCAGAAGTACCCGCAAGCGAAGACCCCAAGCTCCTAGCCGAAAAAGAACTCCTCCTCAAAGATGTAGATAAGATGCTCCAACAAATAAGAGAACTTCTCACACGTTTCGAAACTAAAATATCACCTGAAAAACGCGCTGAAATCGAAGGAATGATCGATAAACTTCTGCGAATAAAAAGCAGTAACAACCTAGAATATATTCGTCACACTAGTAAAGAACTGCTTCAAAAAATCCAAGAAGACGAAATCTTTCTCACCGAAAGCGAACATGACAACGAACGCCAAACCATCCTGCAAGCCAGTCAAAAAATGTTGATGGACATAAGCAAAAAGACAGCCGCCACCATCGATATGTCCACAAAAATAACAGAGACCCTCAATAAATGGGAAGAAAAATTACAGCAATCAAACTTTGCCTTCCTAGCTCACCCCTTCACGGCCGTCAAAAAATGGCTCACCGTCACCCCCGAAATACAACGTCTAAAAACTCAACTAAGAGCGCTACGCACACAACGATGGACCGCCATAAAAATCGCCTTCAAAACCCCTAAATCCACTCGATCAGCAGCTTGGCAAAACGTCAAAGAAATCCTAGCCCAAGAAAAAGAGCTCAAACAACAACTTAAAGAAGAAACACACAAACGAGACGACTCCAACCTTGTAATCAAACGAGAAAAAGATGTCTATTTCCTAGAAGAACTCAGCACTTTTAGCGGATGGCTCCTGTTTTTCTACCTCATGTACTACTTCATTGGACATTACGTCACCACTCAGGGATTAGAACTTCAACCCATCTTAGGAATTCCCTTCGACATGAGCAATTCAGTCTTATTCAAATACCTACTTGGAATCGTATTTCTTTCACATGCAGCACTCAGCGTAAAACTAAACTTTTTCCTACGCAACAAAGCCGCTACACTCATTTTAAGCACTTCAACCTTCATACTGAGCCTACTACTCATTTTCAACGTATAACCACTCCACATGCTTCCTGTTCTCGCAGAATTCGGACCATTCACTCTATACACCTTATGGATTTTTGTAAGCGCCGGAATCATCATCGGAACCTTACTATTTCTAAAACGCGCAAAATACCAACGCATGGACGTTGAATTCCTACTCAACCATAGCCTCAGCTTGTTACTTTCAAGCATGGTCATATCAAGATTAGCATTTTTCATCACAAGCTGGGGATACTACGGACCCTTCAGCTTCGGAAACACCCTCAAACAAATATTAATGTTTTGGCAACCTGGATACTCATTTTGGGGTGCCGTGGCAGGATTCACACTAATGCTAGCCTTTCACTGCCGTAAAGAAGGCAAAAAACTCCTAAACTGGGTCGAAGTCATGATCATTCCCTTTTTCACCGGAATTATTTTAGGTAATATCGGACAATTCTTTGATGGCCAAGGTTATGGACATGACACAATTTTGCCTTGGGGAATCACCTTCACAAGCACAAATGTTAAATACACCGTCCCCATTCACCCCACTCAGCTCTACTCAATCATACTCATCTTAATTATTCTTCTCAGCCGAAAAAAACTCGCAAAAAAATGGGATCACCTCAAGAATGACACCGACTGGACTCTATTCATCATCGCTTTCTACAGTTTCGCACGATTCTGGCTAGAATTCCTCCGTGGCGACGACACACTTGAATGGGGTTGGCTACGATTCGGCCACCTTATGAGTGGAATCATATTTGTATCTATGGCCATTCTGTTATATAAAAGATGGCGTCCACACAAAAAGTCAAAATCTAATAAATAACCCAACAGAAAATGAATCTCGGAAAATTAATCAGCCCAAGTTATCTATTCAACCCAAGCCCTGGAGAATTCAAATTCATGGCACTATTCATTGCCTTTTTCCTAGTACTCCTTGTTGGATCATTCTATCTTGAAGGCTGGATCAAGAAACACCCTCGCCGCCAAAGCCTCACGCACCTACTCCCCAATATTGGAGGTCGATTAAGAATGTTTGGACTGATTGGATTCATCTTTCTATGGGTACGCTACGAAAACCTTCCTTACTTTTCCATGCGCGCACTGTTCCTCGCTTTTCTACTCTACATAACCTGGGTCATTGGACACTCCATCTACAGAGTCCGCACACGCCTTGGTGAAACCCTAGTGGTTCACAGCAAGAAGAAAGAACGCAACAAATACTTGCCACGCAAAAAAAGGAAAAGCAAGAAGCGACGCTAAGGCGTCAAACCCTATTCACTAAGCCTCCCGTTGAGATAACTCAGCCATTCTTTTATCAAGCTTTTTTATCAACTCCAAAACAACTTGCCCCTCATCGGCAAACTAATAATCATCATATTCATCCAATTGCGACAATTCCACTATTTTATCATCAATCCTAATAAAAAGTGCTGCCATCTCCACCCCCGGTTGAAAAGTAACAACAAATAATTCTCGATCCTCCATAAATACAGTATTCACGCCTGTCAAAGTTTCCAATACATCAACCAAATCACCAAGCATAGCTTCAGCTATATCATCAGATTTGAAGCTCGCCAGATACCCATCCCTAAATTCCACAAAAATAGAATTAGGATATCTCTCACAAAGTTCTCTATTCACACGGGCATCTACAATAAATTGACATGTCGAAGGGACTACAAAAGAATAGAATCCTTCATCGTCAAATTCATATTCTTCCACGAAAGCCCCAGGCGCAGCCTCGCCCGAAGTAGATGATACGCCCGTTACCTGACCCTCGTCTCTTCCAACACAACTCTCACCTCCCTTCACCACATCTACAGCCTCACTCCCCATTAGATCTGCGAATCTATCCACCTCATCTCCTGAACCAGGGGGAATCGTGATCCCAATTTGTGACATCCCTACACTTTTCTCAAGAAGTGCACTCAAAAAAGTTACTATTTTTTTCTTTACGACATCATCTCCATCCGTTTTTTTAAGTTTTAAAGTTTCTCCATCAATAAGAATTTCGCAATTACGTACTCTGAATAATATCGTTTCCTCCAGATTATCATTATCCCCTTCTAGGAAATACGCTAGCTGCCCAAATATGCGATCCTCCCCATACACTATCTGTAAATCTTTCAGGGCCAACTGAATCCATGTCCATAGGTTAGGAGGAATTTCAATTTCTCCGGAGAGAGTCGGTTCTTCTGACATAAAAAAGATATTATATTTCCAAGGAATATATATTACCCTTTATTCGCACTTTGTCAACTACTTCAACTTCTTAATCTTATAAGAAACTTTTCCAGCCGGAACCCTCACCTCTACTTGATCACCTTGTTTATGATCAAGCAATGCCGCACCAATAGGTGATTCATTTGAAATACGATGATTGAGCGGATCTGCCTCTGTTGAACCCACAATAGTAAACTCTTCATCTTCCCCCTCACGAGGTTTAGTTCGCTTAATAACAACGGTACTTCCCAGTTCAATCACTTTACCGTGCTTACTGGTAGAAATAACTTCTGCATTCTTAATCATCTCCTCCAATTCAAGAATACGACCTTCAACAAAGGCCTGCTCATTTTTTGCTTCTTCATACTCAGAATTCTCTGAAAGATCTCCATAACTAATCGCCTCCTCCAAACGCTTAGCCACTTCTTTTCGTTTAACCGTCTTCAACAATTCAAGCTCATCCTGAAGCTTTTTAAGACCTTCTTTCGTTACAAAAGTAGCTTTTTCATCAGACGATTTATTCGAGACAGGAGACATAATAATTAGTTGTTATGATTAGTAATAATTAAAACTAAGGGCGAATCCTTACAGAGGTAGGATGCTCTTTTAATTTCTGAAGTACTTTGGCCTCAATCTGACGAATACGTTCACGAGTGACACCAAATTCCTGACCCACTTCTTCCAATGTATGACCAATTCCATCCTTTAATCCAAATCGCATTTCGATGATCTTGCGCTCACGCGGAGACAAATACTGCAACATCTCTCGAATATTTTCACGAATGATATTACGATTAGTCAGATCAGACGGAGACAACGATTCATTGTCCTCAATAAAATCTCCCAACTTACTGTCCTCCTCCGCTCCAACCGGAGCTTCAAGGGAGACAATATCCTGCGAGATTTTCATGATATGACGAACCTTCTTAATATCCATGTCCATTTCTGCCGACAATTCTTCAATCAATGGCTCACGACCCAATTCCTGCACCAAACGACGCTGTGTGTGAGTTAGTTTGTTGATGGTCTCCACCATGTGAACCGGAATACGAATCGTACGTGCCTGATCTGCAATCGCACGAGTGATCGCCTGTCGAATCCACCATGTCGCATAAGTAGAAAACTTAAACCCACGATCTGGATCAAATTTCTCAACCGCACGGAACAAACCAATGTTTCCCTCCTGAATCAGATCCAAAAAGGACAACCCACGACCAATATATTTTTTAGCAATACTCACAACCAAACGAAGATTGGCTTCTGCCAGCTGCTTCTTGGCAGACTGATCACCTTTCCCAATTCGTCGAGCCAAATCAGCTTCCTCTTTTGCATTCAAGAGATCAACTTTTCCAATTTCACACAAATACATACGAATAGAATCATTCGCAATGTCACTCAAATTCACTTCTTTTCGAGCCTTTTTCTCTGCAGCTTCACGAGTCTTACCAGCAGTTTCCTCTTTTTCTTCCTCCCCCTTAACTTTTTGATTCCAAATCAACTCATTCTTAACATCAATTACGTCAATCCCTAAATCAAGGAAAATCGTATAAATTTCATCCAGCAACAAAACATCCGTCTCCACATCCGGCATAGCCTTCATCAATTCCTGCTCAGTTACAAAACCACGCTCACGACCCTTTCGAATGATTTTACGAATTTCAACCGGATAATCTTTAATCTTATCGTCACTATGGTGTGAAATGAATTTTCGAGTTCGAGCCATAAACTAGGTTTGAAACAAAGTGGAATACTCCTGAAACAGCTTACGCTCTAGATCGACATCCTGAGCTTCTTGAGCCTGACGAATCTGATGCATGAGACCAGCCTTTTGACGGTCCTGATCGCCCTTAATGAGCTGAGCCGTCACCTTAATCATTTCATCATGGATCATCTCATCTGAAAGATCTGTATTTCGAGACTCAGCCATCATCATTAAAACATTCAAACGCTTCTTAACCTCCTCTTCAAATGTCTCTATGAGAGCCTGAACCTGAATGCAAGCTTCGCTATTATACTGAGAACAAGCTGCTCTGTAAACAGATTTTAAAGGCTCCGAGAAAATATCTTCAGGAATACTAAAGATATCTTCCGTGATTTGTCCACTAAAACGAAATAGCAAACCAATAAAATAGTCCTGATCTAAGGACAAAGAAGGAGTAACCACCTCCATTTTTTTAGCAACCGAGGTTGAACGGAATCTACTTTTTTTAAGTGCATTGAAATGGTCATAAATAAACAATGGATCTGTCCTAAGCACAAATCCAAGCTGCTTAATATAATGATCACGCTCCAATGAATTGGCTTTTTGAAGTAGTGGCAAAAAATACTCAACCGCCTGCTTTTTCCCCTCAATGGAACTAATGTCAAAACGAGACTCCACTTGCCCCAAATAATAATCAAGGTAAAAAGGTGCCTTCTCAACCGCCTCCCTCCATAATTCAGGGTTCTCTTTAACACAATCTGCCGGATCCTTCCCATTAGGAACACGAATCACTTTCATAGTTATTCCCAAACTCTGCCCCAACTCTATAGCTCGACGCAACGCCTCCTCCCCTGCCTCATCCGTATCAAAAGCCAGTGCAACATTAGAAGTAAACCGCTTAATAAGCTTAAGCTGAGCATCTGTAAACGCAGTACCAGAGCTAGCCACCACATTCGGAACACCCGCTTGATGCGATGCCATAACATCCATATACCCTTCAACCACAATGGCTAAGTCCGCCTCTCGAATCGCTTTTTTTGCTCGATAAAATCCATACAAAATATCACCTTTGTGATAAATCGGAGACTCAGGTGAATTCATGTACTTAGGCTGATCTTCTTTCTTAAGAGCACGTCCCCCAAATCCCACAATTTTCCCCCGTTGATCCCAGATAGGAAACATCAAACGACACCGAAATTTATCATACGTTTTATCTCCTGTTGTGCTCTTACTAACAAGCAAACCCAGCTCCAATAAATCCGACTGTGAACACTTTTTTTGTACAAGATGAGCCGACGTATCCGAAAAAGAATCCGGAGCCAAACCCAACCCAAATACATCCACCGTTTCTGCCGTCATTCCACGATCCTCTAAATATTGAAGAACCTTCTTTCCTTCCTTAGTTGATCGCAGTTGGTCCTGATAAAACTTAGCGGCCTCTTCATTTATATGAACCAATTCTTCTTTGTGATCCTTAGAAATCCTCGGGAGTGAATCACTCTGTTTATACTGAGCCATATCCAATCCCGCCTTCTCTGCAAGAAAATCAATCGCTCCCCGAAAATCCACACCTTCCATCTCTTGAATAAAAGAAAACATATCACCGCCTTTACTACAGCCAAAACAGTACGCCAACTGACGTTCCGGACTCACCACAAAACTTGGCGTCTTCTCAGAATGCCACGGACACAGACCTTTCAAACTACGACCAGCTGTTTTTAGCTCCACATAAGGCCGCACCACATCTTCAATAGAGAGGCGTCCTTTGATGTCGACAACGGGATCTGCATTTAACATGACGCTATCTTAGCGCCCTCATTGGTGAACGTCAAAACAACCGCTTCTTTCCGCGCAAAACCACCATCGTTCCCAGCACTCCCATCAAAGCCACCATCACCACAATCGCAATCAATTTCTGACTGGAACCCAAAAACAACGCCATCCCACCAAATAAGGCACACACCACATAAATCAACACAATAGCCTGACGCTCCGTAAAACCAGCTTTAAGCAACCTATGGTGAAAATGAGAACTATCGCCCTTAAACGGCGACTTACGTTGCCATATACGCCTCCCAATAACCCAAGCCGCATCCAAAAAGGGAAATCCCATGATTAAAAAAGCGGTCGCAATCTTCCCTCCGGAGAAGATAGCTAACATCGCCAACATAAAACCAAGAAACATACTGCCTGTGTCCCCCATCAAAATCTTTGGAGGATGAAAATCAAACCACCAAAAAGCAAACGCACCTCCTGCAATAATCACCGCCAACATCGCCACATCTGTCTGATCAATATAATGAAAATCCGGCCGAATACTAAGAATGAACATAACCACCGCTCCAATCGCACCAATCCCACTCACCAATCCAGGAAGACCATCCAACCAATTAAGCGTGTTAATCATCGCCACAATCCAAACAATCGTAAGTAAATCTGCCCACACCGTGAAATGATACACCGTCTCACTAATCGTAAATGGAATTTCCCACCCATCCAGATAAATAAGCCCACCCAACGGATTCGTAACTGAGATAATCCCAACCCCAGCAATAATCACTGTGAGCGCCGCAAGAACCTGAACAAAAAGACGAAACAACGGGCTAAGACCTCTCCGATCATCCAAAAAACTCACCAACGTCAATAATGTAATCGCCAACGTAACGCCAATCAAATGTTTATCAAAATCCATGAAAATCACTGCACAAATAAAGAAAACCACATACAAAATAAGACCACCACTATAAGGAATTGGACGGCGTTTAAGGCCATACTTCTGAGGTTTATCCATTAGTCCCCACTTAGGAAAGAAAAAAAGCGACAGCGCAGTTAAAGTAAAAGTAAGCGCAAACGCAACAAACCCCGGAACAATATATGGCTGAAGAGCTAAAAAATAAGCATTCATAGACCATGAGTCTATCAAAAAAAAGAGGCTGCCTCTAGGTAAGAGACAACCTCCTTATCAACAGAACAAAAAAATCACTTTTTATCGATTGACCAAATATTGATAAATGGCCACCGCAACCTCATTACGAGTCAACAACGCACCTGGGCGAAGCATATTCCCACGATTTGGGAAAAGATTATATTGAGACGCAATACCAGCATACGATGAATACCAAGTCCCTGAGGCCACATCACTAAAATTATGATCAAGATTAATAGGAAGATCAAAAGTAAGCGTCATCATCTTAAGGAATTCAGCTGTATTCACTTGAGCACCAGGGTGAAAACCTCCGTCAGAATATCCTTCAATGATACCCAACTGAGCCGCACGAACCACAAAGCGCACATACCATTGACCATCTAAGACGTCATTAAAACGTCCATTATTGGTAAAGTTTCCAAGCTCCCCATACTGAGCCAACAGTAAAAATTTAGCAGCCTCTGCACGATTCACTGCACGATTTCCACCAAAAGTTCCATCAGGATATCCTCCAATGATAGCGTTGTTATACAACGTAGCCGCCGCAAGCCCTTCTTGAGACGTCATAGACGTATCAGCAAACGGATTAGGAGAATCAACCGTAGCCACAAGAACATCACCCTCAAATCCAGCAGGAGGTGTTGGGATGGTCGTCGTTGGCTCTGTTTCAATCACTTCTGTTGCCACTG
This sequence comes from uncultured Candidatus Peribacteria bacterium, assembly GCA_964491515.1. Classification (GTDB taxonomy): domain Bacteria; phylum Patescibacteriota; class Gracilibacteria; order UBA1369; family UBA12473; genus CAZBGQ01. The sequence goes on from CAZBGQ010000001.1 coordinate 76,122, forward strand.
GCGCCTCTACCACCGCAGCTTCCTGAGGGGAATATATATTAGTCTGAAAACAATTATTCGATTCTCGTGATTCTTCCACCACATTCACCGTATCAATACACGCACGAACCATATGATAACCACCAGAACTAAGAGACGATGAACTATCACTCAAAGGAGAAAACACTGAAGTTCCCCATGCATCCATGAAATTTTGATTTGAAAGCGTTGACCAGTTATACCCATAAATCAGATTTCCATCCACATAAACATCAAATTTATAAAGCTTTCCAGATTCCATTCTCACCGCTTCTCCAGAAAGGTTTTGAACCTTAATACGAATAGCGGAACCATGCTTAGAAATATTTGTCACCGCCAAATCTGGTTGAGCTACTACAGGAACCTCAACATTGTTACGTAAAACAACAGACATACAATTATTCTCTTCATTACTCTCCTCAATCACATCGGTTGTGTCCACACATACCCTCACTGAATTGTTATGATTATTTGGCAAATAACTAATTCCAAAAGAAAATGGAGTCAAAACCGTGGCATTCCCCTTTTCAAGTAAATCGGGGTTAAGACGTCTCAATTGATAAGTACGTCGAAGCGTGCCATTGGTATAAATTTTAAGATTCGCATGAGCAGCCTCCGAACCAGACACATCAGCGTCACCTTGATTCCCCACTTTTATAGAAAGCTTGCCTCCATCATTAACAATCCCATGGACGGTTAAATCCGGCTGAGTAGGATCAGGAACCTCAACATTGTTACGTAACGTCACCGTATTACAATTATTGGTTTCATTACTTTCAGCAATCAACTCTGTCGGATCCACACACACTCGGATAGTATGATTCTCATTATTAGCAAGATACGCTATTCCAAACATAAACGGCGTCACAACCGTCGCATTCCCTGCTTCCAAGAATTCATCATTCAGCTGACTCAATAAATAATTACGACGAAGCGCATTATCTACATAAACATACAAACGAGATGTACTAAGCTCATTAAGTGCAATATCACGTTCACCTTGATTTCCCACTTTTATAGAAAGCGCGCCTCCATCATTAACAATCCCATGGACGGTTAAATCCGGTTGAGTAGGCACAGGCACTTCGACATTATTACGAAGCGTTACTGTTTTACAATTATTTGTAGTATCCGAATCTTCAACCACATGAGTAGGATCCACACACACTGCAATCACATGATCCTCATTATTAGACAAATACTCAGTTCCAAACCCAAAAGGCGTGATAATCGGAGGTTGATTCATTAACAAAACATCGGAATTAAGCTGATTCAACTGATATGCACGCCGTAAAACACCATCAACAATGATATCTAAACGAGCTCCAATCGCTTCATCCGCAGTCACATCACGATCACCAATATTTCCTACTTGAATAGAAAGAATTCCTCCAATATTGCGAACAAAATGAAGACCTAAATCAGGTTGAGGAGTGTACTCCTGCCCTCCCAAAAAAGATTTCGTTAAACAATTATTAGTGGGATCCGAGTCGCTTACTTGATTAGTAGCATCCACACAAACACGAACCTCATTCACCTGTTCTGTAGGAAGGTACGTCGTACCAAATCCAAAAGGCGTCAAAACCGTCGCATTCCCTGCTTCCTGCAGATCATCATTCAACTGACTCAACAGATAATTAAGGCGAAGCACGTCATTTACATATATATGTAGACGAGCCCCTTCTTCTTCAGAAGGAAGCACATCACGGGTACCTTCATTTCCTACCTTAATGGAAAGCATTCCATCCACATTAATAATACTGTCCACCGTTAAATCCGGCTGAGCACTAATGGCAAAAGCAGAACCTACCGGCATCAATAAAACCGCACTAGCCAAAAGAAACGAACTCCCCCAAGCAAAAACTCGTTGAAGTGAAAGTGACTTACGCATGATAAAAGTGATTAAAAAGATATTTATAAGTTAGCACTGAATAACCAAAACGCACCAATACAAAAAATCTTACAAAAAATTCTTCACTACTCTCAAAAATCGCCCCTCCTCCTTCAACAAACTAACTAATTTCCCCTTATATAAGCCCACAATAGGTAATGATAAATCCGACACACCAAACCCAGGCGGACAAAAAATAGACTGGCCAGACTGTAACTTTTCCACCTGTTCATCCACTAAAACAATAGTAGGCCAGCCAGCCACCACCGTCTCAAGCGGAATCATGTGTGATGAATAATCAGGCTGTGCTTCCTCAGACAACGGAAGGGCCTGATTAAGTGTAAAAGAACCCACACGAAGACGTTGCAACGCGGTCATCAACCCTCCCGTACCAAGTTTTTGACCTAAGTCATGCGCGATCGATCGGATATAGGTTCCAGAACCACAATGAATTTCTAACGCCACAAAAGGAGACTGAAAACCACGAACTTTAATAGAATGAACCATGACTTTTCGAGATTTAAGCTGAACATCCTCTCCTTTCCGAGCACGATCATAGGCCCTTCGCCCATCAACCTTAATCGCCGAATAAGCAGGAGGAACTTGGTCAATCTCTCCTACAAACGATAACAACCCGGACTCCAACGCCTCACGAGAAATCTCCGGATCTGACTGAACCACTGTAATTGAGCCTTCCTTATCATACGTATCACTAGTTTTACCCAATTCAATTTGCGCTTCATAAACTTTGTCTGCTCCCATTAAATATTCAATCAACTTAGTGGCATCCCCCACCGCCACCACCAGAACACCAGTGGCCAACGGATCCAGCGTCCCCAAATGCCCCACACGAAGCTTTTTAGCGCCCGATGCAGGCTTACCCATATGAGAAATCACCGCCCGTCTCACACGAGCCACCACATCAAACGACGTGATGCCTTCCGGCTTATCAATGACTAAAAAACCATTCATTACGAAGCAAGATAAGGATTACCAGAACGAGCCTCCCCTGAGCCAATTTCAACTTCAACTTCGCGCGATAAATAGTCACGAACAATTTGACGATCATCGGAAGGAATTTTTTCATTTCCGACCACTTGAAACTCTTCACAACCCTTACCAGCCACAATCACCGTGTCTCCTTCTTTCGCTAAAGACAACGCAATACGAATAGCTTGTCGGCGATTAGGAATTTTCCAAAAACGTTCACCTTCGGCTCGAGTAACCCCCTTCGACACATCCTCAATAATTTGAAGAGGATCCTCTGTATAAGGATCATCATTCGTGAGCACCATCCAGTTCGAATATTTATCCACTATTCTACCCATTTCCGGTCGCTTAGTACGATCTCGATCCCCCGTAGCTCCAAACACCACCATAAGACGACCAGGAGTAAGATCTCTAAACATACTCAATAGTTTCTCCAACGAATCCGGCGCATGCGCGTAATCTACAATCGCGGTGTATTTTTGACCTTCATCAATACGTTCAATCCTACCTGGAACAGATCCAGCACCTTCCAATGCTTTTTTAATGATTTTCAAATTAATCTGAAGTGCAACCGCCACCGTAGCCGCAGCCAACGCATTCTCCACATTGAATCGGCCAGGAAGAGGAATATCAATGTCCGCCTGATCATTAGGCACCTTATAAATGAAATACGTCCCATCCGAACGATAAATAGGAGATACAGCCTGGAACGATCCCTTCCCGAAGCCATACATATACGTTCTATCAGTCACAAACTGTTCAAAATAACCAACCTCCGGATCATCTGCATTCAAAATCGCCATCTTAGGAACATTAGGCTTACGCTTAGAATAATTAAGCGACGCAAACAACTTTCCCTTTGAGCGAATATACTCCTTCTTAGATCCATGATAATCCAAATGATCATGAGAAATATTAGTGAACACCGCAATGTCCATATTTACCCCCCACAAACGCGATTGATCCATGGCATGAGATGTAACCTCAACCACTGCATGCGTACATCCACGATTCACCATTTGGCGCAGCATTTTCTGCGTCACAAAAGGATTGAGCGTCGTCATTTTATATAAATTAGGAATCACCTGATCCACAATTCTAAAATCCGCAGTCGTTATCATTCCCACCTTATGCCCCGCCTCTCTCAAAATATCCGTAACCAAATGAGACGTTGTGGTTTTTCCATTCGTACCTGTTATCCCAATCACCGTCATCTGATCTGATGGAAATCGGTACCAAAAAGCTGCCGCCATCGCTCTCATTTTATGATAAAGCAAACGAAGCGGATTATGATTGGACATTTTACTTTTAACAGAGTGAAGCATTACGACGGGAAATAAGAGGTTGCCTGCATGATATCCTGTGCGATCTGCTTTTTCAACGCTTCTGAAGAATCAAATGTCATAACCTCCCGCAAATAACCAAGAATTTCAATCGTAATCGGATCATTCGGATCAGGACAGTTCCCTTCAAAATCAAGCAAATGAACTTCAATGGACACATCATCTTCATCAAAGGTCGGACGAGGCCCCACATGCATCACTCCAGTTACGATCTGATCTGAAAATCGTACATGAACTGCATACACCCCTTCAGCTGGAATTCCTTCAACCATTCGCAAATTAAGCGTAGGAAATCCTAACTCTCGACCGCGACCATGCCCTGAAATTTGTTTTGAAGTAAAGGACTCTTTGGAAAATGCCATTGTAGTGGAAAAATTAATCATTTTTGAACGCCTGCGAGGCAGGCCGACGAAAGGATATCAGATTAGATATGTTGAGGAGGTCTAACAAAGCAGCGAACGAAAAGGGGAATTTTGACATTGTAAGGGTATTTTCCAAAGGGTCCTCAATATGTTCATGCTCCAACAGCATAGCGATCTTGATCCGAACATTCTACAACTTCATCTGCCAAAACCTTAGAAGAGCGAACAACAAACTCCATATCAGGAGTAAACACTTTTGTCTGCGGGGCCTCTCCTTCAAGCATTCCACATAAATAACGAAGAGAAAAAGACATATCTTGCCGATCTCCTGAAGAATTATTCACCGCCATATAAGCCTTACTTAAATGTCTCTGTGCGGCTGCAGGAAACCCTGCATCCAATAAGAAAAATCCCATTAAATGATTCTCCCAAGCATTAGGGTCACGCCTTCCAGCACAATAATCCTGACTTTGCTGATAAAGAGACGCCCTCCCAAAGCGAGGAGACCCCCACCGGATATCATTTCCCACCAAAAACGGACTCAAGCCAGGAGGATAAGACAAACTCCCTTCAAAAACCACATCATCATCAGACTGTGAATCTGCCAAAACAATCTCTCGACCTTTCAACACCTGCAACGAATCATCAAACCCATAAAAAGCATGCAAAGGATCTCCACCTGGCACTACATAGAGACGTAAACGTGGATCAGAAAATGCCACAGGAACAACTGAATGGGGAATACAAAAATCAGGATCAACACCAACAATTCGAGGAACGCCAGTCGCCCATTCCGACTGCAAACCACAATCAATATGCTCAGCAATCAACACATCCACCTCTCCAACATCAGGATTCTCAATAAGGTCTTGAGCTCGACACGTCATTGCATCACGAGTTGGCAACGATCCAGCAAACACACGACCCACTTCCACACGCTCCAATTCAGAATCAACAGATAAAACTTTAACCCGAGGATGAATCAAAGACGCCACCCCCGCCAACAACCCTGAGCCCGAGCCCCCTTCCACCACATGAATTGGCCCAGCACTTTGATTCGCTCTCTCATAAATGGCTCGCGCCATAGCTCGAATCATGAACACCGTCCGTGAAACATCTTCCACAAAACCCACCACTTCCGTAACACTCCCATCATGATCACACCGCTCACGTACCGGCTCAATCGCCGCACGATAACGATCAAAAAGCGTCGCATAGGCAGCTCTCACCTCAGGAGAGATTTGCAGCCCCTCATCCCCAGGACGTTCATGAGCTATGAAATGGACAAGTTGATCTAGAGGTGGCATAAAAATTGGAAAAGGAAGTGATCCTATCCCAAAATCCTCCAAATGAAAAGGAAAATAGGCATTACCCAAATCCTAACACCACCGCCGCTAAAGGCCTTGACTGTAAGTTGATAAAATGCTTTAAGTAAGAAGGAGAATATTTTTAACCAATCACCATGTCAGAAACAAGCCCCGAAACCGTTCCCGATTACATTGACAGTATTGCCCAAGAAATTCCAAGAGAACAACTAATGACAGTACTCCTAGCTCTATACAATGTTTGCGAACACCTATTAGGAATCTTCAGAGGAAATGCCGAAATGGATCCAGAAGACCTTGCTCTTATAAAGAGCACTATTCCCTCTGGAGATGCCAGCATCCTAATGGAATGGGGGGGAATTGATATATCCTCAAAACTTCCCAAATTAGCTCAAGAAGGAAACACTGCCGCTGTACAAAGACTATATGATTTTGTGCAAGGACTAACAGATCAATGCGGAAGAAGGACATAAGATCCTAAAGCCCCATCGCCAACACCAACCACCAGAGATAGGCTAGGTCATTCTTAAAGAAAGGCGTATCAAAAAGACCGTGAACAAGGATCACCACCAACATAGACAAGCCAATTAAACGAATCTGGAATTCTGGAGACGCCACTCCACCTTTAATCTGATGAAACCAACGTTCCCACAAGTGCTTTTTTTTATTATGAAAACCTCTCCAAAATATCCAGCCCACAAGCCCCATCATCGCCAAAAGTCCCAAAAGCCCCGTATTAAGCCACAACGCAAGGAACAAATTATGAGGATGCAACATCACCCATTCATACGGTGCGTGGCCCAAAATTTCCGGAGCATTAACCTGATATTGAACCTCAAATTGACCCAATCCAATGCCCACCCATGGATGCTGCTGAATAAGTTTCGTCGCAATCGTATACACCTCAATTCGCACACTACTAGAAGTCCGATCAGAAAAATCCAAAAACTGCTGAAACTTGGGCGTGTCAAGCTGGGTCAACAGTCCAATCAAGCCAATCACTACCATCGAGATGAACGCAATTTTCTTCAATCTAATTGTAAGATCCTTCGTGAAAATCAGATAAAAAATCACCCCCACCGCCAACGCAATGAATGCCGCATACGACTGACTCCCCCACAAACCCAACACCATCACAGCCAATGCAAACTGCCACACCACACGCTTCCACAATCTTCCTTTAAAGGCTTTAAGCCATTCAGCGAACGTCATCAAAATAACCGGCGCCAAATAAAGCGATAAATAGTTAGCCGATTCAAAAGGCCCCGAAGCACGTCCATCCCATGTTGAGAAATTTTCAGTCATCATCTGACCAATAGCCCATGCCCCCATTACAAACCCCGAAATCGCCAAAAACTTAAACGTTCGACTCCACCATTCTCTATCTTTTGAAGTAAAACAAATCATCAAAAAATAAACCAAGGGCATGACCATCCATCCTTTCCAAATTCCTTGTGCCAACCGTGCCGACTCCACCAAATCCCCATTAATATCAAACGTAACAGAAGGAACCATCAACATTGAAATCGTGGCAGCCAGAAAAAACAGCCCCACCAAAGTGAGAGGTAAACGCCACGAAAGTTTTTTTAAATGAAATGGACGAATAAAAGTAATTCCCCACAACGCCGTCAAACCCACCATCATTTCCAACAATGTAGTGGGGATCCCCATCACGTCAAACCTCACCAAATACAACGGGAAAAACAACGGAAGCAATGAAAGCCAAAGTCGAAAAAATTTCATGTCTACATCTTAACTGCCAACGCGCCACTAGCCAAATCTCGAAGCACAGACTCCGGATCATCGGCCTTCGTCACACCAGACGCCAACAAGACCCCGCACGCGCCTAATTCAATGGCAATACGCACATCCTCAGCATTCTTAACACCTGCCCCCACCAACGTGGTTGAATTTCCACCATGAAGTTCTACCGCTGCTCGAATAAGTTCCGGTTGAGACGTGGACACTGAAATATCTCCTCCGATTAAATCAGGAGGTTCCACCGCCACCCATTCTGGCCCCATATGAAGAACTTGATCTGCCTCTTGATGATCTTGAGCACACGCCACAACAGTTAATCCAACTGCCTGAGCCGCTTCTATCGACGCTTTAAGCAATTCCATACCAATCTGCCGTTCAGAATGATTCAAAAGCGTTCCATACGCACCAGCTTCTTTAACCGCTTCTGGCAAAACATAACCGGTATTCGAGCCATAACGTACCGGATCAATGTGTTGAGCAAAAACTGGGATAGAGACCGCTTCGGCCACTAGTCGAAGATCTGCCAATTGAACCGCCACCGCCATTGAAATACCTGTCGCCTTAGACACTTTTTCATGAACTCGCGCCAACTCGAGAGCCTTAGCTCCAGTTGCGCCTTCATACGTCTTAAAATTGGTGATTATAACTGGCATTTGAATTTCCATGAGCACACTCTAACGACTCCTCCTCCCAAATGCACTCAAACACCATTGCCGCAAAGCGAAATCTATGGTAAAATTAAAAGATTTAAAAAATCAAAACAAATACTAACCTTCCCATCTCATGAAGTTCCTCAAACAACTCTTCTCGGACGAAGCCTGGACTCCAGCTCAACGTCTGATTTATTTCTACGGAGCCAGCCGCAGCGAAGCACCTCGCGGTGACGACGACGGCCCAAAAGAATCAGTGGAGAAAGTAGGACAAGAAACACGCGAAGAACTTGGCCAACTTGAAGAAAAAATAGAATATCGAGCACTCAAAAGATCCGAAATCGAAGGAAAACTTTTAAAACAAATTGCCAAAGAAAATGGAATGACGGAAGAGGAACTCGTCACTCTAAACAAAGCAAAAAGTCCTAAATTTCGTCTCGGAAAAACACCAAAAGGAAGTCTCTACTGCAATGTAGGAGATACTGTCTACGTGAAAAAGCCAGTACCAGAAGCTGCCAAACCAGCTCCTGTCTCTAGGCCAGAAACCGTAGCCGCCCAACGAACCGAACGTGCCGAAACCCGACAAGCAGCTGCTGAAGAACGACGAGAAACGGTCGCACATCAACAAGAACATCAAGATGACTCCTACCTAGCTCGATCACGAGAACTTGTAGGCATGGACAAAGAACTACCTGATTTCCTCCGAGGAGGACAGCTACGAACCAGTGACACCGAATGGTCACAAATGCTCACACTTGGGCAACAAGCAGACAATCCACAAGTGGGTCGTCTGGTAGATGTGGTTTCCCAAAAACCACTTGAATTAACACCTCCCACATTTCGTGCCATGGTGCGACTGGGGGCTCCCAACCGACTCAGCTTTGAAGATATTTCACAAACAGTAACCGGAGAAAGTGCCCAAGTATTTATTGAAAAATACGAAGGTCTATTAGCCAAACGAGAAAAAGGAGATGCAAAAGATCCTGCTCGTCTTGAGTTAGCCATCCAAAAACGAGAAGCCGTTATTGTCCAAGCTCACAAAATTTTCCAAGCGCTCGAAGAATTGCGTGGAGGAGAACTCATTCACGAAGAACGAGAAGCCACCCAAGTGGCAGCCAGAGAAGATGTTCTTGCCGTTGAAACCATTGGAGCCAGCGATCTATTTGATTTAGACGCCGCCCTTCAAGGACGGCTAGAACGCAGTGTCCGTGGAGAACAAAAAGAATACATCGGACTCAATCCACAACTAGTTCAAGGCATGAAAAATCATCTACAGTCCATGGGGCTTGCCCCAGAACTTGCTAATAAGGCTGATATTGGATTTTCACTTCAGCTACTTTTAGCCTGTTATGGCGTAGACGAACTTATAAGCAATGGAAGTATTTCCCAAAAAGTTCAAGACGGTGGAGAAACCATTCTTTACCTACAAGCCATTCCCGGAGATTTCAATGAAAACAATCCATTAGCTCAAGCTGTTGTCGACAGCATTCGTGCCCAAGGAGGTTATTTATCCTTCAATCGACAAACTGCCGGAGACATGAACTTAGCTCAATTAGAAGGAGAAGAACGAACTGCCGCCGTAGTAGAAGCCGCATTCACCAGCGACCATTCGACCATAAGTTGGGAAGAGGCTGAAACCGGCGGGAAGATGGACTTCGAAGACACTCGATACGCCACAAAAAACCGCGACACCGAAGCCATGCTAGCTGATCTACTCAGCTACCGAAGTCATTTCGATTCAGGCACCGGACAAGAAGTCATCGAATACGATCTTCTAGCGGAAGATTTATCCTTTTTCCTTCAAGAAGGAATCAAAGGATGGGCCAATGACCCACAACTACGAGACATGGGAATCATTCAAGAGTTAGGCCGTGCCGGAGTTTCAGTTAAACCAAAAGACAAAGAAGAATTAGGACGACTTGATCTAGGGTTACGAGACTTAAGTGAAAACATGGATCGAATCGATCGACGCATCACTCGAGTGGAAGGACGTATAGCCAAACAACCCAATAATAAAGAGTTCAAAACTCAATTAGCACGACTCCAAGGAGAAAAGGTCAAAGAACAAAAACAGATCGACGACCTCAACGCCAAACGAGCACAAATACTCTCAAGCGGTGATTACATTAATCAATTAGTTCAAGTTCTATCGGTAAATCCAGACAACTTGAGTTCACTTACCTCTCAACAAAAAATGTTCATTCAAAACGGTTATGAACTCCACAAAGGACGTCGAGTCAAAGATCGAGTCCAACAACAAGTGGCTGAAAGTCTCGAGGCCGTAATTGAAGGGTATTCAGACAAACCAACCGTTCAAGGAGTGCTCCGAGGACTTCTCAGGAAAATAGAACAAGATGGAGGCGAAATCGAGCCTAACTACCTCGAAGCCGCCGCACGAGCCATCGACAACGCGCTAACAAATAGAGGATTTCAATTCCCTGCATTGCCAGACTTCCCTGAACCAGGACAATCTGCACCAAGTGCGGCTGTGGCTGGTTCTACGGAATCACAAGGGTCAGATCTCACAGGTGGACAATTAGGCGCTGCTCTAAGCTTTCCCATCAAAATAAGTAAGACAGAAACTCTCAACCTAACCCTAACAGCCGGCCTCGGCTACACCGCTGATGGTGGAAGTAAAGGAGGCATTGGGATCGGACTTGGGAAAACCTGGCAAATCGACGATGAAGTTTCCATTGGAATTAACTTTGGAGCCGCAATCGCTCAAGACCATGTCAGTAGTGGAGGCGTCGGATTCGGTGCCGCCGCTGTGGCTGCAGAACAAGATGGAGATTTTGTTCACTTCCAAGTGGCCAGCGCTGGCTTGGCATTAAGTCCTACTAATGGAGTACTACCAGGAGCCTCTCTAACATTTGGATTCAGGAAAAAAGCCGAAACATTCGCCGAGAACGCACGAAGCGTGGCTGAATTCAAAGCTGGCTTTGGACCTATTGAAGACGCAGGATCAAACGCTGAAAAAGCACGCCTCATCGCCGAGCTCCCCGAACTTCAACACATTGTAAGTGGACTTGAAGCCGGAGGATTCGGGGAAAAAACCAAACAAGCTTTCCTCATTGGTGCTTATGAAGAACTCAAAGCAAACTTAGGAGACTACACCGAATCACAAATGCCTGCCGATGGAATTACAGGAGCACAACTCACACTAATACCTGTTCCACCATTCATCATCCCAGGACTAAGCTTCGCCTTCCGAGGAAAAACCATCATGGTTTTTGCCGTTCCAAACATGAACGAAGTATTGGCAGATTCAGGAAAAACCATCGAAAGCGCCCTACGAGAAAAAGTAGGAGACGCTCGCATTGTAGAAGGAATAGACACCGGAGATTGGGAAATCGCCCCACTTCCAACCGGGTATAACCTCGACGGAGAACGGATACAAATTGAAAGTCGAAGCCAAGACGTTTTATCTGTTCGCGACCTACTTGGACAAAGTCTCGACGCTCAAAACGCCCAAGTCCACAAATCTGGATTTCATCTAGAACAAGGACAAGGCGAAGCCGAAGGATTACTCAACTTACAAGTACACGGAATCCGAGGAAACGTGGAAGTAACCATGGATCCTGCTATGAAAGCTCGATTGGCCGCCATGCCAGGACCAGATGGAAAAGCAACAGGCGAAGACCTATATCTCGCCCTAAATCAATTGGATGCAGACAGCAACCTTTTCATCACACGTGAAACCTTTATTCTTCCCCGAAAACGAAACGGATCACATACCTTCACACGTATCACCATTCGGGACAATGAAGATCGCTCTAATAAAGACATTCTTGCTGAACCACACGGAGTAATCACATTCCGCAACAACAGCAATGCAGTGACCATCGCGCCACGAGGAAACGGTGAATCACTCACCAATGTATTGGGATGGCAAGACATGGATGAATCACAGGAACGTGCGGAAATTTTCGAAGAACTCGACATGGATGGATATATAGGTGAACTAGGGCGTGTGAGCGAACTCAGCCCACGAGCCCTCACCGCCAGTCCCGAAGCAATCGATCCAGACGGACGACTCACTAAATTAGCCCAAGATATTTTCCAAAAAGATAAAAAAACCTGGCTTGCAGAAAGTATTTTCGATGAAGATTGGACAGAAGGACGCAAAGATTTAGTTGAAAAACTAAAAACCGCGGCCAAAGGACTAATCCCAGCCGTCAAGCTTTCTGAAAATCAACTCAACTACATGATCAGTGTGATCAGAAAAGAAACCTACGTACACAGCGATCGATCATCACAAGCAGAACGTGATGCCTACCGTGAACGCAACCGACAATTTTTCGAACAAGTACTTAGCCGTGAATTCAGTCCTGAAGTGGCTGAAACTATTATGGAAGATATTCAGGGCAACCAAACAACTCGAGCTATCCCTCCCACTGCAGAAATATTCACTGTCGTAGGAAGAGAAGGAGTCAGTGGACTCCGTGCCGACACCTTACCAAAAGACGGTGAAGTACTTGGTTACACTGACTACTCAGATGATCTTCAAATGAGACAAGAAGTATTGGCTCGACTAGGAACCCTTCCATCAAATCCGGAAGCCCTCATGAGAACCACTCTTGCCCTCAATTTATACCAAGTATACGCAGTCATTCAAGGAGTTGAAGACTACAACTTAATAACCGCAATTTACAACGACCCTTCCCTCCTCGCTTCAAGCGAACCACATGCCGCCGCATTCCGTGAATTTCAAGCCATTGCTCAAAAACTTCAAGCCAACCAAGCCAGTGGTTCTATGATAGAAATCACCACCGACTATGGAGTAACCCTAGAGCTTGGCATCAAAACCGAAGTCTTCGGAGGAACCAACTCTGCCTGTGACAATCCACTAATTGGATTGAATCAGAGCATGGTGATCGGAGGATTCCAAGGAATGACCGAAAGTCAAATTCAAACCCTCCTTCCAAAAATCAGAGGGAAAGTATCCACTCCTATATACGAACTATTTGCCGCTTACAGCCACAAACACACTCCGGAAGAACGCACTACAAGAAAATCTTCGGGAGAGGAAGATGAAAGTGGAGGCTCCGGCACAGGCGAAGAAGAAGAACCAGTGGACGGACAAGATGCGCCTGGCGATGATGAAGGAGCTGAATCAAGCGACACCGAAAGTTCTCCTGATACTGGAGGAGGAGATGTCGTTGGCGGAGACGATCCCGATTCAGCCACAACCGGTACATCAAATAATGGTGAAACCGATGGAGGCACACAAACCAGCCCTGGAGGAACCACCGCTAGCCCTAGGGAAACAGGGGAAAGTTATAAAGCAGGAACCTTTCAAGAAGCTCCAATTGGTGGCTCATCTGAAACCAAAGCTCAACCCGCCGTTGATGTAAGTGGTGCCACACTCGAAC
>CAZBGQ010000001.1:89933-128822 GCA_964491515.1 uncultured Candidatus Peribacteria bacterium
CATCTGAAACCAAAGCTCAACCCGCCGTTGATGTAAGTGGTGCCACACTCGAACCGGCCACTGGCATAGACGTCGCAGGAACATCTACCAATGACTCGGTTCCTGTCGGAACCTTCCAAGAAGCTCCTACCGGTGGTTCATCTGAAACCAAAGCTCAACCCGCCGTTGATGTAAGTGGTGCCACACTCGAACCAGCCACTAGCATAGACGTCGCAGGAACATCTACCAATGACTCTATCCCTGTTGGAACCTTCCAAGAAGCTCCTACCGGTGGCTCAGCTGAAACCAAAGCTCAACCTGCCGTTGATGTGAGTGGCGCGACACTCGAGCCAGTTCCTAGCCCAGAGCCCACCGTTGACGTTCAAGGTTCTACATTTGAAGAAGCTCCTACTCCCGAACCCAAAAACGATACATCCGGAGACATCACAGAAGCTCCACCTCTAAATGGATCAGACACAAGCACAACCGTTGATACTAGCGGCGCAACAATCCAAGATGCTCCTACTGAAACTGTAGCCGGAGACGCAACCGACTCAAGTGGTACCGGCATAGATATAAACGGTGCAACACTAGAAGAAAAACCCGCTGTTGCCACCGGAGAAATAAACCCCGTGGCTCCAACCAGCACCACAGAGACAGTGAAAGGATCAACCACTCCAAAGTCCGTAGATTCCAACCCCCTGGGAAGCACAGAATCAGCAGGAACTGAAGCCGTCTTAACTGCCACAGAGGAAGAAGAAGAAAAAACCGAATAAAGCCTTCCCAAAAACCCAAATAAGTGTATAATAAAATGCCTAACAAATAGACATGTCAAAAAATCATCATCTCAAAAAATGGTTAAACCTCCTACTAACAGGTATAGGAGTCGCAATAATCGCAGTACCCCTAGGGTTCGCCCTGGGTGGCTGGACCACAAATTTGTCGAATGGTGAAATGACCTACGATGTTCAAAAGATGAACCAAAACCCAACATGGGCAGAAAGCGATTTGGCATGTTCAACAGGATACATGCAACACTGGTATGAACTACTAACCGTAAACACATCCAATCGAGATTATTGGACCACCGTCCATGCTTTTTCCATGGCCCTGGATACGTCTTACGACTCATCCTATATGTCAGGCCCTGGAACACCTGCAACCAACGATTTCCTCTCTACCGTGGATACGACCAATCTATCTTGTACCCTTGGAGACGACGTCTATCACGACTGTGGATTCGACAAAAACACAGACCTCGGACAAGTCATTGCCTCCGGACCACAATGGGGAGGCACCACCATCACCTATCAACGACTCAATTTTCTACCTGGAAACCCACGTGGATTAGTATGGCGATATTCCACCAGTGACAGTGGGAATACAGACAACACTCCTTGGCTTCACGCACGAAATTCAAGTAGCCAGGATCCACCACAATTGGTTGAAACCATTTGGATGGAACCAGAAAACTACAGCCAATATCAAACCGCCACGACAGAATCCTACGCTCTAGTAGAGCACTGGTATCAAAACCAAACATCAAACAATTGGTATCAAACCCTTACCCAAGACGTAGATTCGGACAACGACAATAGAACGGACGATGAACCTTTCGACGTAGACCCTGATCATGACTTTGCCTACTGGTACGGAGCTGTCGGAGCTCGTTTAACTTTTGATGATTGTGAAGTAGAGGTCTGTAACGATTTAGATATCACCTCCCCTACCTCAATTTCCGCTGCAGACGCAGAAAATACTCAACCCATTACGATTGATGTGGACGACGATAGCGGCGCACCTTGGGATGGTACCTACACCTACACAAGTTCAAATCCCAACGGGCCCAATACATGTCAATTTAGACGAGGAAGTTTTGGCCAATGGAAAAATCCTCTCATCAGCACCTCAGAAACCGTCAATGTACGAAACTGTAGTCCTGCCGAAATCATAGAAGTCAGTGAAAACAGCGCGCCCCTAGTATGTAATGATAGTTTAGAAATTGGCGATGCCTGTGCAAGTTTATCCATGACACCCGCCAATACAATTCCAGCCAGCAATGTAGATCCCTACATCACCATAAACATCAACAATCCAACCGCAGCAAGCGGCGAATGGTGGAGCGGCCGATATCGATACTCCGCAACCAATGAAAGTGGAGGACATTCGACCTGCCTATTCACTATTTCTGAAGCCAACGCCAACAACCAAACTGGAGGAGTAACTACCATTTCAAACACCTACCGACGAACCATGTACGCTTATGCATGTAGTCCTGGCGACACGCTCTATACAACTGAAATCAACTACCCCACGACCTGTAATGACAGCGTAGATATCGAACCACTACCTCCAACCTACTGCGGAGACGGCATTCAACAAACACCCAACGATGACGGACAAAATGAAGAATGTGACGATGGAAACACCATTGACGACGATGCCTGCTCCAACACATGTGAACTTCCAAATCCACCACTCACCTACTGCGGAGATGGAATTCAACAAACACCCAACGATAACGGACAAAACGAAGAATGTGACGATGGAAACAGCATTGACAACGACTCCTGCCAAAACGACTGTACCCTTCCTCCTCCTCCACTCACCTACTGTGGAGATGGAATCGAACAACACCCCAACGACTACGGACAAGATGAAGCCTGCGACAACGGCGAATTCAACGGAACCCCCGGAAACGACTGTTCCCTTACCTGTGAAATCGTGGAAGAACCACCACTTTTCTGTAAAGATTTATATATCATTGAACCCACCTCCATTGCACCTGAAAATGCTGGAGATCTCACTGCTATTGTAATTTCTGCAGAAGATAATGAAGGAAACAAATGGAACGGGAAATATACCTATTGGACCGAAGCAGAGAACTGTGAATTTAGAGAAACATCCGAATTCCCATGGAGCACCAGACTCTCGACCACCGCCAAAGCAGTAGAAGTCCAAAGCTGTGTAGCAGGCGATGAAATTTTTATCACTGAAAACGACTACCAAGAAACATGTAGGGCCAGCCTCCCCATTGGCAACCCATGTAACACACTCAACATAACCACTCCCGTCGATCTTACCCAAGAAGTAATTGCGACCCAACCTTTCCCACTTTCTTTCGAAAGTCTAGGCTTTAATCAAAGAAACATACCTGGCGTTTTCGAAATCAGCGCCACAGATAACAATGACAGACCATCTACCTGTCAGTTCTACTCAACAGAAGAACGAGCAGAGTCAGAAACATCCGGAGACTCATCCATGACCACCACACTTCACAACGTGTGGGTAAATGAATGTGAACTTGGAGACACCATCACGGTGCAAGATATCAACGCTAGCATTTGTGTGGACCAAATCAGTGGGACACCCGAACCAGTCCGTACCTACTGCGGAGACGGTATTCCTCAAAACCCTAACGATGAAGGACAAAACGAAGTCTGTGACGACGGAAACACCATTGACGACGATGCCTGCTCCAACACATGTGAACTTCCTCCACCTGTTATTGACCAATGTATTGGACTACAAATCGACCCACCAGCAGTCGCACAAAAAAGTCTCCCTCAACTATTCACCATAACTTCTGACCCTGGAGAATGGCCTGGACCATGGACATGGGAAAGCCGAAGATTAAATGGCGAACTTCATGGGAATTTCGTGGCCAACAATGGAGACCTTGTTGGAAACCCTATCACATCAAGTGACCAATCCGTTGGATACTTCGGAGGAGCAGAAAATGACCACATCACCGTCGTAAACACCAACGACGAAGACTGTAACGCAGAAGCAAACATTATCGGAAATACCGGAACCTGTACCTCAAACTGTGGAGTTGGAGGTTGCGTCGGAAATAACTGCGGAGGTGGCGGAGGAGAGACCTATTGTGGAGATGGCATCAAACAAAGCCCCAATGAACGAAGAAACGTTTATGAAGAATGTGATGAAGGACCAAATGGAGGACCTACAGACGATGGACTCTGGTGCAACAATGTCTGCCAACTTCAAATCAACTTCCCTCAACCTGGAGATACATTAGAAAAGAAAGTAACCACCTGGAACTTCGGATTCATGGAAGTAGGTGTAACCAGCATCAATGGAAGCTGTTTCGATTCCGAAGAAGATTGCCCAAGCTACGCGCATGACTTCGATTACGCACTGTACGAACTCACCTACACCCCCGATCTACAAAACTCAAACCCTCCAACAATTTTCGATGACATTAAGGACGGGATCAACGGCAGCCAAGGAGGAATCATCACATTTCATGAGCCAGTAAATGCAGACCCTGACCCTGTAGAAGCATGGACTGATAATGGACGATTGTATGTCTATTTAGACAAAGACACACACGAAGAAAAACTTTCTCTATGTGCTCGCGAATATAACGAAGTAACCGACTCTCTCGAGATCACGTCCGTAGAACCATGCTACACAGGAGACATCGCCAATTCGCTAGGCATCACTCTAGAAAACTTGGAAGATGCCACTCCCATTAAAATTCAGTACGTTGGAAAAGTTAGAAACGGCAGCTTCTCCTGCGAAGCACTCTCCACTGACGTATGTCCCGTTCAAGGATTCACAAACACGGCAGAAACAAATACTGGACTCAACGCATCTGCTGACTTAACCGTCATTTGCCCTTACCTTCTCACTCGAAATGCAGGAGACGTATACTTAGGAAGCAGCCTTCAAAGCTACGACCTCTCTTGCTACTACGACAACGACAACAACAGTGATGGACTCGTCCTCGCAAAAAACAACTCCTTTTTCAGTCGCTTCCAAAGTTATATAAATAAAAGCAGACATGTTAAAGAAATCGTTTTCGACCTAAAAACTGTCTGGAAGCGAGCCACCATCGAAAACACCGTATCCACCTACAATACCGAAGCCGTAACCAGAAACAACAAAGGAGTTCTAAAAAATCTTCCATCTTCCAACCCAGATGATGGGGTCAAACTCAAGAATTTCGGAGACCTCGCTAATCTTGACCAATACAAAACTTCCAAACAGAACGTTTACGAAATTGACGGCACCAACTTAACCATGGCCCTTACAGACAAAGTTCCTGCAGGCGCCTACACCTTCATCGTCCGAAACGCCAACTTAAACATCCGCAAAAACATCGAATACTCCGCCATCCCAAGCAGCAACGGAAACTTCAACATCAACAATCCAAAAGAAATCCCATCCATCGCCTTCATTGTAATCAATGGAAATATAAACGTTGAAAACAACCCACCTCAAACCAAAGTCACCAAAATGGCCGGAGTTTATTACGTACAGGGAGGAGCCGACGCAGAAGGAGTCATCACCGGAGATTGGACCGATCCATTCACCTCACTCACAATCCAAGGCTCAGTCTATGGAAACATCAATCCACTCCTCGAAGCACGAACCTTTGCTGGACCTGCCAACTACGACCAAGGAAATGTTGTGATCCGCTACGATGAACGCATCATCCTCAACACCCCACCAGGGTTAGAAGACTACGTGGATGTACAGAGCGAACGCGTGGCTCGATAAATTTCAGGATTCATTCCGACTTTCCAAACAGTTCATCACTTCCGTGAGGCCAACTTCTTTTTGAGCAAGGAGCACCATCAAGTGAAACAATAAGTCTGCAGATTCTTCTATCAGCCGCTCACGAGTTTCTTGAATTGCAGCCCTCGTCACTTCTTCTGATTCCTCCGCTATCTTCTCAACGATTTGATTCAATCCATCATCAAACAATGACGTTGTGTACGAACCAATGGGCCGTTCCACCTTTCGCGAATAAATAAGTTGTTCAAGTTTTAATAAAAATCCAAGCCCTCCCGAAACCTCACCAAAACAAGCTTTCTTCCCAGTGTGACAGGTAGAACCAACGGGCCGAGCCATAATAAGCAACGTATCACAATCACAATCTGCCACCATCTCAACCACCTCCAAAAAATTCCCCGACTCCTCTCCCTTCGTCCAAAGCCGCTTTTTAGTACGACTCCAAAACGTCACTCGCCCCGTATCCTTTGTACGAGCAACCGCAGCCTCATTCATAAACCCGACCATAAGCACCTCGCGTGACCCAACATTCTGAACCACAACAGGGATCAAACCGTCCATTTTTTCAAAATTAAGTTTCATGATTTTTTAAGTTAAACGGATAGGAACACCACGATCATTCAAAAAATGCTTGAGCGTGGGAATAGGAATTTCACCGGAATGAAACACCGACGCGGCCAATACCGCATCCGCACCTCCCACAACCAATCCATCATAAAAATCCTGCATCTTCCCCGCTCCACTTGATGCAATGAAGGGAATCCTAAGCACCTCATTCGCCGCACGAAGCAATTCCAAATCATACCCACCTTTCCGACCATCTTCATCCACTGAATTCAACAAAATCTCTCCCGCACCACGCGCCTGCATATCCTTCAAAAATTCGATCAAATCCACTCCTGTGTCCTCTTTTCCTCCCTTAATCATAACCGTCCAACGAGTAGTCCCAGAAATTCGCTTAGGCGACACTGAAATCACAATGGCTTGAGACCCACAATAAGCCACCGCTTCAGAAATCAAATCAGGATTTAAAACCGCCGCCGATTCCAAACCAACCTTATCCGCACCCGCCCGAAGCACCTCACGAATATCATCCAACGAACGAATGCCACCACCCACTGTAAAAGGGATAGACAGCACCTTAGCCACTCTAGAAGCCAAGTCCACCACCGTATCTCTATTCTCGGACGTTGCCGTAATATCTAAAAAAACCAGCTCATCCGCACCATCATCCTGATAACGCTGAGCCAATTCAACCGGATTACCCACATCCTTCAAACCCTCAAACGAAATTCCCTTCACAACTCTCCCGTCACGAACATCCAAACAAGGAACAATTCGCTTCGCCAACAAAGATCCTTCATAAAAAGCTTTCCCCACCACCGCCTGAGAAATTCCCACTACATCCAATAACTCACGATCACCTCCTAACCCCACGCCTCCCGCTGCAATCCATTTAATCTGAGGAAATCGCTGAACCAAATCTTCATACAGCTCCACATTCGGCCCTTGCTCCATGCCATCTCGTGAGATATCAGTACACAAAATCATTCGAACTCCCAACTCAAACATTTTCCCAATAAATTCATCCACCGTACCCTCTCCATTTTCCGTCCACCCCGAAACACGAAGCTTTCCCTCCTTTAAATCCATCGCCGCCACCACAGACTCCGAACCATAACGCTCAATTACCTCCCTAACCACCTCCGGATCTTTCACCGCCGCACTTCCCACCAAAACACGTGACACTCCCGCATTCAACATATCTGCCATCGCAGAAAATGACCGAAGTCCACCCCCAACCTGAACCTTAAGCGACGTCTTTTCCAAAATCTCACAAATAGGTAAAAAATTCTTAGACACCCCAGCACGTGCCCCGTCCAAATCAATAATGTGCAGCCATTCATACCCCATACGCTCAAACAATCGCGCCATCGCAAGTGGCGTCGGCGCATAGTCAGTCCTCTCATCAAAACGACCTTGCCGAAGACGAACACAACCACCATCCATGAGATCAATAGCAGGTAATATTTGACAATTCATAATTCAATAAAGTTACGTAATAATTTAAGTCCCACCTCTCCCGATTTTTCAGGATGAAACTGAACTCCAAAAAAATTCTTAAACTGAAGCATCGATGTAAAAGGCTGTCCGTAAAAACTAACTCCTTCCGTCAAGTCACCCATGAGCGGCGCCGCATACGAATGCACAAAATAAAAATACGACTCATCCAAAATTCCACGAAACAATGGACAATCCCCCGAGATTTTCACACGATTCCATCCTGTTTGAGGAATTGTAAGCAATTCAGAAGAAAACCGCCTAAGTCGCCCATCAACCATGTCCAAACATGGGGTAAGACCCTCTTCAGAAAATCCGAACAAAACCTGCATCCCTATGCAAATCCCCAGATACGGCACCTTCAATTCACGCAATACCGAAACCAAGCCCAGCTCATTCAAAGCTTGCATTGCCTGACCAGCCGCTCCTTGCCCAGGAAAAATAACTTTTGACGCCTCCCGAACCACCATCGGATCCGAAGTCACCACATACAACGCCCCCAAACCATCCAACGCATTAGTCACGCTACAAAGATTTCCTCCACCATAGTCAATTAAAGCAATCATGATAAATAAGGGTTAAAATCAAACGTTGCCATCTCAGCCACTCGAGCTAACCCCAACGCAGCCATAGACGACGAATACTTAGACTCATCAAACAAATTCACCGTGAGCAACGGGCAACAAAGCAAAGCCGACCGTAACCGATCTTCCCAATCAGAAGACAAGCAATCTCGATCTTTCAAAAAACCTAGCAACGGCCTCAACACCTCACGCATTTTGGACGTAAAAAAGAACTGTTCCACCTCACTTAAGGCCGATTCATAATCAATCAAAATTCGACCATCCTCCCAACGCACCTTCACGCTAGACGATGATTCAACCTCATTTGGGAAATACATCCACTTCGCCCATGTATTGTGAAATAGAGGTTTCGCCAAATCCAAGAATGGATCCATTCGACCCGCATACGCGGGATCAAAATAACGTAATCCAGATTTTCCATAAAACAAATTTCCGTTGTGCGCATCGCCATGTCCAACCACAGTAAACAACAACTGTGCCTCCGAATTCAACAACCGTCGCGCCATCACCAGCCACTCTCCCATCACACCACACGATACTCCGTTCACCACCCACTCCATTTTCTCCAACTCCTCAAAAGAAATAAGCCGATCCCCCAGCACTCGCTTTTTCCCCTTATAAAAATCATCAAAACGATCTCCATTTAAACGTCGACAAAACAACTGCTGAACATCCGGAAAAACCGGATTCGAATCCTTCTCAAACGTTTCCTTATAAATCTCAAAAAGCTGGCGATCCAATAGCATCTGACTCTCAAACAGCTCATCAGGGATAGTCGCCTCCGAAACCAGCTCAAACAACGTAGGCTCATCAACAAAACGATAAACCAGTAATTCTCTCCCTCGCTCACGCGAAACAAATACCGGAGCCATCACTGGATATCCTACCATTTCAAGCAACTCAACCCCTGCATATTCAGACACCTCTCCATCAACCTCAATGTGAGTCTTAAAAAAATACCGCTCGCCTCCAGACTTAAACTCTCCTTTAAACGAATTAAGAGAAACCGCGGATTGCATGAACTTCAAACCTTCCACATTAAGATCAAAACAATCATTTAAAAACAGCTTCAAAGCACAAACCGCCTCAACATCACATCCATCAACTAAACTTTGATAAACCCGCTCCATCGACACAAAACTAAACTCACTCAAATCACTAACCACTCTATCCGCCTTCGACAACTTATCGAGACCATCACCTCCTGTGAACACTCCCACCACCGTCACAGGATTGGACACCCATAATTCCCGAGCCGCAATTGCCGCGGTCACACCAACTTTCGAGTCTTCAAAAACCCAATAAGCACTCAATCCACTCACCTCTTCAAAAGCTCTCAAATAAATATCAGGCGCCGGTTTTTTCACCATTCCTACACTAGAATCATATCCACTCACGCCATCAAAATAATCCCTAATACCCACCTGCTCTAAAATACGATCAATGTCCGCTTCAAGATTGTTAGAAACCACATACTGAGAAAACCCCAATGCGCGCGCTTCTTCTAAACGATCAAGAACTCCCGGGCAAAGATCATATGACGCCGACCTTCGGAGCAATTCATACTCACACACCATCTCTCCACAAAGAGCAGGTTCAAAACGTTCCACCTTTTCCAAAATTGCACGAATAAAGTCAGGAATCGCCAACGCAAACTGCTCACGAATGAAATCACGACTCACCTGAACTTGCGCCCCAAAACGAGCCGCAAGCATAGGATTGACCACTTGGAGATCCAGCCCCAAAGAATCAATCAACACTCCATCCATGTCCCAAAAAATAGTATCCATAAAAAATTAAGTTATTCGAATCGAATTTGAACACTGCGCTTGTGCGCATCTAGACCCTCAACATCAGAGATAGACTCCACAATGGGCTTCAAATTTTCCAATCCTTCACGAGTCAAAAACTGATATTCCATTTCCTTAAGAAAGGTTTGAACACAGACCGGCGACGCAAACTTAGGCGCCACGCCAGTCGGCAAACAGTGATTAGTTCCACTCGCATAATCCCCCACCGCCACCGGAGCATAATCTCCTAAAAACACCGAACCGGCATTCCGGATTCGAGGCAAAATAGCCAAGGGATCCTTCATTTGAATTTCAAGGTGCTCCGCACTGTAATCATTAGCAAACTCAATCACCTCTTCATCCGAATCAAAAACCAAAATGGCACTGTACTCCAATAAAGCCTCCTGAATATACTTTTGGCGAACCAACAAGGGAGCCTGAAGCTCCACTTCAATTTTCACCTGCTCGGCCAACACACGAGACGACGTTGCCATCACCCCCGCCGAATCAGACCCATGTTCGCAACGCGCCAAAATATCCGCTGCCAAAAACCGAGGATCCGCAGACTCATCAGCCAAAATCAAAGCCTCCGATGGCCCAGACAACATATCAATGCCCACTTTTCCAAAAACCTGCAATTTCGCGGCTTGAACATAGGGATTTCCAGGGCCACAAATTTTATACACCGGAGAAATCGTCTCTGTCCCATAAGTAAGTGCTCCGATAGCCGCAATGCCACCCACACGATAAATTTCATCTGCACCCGCCTCATTAGCCGCAACAATAATTTCGTAATTGGGTGCCGTGGGCGCAAAACAGACCACAGCCCGAGGCACTCCTGCCGCCTTTGCCGCCACTGTCAAAATTTGTGCAACTGTAGGAAGCGGCGCCTTGCCAGCAGGAACATACAATCCCACCGCATCAATCGGAACCACGCGCACACCGGTTTTCACTCCAGGCACCGACTCAATCTCCCATTCACGAGTGATTTTTGACGCCTGTTCAATATGAAACGCATGCGAAATTTCAATCTGTCGGCGGATCATCTTTAAAACATTTGGATCTGTCCGTTCATATGCCACTTGAATATCATCCTTCGTCACTCTCAATTGATTCAACGAAAAATTCGGATCATCAAACTGGCGAATATAAGCCAACACTGCCACATCTCCTTCCTCACGCACACGATTCAGCCACATAGCCACCGTTTCCTTAATAGGCTCCATGTCGGCCTGCGCACGCTGCATAAGACGAGACCGATCTTCTTCACCAATATTTTTCCAATCATAAATTTTAATCATTGTAAAAAAGTTAAAGAATTATTTTTTCAATAGGCAAAACTAAAATCCCAGTAGCCCCAGCCTCCTTAAGACGTTCAATGTCATCCCAAAACGTGTCTTCTGCCACCACCGAATGAATCGCAATCATTCCTTCCTCCGCCAACGGCACCACCGTGGGACTTTCTAGCCCCGGCAAAATTGCCTCAATCTTAGAAAGCGCCTTTCGCGGCGCATTCATCATGATGTACTTACGACGACGCGCTAATAAACTGGACCGAATTCGCACCAACAAACGCTCACAATCACGTTGCTTATTTTCAACCTTAATTGAAGTAGAATTTGCCACAAGCAACGCTTCCGACTTAAACACTTCCTCCAAAACCACCAATCCATTCATCATCAATGTAGATCCAGTCGAAACCAGATCACAAATCGCATCCGCCACCTTCAAACTTGGGGTGATTTCAACCGATCCTCTCACTTCCACCACCTCCGCCTCAACATCACGATCTTTCAAAAAAGAGCTCAAAATTGTAGGATAAGATGTCGCAATCACTTTCCCTTCCAACTGATCCAAACTTGTCACCTCCGAATCCTTAGGAACCGCCAGAGCCAAACGACAACGCCCAAAACCCAAAGGCTCCAATTCCTCCACCTCTGCATTTTTTTCTCGCACCACATTCCTCCCCACAATCCCCAAATCACACACCCCATCCTGCACATACTCAGGAATATCGTCATCTCGTAGAAACAAAATATCAAGTGGAAAATTTCGACAATTAGAAAACAGCCGATTCCCATAAACCTCAAACTCCAGACCACTCCGCCTCAACAAATCCAATGTAAAATCCGTCAAACGACCCTTCTTTTGAATCGCGATTTTCAAGTTACTTCCATTCAATTCCATGACAATAAGTTTAAAAAATAAATACAAAAAAGGAGCTCACTACAAGCTCCAGGGAGACCACCGATGATTAGACTTGGATCACAATCGATCCAAAACCAAACGGTAGCCTCCCTCCCCATGATGCAACCAATGAGCCACACGTGTCACTGTCGCTGTACTGGCTCCCGTTTTTTCACTAATAGCACGATACGGAACCTCTTGATCTACTTGCTTCACTACCTGAAAACGTTCCCCCATCGCCTTAAGCTCACTCAACGTACACAGATCACGGAAAAACCGAGCACACTCCTCGCCCGACTTAAGCTGAAGCATCGCCTCAAAAAGTTCATCAGTATTGGAATTTGACCAGTTAGACATAAAGAATTGTATTAACGTGCTACAACGTTAAACCCTCGCATCGAAAAAGTCAAGGCTATATATCCACCACATGGCAAAAAAACCTCAACTTTGCTACAATCCCTGCATGATGAAACACATCGTTCTCATGTTTGGCGACGATCAATTCGCCCTCAAAGACACCTTAAACCGTTGGAAAACGGCCTTCATTGAAAAATACGAAGGCGATATCAACCTAGATCAGATGGAAGGGGAAATAGCTCCCAATCAAATTGTCGAAGCCTGCCAGGCCTACCCTTTCCTCAGCGATAAACGATTAGTGATTGTCAAAAACTTCCTTGCCGAACAATCTACCGATGAACAAAAACGCATGGCCTCACTACTCGAAGATATTCCTGTAGAAACCTGCACTCTCCTGTTCGTTGAACTCAAAATGCCCGACAAGCGAACCTCACTCTACAAAAAACTTGCAAAAGTTGCTCGCCTCGAAGAATTCAAACCCCTTGCCGGCGAAGACCTTACCCGTTGGATCATCAAAACCATCGAAGAACGCGGCGGAAAAATCGAATGGAGCACTGCCACCTACCTCAGCACCCTCACTGGAGAAAACACCTGGAAACTCAACAATGAAATCCAAAAACTCCTCAACTACGCCGCAGGAAACACCATCACACGAGCCATGATCGATGATCTAGTCCATGGTGACACCAGCACTTCCATTTTCAAACTCACCGACGCCCTCGGACAAAAACGCCCCCACGAAGCCATCCAACTCTTTCACCAACTCATCAACAAAGGCGAACCCATCCCCCTCATTTATTCAATGATCGTCCGCCAAATCCGAATGCTCATTCAACTCAAAGAACTCAACGATGCCGGGAAAACTCCTCGAGAAATCGCCGCTCTTACCAAAATTCACCCATACGCCGTTTCTCAAACCATTCCTCAATGCCGAAACTTCTCACTTACAGAGCTCAAAGGACTCTTCGTTAAACTAGCCAAAATCGACCTCCGTCTCAAAACCGGAGCCTTTCAATTTTCCACCACGGATCAAAGGCCGTACATGATGGAAATCGAAACCTTCATGGTTGAAGCCGGGCAATAACAAAACTACAGACTGGGTCTCCTTTTACCCCATTCTGTAGCCTTTTCATAAGCATACCCCACATTCAGAATGAGGCCCTCTTCAAATTGTGGTCCCATAATCTGCAATCCAATCGGCAACCCTTCACTCGAAAATCCACACGGCACCGAAAGCGCCGGAATCCCTGCCGCAGACGCCGGAATAGTTAACGCGTCCGCCAAATACATTGCCAAAGGATCATTCATATTCTCTCCAATCTTAAATGCAGGCGTGGGCACCACTGGGGCACACAACACATCCACCTCTTCAAACGCACGATTAAAATCTTCGATAATCTTAGTCCTCACTTTCTGAGCCTTTAAATAGTAAGCATCAAAATAACCGGCCGACAACACATGCGTTCCCACCATGATTCGGCGCTTAATCTCATCTCCAAACCCTTCACCCCGTTGCTTAAAATAATAATCTGTTAAATCATCTGGAGTTTCAGCCGGAGACGATCCAAATCGAATGCCATCAAACCGTGCCAAATTCGTCGATAACTCTGCCGGCATAGACACGTAGTAAACCGCCACCGCATATTTAGTCATTGGAAGCGAAATTTCTTTCACCTCCGCTCCCATCGATTTCAACTTCTTAACCGCTGCCATGACCGCATCTTTAACTTCTGGATCTAATCCTTCACCAAAATATTCTTGAGGAAGCCCCACTCGAAGCCCTTTTATATCTCCAGTCAATAAACTCAGATAATCAGGCACCTCAACATCCGGCGTGGTCGCATCATACGAATCATGTCCCGCCATCACTCCCAACACCATTGCTAAATCTTCAACTGTTTTAGCAAACGGACCAATCGTATCCCATGACGACGCCATGGCTGTCACTCCAAAACGAGAAACACGCCCATACGTCACCTTAAGCGAAGGAACCGAGCAAAACGACCCAGGTTGTCGAATCGATCCACCTGTATCTGTTCCAATCGAATACAAACACAAATCTGCCGCCACCGCCGCCGCCGACCCACCAGACGATCCACCCGCCACCCTTTCCATGTCCCACGGATTTTTCGTCACACCAAAACAAGAATGCTCAGTCGACCCTCCACATGCAAATTCATCCAAATTAGTTTTTCCGAGCATCACCATGCCAGCATTTTTCAAACGATCCACAGCCGTCGCATCATATGGAGGCACGAACTCCTTCATTCCTGGAGAACAACAAGTAGTCTTAACACCATTAGTATTAAACAAATCTTTCACTCCAACTGGAATGCCCTCAAGCAGTCCGATCTTGCCACCTTGAACAATTTTTTTATCCACCTCTTTTGCCTGAGCCAAGGCTTCTTCGCGCGTTACTGTCACATAAACATTCAAGGATTTATTGTGCTCTTCAATGCGATCCAAATAAGCCTCAGCCAATTCAACCGCCGAAAATTCCTTATCGATCAGCCCTTGATGAGCTCGCGCAATAGTGAGTGATGATAGATCCATTAAAAAACTGATTTAACTTTTACTTGATCCTTCTCAACGGGAAGAGGGCTACACTCAAGAAGATCTTTCGGATCACAAAAAGTCGTGACCTCATCCTCTCGTGTTACATTTTCAAGTCCCGTCACTTGAGATGTGGGCTCAACGCCTCCAGTATCAACTTCATTCAACTGATCCACATATTCAAAAATATCCGAAAGTTGCCCAGCAAACATCGAAATTTCCTCGTCCGTCAGGTTAAGACGAGCCAACTTTGCAATGTGCCGAACTTGATCGTGAGAAAGACTCATAACAAAAAAGAGTGTACGTCGAGGGATTAAAAAGGTCAAACCTGTCAAAAACCTGCCCTTCCCAAATCTTAAATTCCCTCGTACAATAGCCGCATGAATACCGTTCGAAATGTAAAAAAGGTTTCGCTCTTGTTTTTCATCGCCTTAGGAGGAATACACATTCTTTCAACGCTGCTTTTAGCACGTGGCTATGACACTCAAACACTCACGCTCATCAATGGCACATTCGACCTTCCGGTGATTTTCGTCGGAATTCTCTACGCATTCACCAGCATGAAACTCTATCTCGAAGAAATGGGTAAAGATACAAAACTATTCGATCTTCTTGCCGGCATTCTCAGCGGCACACTCTTACTCGGGGCCGCATTCGTTAACTTTTTCTTTTAATGACCAAATCTAAAAAAACCCGCGTTCTCGCGTTCGGCACCTTTGACCATCTTCATGCCGGACATGAAAACTATCTTAAACAAGCAGCCGCCCTCGGAGACGAACTTTATGTAATCATCGCCCGAGACCGCACCGCTCAAACCATCCGCGGCTTCAAACCTGACCACAAAGAAAAAGCTCGAACAAAAACAGTCAACGCACTTTCTTTTGTCACTAAAGCCTTATTAGGAAACCAAGAAGATAAATACAAAGTCCTCAGCAAATTCAAACCAGACGTTATCGCCTTAGGCTACGACCAGTTTGTGTTTACGCACAACCTAAACAAACGACTCATCGACCTCAAGTTGAACACAAAAATTATTCGACTTCCATCCTACGAACCACAAGTCTACAAAAGCTCCCTAATCCGAGCACGACAAGCCGAAGAAAGAGAGAAAACTCTCATCGTAGGACTACCAAAAAAACTCTCCCCGATCCCCGCCACCGACTAAAAGGCACTCGCTAAAAACTACCAACTAAAAACTACCAACTAGCACATGCCCTCCTCCCTTCGCCGCAGCATTCAAATGGCTACCCAAAACCTCTGGCGCAACAAACTTCTCACCAGTGCCACCGTATTAATCATGGCACTGATTTTGTTCATTTTTAATGTGATTTTTACTGTTAATCTAATCGCTCAAAGCACCATCACAGAGTTAAAAAGCAAAGTCGATCTCATCCTCTATCTACAAGATGACGCCGATCCTCTCATCGTCAATCAACTTCAAAACGAACTAAGAGCCTTCCCCGAGACACAAGACATCCTTTACACCTCGAAAGAAGACGCACTTAAAGGGTTACTCTCCAAATATTCTGATGAAATCAATCCATTTGCAGACAGTCAATTAGAAAACCCACTCCCCTCCAGCCTTCAAATAATCACCGAACAACCCGAAGATCACGAAATCATTCTCTCCTACCTTGAACAAGCCAATTACGAATCACTCATCCTTGACGTCGAAAGCAACCGAGAAAATCAGCAAATAGCCGCCAACCTACTCAAAGTAACCGACTTCAGCGAAAAACTGCTCCTCGGTATTATCTTCACATTCATTCTTGGCAGCCTTCTTATTGTGGCCAACGCGATTGCCATGACAATCTTTCACCGTAAAAAAGAAATTCACATCATGAAAATAGTAGGAGCAAACTTAAATTTCATTCGCTCTCCATTCTTAATTGAAGGCGCCATCTACGGAATAATGAGCGTCATTCTGAGCATGGGACTGCTTGTCCTTTTCATTAAAAATATCGACCTAACTCAGATAGGATTTCTAAGCAACGGAATCAACTACAGTCTCCTCTTCATCAGTCAATTCATCATCTGCGCCATCATTGGCATGGTCAGCAGTCACATCGCCCTCCGCTATTATCTCAAACGCCTGGAGGAATGAGCCGTTCACTTTCCGAAACCGGCCTAATCATTCGCGTCGCCCCCCTCGGCGATTCAGATCGCTTTGTCACATTTTTCACAAAAGAACACGGGAAAATAACCACCATCGCCAAAGGCATTCGCAGTATAAAAAGTCGACGCAATCCTCATATAGAACTCATGAACCGAGTTCGTTTTCAATATTGGAAAAGTAAACACTACCTATATCTCACTCAAGCTCAAGCTGAAGAACATTTTCGTGACCTAAAAAAAGAAATCAATGTCATGGCCTCCGGCATCTTCATTACAGAGGCACTTGAAAGATTAACCCCCGAAGAAGAACCCAATCCTGCACTATTTGAACTTCTCAATACAGCTTTAGAGCTTATGAATTTCTACCCTCAGAAACACGTAGAAATCCGCGAAGCCACCCTTATTAAATTACTTCAACAATTAGGCCACATCACCAGCTTCCGGACCTGCAGCCACTGCCAAAAACGACTACCTCAATCAAACGCCTACCTAGATCGTGAACATTCCACTCTCAGCTGCCAGAACTGCGTCAAAGACCACCCCACCTTTCATTACGACCCCGTATCACTCGAGACCCTCAAGCTCATGCACTTTCTACTAGAACATCCGCTTGGCGCCATTCTACAACTAAAAACCAGCTCCGCGCACATCAGCATCATGACTCAATTCGGACGTACATTCCTCCAAAAAACCCTACACCATCCACTTAAATCCGAACGCTCACTACATTTATATAAATAACAAAAGTCTCACAGGAAAAACCATAGACTTGAATGTTTATTGAACGAACGTCACCCCGCAAACGGGACAGGCGCGAACGTCACACTTTCTTCACCGATCTCATCCCGTCAACGCCTTCCAACTTATACATCAAACGCGTCAAAATATCATAATCAGAGACCTCAACCATCAAGTCCCTCATTACTCCATCCGGAGTACGCTCGAAAAACGGAAAATCGATAATTGAAATTGATAACTCCTCTACCGTCCCCACCACATCCTTAAGCACACCTACTCTATCATTAAATTCCAAACGTAAATGAACTTGATAATGCGATTGAGCCTGAGATTCCATCCAAGAAGCTGCCAATAAACGACCTGAATCAATATCAGAAATTTCTCGGCAATTTTTTCTATGAATCCGAATAGATTGGCCACGAGTCACATAACCAATAATCACATGTGGATAACGTGGCTTACAACAAGCAGACAACGTAAAAGGCATATCACGCTCTCCCGTAATCAGCACTTCACTAGGTACAACATTCTTTAACGCAGCTTTCGAAGCGATAGGCTTAACCACCGGCTGATGCACCGACGGCTTTGCGACTCGCTGCCCTAACAAATCCTCTTCAGAAAACAACGCCCTAATAACATGATTAACTGACGTTGTACCATCTCCAACCTGTTCCACAATATGCTCACGGTGAGCCAAATCTAACGGAGTTCCTCCATACAACTTAAGCAAACTAAAATTAGGACCAAGCAACGGCTTCCCCAAATCACGTAAACCCTTATTCAACATAGCTCGCCCCGCCTTAATATTCTTGTCACGATCAAGCGTTCTGAACCATGCCTTAATTTTATTCCTTGCTTGAGCCGTTTTCACAAATGACAACCAATACCGAGAAGGATTCGGCTGCTTACGCGTCAAAACCTCCACAATATCACCGCTGTTCAATTCATGATCCAATCGAACAATTTTACCATTCAACTTAGCCTGATAACATCGATTACCCACATCGCTATGAATCGAATAAGCAAAATCTACAGGAGTAGAACCCACCGGCAAATCCTTCACATCTCCTTCTGGGGTCAAAACAAAGATTCGATCTTCAAACAAATTCACTTCCATTCCCTCTTCACTTAAATCCGAATCCTGCAAATCATCATTCAACTGCTCCAATCCCACCAACCAATCCACTTGATGCTGAAAAAAAGTGGTCCTCGCCTCAGACTCTTTCCCAGGATGAAGCTGAGACAACAAAACAATATCATTAGATGAAAAACCCTCCTTCAACAACAACGCCCGAAGATTTTTATCCACCAAAAGTTTCTTTCCAGAACTAACCTCAGACAGCAACGATTCAAATTTAGGCCGCTCTTTCGGATAATGATCCAAAAACGCATACACCTTTGCCATCAAACGACGCTCACGCAAAACTGACTCCACCTCATCTCGAGACAGCGACGACGACGCTCTACGTGTGTCTTCATACCACCAATGCGACGCAACTCCATACTCCGCCTCACGATGCATCGATTCAGTACGAATCTGAATTTCAACCGGCTGAGAAGATAAATCTGGAAGCAAATTCAACACCGTAGTATGCAAACTCCGATACCCATTCAATTTTGGCACCGCAATATAGTCTTTAAACCGTCCAGGCATAGGAACCCACCTATTATGAATCGCACCCAGCGCCGTATAACAAGGGCCAACAAACTCACGCCCCTCTCTATGCGAATCTTTAAGGACGATACGAATGGCAAACAAATCATGCACCGACGCCAATCGACTCGTATTTTTTTTCCGTAATTTTTTATAAATCGAATACATATGCTTAATCCGCCCAGACACCTCTGCCTCAATATCTTCATCTTCCAAAAACGAAGACAAAACACGCTGAGCTTCCTCAATACAATGTTGATTCATCTGGCCATGCTCCTCAATTTCCTCCTTAAGATGAGCGTATTCCTGAGGATAAAGGAATTTAAAACAAAGATCCTCCAATTCACTTTTTATAGAATAAATACCCAACCGAGACGCAATCGGCGCATACACACGCAATGTTTCATCAGCAATACGCAGCTGCTTATCTTCAGCCACATATTCCAACGTACGCATATTATGAAGCCGCTCAGACAATTTAATAAAAATCACACGAAGATCTTTTGCCATTGCCAAAAACATACGCCTCCAACTTTCGACCTGTGCCTGCCCCCCTTGGACACGCACTAAACTCAACTTCTCCGTCCCCAAAACAAGACGAGATACCGTCGATCCAAATTTCTTTTCAATTTCATTAAGAGAAGTCGACGTATCTGCAGGAACATCATGCAATAAAGTAGCTATAATTGTGTCCTCATCCGGCTTAAGTGACAACAAAATACCAGCCGCCTCCAAAGGATGTGTGACATAAGGTTCTCCAGAAAAACGTACCTGTCCTTCATGTGCACTAGCCGCAAAAGCATACGCATCTCGAATCCGCTTCTCATCAATTGATGGGGAATAAGATTGTACTTCTTGTACAAGAGAATCAATAGTCACCGCCATCAGAAAAACATTAACATTAGAGACTTAACTCTAACATCCCCGACTCAGGAGCTCAAGGAATTTAGACCTGTTCTGTGTCCACAAAATGACACAATTTAATCCTCAAGATCTTCAACCCCTAAGATCAAGTCCAAATCAGATCCCAACACATCCACGACTTGAATCCCAGCAATCAAAGCCTCACGATTGAGTTTAATATCTTCTATTCGTTGCTTAAGCGGAGGCAGAACCCATTCATATAAATCTTGAACCTTAACAAATGCAAAGTACTTAGCCTTCAAATCAACCTGCTCCTGAGACTGCTCAATGAACGCATCCAACGTTCTAATCGCCTTTGGACCTCTGTAATCTTTAACGTCTGCAAAAAATCGAGCCTCCAATGCTGCCTTATCTGGCTCTCCTAAATTAAAGTCCTCTGAAAATTCAGCTCGAATTACCTTAGCCTCCTCATAATTCCCCACACTTGAATTGTAACGAGTGGTGAGCAAGTCAATGTGCTCATCCAATGTTTGTGTTCGATTTCCCGAAACATCCAAAAGCGCATTCAAATCCAATGTATACAAATTATAAAGAGCCTCAACATCTTCAAGAAAAACCACGAACTGATCCAAGTTTTCCTCCAACTTTATCGTGTTTTTTTGATCTTGAAACTCCTCCTCTGAGGCCACAAAAATACCAGAATCAGACCCCGTACCACCTTCAAAACGAACCAATGGATCTCCCAACTGAAGACCACTATAAACAGATGGATCCACCCATACTTGACCACCAGGTGAAACTGGCTCAACTGGCTCGACTGGAGCTTCCACAACCTCTTCCTCAGGAGTCTCCTCCGAAGATTCCGACGGATCAACAGGTTGTTCTTCAACCTCCTCCACCTCCTGAACAATCTCATCAGAAGAAATATCACTATCACTCAATCCATCCCACAAACGAGGAAGAATCAAAAACCCAGACACAATAATAATCAAAACAATGACAACCCCACCACAGCAAAATTTCAAATGACGAGGAGTTAAATTAGCCTCATGAAGAAGTTGCTCCACACGATCACCAAAAGAACCTTGTATACCCATTTCCTTAACACTGTGCTCATCACTCCCTATAGCTTCACTCAGCGAAGATTCATGCAACACTTCCCCTTCAATCGGAGCTTCTTTCTCCACCGCAGAAACAGGTTCGGGCATTGGAGGCTCAGGGAGTGGTTCAGGATCTAAAAAAGGTTCTGGTTTAATTTCGGGCTTAGGTTCAGGCTTAGGTTCAGGCTTAGGACGAGACTTTGACTTAGCCTTATTAGGCTTAGAAATAAATGAAGATTCAGTGTCAAACTTAGGCTTAGGCTCAGGCTTGGATGTTGATTCAGGCGTTGAAAACGGAGACGCATAATCCGCAAATGAATCCACCTTCTTAGCTTCATAAGATGAGGCCAAATCAAAAGGAGATGGAGACGAAACCTTATCCGGCTTAACTGGTTCAGACATTGGCTTAGGCCTAGAAGTCGACGGAGGCGGATCATAATTGTAGTCCGGCGCATCATAAGAAGGCGTTGGCGCTGGCTCAGGCGTTGGCGCTGGCTCAGGCGTTGGCGCTGGCTCAGGCGTTGGTGCTGGCTCAGGCATTGGCGCTGGCTCAGGCATTGGCGCTGGCTCAGGCGTTGGTGCTGGCTCAGGCATTGACGCTGGTTCAGGCATTGACGCTGGCTCAGGCATTGGCGCTGGCTCAGGCATCGGCGCTGGCTCAGGCATCGGCGCTGGCTCAGGCATCGGCGCTGGCTCAGGCATTGGCTCGGGCTCAGGCATTGGCTCGGGCTCAGGCGTTGGTGCTGACTCAGGCGTTGGTGCTGACTCAGGCGTTGGCACTGGTTCAGGCGTTGGTGCTGGCGGAACCGGCGCCACTAAATCAAATGGAGACGCTTGATCCGCGACCAAGGACTCTTTCTTATCAGAAGATACCTGAGAAACCGATTTCTTTTTCACCGTCTTTTTAGGCACCACATCCTTCTTGGGAACCGCAGATGAAGAAACAGATTTTTTATCACCATCCACTACCGGTTTCACTGAATCAGACACCGGCTTACGACGACGGCGACGACGGCGTTTTTTAGGCGCACCCATCCCTAAATCTCCTCCAGTAGAAGATTTTTGTACTGCCTTAGCAGGCGGCACAACCGGCTTCGAATCATCATCAGGCATAAAACTACGATTAAATCCTATAATTATACCTTAAATCGACACTTAATTCAACAAAGGAAATCTCCCATAGACCCATTTATAAACAAAAGTATACCCAAATCCACCCCACTAAATAAACAAACTTCCCAATAAAATTGGATTTTGCCAACTCGAGGTGCGCCAAAAAGATTCCTTTCAAACCTTAAATTCGCTAGTATACGCGCGATTCAGGTGCAGAATAGTCTGACACCCAATCTAATAATTATCTCATTACCCTATCCCCATGCCCATATCTCTGATCGCGCTCTTAATAAGCGTAGGCGTACTCATTTATGCCGTGCTCTTAGTTGTGAATGTTCTTCAGTTCAAACCTGGAAGCACATCAATGCAAGAAATTTCAGGTGCCATTCAAGAAGGTGCTATGGCTTTCTTAAATCGACAATTCAAAACCATCTCATTCTTCGCAATTTTGATTTTCCTAGTAATTGGATTTGGTCTTCCTCAAGGAGAAAATCACGATGGATACCTAATGGCCCTTGGATTCATCTCCGGAGCCTTTTTCTCAGGATTGGCTGGGTACATTGGGATGAGCATGTCAGTTCGAGCCAATGTTCGAACCACCAATGCTGCTAAAAGCAGCCTAAAACAAGCATTAAAAGTTGCCTTCCGAGGTGGATCTGTTACTGGATTTGCCGTAATGGGACTCGCATTAGCTGGAGTCAGCGGATTCTACTACCTATTCACTGAAATCTGGAACGTTCCTGTTGGAGCCGCTCCTGAACTTCTCATTGG
Organism: uncultured Candidatus Peribacteria bacterium; assembly: GCA_964491515.1. GTDB lineage: Bacteria > Patescibacteriota > Gracilibacteria > UBA1369 > UBA12473 > CAZBGQ01. The sequence continues at coordinate 113,341 of CAZBGQ010000001.1, forward strand.
ATTCGCATTTGGAGCTTCTCTTGTTTCTCTCTTCGCTCGTGTCGGTGGAGGTATTTTTACCAAAGCTGCTGACGTTGGAGCCGACCTAGTCGGAAAAGTCGAAAAAGGAATTCCTGAAGACGATCCTCGTAACCCAGCTGTAATTGCTGACAATGTTGGAGACAACGTTGGAGACTGTGCAGGAATGGGAGCTGATCTATTCGAAACCTATGCCGTCACTCTAATCGCTGCCATGATCTTAGCCGCTTCTACTCTACTCGAGACCGCTGGAAGCATTGCCATTGAATTCCCTCTTGTACTAGGAGGCGTTGCCGCGATTGCCTCCATCATTGGAACCTATTTCGTCCGCCTAGGAAAACGTGAGAACATTATGGGCGCTCTCTACCAAGGTTTAATCGTAACCACCCTTCTAGCGGCCCTCGGATTCTGGTGGGCAACCAATCACTACATGGGAGGAGACATGAAACTTTTCCAAGCCACTCTCGTCGGATTGGGAGTCACCTTATTCATGTTTGTCATTACTGAATACTACACATCAACAAAATTCAGTCCGGTTCAGAAAATTGCTAAAGCCTCTAAAACAGGAGCTGGAACCAATCTAATCAGCGGCCTCGCTGTCGGCCTCTATAGCACATTCTGGCCAGTGGTTTTGATTGTAGCTGCAATTGCACTTGCTTACTCATTCGGTGCCAGCTCTACACTAGAAAGCGGCATCTACGGAATCGCGCTCTCTGCCGTGGCCATGTTGTCCACTACCGGTATCGTAATCGCCATGGACTCTTATGGTCCTATTACTGACAACGCTGGAGGCATCGCAGAGATGGCTGGACTTCCTGAATCTGTACGAAAAAACACCGACGCACTAGACGCCGTTGGGAACACAACCAAAGCCGTAACAAAAGGATATGCTATCGCTTCTGCTGCCTTAGCAACACTCGTACTCTTCCAAGCCTATTCCGAAAAACTTACTATAAACAGCGTAGGAGAAGAATTTGTTTTCGGACTCACTGACTACCGCGTCATTATCGGACTATTCTTAGGAGGAATGCTTCCGTTCCTATTCAGCGCACTCTGTATGGAAGCTGTTGGAAAAGCTGCCCATGGAGTGGTCGAAGAAGTTCGACGACAATTCCGTGAAATCAAAGGAATCATGACAGGAAAAGCTAAGCCTCAATACGATGTTTGTGTCGACATCGTTACCAAAGCAGCCCTTAGAGAAATGATACTTCCTGGGGTACTAGCCATTGCTTCACCATTAGTCGTAGGATTCGTTCTAGGGCCATTAGCTCTTGGAGGAATGCTTGCCGGTGTAATCGTAGCTGGACTCCTTCTCGCCCTCTCTATGTCCAATGGTGGAGGTGCATGGGACAATGCTAAAAAATACATTGAAGACGGTCACCATGGAGGAAAAAATTCCATGGCACACCACGCCGCTATTGTTGGTGATACAGTCGGTGATCCTTACAAAGACACCGCCGGCCCTGCCCTCAATGCCTTGATTAAGGTTATCAACACAATAGCCCTAATCATTGCGCCAATGATCGCCACTTATACGATCTTTGGATAACAGCTCCTTGTGTCAAAACAAAAAGGCCTTCACAATGTGAGGGCCTTTTTAATAAACACCCATCAAATGAATCCTTTCATTCTTCATATTCTCGCCATCACAGCCCTCGACGTACTTGGCTCTCTTTCCGCCAAAATGTGGAGCATCCACAAAGACCCACTCTACCTCCTTGGAACCTTTCTCTTATTTGGAGGTGCAGGTTTCATTTTTGCACACTCACTTCGCTATGAAGGCATGGCCATCGCCAATGTACTCTGGATTGCGCTATCAATTATTATAATCACCGCCATCGGATATTTCTTTTTCAAAGAAGAAATATCAGCACTCCAAGGCGCTGGCATCCTAATCATCACTATTGGATTAATCATGATAAATATGAAGTGATTTCTTGCACGATACCCACTTCTTAGATACAATAATTTCCTACCCAAAACCTCCCTCCCATGGTGGATCGTAAACACCGTTCACTAAAATCACGCACCTCATCAAGCCTCGAGATGACCGTGGAAGCAGTCACCACAAAAACCGTAACACTCAGCTCTGAACTAACGGGCATTTTGAAATGGCCCACGTCACACCTATCTAAAACAATAAAAAAAGGCGATACCATTTCACTCACACTCGGAGACATCCCCAAACCAACAATAGAAAAACCAGATTTAAACGACCTTCGTTCTCTACTTCAAGACTTAGTCGGATAAATAAAAAGCCTCAACCGTAATGGCCAAGGCTCTTTAAAATGCGTTTAAAAGGAAGAACTCTATCGATTAGAAAGGTATTGATAAATAGCCACCGCGACTTCATCACGAGTCAATTCACGATCAGCATCAAGGTAAGAAGCATGACGATCAGGGAACAACTCATAACGTTCCGCCACCCCAGCGTATTTTGCATACCAAGCTGAACCATAAACATCACGATAAGAATAAGAAAGATTGGTATCTAATTCAAAATTCAACGTCAACATCTTAAGGAATTCAGCCGTATTCACCGTATTTCCGGGACGAAACAAACCATCAGGATGACCACTAATCACACCAAGAACAGAAGCTGCCACCACATACCGTGTATACCACTGATTATCCATTACATCCGGGAAACGACCATTATTATTGATCTCAGGGATATCACCATGTCGTGACAACAATAGGAACTTAGCCGCTTCTGCGCGATTAACAGTCCTAGAGCCTTTAAATTCGCCATCAGGGAATCCACCAATCACAGCACGACGATATAATTCGGCCGCTGCACGGCCTTCAACTGAATCCATATCTGTATCTGGGAAAGGATTATCATAACTAACCGTATTCACAAGCACCTCGTCTTCAAATCCTGCAGGAGGCAACGTCTCAACGAATTCAACAACCTCGGCCTCAACTCCAAAATCAAAGCTAAACACATTCACTTCTGAATAACGTTCTTCAATCAAATCATTGTAATCTGCACTAATCACCACTGTATACTCACCTGGCTCAGAAACACCTAAATTAGCTAAAGTTACAATCGCACGTTGATGACACACATTGTGCGTGAATTCATCAAAGAAATGACTAGACTTATATGTCTCCAAAAACTCACCATCTTTTTCATACAAATTCGTCAAAACTTGAATCGAGTGATCAAAGGTAGCATCTCCATCATTACAAAGTTGAGCACGAATTTCTGGTTGAACAGTAAATTCAGCACGATCTTCAAGAAATGCAGTCCCAATACGAATTTCTGGCACGCGATCTTCTTCTTCTATCTGATCCAAAACACAATAGTAACCCTCACGTACATACCCTGCCTTACAGGAGAATGTATAATGATCTAAATAGTAACCATCCATAATTCTATCAACACAACTGGAAGGCAACCCATTAGTAGGGAAAAGACGACAAGCAGGCACAGGGTCCACACATTCACCTACGTAAGAAACATAAGGAGAAGAACAGGTGGCAACTTCAAGATCAAGTTCACCCCAGTCGCCACCAGAAGCAGCAACACTAAACTGCCCACTTTCTATGGATCCAGCCGGAACATACATATTACCCTGATCCCCATTAGAATCTTCCCAATGAATAGAAGCGGGTTCTGAAAAATCATCAGGCCCCCCCACTACGAGAGCAAATTCATGACTCGCCTCTGCCTCTGTAGCAAGCTGAAACATCACAGAAAAAGTGAATCGTGAATGAGAAGGCAAATGAAAATCTAAATTAGTAAATTCGATAACACCTTGATCATTTACATTCTCATAATCTGAAAGAACCATCCCCGTACTAGAGTTAACCAACCAAAACGATTCAAAATCATTCTCATTATAGAGCCCTTCCAATTCAACTAAAAAATCAGTTAAATCATAACCTCCACCATCATCACCACGAGCTCCATAATAAGTATCCACCGTCATACGAAGCCCCTCAACCGCCCCCATATCAGAAGAAATAGTCTGACCTAGAATAGAAAAGTTACGATCAACCTGCAAACTAACAGGAGGACCTCCAGCAAAAGCCAATTGAGGCACAAGCCCTGTCACCAAAAGCGACAACACAATCAAATAAGAAAAAAATGAACGCAACATCGTAAAAAGATTAAAAATAAAATCACACTATCATCGAAAACGTAGACCTAAACTCTATCTTACAAAAAAACTCCTGAAACCCAAAGGGAAACAAGAGTTTTCTAAAATTAAAACTATTCAGCGCCTTCTTCTTTAGCTTCGCCACCTTCGGCACCTTCAACGCCTTCTTCACCTTCCGCGCCTTCTTCTCCCTCAGGAACAGCTGCACCAACCGGCTCATCAACCTCTTCTTCTGCCGGAGCAGAAACACTAGCTACCGTACGCTCCATATCAACCAAAACCTCTAACTTATCAGAAATATTCAAATCACTCACATGAATCACCGTATTGAAATCTTCCAACACACTGATATCTACTTCGATCGAATGAATCAAATCACCAGGCAAACATTTCACTTCAATTTCAGTAATGTTAGTCATAAGCATACCACCCAAATCCTTAACCGCTGAAGATGTTCCAACAAAATCAAGAGGGATATTGGCATGCACCGGCTTATTCATATTAACATTCACAAAATCAACGTGTCTCATTTTTCCTGATACTGGCTCGAAATCAACGTTCTGAACCAAAACTTTTCGAGAAGCTCCTTCTCCAACAGTAAGATCAATCACCGTATTTTCACCAGCCACAATATAAGCTTTACGAAAATCTTGATAATCCATCTGAACAGAAAGATTCTCTTGTTGAGAACCATAAATTTCAGCAGGCAAGAGACTTTCCAACAAAAGGTGCTTGGCTTTAACGGATTTATTCCGTGGCTCAGCCTTTAATAGTACATTATCCATGTTTAAATCGGGTTACAGCAGGGTGGATATTACCGAAAAAGGGCTCAAGTGGCAAGAGAAAGTTAAAATCTTGGCCAAGCCCACGTCCTCTGGTATTCTACCAGGGCTTACCTAACCTTTAAATCATAAAAAATGAGCAAATTCCAACAAGCAAAAGACATGCTTAAACTTCAAAAACAGGCAAAAAATGTCAAAAAGAAATTATCCAATATTCACATTGAAGCTGAAGAAGAAGGCGTAAAAATCACCATTAACGGAGAACAAGAGATTGTAAGCGTAGAGATTAGCGATGAAGCCATGAAAGACAAATCTAAACTCGAAACAGCCATTCTTACCTGCATGAAAAAAGGTCTCAAAAAATCTCAAGAAGTCGCCGCCGTGAACATGAAAGAAATAATGGACCAAATGGGACTCAACATGCCAGGAATGGGCGCCTAACCGAATTGACCCCCTCCTCATGAGAGTAAAACGCTCAACCGGATTTGGAACTTACCTAATCATTCTCCTCATAACTATTGGAGTGCTTTTAGGATTTCACAGCATGCGCTCTGGAGATGAAATCTGGCTCACCACTCCACTAAATTCAGACAATGAACAAACCATCATTTTTGACATTGAAAAAGGTGAAAACGGAAAAACAGTGGCTCAGAACCTCAAAGACAAAGGCCTAATCGACAGTTATCGAAAATTTTATGGATACCTCAAAGACAATGAACTTGGGCAAGATATTCAAGCGGGACGATTCATACTCAACCCCTCTATGTCCCCTGCCAAGATAGTCAATTCACTCATTAGTGGAAGCGGACAAGTTGCGATCACCATTCCTGAAGGATTCACGCTAGAACAAATTGATGACCGAATCACCGCCGCAGGGTTATCCCCCGATGATCAGTTTAAAAACTGTGCCAAAAACTGCCCCCTCTCTGAATCTTGGGACTTCCTAAAAAACGCTTCCTCGACCGAAGGCTACTTATTTCCAGACACCTTTTTCGTAGATCCAGCCAGCTACACTAGCGAAGGATTTATACATCGATTACTCAGCAACTTCGAAACTAAATTTCTCACCAAAGAAAACCAAACCTCTCTCAATAAAGCCAGCAGAACATTAGACGACATCATCATCATGGCTTCCATTGTGGAACGCGAAGCCTTCCTTGCCGAGGACTACCCCGTCATCGCCGGAATTTTATGGAAACGCCTCGACAACGGATGGGCCCTAGATGCCGACGCCACCTTACTTTATGTCCTCGACTCCCCTTCTGACCTCGTCGCCAACCTAAACCTAGACTCTCCCTACAACTCACGGAAAAACCGAGGACTTCCCCCCACCGCCATCTCTAACCCTGGGATGACCGCCCTTACCGCCGCCCTATACCCCGAAGATTCCCCTTACTGGTTTTACCTAAACGATCAAGAAACCGGGAAAGCACACTTCGCCGTAAGCAACGACGAACACAATGTGAATAAGGCAAAATGGTTACGGTAAAAAATCATTGAACACAATGGCGGAGTTTTCGACGAAGAGTATGAATTTGAAGGAGAAATGGTGAAGAGGTATTGGGTTGACTTAAACTAATGTCCCCATCAATTCCCCAATCTCTCCTGCCTTTCCCTCTTCAATCAACTTCACCAACGCACTCCCCACGATCACTCCATTAGCGCCTGCATCGCGAATTTGGTCAACATGAGCTCGATCACTCACGCCAAATCCAACCAATACTGGAATGTCCGTTTGATTCTTTAGATTTGTAATCACGCCCTCAAGTTGCGCAGATAAATCTTTCCGCGCACCTGTCACACCAGGAGTGCTCACCAAATAAATAAAATAAGGCTGTGCTTCGAAGATCGCTTCCAATCGTTCTGTTGGAGTCAATTCAGAGGCCATGTAAACCATTTTTACTCCATGCTTCTGCGCCAACGTAAGTGCCTCTTGGCCACGCGTACAATCCACTGGTAAATCAGCAATCAACACACTCGTAACTCCAGCCTTAGCCGCACACTCAAAAAATCGCTCCACCCCATATTTGAACACCAAATTATAATAAAGGAGCAAGTTGACTGGTAAATCCGTAAATTCTCTCACCTCTTCAATAAATTCAAATGCACGATCAGTATTCATCCCCGCTTTAAGTGCACGTTGATCTGCCAACTGAATCGTTGGTCCATCGGCTACAGGGTCACTAAAGGGAAATCCAAGTTCAAGCATGGTCGCCCCTCCCTCCACGTACGCCTTCACAATTTCGAGGGATTTTTCATATAAAGGATCACCCACAACGGTAAAAGGAACAAAATGAAACATTATTCAACAAGGTTACGAGATAAATCTTTATCACCACGACCGGACAAATTCACAATCACCACATCTTCAGGGCCAAAATTTCCTTTCTTCAAATAAGCCAAAGCATGTGACGACTCAATAGCAGGAATAATCCCCTCAATTTTAGAAAGAGAACGAAACGCTTCCAGCGCTTCCGCATCCGTGACCGCCTCATATTGAGCTCGCCCAGAATCATTGAGCAACGAATGCTCAGGCCCAACTCCTGGATAGTCCAATCCAGCCGCAACCGAATGCGCTTCCTGAATCTGACCATATTCATCCTGCAACACATAGGTTTCCGCCCCATGTAAAACTCCAATAGAACCTTTATTAATCGAAGCTGAGTGTTCATGGGTATCAAGTCCTTTCCCTGCCGCTTCTACTCCAATCAACTTCACATCTTCATCTGGGACAAATGCTTTGAAAATTCCAATCGCATTACTGCCCCCACCAACACAGGCAACCACCGCATCCGGCAATCGACCTTCTTGCTCAAGAATTTGCTCTCGGGCTTCATCTCCAATCACTCGCTGAAATTCCGTCACCATCATAGGAAAAGGATGCGGACCAGCCACCGAACCAAACACATAAAAAGTGTCCTCCGACTGCCCAACCCAGTAACGGAGCGCTTCATTGATTGCATCTTTAAGCGTTTTAGAACCTGATTCAACAGGGACAACTTCGGCTCCACACATTTTCATACGAAGCACATTTGGTTCCTGACGTTCAATATCCACCGCTCCCATAAAAATCTTAGTTTCCATTCCAAACAGCGCACCCGCCATAGCCACCGCCACTCCGTGCTGGCCAGCTCCCGTTTCGGCAATGATTTTCTTCTTACCCATCATCTTAGCTAACAAAACCTGCGCCACCGTATTGTTCGTTTTATGCGCGCCTCCATGAACCAAATCTTCACGCTTAAGATAAACCTTACAGCCCATGGCCTTAGAAAAATTCTCAGCATGATAAAGCGGAGTTTTTCGTCCTAAATACGTCGAACGCAACCGCTCCAACTCCTTCAAAAACTCAGGATCATTTCGGAATCGTTCAAACCCTTCCTCCGTTTCATTCAAAACAGGAATCAACAATTCAGACACATACTGGCCTCCAAACCGCCCGAATTGGCCTTTGTCATTATTCATATTTTCATCTGGTTAAGGTCTTTCATTAGATCCTCAAAACTATCCAATGTGAGAGACTGCTTTCCATCCGACAACGCTTCACTTGGACGAGGATGCACTTCAATAATCAATCCATCCGCCCCCACCGCCTTCGCCGCCTTAGACAAAGGCTTCACAAGAGAATGAACCCCCGTTCCATGACTTGGATCCACTAAAATTGGTAAATGAGAAAGCTCCTTCACTAAAGGCACAATATTCAAATCAAGCGTATTACGCGTCGCCGTTTCAAACGTTCGAATTCCACGCTCACACAAAATCACATTCGGATTTCCTTCATTCAGAATATATTCAGCCGCTAATAAAAACTCCTCCAAACGCGCAGACATTCCACGTTTTAATAAAATCGGCTTCTTAGTTTTCCCCACAGCTTTGAGCAGTTCGAAATTCTGCATATTCCGCGCTCCAATCTGAAGCACATCCGCATATTGCGCTACCACATCCAAATGATTCACCGACAACAATTCCGTAACAACTGATAATCCAGTTTCCTCACGTGCTTTCGCTAACAACTTCAAACCTTCTTCTCCCAATCCCTGAAACGAATAAGGACCGGTTCGAGGCTTAAAAGCGCCACCACGTAACAAATGAGCGCCCGCAGCTTTTACCCCACGTGCTGCCTCAAGCAACTGTTCCTCAGATTCCACCGAACAAGGTCCGGCAATCACCACAAAATCTTCTCCCACACGCACATCACCCACTTGCACCACCGTGGACTCAGGATGAAACTCTCGACTCACTAACTTATATGGCTTAGTCACATGAATAACCTCCTTAACTCCTGGAAATTGAATCAATGCATCCGCATTCACATAACCCGTATTGCCCATGATTCCAATCGCCGTCCGCTCTCGTCCCGGCAACTGCTCCGCCTTAAAACCCAGAACATCCAATTGGCTCAAAACCGCTTGGATTTGAGCTTCCGTCGCATTGTGATTCATCACTACTAACATCTTAAAGTTGGTTAATAAATTGTTGAATTTTTTGAAAATCTTTCCGCCCCTCCGTCTCAACGCCTCTCGCCACATCCACCACAAAAGGCTGATGCTCTTCAAGTACGTCCTTCACATTCGAAACATCAAGTCCGCCTGCCAAAAAATAATCACCTGAAGGCTGAGTCTCCAACGTAATCACGCCGGAAGAACCTTTTGGTAAATCAATCAACGGAATCACACCAAGAAAAGGCGTATCTCCCGCTAAAAATGACTTGATAACAGGCCTCTGAATTTGACTACAATACGCTTCATCCTCCTTTCCATGAAGCTGCACAAAGTCCAAATCCAACGCTTCCGCTGTTTTATTCACAAATTCCACCGACTCATCTCTAAACAGTCCCACCGATTTCGATTTCGTTAATGAACTCCTTATGACACGAACGTCTTCCAGCTCAATAAAACGTGGACTCTCTTTTACAAAATTAAATCCCAACAACTCCACACCTTGCTCCTCACAAAACTGAGCCGTCTCCAAATCCTGAATTCCACAAACCTTAACCAATGGCCGGTCCATAAACAATTCATGAATTTTCAAGCCTACATCCGGGAATTTCAAAATCGACGTTCCCACCAAAATCGCATCAACCTGTCCATCTAGACGCTGTCGATCTCGATGATTCCGAATACCACTTTCAGAAACCACCACCACCTCATCTGGGATTCTTTCCAATAAATCCAACGTGGTTTGAATATCCACAGAAAACGTGTGCAAATCTCGATTATTGATTCCAACTATCTTAGCTCCCGAACGCAACGCACTCTCAAGTTCGTCCGCATTGTGCACTTCAACCAACGCCTCCATCCCAAGAGATTCAGTCAATTCCCGAAACTCCCGCAACTTCGACTCATCAAGAATCGCAGCAATCAACAAAAGCGCGGACGCCCCCGCTTCCTTAGATTCAAAAACCTGAACTTCATCAATAATAAAATCCTTACGCAAAACCGGAAGCGCTGACACCTTGGCCACTTGCTTCAGATAATCCAAACTCCCCTGAAAAAATTGCTCATCCGTAATCACAGAAATCGCTGACGCTCCCGCCGCCTCATACGCTTTCGCCAAAACTATTGGATCAAAATCCTCACGAATCACACCTTCACTTGGAGACGCTTTCTTAACTTCTGCAATGAATGAAATCGAAGAACGGCCCTGAAGCGCTTTTGAAAAACTGTACCCGAGCACAACTCCATCTCCAATTTTGGGCTTACTTAAACCACGAAGCTTCTCAACTTCTTTTTTCTTAACATCAACAATAGTGTCCAAAATCGTCATAAGGCCTGCGTTAAATCACGATACTGTTCAAAAAACTTATTCGCACGTCCAGAATCAATGGATTCCTTAGCCATAATCACGCCATTTGAAAAATCTTCAACACGTCCCGCCACATAAAATCCCGCGGCCGCATTGGCCAACACCAAATCACGCTTAGCTCCCACCTCCTCCCCCTTTAAAATCGCATCAAAATCACGTGCATTGTCTTCAATTCCCCCACCAAAAATATCCGAAACCAATGCCTCCTCCAGACCAAAATCAATCGGCGCAAATTCCGCACGTTCAATCACACCTTTATTCAATTCAAATATAGTCGTACCACCTGTTACCGTCACTTCATCCAATCCATCACGTCCACACACCACCAACGCTCGTTCATGCTTCAATAACTTTAAAACCTCAACCATCAAAGCACCCAATTCCAAATCCGAATTCGAAACTCCCAAAACTTGCCGTGTCACAAAGGCAGGATTCGTTAACGGCCCCAACAAGTTAAACACCGTTCTAACCCCCATCTTTTTACGTGCACTAGCCACATACTTCATTGCAGGATGGAACTGCCTCGCATACATAAATCCAATACCCATTTCATCCAAAGTTCTACCAACTTTTTCACCACTCAACTCAATTTCACACCCCAACGCTTCGAGTACATCAAAACTACCACAACGACCACTGGCTGCACGATTCCCATGCTTCGCCACCTTCACACCTTCCGCAGCCAAAATAAAGGCACTGATGGTCGAAGTGTTGATTCGATCCAATCCAGAACCACCCGTTCCACATGTATCAATCGCATCCTCATGACCAGAAACACGCACCACATGATCACGCATTACCTGAACCATTTCTGCCAACTCTTCAGGTAAAAGAGGCCTCTCATTGATTTCAGTAAGCACCGCAATGATCTCATCATCAGCCATTTCTCCTTTTAACATTTGTTCGATTGCCTTAGACATTGAGAAATGATTTAAGAATAGTTTTCCCTACTTCCGTCCCAATACTCTCGGGATGAAATTGAATTCCATAAATTGGGAATATCGAATGCTGAATAGCCATCACCAACCCCTCCTTCTTAGTCTCAGCCGTGACCTTCAAACAATCAGGCATGTGATCACAATCGGCAATCAATGAATGATAACGCATGGCTTCAAATGATTGAGGAACGTCTTCAAGGATATTAAGGAAACTCAACTCCCCCACATCTAGCTGCGTCATTTCAGAGGTCTTTCCGTGCATAATTTCAGGAGCACGCACAATTTTTCCTCCAAAAATAAATGAAATCCCTTGATGACCCAAACAAACCCCCAAAACTGGGATCCGCTCTCCCAAAGCCTCAATCACTTCTCTACACACACCAAAATCTTCCTTCTTCTGAGGATGACCCGGCCCTGGAGAAATAATGATATGAGTAGGAGCTAACACCTCAATTTCCGCTACCGTAATCTCATCATTCCGAAAAACAACCGGATCTCCTCCCAGCTCCCCCACATATTGATAAAGGTTATACGTAAAGGAATCATAATTGTCGATAATAAGTGTCTTCATGATAATTAATTAACTAAGATCTATAAAACAGATAAACAAGCGGCCGCTTTGTGGAAACATTCTTCATGTTCCTTCTGAGGGATAGAGTCATAAACCACCCCAGCTCCAGCCTGTACATAAGCCGTACCATTTTTATGTATAAGTGTCCGAATCGCAATCGCAAAATCCATATTTCCATTCAACCCAAAATAACCCACAGCTCCTCCATAAATCCCACGCTGCCTCCTTTCCAAAGAAGCAATGATCTCCGCCGCACGAATCTTAGGAGCGCCACTCAATGTTCCCGCAGGAAAAGACGCCTCAAACACATCAAACATATCCTTATCGTCCCGAATGATTCCACTCACATCCGAAACCAAATGCATCACCGAAGAAAACCGTTGAACATACGCCATTTCCGGAACTGTCACAGTTCCCTGTTTAGCCACACGGCCCACATCATTCCGGCCTAAATCCACCAACATCATGTGTTCTGCACGCTCTTTTGGATCATTCTTTAACTCTTCCTCCAACTGTTTATCTTCCTCAGTCGTAACTCCTCGATGGCGAGTTCCTGCAATAGGTCGAACCAAAACATTTCCATCTTCTAAACGCACCAACGTCTCTGGAGACGCTCCTACCACCGCAAAATCCTCAAACTGCATTAAATACATATAAGGTGAGGGATTTTCCTGCCTCAGAGCGCGATATAACTCCAATGGACTTTTCTCGGTCTTCGCCTCCATTGAATGACTCAACACAACCTGAAAAATATCGCCCGACTCAATGAATGACTTCGCCACTGCAACCTGTTCAATGAAATCATTTCTAGAAGGATTCAACTCAACATTTGCCGGTATCTCAGACTTGGGATTCCTCAAGAATGGCACCACCATCGGCTGAGCCAACTGCTGCAAAATTTCTTCCCCAACCACATTCGCTTCTTTTAAATTCTCCGACAAATCACCCTCAAGCGACATCAAATAATGCAAATAAACTTTGTGCTTAATATGATCAAAAACAATAACCACACGAGGCAAATAAAAAATAGACTCCGGTATTCCAGAGGCAGATGCTTGAGCAGGCATAGAAATCTTCTCAAAATGACGCATCACCTCATAAGAGAAATACCCCACAAACCCAGACTCAAATCGTCCCGTTTTCTCCATTTCAACCAACTGAATTTTATCCATAGCCGCCCGAATCATCTCTAAGGGATTTTTATCTCCTTCGTCAAATTTAAAGATTTCCAAGGGATCAAACCCAATGAATGAATACCGCCCCATCCGAGCATCCTGCTCCGCACTTTCCAACAAGAATGAATACGTACGATCCTTACACAATTTATAATAAAGAGAAATCGGAGTCTCCGTATCCGAAGGGATTTGAGCCGCCAAGGAAACCATATTCCCCTGCCTTGAGAGCTCCTCGAGTTGTAAAACATCAATTGAAAACATTTGTATCGATTAAACAGTACGTACGAAATAAATAAAAATTGCACTAGAGAAATAACTGAAACCCACCCTTTCCTTTCTGTAGCTCCTTGGAACCTCGAGTCACCTTTTCGATACTAATCCTTAACTCCTCTTTGATTTTTCGTTGAGGCATCCCCTTTGCTAAACGCTTAACCAACTGCCAACGCTCTGCAACTTGATCTAACTCATGGGGCGTCAGCATATCACCGAGAAACAGCTTTGCTTCCTCCGACGTTTTAAGCCGTGAGAAAAGCTCATATAATTCTGTGTAGTATTCTTTTTTCATAGGAATGAGTGTATCGATTAGCCAGTACATTATAGCGATTAAACTCTGCACGTCAAGAGAAAAATCTGTAAGATTAAATCCTTCCTTAGGTCATAAAGAACCTTGTCACTAACCACACCATATGAATCGCTTAATCCTAGCCACGCTCAGTTTATTCTTACTCGTTATCACCGGATGCAGTTCCGCACAGATCACCACAGCCCCCCAGCCCGAATCAGAACCAGAAATAGTTGCAGAAACTCCGTCCATTCCCACTCGCATACAATTCTGGGGGAAAGGGAAACTTGAAACCATTGAAAGCCCCGTACCTGAAAGTATCTCCGACATTCCAAGTGATGCTCGCAACGTTGAGATCATCAACTTAGGATGGGGCCGAGCACTCACCTACCAATCCAAAGAAACACTAGACCATGTAAAAAACGAATGGACCCAACAAGTCATCCTCTTTAAAGACGACACCCCTGTCTGGCGTTTCGTCGCTCTAAATGGTCCAACTCCAAAAGGAAATATCGCGCACGATGGAGTATTTCTAGACACTGTCACAGCAACTCCGACGCGAGAAGACAGTTCATTGGTTTCAGAAAATCCCCTCGGATACAAAGTCACGTCCTCATGGCTCAACCCAAGCTGGCTCTTCGTAAAATATCGAACCAAAATCTCTAAATCCACCAATTACGGATACTACCTCATTGACCCAGACGGCAACGAAATCACACTTCCTAAATTAGAACCCAACAACATTATAGGAGAAGGAGCCAACGAAAACTATTACTCCTCCACGGAACTCCTAGACGCCTTTCCAAATCCCGCTATTGGCATCTGGGAACGACACCAATTAACCTGCCGCTTCAAAGACAACGGATGCACAAACACCGCCAAAGACGTATTACGCATTCAAGACAACGACACTCAAGAATGGGAAACACTATCTACAACCGAAGAAATCACCCACTTCATCAACAACTTCACTAACTCTCAAAGCACCCAACTTCACGAGGTTAATGCAGGAGAAGAAATACGCTATTACCCGCTCATTCACTCTGAATGCGGTGGATGCTGGTTCATCATGCCCAACTACCTAAGCATCAACAAAACAACAAATCGATTCTCACTAAACCCAGCCAACCCATTAGCCATATTCGGAGAAGCCTGTCGATCACAATTCAAATGGACCGTACCAGGAAAACCGGAAATCATTTGCGCATCAACAAACTATAGAAACTTCCAAAGTCTTTACAATACGATCACCGAAAAAACACAAGTATTGGAAGTAGTTACCTCCTACAGCGACGAAAATAAATTTTTCACCGAAGAATGCGGATACGACTTCTGCGAACATCATTGGGTTTCAACAGAACCTCCGTACAAAATCGAATGGATCAACACCTTAAATAACCAAGTGATTGGTTCAGAAATCTATACACCCATTTAATAATACCTATGGCGCCACTCGATAAATCTCAAATGTGAAACTTTTCTGATTGCCATCCGCATCTTCCGCAACCACAACGTATGTGTTGAG
>CAZBGQ010000001.1:128922-171731 GCA_964491515.1 uncultured Candidatus Peribacteria bacterium
ACATCCTCAACAATTTCCTCGACCGATTCTTCGACAACCTCATCGGCCACAGGATCCGCAACCACCTCTTCCTCGCTTTCATCCGGTGTCACCGCTTCTACTGCAAACGCACCCTCCGGCACATTCACAATAATTTCAACCGATTGGCTTTTCACACCAGAAGCATTTTCAGATACAACCGTATACAAATTACGTCCTTCTCTTAAATTACCAAATTCAGCCGACGCACCATAACGCCACGTCGTATCTCCCGCCTCAAAATGACTCAAAACATAAGGTGACGCATTGCCATCAACCCCATAACTAATGACGGTGACCTTAGCCGTATTTGAACTTGTTGTCCCACGAATAGAAAACGTTGCCACCGCTTCCTCGTCAGTCAACGTATAAGGATTTACTACTGGTAATGTCACCTTAACGACAGGAGCCAATGCATCAAACACATCCTCCTCAACAATTTCTTCTTCAACCTCTTCCTCAACTTCAACCACAGCAGAAATCTCAGTCGAAGATTCCTCAACGCTTTCGTCTACTTCTACTTCAACCTCAACTTCCACAACTTCATCTTCACCAATAGTATCAGGATCTCGCAAAGTAGGATTTATATCTTCAGCTTGATTCCACAAAAACCATGGAGTTCCTTTCCAAATATCATCAATAGCTTCAAGCAATGACACCGGCTGACGTGCTTGGATTTGCTGAATATCATGAGCTGTAACCTCAACTTGCTGCCCCACACCAACTTTAACTTGCTCAAGAACAATTTCACGATCACTTGAATTCTCCAATACCTCAACCATGACTTCCCCGTCCATCACACGAACACTCTCACGGTCAGTAAGCCCAACCTCAAAAATCGTTCCAAACGACGTCACGCGAACATTATCTGTCATCACTACAAACCGGAGAGGGTCATCTTTATCCACCACATTCATCCATGCACGTCCCGTTTCAAGGTCAAGATAAATCACATCTTCATCCTTAGATGACTCAATTCTCTCGATCTCAAGTTTCGTATCCGCATCCAACCGCACCGTCGTATCATTGAAAAAGGTCAGAACTCCTTGGCTGGCTGGTCCGGTTCTAATCACATCCCCTTCAAGTACCAACTGATCATACGCTTTAGTCCATTCTGTATCGCCCCAAGGCAAAACCTGTGCAGTCCCCTCATCCAAATAAAAATACACTTTATTCTTTAATTCTGCCTGTCGCTGATCCATCAATGTCATCACAAACTGAACAAAGAGAATCACAATCACGCCCACCATAATAATGACTAGAAACGGCCAAAGCAGTTCTAGCGAGCGTTTCTGCCGGCGATGAGAATAGGGACGACGACGTCGCATCGGTCAAAAAGGGCTAATAGTAGGCATTAATGTAGCATTCCCAGAAGAGCCTGTAAAGGCGTTCATCGAAAGCCAAACCTACAGTCCCATCTCCGCTTTCAAGGCATTCATATCACGCACTAATTTCTGATCCTTCCGCAACAACTTAACTATTTTTTCAAACGCATGCATGACCGTCGTATGATTACGCTTAAACACTGCTCCAATCTGTTCATACGGTGCTCCCAACTCTTTCCGAATCAAGTACATACAAACCTGACGCGGCACTAAAATCTCTTTACGACGTACCGTTCCCACCAATTCACTTTTAGTAACCTGATAATAATCAGAAACAATCTCAAGCACATCTTCCGCTGTTTTTGCCAAAGATCGATGCTCTCTCCCCTCCTCCACTAGGGTGAATTCTCCGCCTCTATTCAATTTCTTTAAGATCTGCGCCACCGAACGAATGGTAGGGGTACTTTGTTCCAACTCATACTGCGCAATCGCCTGCATCAGCACTCCTTCAAGCTCACGAATGCTGTGGTGCACGTTGTAGGCAATGAACTCCAACACATCAGACGGCATGAGCACCTGATGCTCACGACATTTTGCATGTAAAATTGCCAATCGCGTCTCATAATCGGGGAACTGAACGTCCACAATCATACCCATTTCAAATCGACTCAATAAACGATCTTTAATATCCTTAAGTTCTTTAGGCGGACGATCCGCACTAATAATGATCTGCTTGTTTCCATCATACAACTCATTAAATGTGTGAAAAAACTCCTCTTGAGTACGAGCCTTTCCTGCCAGAAACTGGATATCATCAATAATCAAACAGTCCACATTTCGATACTTGGCTTTAAACGACTTAGCTCCCTGACTACGGATCGCTTCCACAATTTCATTCGTAAATTTTTCGGACGTCATATAGGCAATGACCGCATTAGGGTTGTGCTTCAAAATTCCATTTCCAGTAGCTTGCAACAGATGAGTTTTACCCAATCCGACACCCCCATACACAAACAACGGATTGTAAGCCGTCCCAGGACGTTTACTAATGGCAGTACACGCCGCATGAGCTAAACGATTCTCCGGACCAATAATATAACTTTCAAGTGTGTACTTAGGATTGAGCGTCTTACTTCGAACTCCCTCACGATTCACTGTGTATTCTTCTTTATTTCGAACCTTTCTCATTTTTTTAACCGGCTCAGATATTTTTTTCACATCAACCGACCGCGTATCATCCGGCTGCCCTAATTTACCATCCACCTCAAAATTAATAGATTTAATTCCTTCATCACGTGATTGAACCGCTTCCAAAACCTGCGCATGATATTTATTAGCCACCCAATCTCGAGACAAAACCACAGGAAACCCCAACGTCAAAGAATCAGCCGTTCTCTCCAAGACAGCCCCATGCTGAAGCCACGTCAAATAATCAGATCGCTTCATCAAAGGCTCCAAGGCCTTCAAGATTTCAATCCAAAAATCACGCAACACATCAGACATAATAGTTTAATAAAGGCTCCAATCAGAGGACCTCTATCATAATGACGTACCTCTGCGGATACAAGTTGATTTTTTAAACACAAACAGGCATACTCGTCGACCTTAAACCAAATCATGGAAAAAGCACCACCAAATCCCCCAGCTCAAGACCCCTTAGATCAACTTACTGCCTATCAAGGATTTCTGCACGCCATGGAACATATAACCGAGCGAGTCCCTCCAAGGGAATTCTGGGCAGATGGATGGGGAACAAGCTATTCCGACAAAGTAAAAACAGGCTCATTTAGCCCTACACTTAAAAAATGGGAAAGAGAAGGAAAACTAGGTCCGGTAATTCTTGATCTAGGATCCGGAGCCAAACCAAGCACAACGCACTTAAGAGAAAACCATAAATTCATTGACGTCGATTTTGGAGCACGAGACGAAAACACCTACCAAGATCGTCTCCGACTAGCCCTAGACATCAACGAAATCCCACAAATGACCGTCTCTACACGCCAAGCCATCATGGAAATTTCCCGTTTCCTTGAACTAGAACGGACACCCCCGCCACCACCTGAACAAATTGACACTGTAATCTGTTCAGAAATCATCAACTACATCGACTACAAAGCAGTATTAAAGACCATCAAGCAATACATGAGACCAGGCGCACGCCTTTGCATATTAAACCAACCTGACCGTTGTCCTCCTGCCATGGAAAAATTACTTCATGGCACTCGACCTTTTGCCAACTGTGAAATACTAGAATTCCTCGAAGCAGAAGGATTCGAAATCGAAGAAGTACATTATCCCTATCACGACATACTTGAGGACGGTGAGTTCCACCAATACAAAGATTACCCCGAGCGAGACATGATTCTCATCTTAGCCCGCCTTAAGTAAACAGACGACCAATATCTTGAAACGTCACCATCAAAATAACCAAAATCAAGAAAACAAACCCTACTCCGTGAATATACCCTTCGATACGAGTATCAAGGGGCTTTCCACGAATGGCTTCGATAATAACAAACAACTGACGACCTCCATCCAATGCAGGAAATGGGAAGATATTAATCACCGCCAAACTCAAAGACAATAGACCTGTAAATCGCATAAGTGCCACAAAACCTTCCTGAACATAAACACCTGTCATCTGAGCAATGCCCACCGGCCCAGCCACCTCTTGTGGGACCGATCCTGTCGTAAATATATTCCCAAATAATTTTCCAATCATAACCATTGTAAATCCACTGATTCGCTTCATTTCAACCAACGCTCGCCAAGGCGCTTCATAAACCGGATATTTAATATCAGCAATATCAGCCACGATATATGGCACGCTTCCTTCATACAAAATAAAACCTCCATCAGAATGAGTACCACTCAAAACAACACCAATCAGACCTGACTCATTTTTCTCCATTTCAAAAGACAACAACACCCCATCCCTAAGCACATCATACGTTACCAAAGAATCATCACTCGATGTCACAATACTCACAATCTCTTCGGGAGAAACCACCTCTTCACTATTCACAGCAACCACACGATCACGAACCTCAATACCAGCTGTTTCAGCCGGAGAACCTGCCACAACTCCTGAAATAATAGGGTGAGATTTTTTCAACTCATCCCAAATTGCTCCATCAATAATTCCAATCTCTATTTCACCCTCCCGGAGAAATTCAACCTCAACCGAAGACGCCAACTCAAATTTCTCAGCCAACTCATCTACAAAGAAAACTTCACTTCCATCAACAGTTAAAAGGGTATCACCTTCCTGAAAACCAGCCCCTTCAGCCACCACCACACGAGGAATATCAAATCGCCCCACAGATAGTTCCTCGGAAACCACCGCAACATCCACATCTACACGTTCAAGCATGATATCGCCCTGTCGTACTCCGTTTAAAAAATCATCTCCATTCACAATGAGAGGCTGCATCCCAACCATAAACCCCGCAGAAAATAACACCCACGCCAACAAAAAATTCACAAGCACACCCGCACAAATAACTTGAGTACGATCCCACTTACTTTTTCGCATGAAACTTCGAGCACTCTTCATCGCTTTCTTATCTCGAGCGTCCTCCCCCAACATCCTCACAAAGCCACCAAAGGGGATCCAGTTCAGAGAATACAACGTCTCTCCATATTTCTTACCCCAAATTCGAGGAGGTAAGCCAAATCCAAATTCCTCTATCTTAATACCCTTCCATTTCGCCACAAAAAAGTGACCACACTCATGAATTAAAATAAGCAACGAAAAAATAAAAAGAAACGCAATAATTGTTAGGAGGGTATGCATAAAATATAGAAAAGGTTAGACAACCAATCTAGTTTAACACACATTTACCACAGATTGACAAAAAGCCTCAAAATGCTCAGCTGTTGCGCCTATCTCTGCAAAAGAAACCGCTTTACACAGTCATTACTCCCTCTTCTTTCGCCTTAGCTGCATCCACAACTTTACCATTATACTCATCCACTTTAGTCTGAAGTTGTTTCTCAGCACCAGTAACTTCATCTTCAGTGATTTCCTTATCCTGGGATAAAGATTTAAATTTAGCATGAGCAACCTGTCGAGCATTCCGAATGGAAATCTTCGCATCTTCGGCCAACTTATGAACCACTTTTACCAAATCTTTACGACGTTCTTCAGTAAGCGCAGGAATACTAATAATAATCCCAGCCCCGTTATTCACAGGATTAAGACCCAAGTTTGCTTGCAAAATACCTTTCTCAATCGCCCCCATAACTGATTTATCCCATGGCTGGATTTGAAGCGTCTTAGAATCAGGCACACTAATATTGGCCATATTTTTCAACGGCTGACTCGATCCATACGCATCAATCATCACAGACTCCACCAAAGCAGGATTAGCTCGACCTACCTGCAAACGAGAAAATTCATCGTGAAGATGAGCCACAGTTTTTTCAAAATCAGCCACCGCAGCATCAATATATTGTTGAGTCATTAGAAAGAGGTCAAAAATTAAATATGAATCGTAGTCCCTACAGACTTTCCATCAGCTACCTTAGCCAGATTTCCTTTTTTCATCAAATCAAATACCACCACCGGCAAATTACCCTCCCTACACAATGCAGACGCCGTAGCATCCATGAATTCCAACTTCTTCTTCAAAACATCATCAAACGAAATATCTTTAAATCGTTTAGCATCTTTATGTTTAAAGGGATCCTTATCGTACACACCATCAACCTTTGTGGCTTTAAGCAATACATCACAATTCAATTCCAAACCTCGCAATGCCGCCGCAGAATCCGTTGTAAAAAAGGGGCGCCCAGTTCCTCCCCCACAAATTACCACTCGATTGTGATCCAAATAATCAATGGCCTTTCGTCGAACATACGTTTCGGCAAGCTCAGTCCCATTCAATGCCGACATCGCACGGGCAGGAACTCCTAAATGCTCAAACATAGCTCTCATCGCAGCCGCATTCATCACAGTTGCAGTCATACCCATAAAATCAGACTCCACACGCGGCATACCTTTTCCTTTATTGTCTCGATATCTCCATATATTTCCACCACCCACCACAATCACAATCTGTATTTTCTTCTCATGAAGTGCCTTCACTTCCTTACACAAAGCCTCAAGTACATGAAAATCAATAGGCTCATCAGCGCCTTTAAGCACTTCGCCCGAAAACTTCAACATGATTCGTTTATAAGTTTTTTTTGTCATTACTGAACAATGATATACGTCAAAATGATTCCAATAACAAGCCCCGCTACAAACATAAGCGGCATTCGCCGTTCACGCGCTCTATCATGAGCATTCGCTAAATCGGTCAATAAATTCCCACTCACAATCACATCCTGCTCCGCATTCTTATCCACAATATCAATATAACTATGATTCGCCACAAGCTGAACAAATTTGGCAAATTGGATCCTAACCATTTGGCCAGCATCACTCCCTACCGACGCCCTGGCTGATGGCAATTCTAAGTCTATATCATCCACAATCGGATGCTTCTCAAAATCAACGCCCTCCAAGTCGTCAACAGGACGAATGAAAAGGCGATCGTCATCATTTTCGTGTGGAATCGTAATATCATCCATAATAGAAGGGGGAAGACTCATTCAAGCATAGCAAATCCACCTCTACTTGGGAACTAAAAATTAACACGTCCCTTCTGCTCTTGAGATTTAGACCGATCTTTTTCGGAAACTACAAACTTATAATCTCCAATCGCAATACCAACATACTCTGCAATAGACGTCACCATTTTAATCAATTCTGGAGACCATAATTCCTTTTTTTCTAAAACCATCAATCCCAACAAATTCCTAGATAAATCACGAATCGCCACCACCAATCGCATTGAATCTTCAAAACAGTCACGATCACCCATCTCAGCCTCCAAGACCTCTAATTCATCAACCGTTAAGTCAAAATCACCCCAGGCAACTGCCACACTTTCCAACTCCGTAAGCCTATTCTCAAGTGAAATCAATCCGCGTGAGGCATGAGTAACCAATTCCAATTTCTGAGCAATATTATGCATCAATCCCTCCATATCATCTTTCGATTCACTCACAATTCGAGCCACGTCATACAACATAACCAGCTCATGATTGGTCCACTGCAAACGCCTATTAATAACTTTCATCAATCCCAATAAAAGCGACGCCGCATCTGCTGGATTAGACGTCACAAATGCATCAAAATTCGCCTTTGTGAGCACCAACGTCTCAATCGTACCTTTCGCCACCGCCGAAGCCGCCCGCATCTTATCTGAAAGCAACGCACCCTCTCCAAACATAGATCCTGGAGTTAACACAGCCAAAACCTTTGTGGTGTGATCTATTCGCTCCAAATCCTTAGCAATCTCAACAGAACCCTCCAAAAGCAAATATAATTCACTACTATTTGATCCTTCAGCAAAAATCACCGCTCCGTCCTCAAACGAACGCCGAGACCATAATCCTTCCCCTGCTAACAAACATTCTCGCTCTTCAGGCGCAAAATCCCTAAAAAATAAATTCAGAGCAGTCGATAAATCTTGATCCATAACCATTCATTAAGAATTAAGGGTGGCTTTCATTTGAGCCACCGAACGCCGAAAGGCATCCGCATCATGAACTTTCCCTAAAGCATCAGACTCCACCACCAAATCATGAGCCACCAATGCAGCCAACGAATCATCCAACGTCTGCATTCCTTCACTTCGACCAATCTGTAACATTGAATAAATCTGATGTGTGGTTCCTTCCTTAATACAGTTTCGAATCGCAGTATTGCCCAGCATAATTTCAAACGCCGCCATTCGTCCTTGTCCATCTTTTCGTGGAACCAATGTCTGAGACACAACTCCTACCAACGCCAACGACAACTGTGCACGAATCTGTTGCTGCTGATGAGATGGAAACACATCCACCACTCGATCGACCGTTTGCGCCGCATCCGTTGTATGCAAGGTCGACAATACTAAATGTCCCGTTTCTGCCAACGTAATGGCCGCAGCAATGGTTTCTAAATCTCGCATCTCCCCCACTAAAACCACATCCGGATCTTGTCGCAGAGACGAACGAATCGCCCTCGCAAATGAATCTGTATGAGAGTTCACCTCCCTTTGGGTAATGAGTGAATTTTTAGATGAATGAATAAACTCTATAGGATCCTCAATCGTTAAAATATGACCTTTCCTATTTTCATTCACATGATTCAACATGGCAGCCAACGTCGTAGATTTCCCTGAACCAGTTGGCCCTGTAACCAGCACCAAGCCATGAGATTTCATGACCAATTCGCCAAACAATGCCGGCAAACCCAATGATTCTAATGTAGGAACCTCCGCAGGAATTGAACGAAACGCCATAGCCGTCCCCTCCTTATCCTTGTATAAATTCACACGGAATCGCCCCATAGACGCCCCATAAGAAAAATCCACTTCCTTCTGCATTTCAAAAAGCTTAAATTTATCCGGCCCAGCCACTTGCTGAGCAATCACCGTCATTTCTTCTTCCGAGAGAGAAGCTGATTGATCCGAAAAAAACAAGTCACCATTTGGCATCCGAATCACCGGCGAACGCCCCACCTTGAGATGAAGATCCGGTGCATGATGGTCCGCGACCTGCTGCAAAATTGCATTAATATCCATTGAGGGAAGTTTTAATCTTATAATTTTACCATAAATCATGGTAAAAATAAACCATGACACAACGAACGCTCCTCATTCAAACCATCCAAAAAGCTGCATTTACCAAAATCGAACAAGATTATGGACATTTGGCCTACCATAACCTGACCCATACCAAATTTGTTCTACAATCGGCCCTTCAACTCGCCGACGACCGTAATCTTCGCGAATCTGAACAAGAACTCCTTACGTTAGCCGCCTCCTCTCATGACGTCATACAAGACCATGACTCACTTGCTAATGACTACAACGCCGAAAATGAACGTGAAGCAGGAGAATGGCTTGTGGCCCAAATGAGACAGCATCCAGCTGCCTTTTCAAACCAAGACATGCATCGAATCCTAATCATCATTGCTTCCACCTACATCAAACACCGAGAAGACGGATTACAACAGTCTGCACTAAACGGCCATCAACTCAGCGAACTTCTTTGCGATGCCGACCTTGCCGCACTAGGAAGCCCCTGGGAAATCTACGAACCCCACATGAAAACCTACTACCAAGAACTCCATGCTGAAGGAACTGATCAAATCTGGCACGACTTTCTCCGCCTGCAGGTCGAAATTCTACGCGAACATCACTACTACACCCCAGAAGCTCAACAACGGTTTCATCATTTACGAGAGAATGCAGAAAAAATAGAAGCAATGATTGAAAGGATTAAATAACCCACACTAATTTGACATAAAAGAAAAGGAGACTATAATCAGCCACTATCCCTAAACTCTAACTCATGTCATCCAAACCAAATTTAGCCGCCTACCCTTGGGGGAAAGCCACACAAAGAGCTCAAGGAGATATTCCAACCCAAGAACAAGTAAACACCGCCCTTGCTGATTTATCTAAAGAATCAACAGGATTCAACCTCTCCACTCTCAATAATAGACAAATTCTAGAAATGGCCCAAGAGGCGATACATCACAAACTTGGGAGCAGTACAGCATGGGAAATAGCCACTCCAGCCGTTGCCTACAAAGGCGAATGCCAAGTTGCAGAGGTAGCAAGCCCCACATACAATTTCCCCCCCGAAAACCCTGCCTTCAGGGTAAGTGCCCAAATAATGGGAAGAGTACTAGAACTTCAAATTCTCATAGAGAAAGACCGCTCTTAACAAACAGCAGAGCAGAAAAAGCCAAAGAAGCTCAAAAAAAAGACAATGGGTTGACAAAAAGCTTTTTTTGTCATAAATTATAACACTAATACTAAAAATAAACCCATGACCGACAAATTCAACTGGGCTAACGAACTAGGGCTCCTGCAAAAAGGCCCGCTACAAAACCATGAAATCGATACGGCCCTCTCATCTCTCCGTAGAGATGCCTATCAAACAAATCTACAAACCGCAACCCCAGAACAAATTGGATCACTCGTCACTAAGGGCCTCCGAGCAAAACTTAAACAAGCCGATCTTCCAATTGAGGTAGAACTAAGCTATGCAAACGACAACCGAGTAACATCACCAATGGAACCTAAAGGAACAAGAGAATTTTCAATACCTCCAAATAGCCTAAAGGTACCTACTCCCATCTGTATAGATGATCGAACACGATTTCGTGTGAAAGCTTGGTTAGAAGGCAACTTAGTCAGAGTACAAATTAGACTAAACGAAGATCGCCCTCCAGCATCTTAATCTAAAAAAATCCAGAAGAAAAAAGAGCCCGCAATTGCGGGCTCTTTTATATTGATACAAAAACCCTTACATCATACCCATCCCAGGCATTCCTCCCATTCCACCCATTCCCGGCATGCCTCCAGGCATACCAGCAGGTTCTTCTGCTTTAGGAATATCAGTGATCGCAGCTTCCATAGTTAGGAAAATACCGGCCAATGATGCAGCATTTTCAAGCGCAGAACGAGTGACTTTTTTAGGGTCAACAATTCCCATTGCCACCATATCCACCATTTCGCCTTTTTCAGCATCATAACCTTGGCCAGGAGCTGCATTTTTAACCATATCAACAATCACTGCGCCTTCCTTTCCTGCATTTTGAGCAATCTGGAAAACAGGAGATTGTAGCGCTTTAAGCACAATATGAACTCCCGTAACTTCATCAGCCTCTCCACGAACCTCCTCGAGGACTTTAGCGGCTTGTAGAAGAGCAGTACCTCCACCAGCAACAATTCCTTCTTCAACGGCCGCACGAGTGGCTGCCAATGCATCTTCGATACGATGCTTCTTTTCTTTAAGCTCAACTTCCGTGGCAGCACCAACTTTTATAACACCAACTCCACCAGTAAGTTTAGCCAACCGTTCAGCCAATTTTTCCTTATCAAAATCTGACGTACTCATATCGTAATTGACACGAATCTGAGCCACACGTTGATCAATTTCAGCTTGGTTTCCTTTTCCTTCAACGATCGTAGTGTTGTCTTTAGAAACAATCACTTTGCGAGCTCCTCCAAGATGAGACAACTCAACCGCTTCAAGGGTCAATCCAATTTCCTCAGAAATAACGGTTCCTCCTGTGAGAACTGCAATGTCCTTCAGGATTTCCTTACGACGATCTCCAAATGCGGGAGCCTTAAGCGCCAACATACTGAATGATCCACGAAGCTTATTGAGCACCATAGTGGCCAATGCTTCACCTTCAACATCTTCTGCAATGATAACCAATTCCTTCTTACCGGCCCCTGCCATTTTTTCAAGCAAAGGAAGAATCATTTGAACAGAAGAAATCTTTTTATCTGTGATCAAAATTTGAGCATCCTCAAACACCGCTTCCATCCGAGTAGGGTCAGTGACCATATACGGAGAAATATAACCATTATCAAACTGCATTCCTTCGACCACTTCTTTCTCTAAACCAAATGTTTGAGACTCTTCAACCGTAATTACTCCTTCATTCCCAACCGCTTCCATAATTTCAGCCAACAAACGCCCCACTTCTGGATCTTGAGCTGAAATAGTTGCTACTTGAGAAACCTCCTCAACCGTAGAAATATCTTTTTTAACATCATCCAACGCTTTCACCACTTTTTTAACCGCTTTATCAATCCCACGCTTCAAAGCAATAGGATTTGCACCCGCAGCTAAATTCCTAAGACCTTCTGTAATAATGGCATGAGCCAAAACCGTCGCAGTCGTAGTTCCATCACCAGCCACATCATTAGTACGAGTCGCCACTTCTTTAACAAGTTGAGCACCCATATTTTCAAACTTATCTTCAAGTTCAATTTCCTTTGCAATGGTCACACCATCATTAGTAATGGTCGGAGCACCAAATTTCTTATCAAGCACCACATTACGACCTTTAGGCCCCATAGTGATACGAACCGCATCAGAAAGCTTTTTGACTCCGTTCATCATCTTGTCTCGAGCCTCATCCCCGAAGTTAATTTGTTTAGACATAATATATGTTAGTTAGTAGTTTTTAGTTAATAGTTTTTAGTGGAAATTAGCCAACAATCGCAAGCACATCACTTTCATTCAAGAAAAGTAATTCCGTACCATCATGTTTGACTTCTGTCGGACCATACTTAGAAAACATCACCTCGTCCCCTACCTTAACGGTCATAGACATACGGTTTCCATTGTTATCCATTTTCCCAGGACCTGCTGCAAGCACTTTACCTTTTTGAGGTTTTTCTTTAGCAGAATCAGGAAGCACAATCCCAGAGGCTGTGACCATTTCTTCCTCGAGACGTTCCACTACCAATCCATCATTCAAAGGCTGAAGATTCATAATAATAAAGTTAAAGGATCTAAATATTTTAGCACACTTCCAAGAAGAGTGCTAGCACACTATAGTTATGAGTGCTAACTGGGTCAAGAGGTTTTTCTCCCGAAATACTAGTCCCTACTTTCCACAATACGAGCTAAGCGTGCAACACGGTCTGCAAGCGATCCCTGTTCCCCTCGATTCAATACGCGCAACAACGGCCGCTGATGTTCCGGCAACTGAGACAATTCATCAAATTCCACATCAATAGGAGGACGTTGATCCTCGGGAGGAAGTCCCCCTGGATCCTCATCATCTAAAAATTCTAAGCGTACCATAGTTCAAATTATTACTTTGCAACATCCTCCGCTCGTGACTCTCTCAAGACATGAACGCGAATTTCACCTGGATAACCCAATTGATCTTCGATTTGAGCTGCAATGCGATGAGCCATCTTAGCCGCCGTGAGATCGTCAACCACCGCTGGATCCACAAACACACGAACCTGCCGACCCGCTTGAATAGCGTAAGATTTTTGAACGCCTTCATACGAATTAGCCACGTTCTCAACTTCTTTAAGACGCTTAACAAAATTCTCAAGATTATCCTTATCCGCACCAGGACGTGTCTCAGAAATTTTATTCGCCACCTGCACAACCTTAGCTTCCAAACTTTCTGGAGCCACATCACCTTCGTGCGCTTCCACACAATGGATAACGTCCTTAGACAAACCAAATTTCTTCAAAATATCACGACTGATGAGTGCGTGAGGAGCCTGGATCTCATGATCCACCGCTTTACCCACATCATGCAACAATCCAGCCTTACGACACAATTCAACGTCAGCTCCCAGCTCAGAGGCCAATGACGCCGCCAAAAAGGAAACTTCCATCGAATGCTTCAGAACATTTTGTCCATGGGCAGTACGAAATTTAAGACGACCTAAAATCTTTACCAACTCAGTTGGTAAACCAGCAACACCGGTGCGATACACCGCCTTTTCTCCCAATTCTCGAATGAGCTGACCCACTTCTTCTTTAGCCTTTTTAACCACTTCTTCAATACGAGCCGGATGAATACGTCCATCTTCGATCAAACGTTCCAACGCAACCTTAGCTATATAACGACGAACCAAATCAAATCCGGAAATAACAATAGAACCAGGCGTATCATCAACAATCACATCCACACCCGTGAGTTCTTCAAAGGTATTGATGTTTCGACCCTCACGACCAATAATTCGACCCTTCATATCATCCGCAGGAATATCCACCATCGTTGAAGTTGACTCCACTGTCGTCTCCGCCGCGTATTTCTGAACCGCATTTACAATAATCTCTTTGGCTTTATTCTCTGCCTCATCACGCATTTCTTGCTCTGCTTTCTTAATCTGAGCCACTAAATCCTCTTTAGCCTCCTCAGACACCTTCGTGAATAAAAGCTCTCGAGCTTCTTCCTTAGACAAGGAAGCCACTTTTTCGAGCTGACCTTTCTGTTGTTCATATAATTTCTCAACTTCTTCTTTAAGTCCACGAACCGCCACAACCTTTGATTCTAGCTCTGAACGTGACTTTTCCGCATCCTTTAACTTCTTATCTAAAACATCTTCCTTACTAACAATACGTTGTTCCATTTTTTCCAATTGAACACGTTTTTCCTGTTCTGTTTTCTTCGCCTCTTCCTGAATTTTAAGTGCTCCACTCTTTGCCTCAAAAATCATTTCTTTGGCTTTAGAATGAGCTTCTTGAAGATCATGTTTATTTTTCTCCTCTAAACGTTTTTCTTCTTCCTTTATTTTACCTAACCGAAGTGTATAGCCAGCGCCACCGCCGGCGGCTAGACCTACTAATGCTAACAAAAGTGATAAGGGGGACATGGTGCAGGGATTAAAAGATCCGCTGCATTGACCATAGGTCTCATTTCACCTGAACAGGAGAAAATTGGGGACCAAGACGCTTAGTTTGAATTGGAGAAACGAACAGAGATAATTCGGATAGATGCGCTTATTCAAGGGCTAAATCGCGTTGACTCACTTTGAAACTATGGCAATGCAAGATTAAATTCATTTTCAACATACTGGCGCCATACCCTAAAGTCAATGCACGTTTCAACGTCATATTTCGTTCACTTTTTGTTCACTTTCCGGAAAGGTTTTGTTCATGCAGGAATGCTAGGGTTAGCTTCCTAATCCTTAAATTTAAACATTTTGTGATATGAAAAAAACATATAGACTCATCGCCATTTTAACGTCTCTCTTAATCCCATTCAGTGCCCTAGCCAACGACTGGGAATGGACCACTAAACCAACTCCTGGTTCACAAAACGAAGTAGTCTCAGAAGACGGAGACACCATGCAAGACTATTCCAATGGCACGTTATCCAATGCCATTATCTTATCCGAAGTCATGCCCAATCCCGAAGGCACCGACAACGATACCGAATGGATCGAACTCTATAACACCGGAACCATCAATGTAGACTTAGGAAATTGGGCGTTAGACGACGAAGAAGGTGGCAGTTCTCCTTATACATTCCCCACGGGGACCATGATTGAAGCTCAAGATTTTTTAGTGATCTACCGTGAATTTTCAAAAATCTCCCTCAACAATGACACCGATGAAATCAGACTTTTCGACTTTGAAGGAACCATTCAAGACAGCGTCATTTACGATGGTTCTCCTGAAGGACAATCCTATGCACGCATCAGCCTCGAAGCACCCGCCAACAAAAAAAGCGCCCTCGCCCGATTGATCCCCACCGCACACGCCGAAGCATGGTACGAAGCTCCATGGGAATGGACACAAGACATTACACAAGGAACAACCAACCCAATTTATCATGCGATTTCCGGGACTGTACTCGAGTGGATTCCATTTAAAGACCAGATTCAAATCCAAAACAACGACCAAATACTGACGATATCTCTTTCCGCTTTAAACCTAAATCCTGAATTAAAACAGTCCATATTTAATGTAGGCAATCAAATCCAAGGATATGCCACCGTTACAGACAACCACTTCGAATTAAAACGATTCGAAGAAATAGTTACCGCTCCCCTTTCAAACACATCACCCTCACGAAAAAACCTCTATCTAACCTTAACGCTCATATGCGGAGGCACCATTCTCTTAATTAGAAAAAAATCCAAACAGAAGGTTGCCAAAACCTTTAAATTAGGTTAAAAAGAAAGCCTGCAAATTAAATACAGACTTTCATGGCCCTCGAAGCCCAAAATTTAGACAACCTAGATGGACGCAAGTTAAATCAAATCAACCTGCCCGGAACCAAAGAAGCCGGCGAAACTCAGGCAAAAAACGAACTAAGTGCCGAGGCCACACAAATAAGAGAAGAAATTCTCGGGAAAATGACACGAGAAAAAGGTGTAATTTCAAAAGACGAAGAAGCTGATTGGAAACAAAAACTGGTTACCGCCCAACTCGACACTCAAGAAGCACGTCAACATAAACGAGATTTCGAACAACAATGGCAACAATCCGTTGTATTACACCAACGCTTCAGCAAAGAAGTCAACCTTGCCGAAGAAGAAGCCTGGCTAGAAGAAGGTGAACGCAAACAATGGGAAAAACAGTTCACTCAAAACAACCTTGATCAAAAACAACAAAGCCTAGAATTCAGTCTTAAAACCATCGAGAGTCGACGACATCACTTCAAAAAGGAACTAGAAGGAATCAATAAAAATGTCCTAAAGGCAAAGAAAAAAGCGTTCGATCGCGCCAAAAGCTGGAAAGAAAAACATGAACAAGCTCACGAAGGAGTAGAAATCACCGAAGAACTCAAAACCTACTCTGATGCTCTCAAAAAACACCCACTTGGAACTGATACCGTACGGCAATTCCTAGAATGGTTCATCGGCCAAGACCGCCCCACTCAAAAACGTGCACTGAAAGATTTAGACAACCCTAAAGAAAAAGACGGGATCAAACCCTACCTTGACGCATGGAAAGACTTCCAAAAACTTCCCTCAAAAATCCAAAAAGACAAAAAAGGAGAATTCCTAAGAATGGGACACGCCGAACGAGAGGCCACTCTCTCCAAAATTGAAAAGGAAATGAAACGCGACTATCAAAAAACCCTTCGTGACCATAAAGGCGCCTTCTCCCAAAAAGAAGTTGAAGCCGCCGAAAAAGCCTTCAATAAAAACTTCAACGACCGAGGCAAACGACTCGAGTACCGCACCCTCCTGCTTAACGCACTTCCCGGACACATCAAAGCCTCCAAAAAACTGGTCGACGCCTTCGAAGAATACGACGAAGACGATTTCAAAGATCTCTATCGAGAAAAATTCCATAAAGCCGATTTCAAAGGCAAAGAAAAAATACTCAACCAGACCATGCCCCGCGAATCACAACTTTATGTAGCCTACCTAAAGCAACTGTCCGCCTGCGACGGACACACACAAAATGTATTCGAGCCCCAATTTGAAGCTGCCGAAAATCTCAAAGAAAAAGGGCCGGTAATCAAAGAAGCATTAAAATTCGACAAACTAATGGAAAAGCATTTCGCCTTACGCGAAAAAAATGCCGATCTATTCAACAGTCCCCCCTCACGCTCACAAGAACGATACGTCCACGACGTGAACAGCCTAACCAAAGCTGACGAAGAATTTCGAAATCTAAAAGAAGAAATCGCCGAACGAAAAATAGTCCACGGGAAAATAAATAAATTACGAAGCAAAGGCCGAGCCTTTCTCGCCGATCGCATTGAAACAAAAGCACCATTTGGGGAAATCAAAGAACAGACAGATGACATTCTTCAAATAGACAAACATTACGACCTCTACATCCCCCACCATATAAGCAAAGCCAAACAAGCTGAAGCCGAAAACAACGAATCCAATGCACTCGACGAATACATGCAAGCACTCAAATTCGATCCCGAAAGCCAAGACCTCAAAGAATTAGTCGCTCACCTCACACAAAAAGGCATCAAACCTTCCATTGAGCCCTACAGCGAACCTGACGAACAAGCCACCAAAGCGATCATGAAAGAAGTCGAAGCCATGCCTGAAATTGACGCCATCGCTTACGAAGAAGCGCGGAAGCAACTCCTAGCTGATGCGGTACGCAAACATCAAACACGTGTGGGAGCAAGCGACTCAAGCATACAAGCCCGCTCAGCAGCCGCAAAAAAATCCATGACCAAAGAAGAAGCCGCCAAAGCCACTGTAATCGAAGAGGAATCTCAAGGAACCGAACACAATTATGTCGTAGACGAAGAAAAAACTGTCCACAAGCTCGTTGAAGTTGACATCACCGCCGACACTCAACTCAAAAAAGTCGACGATGCCCTCCATACTATGGAAGATGGAGATGTGTTCTCCGGCGCAGCAAAAGAATCCGGACTCGCTGAAATCTCACTAGTAGGCGGAGATAAACAAGAAAAAACCGCAGAAACCGCTACAAAAGAACTCACTGAAAACGACGGAAAACTAAATGAAAAAGTAATTGAGCTCTCCACAGCCCGCATGAAAAAAACGAAAAAACTATCCGACAAGCAAGCAAGAAAAGAGGCTGAAAAAATGCAACGCCTTGATCGAAAAAATGCCATTAATCGACATAAAGAACGGATTGCCTCTTAACCAACCTCCATGATCTACTGTTACACAGGCAATGGGAAAGGCAAGACGACCGCTGGTCTCGGCGCCGCTCTTCGGGCACTCGGCTATGGCTGGAATGTGTGCATCATTCAATTTATGAAAGGAACCTGGCACACCGGAGAGCTTGATTCTATCAAAAAAATTCCCGGCATCGACCTCATCCAAGTCGGAAAAGGTTTTTACAAAATCCTGGACGACACCCTAACAGAGGAAGAACACCGGACTGGGGTGAGCGACGCAATAAACAAAATAAAGGAACGCATCTCCAGCAGCAAATACCAACTCATCGTTCTCGATGAAGTTAACGTAGCCGCGCACCTTAAACTCCTCGAAGAAGATGTCCTCCTAGAAATCCTAAAAGCCGCCCCAAAAAATCTTCACTTCATTCTCACCGGCCGAAACGCTCCTGACTCATTCATAGAAATCTCAGATCTTGTAACGGAAATGAAAGACATCAAGCATCCTTTCGAAAAGGGAATCCCCGCCGAGAAAGGGCTCGATTTTTAACGTGATCTTTGTCATAGAATGAGCAAAAGCATCTGCTATAATAAAACTCGCATTAAAACTTTAACCTCTCTCATTAATGACGGAAGAAATTCAAGACCTCATAATTATTGGAAGCGGAATGGCAGGGATGGGCTGCGCTATCTATGCTGGCCGATTTGAACTTAAAACCCTCGTCATAGGCGAACTTCCAGGAGGAACCATCACCCTCACTCATCTTGTCGAAAACTATCCTGGCTACAAACGACTCTCCGGCCTCGAACTAGCCACCAAACTTCAAGAGCATGTCGACGATGTAGGAGTTCCCATGAAACAAGGGAAAATCGTGGACATCTCACGAGAAAACGAACAATCCTGCTTTGTCCTCACGGCCGAGAATGGTGATATCTATCGTGCAAAAACAGTGCTCCTCGCCACCGGAACCGACCATCGAAAACTTGGCATTCCTGGAGAAGCCGAACTCACCAACAAAGGTGTTTCTTACTGTGCAACCTGCGACGGACCCTTTTTCAGGAATAAAAACCTTATCATGGTAGGAGGAGCCGATTCAGCTGTGAAAGAATCGCTCCTACTTGCAAAACACGGGACCAAAGTCTCCATCGTCTACCGAGGCGTAGAAGTCCGAGCTGAACCTATCAACAAACGTCGAATGGAAGCCACCGAAAACATTGAAGTCATCAATAACACCAACATCACAGAAATCATTGGAAAAGATTTCGTTGAAAAAGTTAAATTCGACACCGGCGGCGAAATGGAATGCCAAGGTGTCTTCATTGAAATTGGACGCATCCCTCGCACAGACCTTGCCGAAAAAATGGGAGTCGAGCGCAACAAGTCTGGTGAAGTCCTAATCAATAAAATGTCCGAAACCAATATTCCTGGATTCTTCGCCGCAGGAGACTGCACCGCGAGTGACTGGAAACAAGGCATTATAGGAGTTGCCGAAGGGTGCATGGCCGCCTACACCGCCTCTGAATATCTCGGGAAAACTGAAATTAAATGTGACTAGGCACCAGTTCTTGTGTGTCAATCGCCTGAATCATACCACCCCGCCCCTATCTGTAAACGACGTCAACACAAGGTGCGTGATTTTCCTTTTAAAAAAGGATAAGCTTACTCCCTTGTATTTTTGGGCAAACACACATGAGCAACCTGATCGACGAAAAACGACTTCCCTTTACTCCGGAACTTCTCAATGAAGTCGGAGAACTACTCAAAAACGCACAAAATATTTTGATCCTTTCTCACCGTGGACCAGATGGTGACACCGTAGGCGCAAATCTAGCATTACGACAGGTCCTTGAGAACCAACTCGGGAAAAAAGTAACTTCCGCCTGCGTAGACCCACCACCTGACTATTCCCGCATGCTCAAAGGCGCCTACCATTACGTGAACGATTTCAACTTAGAAGATTACGATTTAAGAATCGCCGTAGACTGCGGAGCTCACTACATGTTCAAATTCCATGAAACAAAACCTGACATTCTCAAACACGACGTTCCTTTCATAAACATTGACCATCACCCCTCCAACGATCGATTCGGCACACACAACTTAGTACACGACACCGCTGCCGCTGCCGTGTTCACGGTGTACCACCTACTCAAATACCTACAATTCAAAATCACACCAGACATTGCCAGCGCACTTCTACTCGGACTGTATTTTGACACCGGAAGCTTCATGCATTCCAACACCAGCCCCGAAGTCCTAGAAATGGGAGGAGAATTGATCGCTCACGGAGCCGATCGACGCTCCATAGTCAAAGCACTCCTTCATACCAACCCAATCGCTCAACTAAAACTATGGGGGCGAGTCCTCCAACGGGCACGAATCAGTCAAAAACACGCGGTGGTATCCGCCATCACTGAACGGGACTTCCTCGAATGTGACGCCACACCCGAAGATCTTTCCGGCGTCATTGATTTCCTCAACGCCGTTCCTGAGGGAAAACTTGCCGTCCTCCTTGCCGAAGATCAGAAAGGAAACATCAAGGGCTCAATGCGAACTCAACGCGACGACATCGACCTCACGCGACTAGCCGGTATTTTCGGAGGAGGAGGCCACAAAAAAGCATCAGGATTCACTCTCCAAGGGAAACTTGAATCAGAAATGACATGGAAAATTGCGCCTTAAGAACCTTAGTAAACTTCTTTTAGATAACAAGCTTCACAAAAGACTTTTTCAGGACGCTCCGGTGCGTACGTAGTCTGAATCTCAGCCTCACACTTATCACATGAACGTGTCCACAATCGACACGGATTACGTTGATCCCATCGAATTCGATTGCGAGTCTCCGGAGCAAAAGGTGGCACCGGTACCTCTAACTGTCGATACAATTTTAGCTCACGAGGAACCAACTTATAAGGACGTCCCGTTTTTTCACACACCAATATTTCCCCCACTAAATCATCCGTTACATCATGAATAGAGTCTGATATGACCGCCCCTGTCCCCTTTTCGCGAACCTCCTCCTCCAGCCACCTGAATCCTCGCCCCTCAACCTCTTCTTTACTCAAAGGAAAAAAATCATTCGCCACCGTCTCATTGTAAGCAAACATCGATTTATCCATAGGGAAAAACAGTCCCCACTCCCCTGTTTTCTTCATGTGTTCAATAACACGAGCCTTCATCACCGCATACTCATTTTCTGAATACTGCTTATTGAGAATACAATGCTTAGCTTTTTTCAAGTTTGAACACCCGAACAAAAATGATGATCCAGTCACCACATCACAATAATAAGCTTCCTGACAACTCCACGCAAACGTAGAAAATGCACATTTATACCCATCAATCGATCCCAACATTTCATAAAACAACTCAGAATTATGACCGATATGATTAGAGCTCAACGAGTCTTTGACCAACCCCCCACAAATCACATCCTTCAAATCTTCTGTTTCATTGAAAATATTAAAACAATTTATAGAATTCTTGCCACGCTCAATTGAATCTCCCGTACACCGTTCAGATTTCAAAATCTGAGCAGCCCGATGAGGAAAATTCAATTTAAATAGTTCAAATTCTTGTTTCATATGCTGAACACCAGACCATGTATCCAATCGAAATGATTTTATTTTCTTCTCGTACTCCGCCTTCGAATAAGGTTCATTAAAAATGTGATACTCCTTGCCACGCAACCCCACACACCCAAAGCTATTACTCACATTACGACACCCAAACAAAAACGAACTATCTCGACATCCATACGAATTCTGGGAATATTTCACGTTATAACAATTTCCACAATCCACACAATCATACGTAAGCTCCGAATGGGTCACCCAGTACAAATCAGATGAATCCTTAGAGTAAAAATTAAACACCGAATATATACAGTCCTCATTAAAATCTCCTCCAAAAACCAAATAACAGTTCTTGTTATTCGTAGTGATATTACAGTAATCACTATTCTCAGATTTGGTATTCATGAGCGCAAGACGAGGAACCGACTGCTGCAATTCATAGAATTGATCAAAAAAAGGCCGATCAAAATCAAACTCTCTCCCATAATCACGACTATCCCAGCCATCTCCCCACCAACAATCCTGACAGTAGACGGTTAAGTTTTTATCTGGAGAATACAATGAAATAATCGATTTATTACACTTACCACACTGCCCTTGATAAATAGACCGCTCATTACGATGAGCCATACGACGACGATGCCGCTCAGCCAAAACCAACTTAGGCAATGGCATGTCCATTCGTTTAAGCAATCCCTGTTCAAATTCAGTGACCACAAACGATTCACCAGTAAGTAAACATTTTTGAGTGAGATCAGACATTAGTACATAGTGGTTAAATAACACGATTCACAATACACGACCTCAGAACGACCCGACGGATAAGACGTCTTAATTTTAGTATCACATTTCACACACAACCGATCCCAAAGTCTCACGGGATTCCGAAGCGCCAATCTATCTAAATGACGTTGCTCCGGACAACGCGTGGGCAAAGAAACCCCAAACCTCTCGTAAAATTTCTCTTCCTGAGGAATCACACGAAACGGCTTATTCATAACCGAACAAGAACGAAATGAATCATCACTTTTCAAGCTCGGAACCTCATACCAATCCCACCCACGTTCCTCAACTTTTACTCGTTCAAGTGGAAACAAATCCATAGCTACCGATTCATTGTACGCAAAAGGTGAAGCTTCAACGGGGAAAAACTCTCCCCACTCTCCCGTTTCTTTCATATGCTGAATGATTTTGGGAACCAACACTTCATATTCAGCTTTCGTGTACTGTTTATTCAAAACACAATATTGAGCCTTCTTTAATCCTACCGAGCCAAAACAGTTCGACACACCCTGAGACAACATCCCACAATACGTAGACTCACTCACCGCTCCATACGAATAATAACAAAACCTTAACCTATTAACTTCTTCGTAAAATCCCATCACTTCGTAAAGCAACTCACCCTTCTCTCCCTGACACAAATCCATTGAATCTTTAATATCAATCAGCTGATATCCATAACGGATATCCCAACAACGCTCCGCGTTATAAACATCATACGCATTCTTAGAACTAAAAATATAATTACCACTTACTTCCTCATTCTGAACACCAACATAAGCACGTCGCGGGACCGTTTTCTTAAGCTGCTCCCACTCTTCCAAAATAGACTCCAAATTTGTAGAAATTTTCCGCTCATACTCCTCCTTAGAATAAGGCTTATTCAAAATATAATATTGCTTATGATTCAACCCCACACAAGCAAAACAGTTCGAAGAATTTCGAACATCCAAACAATACTTAAGATCACGTGAATTCTCACAATTCTGACATTTATAACAACTATACAAACGATTTGAATCCACACACTCTAGACACAATTCAGAATTTCGAACTGTCAGAGAGTCACAACAATCCTTAGACCCAAAAGGATTTCCATAATAACAATCTTCACAGTCCACCGACCCATACAACAGATAACAATTTTTAGACGTACCTACAATATTACAGTACCCACAATTCTCATTTTTATAAGAAATCAACGCCAAATGAGGAACCTCATTTCGAAGCTCCACAAACTGTTCAAAAAAAGGTCGATTAAAATCAAAATTCCTTCCATACGTTTTCCCATCCCATTCATCTCCATACCACGCTTCGTGTGAATAAACTGGGAACGGAGAATCTGGATTGTACATAGAAATAATATCCACTCCAGTGGCATCACATTTTCGTGAATAAAACGTATGCTCATTTCGGAACGCCAACCGTCTCTGCAGACGACACTGCGGACACAATGTGGGGCAAGGCACCTGCATTCTTCGATAAAAACTCTGATCACTCTCAGAAATCAAAAATCCTCCCAAACATTGACGACAAACAGCTTCCCCCATGAATAGTATTTAATTCTAAGACTAACAAATAAACCGACTACAACCGACAGTCAACCCCTTGAAAGAAATCCCACTTGATTAACAGATCAACAATAATTACACTTAGTGTGTCGAAATTCGCCGACAATAACCCGAGTCACCCATGTATGACCAAGACCTCATTCGCCTAGGATTTACAGAAAAAGAAGCAGCGGTCTACCTAGCCCTAATTCAATACGGTGCCTCCCCTGCCTCAACACTCGCCCGTCGCACCAAAATCAAACGCACCTCCATGTATGACGTGCTCAATTCTTTACTTGAAAAAAACCTCATCCGCACCTTTAAACAAGGCCTTCATACTTACTTTGTAATTGATGATATTAACAAATTAGCTCTTCACGAAAAACAACGCCTCACGCTCGCACAAAATCTCATCAAAACCCTCAAGGAAAACCAAGATCTCAATCCAGGCATTCAGGTACATCACTACAAAGGACCTGAAGGCTATAGAGAAATCTATGAAGATATTCTGAAAATAAAACCCAAAGAACTACTAGGATGGATGAATCTCGATCATTTTTATCAAGCCATCGATGCAGAACGCGAGATAGCATGGACCAAAGAACGCATTGCCAGTGGCATCCATGTTCGACTTATTCTCCAGGAAAGCGAACTCACAAAAAACTTCCAAAAAGACGATAAAGATTCCAATCGTGAAACCCGCTTCATCCCCAAAGGGCACCCCTTTGAAACCAGTTGTCTCTTATTCGACAATACCATTACTTTTTTCGACTCCCGCAGTGACATAACTGCCATTCGAATATACAACCCACAACTTTTCCAAATGCAAAAACAAATTTTTGAAATGAATTGGGGCGCACTCCCCACTAACGGGTAGTAGAATAACATCCCTGAGTTTTACAAAAATAAACATACGCCTCTTCCGCCACTCTTGTTGAAAACACTTTATCTCCTCGCTTCATATCGCGTGCCACTAATATCTGACGATCAACCTGCTTTTCAGAATCCCAATAACGATGAATCCCCATCTCATAATAAAATTCTCCATCATAGTAATCTACATAATCTGATAAGCGCTCCATAAACCAAACATCAGCCTCAGGAACCACAATATCTTTTTCTTCTTTCTTCAACTGATAATATGGAAAATTCGTTCTGGAATCCGCAATCCGCGCTGCATCATAAAGTTCCATAGACATCCTAAAGGCTACGACTTTTTCCTTACCCTTAGCAGTAGAAAAAACCATAGGCCCAGGAGCATCCTCCGGCCCTACATATGACTCTTTTGCAACATCTCGTGCCATTAAATATTGTCTTCCACCAACATAAACCACATATAAATCCTGAGGATACCCATCATACGACTGAGTAGACTTAAATTCTCCAATATATTGCCACAAAAGAATATCATTTGATCGGACTAAAATATCATGATCTAAAGCTTCTGTAGCATCAAAAGCTTTACGATATTGAGCAAAATGCTGATACGGCCGTCCCACATCCACACCTTGCGCCAAAAAATAAGCTTGATTATCAATCATAAATGAATCCAGCAGCGGAATTCGAGCCAAAGTATCATCTGGAACATTTCGAAGCGCACCCTTATTTTGCAACAAATGCTGTGTCATTAATTGCTCAAGCTGAAGAGATTCCAACTGCCCCTCAGACAAACAATATCGAATCGCTAAATCAACCAACATACTAGGTACTAAAGTATCCCTAAAAAAAGAAACATTCTTATCCTTATCCAATGGAAATTTTGAATCCCAATAAAAAGTTACCCCCTCCAATTCGCGCGCCAAATAATCATCAAGAGCTTCTCTTTGAGCATGAGCATCCTCATGTCCCTGTTCATAACCGGCTCGCCACAAACCAACTCCTGCCGTCAAACCAATCGCAACCGCAATAGACAAACGAGTGGCTGCACGATTTCTATGAGCTCTACGAGAAAAATAATTCCTACCCGACACAAGATGAAGTGTTGCAAAATCATATTTCTCCAACATCGGAAAAAGCGGACTTAACCCTTTCAAATTTTTGAAACGCCCTTTTTCTCCTCTCAACAAGCCTCCAATAATATCATCATATTTAGACTGACGATCAATCCCTCCATGAACAATCTGTCCTCGTATAACATCCGACAAACGAATAGCAACCTCAACTAACGCGTAATAGTGAGAAGGATGCAAAGGATCATCCTCTCTTGCAACCTGATAAAGAACTTGAGCCAACTGCAATGAAAAATGACTGTGCCCTGAATCCGACCTAAAACCTCCCCTCCCCAATGCAAATTCAACATCCAACATACCTGTTGTTGAATCAATCGAACCACGCAATGTTTCAAACAATGCCTGATGAAAAGAATCCTCCTCCACATTATGAACTTGCAAAGGATAAGAAGATTCCCCCCAACGATTTCCTGCAATACGACAAATACGTTCTCTTGTTTCATCAATTGAAAGCGCTCCTTCCATACTCTCCGGCCCATTAAAAATTTCACTCATGCTCCGACAAACCATAATTTGTGGCTGAAACCCCCAAGTACCACAAAAATCAAGAATTCCGCGAATCACAGCGTCACTATATGTAGGATCCTCAATGCTCCCCTCCCTAAGAAACCGCGCCATACGCTCCCTAAATGTTAAAGGAACCATTTTACCTACATAAAACATAACTTGTCGTTCATCAAGTTCCTGCATAAAATCCG
Organism: uncultured Candidatus Peribacteria bacterium; assembly: GCA_964491515.1. Lineage (GTDB taxonomy): Bacteria > Patescibacteriota > Gracilibacteria > UBA1369 > UBA12473 > CAZBGQ01. The sequence goes on from CAZBGQ010000001.1 coordinate 155,773, forward strand.
ATTCATCTTCCCCCGAAACACGCTTACCATTCACAGTCAGACTCATATAAGAATCCGATTTCCTCACAGGGGCAAACGGATCCGTCAGTAAATGAGGTAACGGCATGTAGCGACGTTCTGCAGGTTTAGTTCTCCCCATATATAAATCCTCTTAAAGGTATATATTTTTAACAGATTTAGCGGGAAATGTCAACAGATTAGCGTGTAGCTTCCCTATTCGATATTTGTATCCGCACAGATTTTGGCCTATTTTAAAGTCACAAACCATAACCTCTCCCAACCTCATGAAACTAGAAATTAAAGAGAAAATTACCAAATGCGATCTACTGGTTATTCCTTTTTACGAAGGGAAAAAGCCACCATCCAGTCAAAGCGTGGCACTTAAAAATCAGTATCGAGGAGACTTCGAAGCCAAGCCCAACGAAACCGTAATGCTGTATCAAAAAAACAAGGTCACTCCACGAATTTTACTCGTAGGCCTTGGAAAACAAGACAAAGCAAACTTAGAAACATGGAGACAAGCCGGCGGAACCATTATGAATCACATAAAAACCCCGATTCAAACCATCGCCATTCTTCCTCCACGAGACGACGCAGAACTAGTTGGCGCCTTCATGGAAGGCCTTCTCCTCTCCCACTATCACTACAATGATTTCATTAACGACTCCAAACGGAAAACTCATGAGCTCACCACCGCCACTCTCATAATTCAAGACAAAAAACAACGAACCGAACTAACCACCTCCCTCAAAGAAATTAAAATCGTCACCGACGCCGTCAAATCCACTCGTGACATGGTCAATGCCCCCAGCAATGCCATGAGTCCCCGGATTATGGCCAAAAACGCACGCGCCATCGCTCAAAAATCCTCAAAAATGACCTGCAAAGTATTCGATGAGAAAAAACTCGCCAAACTAAAAATGGGGTGTTTATTAGGAGTAGGAGCCGGAGCCAAAGAAGACACCAACCTAATAATTCTCGAACACAAGTACAAACCAACCAACAAAAAACCTATTGTTTTGATCGGAAAAGGTATCTGTTTTGATGCAGGCGGGCTCAACATCAAAACTCGAAATATGGAAGAAATGAAATACGACATGACCGGTGCCGCCACCATCCTGGGAGTATTTGAAATATTAAGCAAACTCAAACTTCCTCTTCATGTAATAGGAATCGCAGCTTGTGCCGAGAATCTTGTTGGCGCCGGAGCCATCAAGCCAGGAGACATTCTCAATAACTATGACGGCACCACCGTAGAAGTCACCAACACCGACGCCGAAGGCCGCCTCGTTCTAAGCGATGCCATCGCCTATGCCGTCAAACAATACAAACCAGAAGGAATCATCGACGTTGCCACGCTTACTGGCGCCGCCATCATGGCCCTTGGATACGAATTAAGCGCACTCATGAGCAACGAATCCTCTTGGGGGAATCGTGTCAAAGACGCGGCCGAGGCGGTCAACGAACCACTCTGGGAACTTCCAACCTATGAAGACTACAAGCAACACCTTAAATCTCCGATTGCCGATGTCGCCAACTACAGCCCTAAACCAAGTGCTGGCACCATCATGGGAGGGTTATTTCTTGAATATTTCACAAAGGGAACTCCATGGGCACACCTAGACATGGGAGGCAGTGCATGGACAAAAACCAAACTTCCTTACGTTCCCACCGGTGCAACTGGAAGAAACGTTCGGACACTGTGGAAGTTCTTAGAAAATTCGACTCAAAAATAAAGACATCTTTTCTTAACTGTAGAATTCCAAATTTGCGAGACTATATTTCCAGGTTCGAAAACCCATTCATGTCAAATGAATTCTACAGTAAGAAAAACTTACTCCACAAAACTACTTACTTCCCCCCTCTCCCTGTTCTTTTTTACGAGCCTTTTCAAGCAAGGCCTTCAATCGAGCTACTTCATCCTCATCAAACTGTGTCTTAGCCTTACTTGGAGGATGAAATTTAGCTTTTGTTTTCTTATTATCTTGCTTTGAAGCATCCACCAACGCCTCCAGTTTAACAGAAGGCATTCCTGTTTCTGGATCAGCAGGAAACGGATTGTCCTGACCGGCCACATCCAATACTGAACGTGCCACAAAAATAGGCACCTCCATATCAAGTGCCACCGCAATCGAATCACTTGGACGTGCATCCAACATAAGCGGCTTTTTATTCCCGATATCAATAGCAATGGTCGCGTAATAAGTTGCCGCATCCAACTGTTCAATCGCTACATACAAAACATGCCCACCCATTTCATGAATAACATTTCCAATCAACATATGAGTCAAGGGCCGTGTCACCTCAACATTTTGAAATGCCATGGCAATCGCACGTGCCTCAGGTTCTCCAATCCAAATTGGTAAAATACGATTATTTTCTGGTTCGTACAAAACAACCACTGGACTATTCATAGTCGGCTCCTCCAATAATGCGATCACTCGGACCGGCATCAATTCATCTTCAGCATGTGCACCTCCTTTTGTCATAGTAAAGCCATTATAGAAAATTCTAACAAACAAGCAAGCAACGAATTAAGCCTCTCTCGAAATTTCTGCAGCCTCACATAACCGTGCAACTGCCTCATAAACCTCCTGTCTATTCACATCTCTAGGCCAAAGCAATCCATCCGCCTCAATCAATACTGCTCCACCAGGAAAACATATATTTAGACCTTTTTCATCAGCAACAACCTCATACCCCCCTGAGGCGCTAAGAGAGGAAATTCCTTTCTGCGAAAGAAAAGCCCTAAGCCGAACAACAGAGAAGATACCGCGAACAAGCTCATTAAACGCTAAAGGATCTGATACCGAATCTAAAGCCACTTCGGGAATAAGAACCACCGCCTCAGGTCCTTCCGCATCTTGAATAATCAACATCGACCCACTTCCTTCTAAAACAAACGTCAATGTAAATCCACCCGCTCCAATAGCTTCACGACGAACTCCTTTCTCTTTCATAGAAGTCAAAATTTCAATCAGCAAAGGGCGTCGTGCCTCCCATTCAACAACCAAAGAATCCAATTCCGATCTATCTAAACTTTCTGACATAGATTTTTAATTAATAAGATATTAACTACCACCTCTCATAGCTTCCTTTAAACGTTGGCCAAACGCTGAAGCATAGGCGTTCAACGCACGCACCATTTTACGATCAATCCATTGAGTATCTGGCTTCAAATTAAGCGAGTCACCAGACATACCCATAAATCGATCAGCGCGAACCCCAAATCCTTTTGGAAAATGACTAAACAAATGCTCTCCATCACTGTCAATCAACCTTGAAACAAAAAGATGTTTACGATCAGCGCTCACCACTGCTCCTAATCCAGTCACATAATCTTCCCCATACATTTCAACCATCAGCTCAGAATCCCATCCTGTCATTTCAATAAACTGTTGAACCGTCACAGCATTCTCAGCCGTAAACCGTTCTATAAAATCTCGAGTTTCATCAACCAAAGGAGTGAATGATTCAGGGGTAGACATGAATAAATAATTTTAAAATTGGAGCCCAAAATAGACAAAAATTCATATTTTGTCAAGTAGCCCGGGGAGTTATAATTTATCTAATCAAACCAGTTTTATTATGAATACAACTAGAAACCATCCCAACCTAGGGCCGGACTACTTTTTTATTGGCCCAAACTTTAATAAATCTATTGAAAACATTTTCACTTACTCCTAATCTTTACTACGAAAAACCCATTCACTGATGAATATTAAAAAAATTAAAAGAGTATTTTATTTCATCCTCAGCCTAGGAATCCTCTTATTTCTATTTGTTTTTCTTGTCACTTGTACTTTGATCGGTCATGGAGTCCGTGAACGTTGCCAAGAAGCTCAAACAAAATACACGGGAGAATGCGTCGAAGCCCTAATCGAAACTCTAAACGACGAATCCAATCCCTTTGCTGAAAGAAACTCAGCCACTTGGGCACTAGGTCAACTCGGAGACAAAAAAGCCCTCGAGACTTTAAAAAAACATTACACCGAAAACCCCAAAGACCACGAACCCTGGAACGAAGTCCTAAGCCAATACGAACTTTCCAAAGCTATAAAGCTAATTGAAAGTGATTTCAATATAAGTGCTTGGGTGTGGAGATAATTGGCTGGCTAGTCGGGTTTAGTACAAATAAAAAACCATGAGTAAATTTAATATTGAGCTACGCGACTAAAACTGTATAATTCATCTCCTATAAACAAATAAACTATGGAGAGATTAACAGCTCAAGAAATCGTCCGACACCATCAAGCACACCCAGCTGACGCGATCATTTTAGTCATGGACCCAGAAGGGAAATTAGAAGAATATGAAGAGATAATCCAGCAACTTGAAAATAGTAGATTTCGCATTTTCCAAATTTTAGATCCTGAGAATTGGCTCCAACTTATTGGTGTAGAAGGAGATAAAGGTGGAGGTCAAGAATTACGTGAAGTTCTTAACGGTGGCCTAATTGTTGCGAATGAAAGCCCAGACACCACTTCAGCAGTAGCCGCCGACTATCTTGAGCGACTTCGTAATGGACCATTTACTTTATTTAATGGAGGAGAATACGATTTTGGAAATCATAGTGCTCTTTACACACCTGAATTAACTGCAGCATCCGTAAGAAAATCCATTAAAAGAATCTTAGAATGGACGGTACTCATTACGTTAGATGAGCCTGTAGAAGCAAATATTCTTGCCTGTGACTGAAAGAAAGATGAGTCCAAACCTCCTGAAGGATCTGACTTAAAAATAAAGGACATTAAAGTACACAGAATTACAACATCTCCGGATATCACTTGTGAGGTTGAAGGATGGAATCGTCCTCTGACATTAGATTTACATATAGAAAATGGCAAAATTATGCCCTGGGGTGAAGGCTTCATCAAATACAGATTTGTTGGTGAGCGAACAAGCATGCCTAGAAGCAATCTCCTTAAAATTCAAGAGTTATTAACGCGATTATTTGATGCAATAAGCAATACCCCTGAATTTGAAAAAGTTCTTTCAGGTATAGATTCTTAAATTGGCTGGCCACTCGGGTCTAGTACCCCGGTAAGGTGGCCGAGAATTAGCTACTAACTAACATTTAGTGCTAAGTTCATACCCCTCAGCATCCCATTTAACGACTCCTCCATCTAGCTCAATGACATTCTCATATCCTGCAGCCTTGACTTGTTGAACCGCACTAGAACTCCTATTTCCAGAACGACAATACACCAGGTACTCGCCATCCTTATCCAGCTCAGAGAACTTAGATAAAAAATCTGAAGCCCTAAAATCAACATTTCTCGCTCCCTCCAAGCATCCTTCAGCAAATTCCTCCGGAGTCCGTACATCTATAATCTGCAAATCCTCAATACTCTGGTCGTCAATAATTTGAGCCACCTCACTAGGAGACTTTAGGTGATTACCTTCAGGTGCCCCACATCCAACAAAAACAAACAAAGATAAAAGAACTAGAACCAAGGGTTTAAAAAAATTCATAAGAGTGAAGTTATTTTTTTGGCTGGCTAGTCGGGTCTAGTACCCTTTTATGGCTTAGGGACTAGGGTTAGAATCCTAACTGGCTGGCCACTCGGGTCTAGTACCCTTTTGTGGATTTTAGGGTACCGCTTCTTGCCTTGAGACACAATTGTAGCGTTTCAGGTGAAATGAGACATTTGAGACAGTATAAAAAAGGGATCCCCACATAAAATCAAGAACTTGCAACCTGGCAGTCTTTGTGGTAGAGTGCTAACATTAACTTTAACCCCCAATTAATGGTCAAAAGAACTGGAAGCAAAGCTGCTTCTGCGGCAGCTAAAACGCTTAGAAAAAAGTCATCGCCTAAGAGTGCAAAATCGGCTGCGGCCAGTGCTCTCACTCAAAAGGAAACTGGGAGAGCGAAAGAAAAAACTGGAAAAAAGGCTGCTTCTGCAGCGTCTAAAACCTTAAGAAGCAAGTCTTCAACTAAGGCCGCTAAATCAGCGGCAGGCAGCGCTCTTTCTCAAAGGGAAAAATCAAAGAAACTTAAAGTTAAAAAGAAAAATGACAAAAAATGAAATTGATTCATCTCTTACCAATATTTTGTCACTTAACCACAGGGGATATATTAGATCCCGAGAGTCGACTACCCTAGAGTTTAAGGAAACCTTCGATTGGGGATATAGATCAAGATACGCTAAAATTATGGCCTCGTTTGCAAACAACAAAGGAGGATTTATTCTGTTTGGGGTTAAAAACGCTCCACGAGAAGCTATTGGTTTACTTGATCAGAGATTCGAAAAGAGAGAACCCGAGAAAATCAGCGAGTACTTGAAATCACTATTTGGCACTACGATTGAGTTTACCTCGGGAATTTTCGAGGTACATGAAAAAGAATTTGGATATATATACGTGCCCGAGCTTACTTCAAAACCACTAATATGTTCTAAAAATGATGGGGATGTCTTAAGAGATGGTGAAATTTATTTTAGAAATGGAGCACGTACAGATAGAATTGATTCTCAAAATTTGAGGCAATTAGTTGAGGAGGAGAAACATAAAGAAAGGCTTGCATGGCAAAAGCACATTGAAAAAATTGCAAAAATAGGCGTTAGAGATGCGGCGTTACTTAATCTAAAATCCGGAGTTCTAAATGGATCAACCAAATCAGTAATTATTGATAAAGCTTTACTTGATCAGATTCGCTTCATTAAGGAGGGCTCATTTTCCGAACGAGAAGGGGCTCCGACTTTACGTATTATTGGAGAGATCAAAGGTACTGGAGATGTTATTGAAAAAACGGTTAATTTTGAGGAAATATTCTATCTCACTGCTGGTGAAATGGGTGAAAAATTAGGTTTTAGTGGAGGCAAAAGGTCCACTTCTAAACAAGCTGTAGCTTTAGCTAATTATTATGGTTTTAAAAATATGGAAGGTTTTGTCCATCGCTTTCGTAGGTACACTGGCTATTCTGATGATGCCTATCATTTTCTTTTAAAGAAAATGAATGCTGGAGAGTTTTTGCCTGAACGAGACGATCCCAATATGAAAAAAATCCGCAGAAAGAATTGAAACCTTATGGTAGGCCTCTTCATGGTCAAGCGCACTCTCTATCTCAATAGTCCTTTAATTTCCACCCATATTATTGGGTTAAAAAATAACGTCCTCCCCATCCACCACTATACCCGCTTCTTCGAGACCGCGTATTCGTCCTGTGAGAATTCCTAAGCGGCACGAGATTCCATCGCTCATCAAGTTCCAATTTGTTTGACCTAACGCGGTCACGATCAGTTTCTTTAAATCGCTCTTAGCTTTGAGGGACTCTCTCCCCTTCTCATCCTGAAGATTAAATGATGCGGTGACAAAGCGCCCCATTTCTGGACTACCAATTTCTAATCGCTCGAATCCGCTATCCTCAAGGGCTCTTTCTAAACGCTTCTGAATCTGAGGAAAAGTCAGGACTTCTTTAGGAATCCTAGCTTCCTTATCCTGTTTCTGGCCCATTTCCTTAACCACCGCTAAACCATTTTGAAATCTCATGTATTTTTGACCTTCTTCATCGCTTAAACAGAATCTTAATTTATCTTCGACGTATCGTCTTTCGTCTTTAAAAATAATCTCCTCATCTGGGTCCATACTCAAATCCAATATTTTTTCGTCCGTGAACCCACAAAAAGAACAGTCCCTCCGAGTAATAATCTTATTTTGCGTTTTTTCAGTGTCCTCCTTCAGTCTCTTTTTACAACTTGGACACTGCCAGGATATCAAGTCTTCTCGCTTTCCCCCATCTCTAAACTTAGAAATGATCTGGCAAGCATCACAGTGGAACCAAAAAGTCATTGAGTCCTTATCCTTACCAAATCCTAGGCTCAACATCTTCTCAACATATTTCATGGGCTGGGCACATCCAATGCATCGAATCCCTTTTGGTGGCAGTGCATTTTCGAACTGTTCGTCTCGTTGACGATCCCTGCCCATCCATTCTTCGATAGTCTTACTACGATTCACATAGCGCTCTCCAGTAAGGAAGTACAAACTAAATTTAAGTAGCCATTCATTGCCTTTCTTCGTGAGCTGTTTACCCTTAGTAGATTTGGGGTTCTCCATGAAAGCTTCTTCGTGTGAGCGACACCGTTCAACCGTGTGCCGATCATAGAGGTCTTCGTAGTATGGACGATCCTTGAGGTAGCTCGATTTATCCATAGGAATGCGTTAAAATGAATGAGTAAATATTACCCGATATATGGACTTTGGAACTACCACTTATCAAAGAGAATTTGCTTCGATTCACAACCTACGGGGGGAAATGGCCGAAGTATTCGATTCGTATCAACCGTTTTTTAAGCATGCACAAAGCCAAAGCGAGTACATAGCTAAATTTTCAGAACAATTGACGAGTGCCGCCGAAACATTCAGAAAGCACCTTGAGCCCATTTCCGACTTAGGGGAGAAGCTCCATAAATTTTCGCAGCGAATAATGCCTCCATTGAAAGTTATGGGAGGAAGCCTTGCTGATGAGCTAATGAGGGATATCGATCAGGAGACAAAACCCGCTTCCTATTCAATTATTGTCCCGGATAAAATTGTCACACCTATCAAGCGCCCTGCTCCCCATTGGGATATAGAAAGAATGGTTATTCAAAAGAGGACAGAAGGATTTTTGGTTTACAACGTTATGGTGGAGGGAAATCCTAATAGCCAGCATGGTCTTCTCCTTAGCTTTCTTTGTACGCATATAGGTATTCAAGGAATTGCTCGATACGAGGCCATCGAGGATTTCTTTCGGGCTAATAACCTTGAACCTTTATACGGAGATCAAATGAAAGCTCGAATACGTAATGCTCGTGATTCTATGTTCCGTTTTATTAAGATCCCTAAAAAACTAAGCAATAATACCCCGATAATTGAGATTATTCGGAATGTTGGACTTAGATTTAATAATGAATTATTCACACCATAAATTGAAATACTGAGAATCTTTTCGATATTTCAACCTGAAATAAAGTTCTTCTAAGCAAAAAAATACGGGAGGAAAATATAGGTAGTTTCTTAACTCAAACTACCATGAATTTTACCCATGTCCGTATCTCGGACCTAAACCCCGCTCCATACAACCCGCGTAAGTGGAGCCAAAGAGCAACCGATGACCTCACTGAGAGCATCAAGAAATTCGGACTTGTTGATCCGATCATAGTTAATAAGGCACCAAGCAGAAAGAACGTGGTTATTGGTGGCCATTTCCGCCTGCACATAGCAAAAAAGCTTGGGTTCAAAGAGGTTCCCGTTGCCTACATTGATATACCAGACGAGGCCAAAGAGCGTGAATTAAACCTGCGTTTGAACCGTAATACGGGTGACTGGGATTTTAAGATGCTCAAGGACTTCGATCTGGAACAACTTCTAGACGTTGGCTTTGATGACTCGGACCTACAAGAAATATGGGGAGATATTTTAGAAACGGAAGATGACCATTTTGATAGAGAGAAGGAGCTACGAGAGCTGCCCCCTAGTGAGGTCTCCGCAGGTGATAATTTTCAGCTTGGAGATCACCTATTAATCTGTGGGGATTCGACCGAGCAATCTACCATCAGAAAGATTTCCGAAGGCAAAAAGATCCAGTTTATAACTGCAGACCCTCCCTATAATATCTCTTTAAGTTACAACGATGGAGTTGGAGCCAAGGGGAAATATGGAGGTACGCATGTGAAGGACAATAAATCCCGCCTAGATTATAAAACCTTTCTTCTAAGTGCCCTCTCCAACGCAAAGTCTGTAGCAGATGATAACGCACATTTTTTCTGCTGGTGTGACGAGAAGAACATCGGCTTAGTCCAGGAGGTTTATGAAGAACTGGAGATTTTGAATAAACGTGTTTGTGTTTGGATAAAAAACAATGCGATGGCCACTCCCCAAGTGGCATTCAATAAAGTCATGGAGCCATGCCTATACGGGACACGTGGCGATCCATTCCTTTCCAAGTATCACACCAATTTCAATGAGGTGATCAACAAAAATCTGGATACAGGCAATAGATTGCCGGACGACATCATGGACTTGCTCAGTATTTGGCTGGAACGTCGGCTTCCTGCGATGGAATACGAACACCCGACCCAAAAACCATCCACCCTTTATGAAAAAGCCATCAGAAGATGCACCAAACCTGGTGATTACGTACTTGAGTTATTTGGAGGGAGTGGCAGCACTTTGATTGCTTGTGAGCAATTGAAGCGTAAGTGCTTGATGGTTGAAATTGATCCCGTTTTTTGTTCTTTAATCATACGACGCTATGAAAACCTTACCGGCAGAAAAGCCGAAAAAATCAATTAGTCATGGCCAGTTATTTCAACTGGGCGATCACGTATTGCTTTGTGGCGATTCCACGAATGAAGCCAATGTAAAAATGCTACTTGAACACGCCACAATAGATCTCATACTGACGGACCCGCCGTATGGAGTGGCCTACGTTGAAAGCAAAGATTCGTTCCAGTCTGATGGTGCCCAAAAACATAAAGCCATTTTGAATGATGGCTACCAGTCGGACGGACAGTACTCCGCGTTCAGCCAGGCATGGCTAACGGCCTCAAAGCCATACCTGAATCGTCGGAATAGTTTTTACATCTTCAACTCCGACAGAATGCTCTTTTCGCTGCAGTCGGCATTGAAAGAGACTGGCTACGATTTCAAGCAATTACTTGTTTGGCTAAAAACAGGAGCGGTCATTGGGCGCTTAGATTATCTGCCCCAACATGAACTAATATTGTATGGATGGTCAGGAGTTCATCAGTTCATGAAAAGCAAGGACAAGAGCGTGCTGATTCATCCAAAGCCAAAAAAGAATGGCCTTCATCCGACCATGAAACCTTTGCCGCTTTTGCGAAGGATGATTTTGAATTCAACGAAGCTTGGTGAGGTCATTTACGACCCTTTCGGGGGAAGCGGATCCACGTTGATAGCTTGCGAACAAACAAAACGTAGGTGCTTCATGATCGAGTATGAACCCAAATACTGCCAGGTCATTCTTGATCGCTACAAACGCATCACCGGCAAGTCCCCTACCCTATTAACCCCAGAAGACCATGAACAGTGAAAACGATCCCATACAGCAACGGATTGATCAGAATAAGGATGAGCTGATCATGATGCTTAAAAAGACGCCGATAGTGCAGCTGGCCTGTGAAAAAATTGGTATCAGCCGAGCGACATTTTATCGATGGAAAAAATCTGATCCATCATTTGAGGAACAGGCCGATACAGCCATCTATGTCGGAAAGCACTTGGTGAACGACATGGCTGAGTCTCAGCTCATTAGGGCGATTAAGGAGGGCAACATGACCTCCATCATTTTCTGGCTCAAAAATAACCACCCAGGCTACAAAACCAGAGTGGAACTTTCTGGGACAGTGAAATCCCAGGCCACGCTCACAGAGGAGCAAGAAGAGCAAATACAAAAGGCACTGCACCACGCAGGGCTTAACCTACAAATTCCATCCTTTAACCCTCAAAACAATGGAACTACCAAAAAACTTAAACGATCTCGTAAAAAATCAGGCAATAAGACGTAAGTTGGCCTATGACAGCCACTTCCTCTTTTTCACATTTATTTCAGTCACTACATTGACTATGACACGGCTAATTTCCAAAAAGAGATGTTCGCACTGAGCGAGGACGAAAGTGTTAAGACCATCGTCATGGTCGCGTTTCGGGGATCGGGTAAATCCACCATCATGAACACCAGCCTACCTATATGGTCTATCCTTGGTAAGCCTCAGTGTAAGTACGTCATGATTGTTGGCCTAACTCAAGATCAGGCTAAACGTCACCTGAAGAACATCAAGCAGGAGCTAGAGACTAATGCCTTGCTTAGGGCAGACCTAGGCCCATTCAAAGAGATAGAAAATGAGTGGAGTGCCTACAGTCTAGAGATCCCCCAGTTTGGCGCTAGGATCACCGCTGTGTCGATTGATCAGAGTATCCGGGGAACGCGCCATGGCGCGCACCGGCCGGACCTTATTATCTGCGACGATGTTGAAGATATAAATTCCGTTAAAACTCTAGAAAGCCGCGACAAGGTGGATGAAGCCATTACGAGTGAAATCATTCCTGCAGGTACACCCGACACTAGATTTGTGGTGATTGGGAACCTCTTACATGAGGACTCCTTCATCATGCGCTTAAGACAACGAATTCTAAATGATGAATTCAGTGGCGTTTTCAGAAATTACCCATTACTTGATGAGGAGGGCAACTGCTTGTGGCCAGGGAAATTCCCGGATGATGCAAGTATTCAGAGGGAAAAGCAAAGAATCGGGAAGGAGTCATCATGGCAGCGCGAGTACATGCTCCACATAGTGACGAATCTAGAGCGAGTCGTTTATCCTGAATGGATTAAATATTATGAAGTCCTGCCAGAAAAGGATAAGAAAAAGAGCAAATTCAGAAAGAACATGACTGGTATTGATTTGGCGATTTCGCAGAGGCAAACCGCTGATTACACCGCTATGGTGACCGCGCAGGTTCATGGCTACAAGGATGATATGGTCATTTACATTCACCCCAATCCAATCAACCTAAGGCTAACATTCAATAATATTTTGGACACAGCCCAAACAATTCAAGAAAGCCAAGATTCGCTACTTATAGTTGAGGATGTTGCCTTCCAGAAAGCTGCAATCCAATCATTAGAAGCGAGAGGATGCAAGGTAGATGGATACAATCCAAAAGGCGATAAACGGGCAAGGCTAAGCCTCATTTCTCACTACATTGAACGTGGGCAAGTCCTTTTCCCTGAAAAGGGATGCGAGAAATTGATCCAGCAAATTTTGAACTTTGGTTTGGAAAAACATGATGATCTTTTGGATGCCTTTACGATGCTTATATCTCATGCTGCAGAAAAAAAGAACCGACCATTTTTTATGGCATTTATTGGCCAGGATGGCGGTATGACCACCTGCTACGATGATCGGACTGAATATGACAACGGACGTGGAACAAAAAGGATTGAGTGGGATGTTTGATTCAGCAATATCCACCTAAATCGCCTTTCATTTGGGATGGACCCTGAGATATCAGAATCGGAAGTTCAAAATTACTCCATAACACCCTACCCATAATTTATGCTTATCTAATATTTTGAGGAGCTCCTTACTTAATGAACTCCAGTGGAAAGTACTCGCCTCCCAAGATTTTGTTTTCCTGAGATTGCTAGTAGTGCTCAACTCTTCAAAAAAGGCATCATGCGGATACAGGTACCATTCACTTTCGCACGGAAAGCATACCCATAGGATTTTTTAATTTTAAAGAAACTAGCCATTCATTAATTCTTCCAATTTTACTCCAAATTCCTCTTCCACGAATTTCAGGGTTTCCCCTTGTTTCTCAAGTGATGCTCTAATTTGAGGTGTAGTAAAAAGACCAGCCTTAGACTTCCATTTAGCCTCTTTCGCGGGGACCGCCTTGATCCAATCCATCTTTAAGAGATATTCCATGCTTTCGTTATCGCAATCATCAAATAATCCAGAGTTCACAAGATCCTCCTTCTGTACTGGACGACCATTCAACTTGAACTCTAATACTGGCTTGGCCTTTTCTACAATTCTTCCAATTCCCACATAACCTTCCCCCTTAAGGTAGGCAATCACTAGATCTCCCTCGTTGAGCGCCCTAATTGGATCACTCCAAACCACGCCTCCCCCAGCAGCCAAAAATCCATGATTGAGACAATCTTCCCAAGAGCGCCGCTCATTTTCTCCCACATTTACATAATAGACCCCATTCTCATAATCAAATCCGTTAAGATTTAAATGGAAAGTACTATGTGGTCTAAATTTATCTTTAAAATGACCGGAGGAAATGTTCGTTAAATTTCGACCCAATCTCCAAATTAGCGTCTTCTCGACAAGAAAGGCTTCTTCTTCTGTGAGGTTTTTGGCTACTACCTTGATTATCGGTTCAAGCCCCTCTTTATGGATGGCTTTGATGCGCTTCGTTTTTTCGGAATCGCCATCATCCACTAAATGAGATTTTTTGCGATTCCCTTTCCCTTTTCCATAATAGAATTCCTCAAAATTTCGAGGATCGATGTAGACGTATACATAGTAAGAATCAGACATTTTTTAGCTATTTCTAAATATTGAAAATAAAACTACTTTTTTCTCATTAACACTCCACTAATTATTAGTATTGCACCAATGCCAATTATTGACTGAGTCTCAAGGTGATAATAATAGGCAATTATAGGTCCTGATGATCCCACAATACGCTCATGTGAGAAATTGAAGATATTAGAAAAAGTAAGACCTGTGCCAATCAACAATATTATTGTTCCAACGAAGTTTTTCATGATAATAGTGATTAAAATACTTTTTTAGCGAGCTAATTGACTCACTTATTTTTATTAAGATTTATCACACATAATTTTAGCATCAAATCCTTCTTCTCCCCACTTTTCCCCTAATACAATAGATTTGATGCCTCTATTTTTCAACAGACCTGAAAAGCTTTGAATATGTTTTTGTTTAAGATAAATTTCTAATTCTTTTTACTCCTTAGATATCTTCGCATTGCTATATCTATTCCGGTAGCAATAAGCAATACGCCTAAGACTTTTCCACCAACGTGGTGGTCAACTAAGGGAAAATCAAAACCAAATGTGCTTGTCTCTGGAAGGAACATATTATAACTTAAAATCCCTACCCCAATAATAATTATTACATCTGGTAGGTATTGAATTATTTTTTTCATTATTATAGCTATTATAAGAATTCTATTTAGCGGGCGAATTAGCTCACTTATTCTTATTAAGATTTATCAAACATTATTTTAGCATTAAATTCTACTTCTCCCCACTTTTCTCCTGACATAATAGATTCATAATAATGTCTGATTCAGCAATATCCACCTGAGCCCTCTATGTGAAGGGGGGCCAGGTGGATTAGATCAAGAAAAATCTGATTTATTTAATGACGCAGCTCCTCATTATAACATTGAGCAGGTAGCTTGGATTTTTTCCAACCATGGTCACAAATTGACCTTCGGAGAGTGACCCGGCCTTTTCAGCTTCTGAACCTTTTAGCATACACTGAACAGTGCCAATTATATTACCAGTTTTCAAACTAACGTATGGGGTGTCGAGAATATCTTTACCGATATTTTTAACGCTTCCTGAAATCTCGAGGGTCTTACCTTTGTACTTCGAATCTGCAGAGATTTCATTAGCCTCATATTCACTATAGAGTTCACCTGCTGAAATAGTGAGTACCTCCTGTGGGGCGGATGGTTCATTTACGGCCGTAGTGGACTGCGTTGTTTCCCCTCCTCCCAAAGATCCTAGAACTCCTAGGGCGATGAAGCCAAGGAAGACAGAAAGTATGGGATGCCGAACAAACCAATTGCGTAAATCGGCCTGGCAGTGCTTGCACTTTTTTGCCGAATCCATAATGGATTCTGAACATTTCGGACAGACTTTGGTAACCATAATTAGATGGTTAGATAATAAAAAAGGGCCACTAGGTCGCCCAGTACCACTTGTCCACAAAGGATAGCCGATATTGGCTAGTGGCCCATCTTTACCCAATATCAGGGTTTTGACGGGCTACGAGCCTTTGTGGAAATTTAATAGTACTTGGCGACATTGTGATTATAGCCTAAATAACCACGAATTGAAGTCTTGGTTTTCTCTATTGGCTTGATAAAAAGGGAAAGTGGCAAATTGTATTCTGAACTGTTTTACTACACCAACACCTCAAATATTTTTACCATAGCTAGAGTATCGAGTTTGCAGTAAATCAATAAGTCTTGTTTCATTTGATCCTTATCCTGCTGATTTTTCATTTCGAACATCATGGTTTTCCAGCCAGTCATAGCCATTGATCCATCACGTACATTTAACTCTTTATAGCTCAACTCAGGAACAAGCACGGGGAGAACGTTTTTAATAGAAAACCCTCCTCTAAAATCTGGGTGAAGGTAAAGTTGCTTTGAAAATATTTCCATAAGGTCAAAGAAGC
>CAZBGQ010000002.1:0-80566 GCA_964491515.1 uncultured Candidatus Peribacteria bacterium
ATTCAGGAGTCTAAATCTTCCAGCAGAAGAACAGGAAGCTCTTTTAAATCACATCATGGGCATTGTTAATGCAACATTTAATAACTATGGATTAAAACTTGATCCACAAAAACCTGGGATTACATTATTGCTCCAGAGCTATGGCCTTTCTACCCCCCAAACTGTAACAGAAACCCCCATCTACATTATAGCTGCTCAGATTAAAGTGCATTCAGATGAGAAAGGAGAGCTTAACGTAATTCCATTCCAATTCGGAGTACCTACCGATCGTCTATTTGACCATCAGAAAGCAGAAGAAGATAATGATTAACTTGGTGGAGCTACAGGGACTCGAACCCTGGACCTCTTGCATGCCATGCAAGCGCTCTAGCCAACTGAGCTACAGCCCCACGATTTTTCAAACATCCTTAAAGGACGCCGGCAGTATACGAAAACTCACTTATTACTGCAAGCAAATAGTAAAAACATACGACAAAACCAGCATCATATGGTATAATATCAGTACTAATCCCTAAATGCTAACCACTAAAGGCTAGCCCCTAACTCCCCTCCCTATGAAACGATTTCTTGCCACGCTCGGGCTTGGGCTACTAATGGTTTTTTCAATGAGTCCAATAGTTTTTGCAGATTTTGCATCAACAGCTGCAGTCATATGTCAAAACTCATCCGACCCTGACTGTGAAGCCAACCAGGTCGCAACAATGGAGGCCGATGCTCAAACAACTGCCGATACCCAAGCCGCTGCCGAAGCCGCATGTAGCAGCGAACCAGCTGCTAACCAATCCACTTGTGTCGAAGAACAAATAAACCAAGCTCAAATCGATCAAGCCGCCGCCGATGCTCAAGCCGCTACCGACGCTCAATTAGCCGCCGATGAGCAAGCCGCCATCGACGCTCAATTAGCTGCCGACGAGCAATTAGCAGCCGACGAACAAACCGCCATCGACGCTCAAACAGCTGCCGATGCCCAAGCCGCTACCGATGCTCAAACAGCTGCCGAAGCCGCATGTAGCGACGAACCAACTGAAGACCAAGCCACTTGTATCGAAGACCACATTGCTGCCACCGAAGAAGCGGCTGATCAAGCCGCCGCTGATGAAGCCCAAGCCGCCGCATACGAAAACGCCGCTGCCGAAGCCGCTGCTGAAGCCATCGCCGCAAATCTCAACGACCCAAACATCATCGATCTAAATGATGGTGGATTCGATATCAACAACAGCAGCACTTTCAATACAGGAAAAATCCTCCAAGCTGACGGTCAAAACACCCAACAATTCCTAGACAAAAACAATGCAGGCGGTCCCGTCATCGCATTCCTAATAAAAGCAATCAACTTCATCACCTTAGTCATCGGATCCATTGCCATGCTCCTAATTATTCTAGGAGGCTTACTCATGGTCGCTTCTGAAGGGAATGAAGACCGAATTCAAAAAGGGAAAGACATTGTCGTCGCCGCCATTATTGGCTTAGTGATCTCAATGGCTTCCTATATGATCGTGGCTTTCGTTCAATCTATTTTCTACTAAACTATGCGTACTTTCATCGCAAAATTCATAACTTTCCTGCTTCCGCTCACCATCGCGCTAGCCATAGCAGCTCCAAGCACCTTCGCTGAAGAAACCGCCATCTCCTGTAATGGCACCGGCATATTACAAGTTCCCACGGTCGCTCAACTAATGGGCGCTGAAGACTCCAGCTTCATTCTCACCGAAATCTATGAACCTATTGGAGACTTCAAACAAAAAATAAAAGCCGGAGACCTCATCGTTAGCCAAGTATTCTGGAAATTCACCTGCAGCACTAGTGACCCCTACGGATGGAGTGAGGAGAACCCAGAAAAGAAAGCCACTGAAGACGGAGAACCTGTCACCATATCCGGTTATATACCCTATTGGAACGCAGCCACTAACGAACTCGGAGCATGCCCCACTGACTACGACAAATGCTCAATCGTCCAAGTCATCATTGGGCAATCTGGCACCGCAATTCTTAAAACCTACATAGCCATCATTTATCGCTGGGCTGCTGGAATCGTCGGAATCATTGCAGTATTAGTCATTGTCATAAGCGGTATTCAAATTTCAGCAGACCAAGGCAGCGGAGAAAATCTTAGTTCCGCAAAAACTCGCATAGGACAAGCCATTGCCGGACTTGTGATTCTCTTCTTGTCCTCGCTTATTCTGTACACAATCAACCCTACTTTTTTTAATTAAAACTGTTATGAATCAGATCAGAAAACATTTTCCTAGCCTACTGATTCTCAGTCTTATCCTTGCTGCCGCCCTCGCCGCTCCTCTCGTATTTGCCGAAGCTCCTACCATCTACAAACCAGACTTTCTGCCTGGACCAGATCAGGCCTCACAAGGAGCAGAGGTTCAGCGCTATTTCCGAAACCAAGCCATTCCTGCATTCATAGCTGGATTCATCGGACTCATTGGGGCCCTCTCTATTCTAGTCATCGTCTTCGCAGGCATTCGATTCATCATCGCCCACGGAGAAGAAGAAGCCATCACCAACGCAAAAAAGACTGCCACCTACGCCGTCATTGGATTTGGAATCACCATTTTTTCCTACGCCATCGTGGCCACAGTAACCACCCTTCAACTCCCAGACGAAGATAACGCAAGCGACAACCAACAAGAAGTTATTTACAGAGATCAAGCACCTGACCCTGACCCCAACCAATAATGAAAACAATTTTTGCCCGCCTGATCACCACCATGGCTGGACTCACTACACTAATTCCTTCAGCCTTGGCAAGCTGCGCCGATCCTGTAGACAACGAAGAAAAACTCAACTGCCTCTTCCCCACACAAGAAGAGCTCATCGGAAACGCCCGACAAAATGAAGGCACAACCAGCCTCTCAACCGGAGACCTCGGAGAAGATTTTATTCCTTTTTTCATTAATAGTGGGCTATCCATTGGAGGCACCCTAATTTTCATTTCTTTCCTTTACGCTGGATACCTTCTCGTATTCACAAATGACAGCGAAGAAAACATCGAAAAAGGCAAAAAAATAATGATCTACTCCATTATTGGAGCCACCGTTATGGCCATCTCCTACGCCATAGTATTCGGCATCGCCAACCTTCAAATCAACTAAACCAGATTTCATGAAAAGAATACTCACCTTCCTCACTTCATTGGCATTACTCAGTGGATTACTCTTCACCCAAGTAGCACCCACTTTTGCAGCCGTGACCATTGACCAAAGCCTGAAGCCAGACTTTGCAGCAGAAACCAGAGACCCCACAGCCAGCGCAGAAGCACGATTTGGAACCACAGGTGTTAACTTAATTATCGGAGACATTGCCGTCGTCCTAATTCAAATTTCAGGCGTACTTGCTATCTACTTCATTGTGAGCAACGGACTCACCTACGTAAAATCATTCGGACGTGACGAAGAAATCCAACAGGCAAAAAAAGGCATAATCTGGTCAATCGCCGGCCTTGTCATTATCCTAACCGCCTACGCGATCGTTCAAAACGTCATCAAAATCACACTCGATACTGACGTCAGCGAAGTAGGAAGCACCAACTTATTAAATTCCGGACTATTTAACCTCTTCTAAACGAGGGAATAACGAATCTCCTTTCGTTGTAACCGTCCCCTCAGTCAATCGCCCCCACTCACGAAGATCAAGTCCTTCTGACATTTTTTCTGTGACTCCCAACTGATCACGCATTTTTTGCGCAGTCCCGGGAATAAACGGTTCCAACATCCAACTCACCTGTCGAAGCCCTTCCAACAAGACATACATCACTTCAGCCAATGCCTCCGTTTTGCCTTCCTTAGCCAACGTCCACGGCTTAGTGTCATCCACATACTTATTGCCTTCCGTTAAAAGCCCTCCAATGACCTCCATCGCTTCTTTCAAGTTAAATCCCGTCATTGCATCATCAATCCACCGCCACCGCTGTTCGATATCATCCTGAGTGACTTTTCGCTCAACTACAGGAGGAACTTTTCCCTCAAAATATTTTTCGTTCATCGCCACCACTCGACTCAATAAATTTCCTAAATTATTTGCTAATTCGGAGTACATAACTTTAAATCGATCCTTATTGAAATCTCCATCCTCAGACGTTGGAATCTCTTTCAATAAATAAAACCTCAACGCATCAATCCCATACTGCTCAGCTACCTCAAATGGATCCACAACATTCCCCAAAGACTTACTCATTTTCTGACCTTCCGAAGTAATAAACCCATGAATCAAAATCTGACGTGACGGCTTAACTCCCGCAGACAACAACATAGCTTGCCACATATTAGACTGCTGACGAAGGTTGTCTTTCCCCGCAATCTGAACCCCCGGCCAACATTCATTAAACGAGTCATCAGGCCACCCCAAGGTAGAAATATAGTTAACCAACGCATCAAACCACACATACATAACATGATCAGAATCATCCGGGACTGGAATACCCCATGGCATTTTTTCCTTTAAACGAGAAATACTAAAATCATCAAGACCTTTTTCCGTAAAATTTCGGATTTCTGTTAAACGATGTGACGGCAATACAAAATCAGGCACGTCTTCATACAACTTCAAAAGCTTGTCCTGGTAATTCGAAAACCGAAAGAAATAATTCTCCTCATCCAGCAAATCCACTTCCACATTCGGGTGAACCGGACAACGGCCCGCCTCATTCAGCTCAGATTCTGTTTTCTCTAATTCACATCCCACACAATATTTAACTCTATAATTTTTCTTATAAATATCACCATTCGCCACGCAACGTCGCCAAAATTCCTGCGCCGCCACCACATGATTCGCATCCGTGGTTCGAATAAAATTCGTATAACTCAAATTAAGCGCGTCCTTCAACGCATCAAATTTAGCGGCATACTCATCACAATAAGCTTGAGGATCTCGTCCCTCCTCCTGAGCCTTCCGGAAAATCTTCAACCCATGCTCATCCGTTCCAGTATTAAACACCACCTCCTTTCCTCTCAATCGTTGATACCGTGCAATCGCATCCGCCTGAATGATTTCAAGGGCAAACCCAATATGAGGCTTAGCGTTTACATATGGAAGCGTGGTCGTAATGTAGAATTTATTAGTCATAAACAAATCCTACCTTAGAACACTTTACAGGTCGAGATCATCTCCAGCCTCAAACCTTGCACGCCAATCTTTAATCAATTGCGGATAAATCCGAGATTGAAAAGCCGTCACAGTATCTTCGGCCCCCGTTCTTAATGCACGAAAAACATCTCCTCTCAAAACAAACGGATCGATTTCCACCCTATCCCCGCCCATTTCAAAAATAGTTCGAGCACTCTGCTGAATAGCCTTTGCAAATAAAGAGCGTAAAACACCAAGCTCATTCAACGTTTCAACATCAACAAAAACTCCTATCAAATCAGCCCAAGCTTCTTCGCCAGGAGAATCAACACTCCAATGTTCAAAAATAGCACCTGCAAAACCCACGAAATGCCCATCGGGTGCATCAAATACTCTCTGGAAAAATCCTTCAGGCATCAATGGCTCCGGAACTCGCCCCAACATTCTCATAGCAATAGAGCTCAAAACACGCTCAAACATAGACTCCAAAACTTCAACAGGAACTTCGTCTCCCTCAATTCCAGCAACCTCCTGAGCAGACGCATCAAATGCTCCATCAAATTGCTCCAACAAATGCTGCTCATGTTCCCCATACAAAGTTGGACCTAAATCATACCGCTCACGAAAAGGACCATCAGCTTTCATAAAAAATAGATTTATATTAAAAACAAGAAGAAAATATACTACCCAATTAGACGTTTTGTCAAGATTCTTTCTCTGACGCCACTTGGTACAACACAAAATCAAACACCGGCAAAAACGAATCTAACTTCACTTGAGCATCAATACTCTGACGAGCACCTCCACTCTCCCCCACCGAACGAATCTGAGTATGCTCACACGCCGAAGCCTCAGGAACCCCCAGCTTAAGCATAAGTACATTTGCCTCAAGAGAATCAGATCCAAAATCCTGCAAATTCAAATTCGTAATGTTGGTCAATGTTAGATAATTAAGCTGATGATTCATTAAAAACTCCCCAATCGGATAGACCGAATCATTCGAATAGGTCACCCCTGACTGCCCATAAAAATTAGCGGTATCTGACTGCTTTAAAAAATTATCAAGCGATGAAAACCCCTTCACTCCACTAATAGCCTCCGTACTCCCATTACTAGTAAGTCCTAAGATCTTCCACCTCAAAACATCTCCAAACACTCGATCCTGACGCTCAAAATCATAATTTAACGTAAAATTCTCCACATCAAATCGCCCTTCAGAATCATCCCATCGAAACAAAGGCCACGACACCGATTCTTGGACTCCCAACTCTCGCCACTCATCACGATGCGAACACGGAACCTGCTTCCCCGTCGCCACTGTTTCAACCGTTGCGATGGCTCCATTCTCAAGAACCAACTCCAATTCTTGCTGATATCCAGGCAACCGATGTTCATGCGTATACAAACGATGCTCCACCCCTGCTTCCGCCGAAAAATACGATTTCCCCGCCTCCACAACATTGTGCTCAACACGAATTGAACTCACGATCAAACGACTCATTCCCACTCCAAAAACAGATAGAAACCCCATAAGTAACAAGGCAACTAGGAGCGCACTGCCTCGATTATTAGTAATAGAATTCATGAAAAATTATTTATAAAGCCGAGACGACACCGTGGTTTGCAATTGGACCGGAACCGATTCTGTAAACCGGCTAGACGTGCTTCTTGCAGTGACATTAATATTCACACTTGGATGAAACTGAAATTTATCATTAGAAAAATTTTCATACGGACTCTTCGTCGGCGCAACCACAAACTCAACCTCTTCTAACGTCACACTCTGCGTTTCAAACACCTCAAACCCTGAATATCCGGCCGCCAATTTCCACGTAGACATCGATAAATTCAAATCCAATTCAATCACCTCGAATAAATCATTTTCAAAACGATAAACTGTCCGATGCTGCCCATCCTCTGAGATCAATGGCAACACCGATGTGACTCCACTCGGATTAAACAAAGGACATTCTCCATGGATAGAAGAAACACCCCCATTCAAACAATCATAATCAATAGTATTAAGCCTCACTTCTTGTGTGAGGCGATCCACCAAGAAACGAGCCTCTCCATAAACCTTTCTCACCTCATTAGCTTCTCGGAGCGTACGACTCGTAAAAATAAATGTCGACGTAACCACTCCCACAAACACCGTAAAAATCAACATACTCACGATGAGCTCTACTAAAGTGAAAGCGTTATGAGCCTTTAGCTGGTAGCGATTAGTCGGTAGAGAAGAATTCATATCAAACTTTTATAGTAAAAATAAGCTTATTAAGCATTTTCATAACCTCATCAAGAAGTGACTCACAATCAGAATAATCTAACTCCGAACCAAACGATAGACGTCTAGCAATTTCAATCTGTGTTTCAAGCTCAGCACCCGACCCAAAAGAAGTTGTTAAGAAATAACAAAAATCTTTATCCGTTCCACGCTTACTCCCCTCTGCAATATTTGAAGGAATAGAAACAGCAGCTCTCCGCATTTGAGAAGTCAATCCATATAATTCAGATTTAGAAAAATGCTCAGTTAATTCATAAACCTTAACAACAAGATCCATCGATTTCTGCCAAACCACAAGATTTTTATAATTTCTACTAACTTTAGTCATGAACCTAAAGATTATAAGCTACTCGCTACCTACTACCCACTAACCGCTACCAACTACAACGGTCCCTCCCTCCAATCTGTGAGCTGAGTGCTCACTTCTGTCACCGCCAATCCAGCATAATTCTGCCATTCGACAATAGCGGTTACTTCCATTAAATCTTCATTATTTATATCAGGAAATGTCACATGAATATAACGAGTGTATCCATCACGCACCTCTCCTACTGCACGTGCACTATCCTCAGAATCAAAAAAACGAAGAGTCCAAGGAACTCCATCCAAGCCAGGCGATTCAAGATAATTCAAAACATAATAACCTTCCTTATTAAAATCAGTGCCCCAGAATTTTGCCCCTTCATTCCACACATGATTCTGCATCCAATTACTATCACGCATATTTCGAACCCCTTCCACTCCCTCTTGTGCCAAATAATAAGCTGTAAGTCGATGAATATTTGCTCCATTAGCCCGAATCGATGTCAACGTAAGAACCGTAATGGCAACCAAAACAATCGTTAAAACGGTTATACCAAGGATAATCTCAACTAAGGTAAACGCGGATTTGGATGAAGAGGCTAATCGCTGCATGCCCCTAGAATATCAAAACTTGCGGTAATGGGCACGACATTAATCGCTTTTTGCATAACTGACTCAAGAGAACCTTCATAAGAAAAACTCACACACGCACGATACGCCTCAGACATAGACGTTGTCGGATTCCATAATGTCAAACGTCCTTCCGGAGGAGAAAACACAAACAGCAACTCAGAAAGAGTACTTTGAGGGATAGGAACATCTGCCGAAGACAACGCATCCCACTGAACTTCATTTAACTCGACCTTTGAACTCCACTGCACCGAATCACTCGAATCATATGATGAATAATCACAAACTTGTAGATCCGAATCCCATCCCATCACTCGCTTCTCTGGGGAACTTCCCTCGCCAATCCATACACCAAAACAATGTTGAGGATCCGACTGTGCATCAACCTGTGCTTGATTCAACAAGGCCACAACCCCTTCAACTGAGATCTGAAGTCGAGCTTTACTCGTAGCAAATCCATAATCAGCCATGGCCACAACCGCCAACAAACTCAAAATACCGATGACCACAATGAGTTCAATGAAACTGAAACCTCCATTATTCATACTAAACAAGTTCACTCAATGAGAAGACCGGACCAAGAATAGCTAATGCCAACACCGCGACCGCTACTCCCACTAGAACAATCACAAGCGGCTCTAAAATCGTAGTTAAGTTTTTAATAGAATGTTCAATTTCACGTTCATAATGATCCGCCAACTTTTCAGCCGCTTGATCCAATGTCGCCGAACTTTCCCCAATAGACAGCATCTGCGTAACCGTAGTTGGAAATAGAAAAGGAGTAGTCGCCAAACTTTCAGCAATCTTATCCCCATGCTCCACCCGCACCACAACCTCACGAAGCTTCATTTCATACAAAACATGATCCAATGACTCAGACAAAATCCGAAGCGATGTATTAATAGGCAATCCTGATGCCGACAACACACCTAACATCCGTACAAATTTTGCAATCAGCGACCGCTGAATAAGCGGACCAGCAAAAGGAATTTTAAGTTTCAAATAATCAAATCGAATTTCCCCAGAAGGAGTACGACTATATAAACTTCCAAACACAAACAAACAAAGCATACTTATTACAAATCCCCACCAATACTTCAATAAAAATGCACTCGATCCCACCACTACTCGAGTCAAAAGAGGCAATTCCACGCCACTCTGATCAAAAAACGATTGAAGCTGAGGGACCACTAACGTCATAACAACCAACGTGGCCAAAATAAGCACCACAACCACCACAACTGGATACGTCAGTGCTCCTCTCAATTTAAGATGAATATCATACAAACGTTCCACTTGATTCGACAATCGTCGCAACATCTCATCCAATCGCCCAATCGCCTCTCCTGACTTAACCACTCCCACTTCAGATTCTTCAAAAACAGTGGGAAACTTAGCCATAGCTGACGACAACGGTCGACCTGATTCTACATGATGCGCCATCGTGGCAATAACCCGACGAAATCGCTCATGCGACGTTTTCTTAGCCAATAACTTAAGAGAATTCAACATAGGAATTCCCGCATCCAACATGACCGATAACAAATGGAAAAAATACGCTTTCTCCTTTAAAGGAACACGCTGACGATCCACAAAAAAGTCATTCCATCGAACTAAAAAGGAAGACTTAGATCGATCAGTCACACCATAAACAACCTCACTAGAGGCTCTACCGTTGATTTCCCCAAGGGAAGAAAGAATGTCATCAACTGAATACTCTTTCATAAAAATGATTATTGATAATAAGCTTCGAGCGTAACTCCAAAGTTCATGAGTTGCTCTCCTTCCTCATTAACATCACTCAACTGAACTCCAATGGAACTCACTTTAAGTAAACGAGGATTATTCTCCAATGCATCAAATAGCGACAATAAATCACTATACCTTCCATTAAAGCTAGCTGAAATAGCCACCGTCTGAGCTGAAGTATCTCCAGCCTGTTCAGAAAAGCTCATAGCATTCAAATCCACATCAACCGTATCCGCTAATTCATCCAACTCACTCACCAAATTATCTTGATTAAAACCCACAGGCACCGCATTTAAAATACGAGTTCGTTCAACCTCAGCCACCGGTAAATTAGCTTCCATAGATTGAAGATGAGCTAACTCCACTTGCAATGCATCAAAAGCACCCTGTTCAGATACCAATTGGGCAGACAAATCTGTCACATTCAAACGCACCGGCTGCAAAATAAAAACCCCTACAATAAGAGACAATATTAATAAACCAACACCTATAAGTCCTTGAGAAGAAGCGTGTCGTCGAGTCATAAAGAGTTAACGTTAAAGGCTAAACCAAAGCTGACCATATTAGCCCCCGAGTCAGAAGACCCTTGGGTCAATGAAGGGACAAATACATCAACAAATAGTGGGTTTTTATCCAACACAGAAATCAATTGCGCGGCCGATCCATACGAATCAGTGAACGCATTAAGGTTCATTTTTCCATCTACTGACGCACTATAAGAAGTATAAAAAACATCTAATGGCGTGACCTCCAATAGTTGAGATACCACATCAGACCAACGGATCGAAACCGCCTCAACATCGTTGATCACTCCTTGAGCAACCACAATGGCGTCTAAATCTGCATCACGCATTTGAGAAAGTTGCTTCTCCGCAAGATTGGTTTCAACTTCAATATCAATCAATGCAGTGTTAAGCTGTCCTTTTTGGACATGAGTCCATCCAGTTAAAGCCAAAACAATAACGAAAATAACACCAGCCACCCATGGACCTAAACTCACATTTCCGATAGGAAGATCTTGAAATTCAGAAGACATAGAATTAAGTTGATTAAGAAATCATATCATTATACCTAAAATAACCTGGAACGTCAATGAGTCAGCAACGAAAAAACTTCATTCACCGCGATGAATCATTCACATGCGAACACTGCGAGAAACCAGTGGGACCTCTTGGGCGCGGCTGCCGAAACCACTGTCCCCACTGCTTATACTCACTTCATGTCGACAAACAGGTTCCTGGCGACCGCCAAAGCTCCTGCAAAGGCCCAATGAAACCCCTCTCTCTTGAGGCCGGCAGCCGCAAAGGCTATCTCGGCTACGATATCCTTCACAAATGCACCCTCTGCGGGAAGCAAATAAAAAACATCCTCGCCGAAGACGATAACTGGGGCGCTTCGGGTCATGGCGCAACCTCAAAATAAACGCTAAAATGAGCCCATTATGGCTCATACTAAAAACATCTCAATTCTCGCCATTTCAGGTGGACCCGATTCTGTATACCTTTTTCATCAACTTCTTAATAAAGGAGAAAAACCCATTCTTGCTCATTTCAATCATCAACTACGTGGACAAGAGAGCGACGAGGATGAACGGTTCGTCAAACAACTTGCCGCCAAACATGAATTAGTCTTTGAACGTGATTCAACCAACGTCGCAGACTACGCACAAACCCACAAACAGTCGACCGAAACCGCGGGGCGTACCCTTCGTTATGAATTCCTAGAAAAAGTTCGCGAAAAACACAACGCAAATAAGATTTACCTCGCCCACCATCTCAACGACAACCTAGAAACGGTGATCATGAACGAACGTCGAGGTTGTGGATTACGTGGCCAAATTGGAATGCTTGAAAACAATGGCTGGATTGTACGACCACTCTTAGACACCCCAAAAGAAACCATCCTTGAATGGCTTCATGACAATGAAATTTCCTACTGTATCGATGCCTCAAATCAAGACACAAAATTCACCCGCAACTGGATTCGACACATCCTAATCCCACAAAAACTTAAAGAAGAACCCCATCTATTAGAAGTATTCAAGAAAAAACGAGCCACCTCACAGCAAGCCTACAACGAACTAAAAATATGGGCATCCTCCTGGCTTAAAAACAACGCCCCCACCATTAAAGCCTTTCTTAATTTAACCGAAGAAAAACAACAATTCCTTCTCCTGCACTGTTATGAAAAAGCCCACGGAAGCACTTTCAATTTAACCACCGCTCAAATCAAGGAAGTTCAAAAAATGATTAGAAACGGACACGGAGGCAAACAACGAACCCTGGGGAAAAATCTCACTATTCGTCTCGAGCAAGGAGAAATTAAATTCGAACAAAAGCCTTTGTCCCCTTTAAAGTAATAAGGTACAATCTTACCCGATGTCTGATTCAAACACACCACCGTCGTCCGCAAAAAAGCTTCCACAAAAGCCACAAAACAACCTTCTCTATTTACTTGTGACGGCATTGGTTTTAACGAGCCTATATTTTATTTTCAATCCCAGCACGCCTGAAACAGAGAAGATGTCTCTCAGTTCTTTTGTAAACCAAGTTGAATCTGGGGAGGTCAAAAAAATTGAAGTATCAAGCAATCGCATCAACTACAGTCTTGATACAGAAGCTGAAACGTTTGAGTACTACACCTTCAAAGAACCCCGTGCCACGCTCAACGAAATATTGATTAGCGTAAACGCTGAAATCATAGACTCTATTGAAACCGAAATAGTCGACACACAAACCTCCAATTTTTGGAGAGACGTGATGTTCAGCATGGTTCCCTTCATTCTCATCATCGCGTTCTTCCTCTTTATGATGAAACAAGCACAAGGCGCCAACAGCCAAGCCATGTCATTTGGAAAATCCAAAGCCCGAACCCACGACGCAACCAAAAAGAAAACTAAATTCAAAGATGTCGCCGGTGCACTCGAAGCTAAAGAAGAATTAGAAGAGATCGTAGACTTCCTAAAAAAACCAAAAAAATACACCAGCATGGGTGCCAAAATTCCACGAGGTGTGGTTTTAATCGGCCCTCCTGGATGTG
This sequence comes from uncultured Candidatus Peribacteria bacterium, assembly GCA_964491515.1. Classification (GTDB taxonomy): domain Bacteria; phylum Patescibacteriota; class Gracilibacteria; order UBA1369; family UBA12473; genus CAZBGQ01. The sequence goes on from CAZBGQ010000002.1 coordinate 13,079, forward strand.
GAAAAACACTCCTAGCCCGTGCGGTAGCAGGAGAAGCCAATGTCCCCTTCTTTAATATCTCTGGTTCTGAATTCGTAGAAATGTTTGTTGGAGTTGGTGCCTCACGTGTACGAGACCTATTTAAAAAAGCCAAACGAAACGCGCCATGCATCATCTTCATTGATGAAATCGACGCCGTTGGACGACAACGTGGTGCAGGAATGGGAGGAGGCCACGATGAACGAGAACAAACACTCAACCAGATCCTCACGGAAATGGATGGATTCGAACAAGAAACAAATGTAATTGTCATGGCAGCCACCAACCGTCCCGATGTATTAGACCCTGCCCTACTACGACCAGGTCGTTTCGATCGTCGTGTTGTAGTCGATCGCCCAGATGTAAAAGCCCGCCAAGAAATTCTAGCGGTTCACGGGAAAAACAAGCCACTCAGCAAAGATGTAAACCTCGAAGCCATTGCCAAGCAAACTCCTGGATTTTCCGGTGCGGACTTAGAAAATCTAATGAATGAAGCTGCCATCCTGGCCGCCAAACGAAACCAGAAAAAAGTCACCATGCACGAACTTGAGCAATCCATTGAAAAAGTAGTCATGGGGCCAGAACGCAAATCCAAAGTCATGAGCGATGAAGAAAAGAAAATAACCGCTTACCACGAAGTTGGGCACGCTCTCTCCGGCCACTTCTCGCCCAAATGTGATCCTGTTCATAAGATCTCTATTGTCGCACGTGGCATGGCATTAGGAGTTACATGGTTCATACCACCAAGCGACAAAGTCCTTTCTAGCCGCAGCAAATTCGTTGATGAAATGACCTCTCTCATGGGAGGTTACGTAGCCGAAGAAATGATCTTCGGAGAAATGACCACCGGTGCTTCCAACGACCTCCAGAAAGCCAGCGAAATGGCACGAAAAATGGTCACACAATACGGCATGAGTCGACTAGGCCCAATCATCTATGGTGAACCCAATCGTGAAGTTTTCCTAGGCCGAGACTACGGACACGTACGAAACTACTCAGAAAAAATGGCCTCTGAAATTGATGCAGAAGTGGAAAAACTAGCCAAATCAGCGTATAACAATGCTAAGAGCATACTCAAAAAGCACGAGCCCCTACTACACTCCATCTCGAAAGAACTACTAGCAAAAGAAACGCTTAGCCAAAAAGACTTCCTTCAATTAGTACCTAAATCATCTTGGAAAGAAAGCGAAGTAAAAGTCGCACTACAAGAAGAAAAAGTCGCAAAAAAACGCGCCAAGAAGAAATTGAGTTCCCCCAAAAAATAACCGCTAACGACTAACCCTAATCCAATGAAACCCATCGGAATTGGACAACTCAACAAAGCAAAACGACATAGCCAACGGCATGATTTTGAACCTACAAAAACACCAGCCAAACCTAAAAAAAGCACCTCCAATTCTAAAGAAAAACAAGAGGGCCAACTGTCTGTAGACGTCTACCAAACCGACGAAGAAATTGTAATCATTGCTCCCGTTGCCGGAACTTCACCTGATGACATTTCAATCAGCATCACAGACGATGTTATCACCATCAAAGGTCGACGTGACATCCCCGCCTCAGAAAACCTAGAAAACGATCGCTTCTACATCCAAGAATGTTTCTGGGGAAACTTCTCACGTTCGATTGTGCTACCTTCCGCCGTTGACACCCGCCACGTTGAAGCCAACTGTCAAAACAACATCATCACCATTCGAATTCCTAAACTAGAAAGAGTTCGCACACGCGTGGTCAAAATTCAAAACGATTAATAGCCACGCACACACCTTATCCAGCCCTTATGAAAAAAATACGTAAAGCGATCTTCCCGGCCGCTGGCTTTGGTACCAGATTTCTTCCCGTCACAAAAGCTCAGCCCAAAGAAATGCTTCCTATTGTAGACAAGCCTGTCATTCAATATTTAGTCGAGGAAGCGGTGGCTGCCGGCATCGAAGAAATCATCATTGTCACAGGACGAGGAAAACGTTCAATAGAAGACCATTTTGACCATTCATTTGAACTCAAACATAACTTAGTAGAAAAAGGAAAACACAAACTACTCAAAGAAGTTGCAGCCATCGAAAAACTGGCAAAATTCATCTACGTCCGCCAACCAGAACCACTTGGAGATGGTCACGCCATCCTACAGGCCAGAGAAATCATCGGAGATGAACCGTTTGCTGTCATGTTTGGTGACGACGTCGTAGACAGCGAAACTCCTGCCATTAAGCAACTCATCCAAGCTCACGAAAAAACCGGACACAGCGTCATCGGCCTCGAAAAAATACCACTAGAAGACAGCATAAAATACGGCATGGTAAAACCTAAAGCCACCGATAACCGTCTAATTGAAATAGAAAGTTTAATAGAAAAACCTGCCCCCCAAGATGCCCCCTCCGATCTTGGCATCATCGGGAAATATATATGTACTCCAGAAATTTTTCAGGAATTAGAAAAAGCTGAATCCGCAACTAAAGATGGCGAGATTAGACTCATTGATGGATTCCGTAGCTTAATCAAAAAACAACCCATCCACGGCTACCAAATCGAAGGCTCTCGCTTTGACTGCGGCACCAAACTTGGCCTCATCAAAGCCACACTCAACTGGGCACTCAAACGAAAAGACCTCGGACCAGAACTTGAAGCATACTTACACACCAACGGTTTTAAGGCAAATTAGCCTCATGGTCCTTGACAAATAAGTGCTTAGCTATTTTAATGATACACTTAAAACTATCATTATGGTGTCACGAGCTCCCCAACCCAGAAGAAAAATCGATATTTACAGCAAAAAGGAACTAAGTGTAATGGCCGGAGGTGGAATACATGGATTTGGAGGAGTTGCCATCTTCAAACCCCAAGAAAACCTACCCACCAAAATCGGGCTAGAAGAAACTGATGATCCCTCATTAACATTTGGATTTATAATAGCCTATGACCATGTATCACGACTTTATGTTAATGGAGCCAGAGCATGGATAAACCGAACACTTCCAGACGCGCCTCCAAGAAGACAAGACATCCTGGGAACCGGTAGACTTCAAATCGAATTCTTCGACTCAACAGCCATCAGAGATTTCATTCAAGATTACAGAGAACAAATAGCAAAACTAGGACTACAACTCTAAAACAACTTCTTAAGCGCTCGTCTCGATTTCCCGATTGGCTTCTTTTTTTTCTTCCTTTTTTGAGAATCCCCTAATTGAACAAGCGTCTCAGTAGGTTTCAAATCAGGCAACCCCAAACGCTTACGAACTTTAAGCCCCGTAGGAGTAATTGCCAAACCACCCAGCGCCGTTTCCTTAATCGTAGGAGACATATTCTGACCTATACTCCACATAGCCGCAACCACTTCATCAAAAGGGATATAACTGTCCACACCAGCCAACGACAACTCCGAGGCCGCAAACGCGGACGGACATCCAATAGCATTACGCTTGATACAAGGAACCGCAACCAATCCACCAAGTGGATCACAAGCCACTCCCAAATAACTCTTAAGCACAATCGCTGACGCATTCATACATTCTTCCGGAGTTCCTCCTCTCATTTCTGTCACAGCCGCCGCCCCCATAGCCATCGCCGCCCCCACTTCCGCCTGACAACCGGCTGCTGCCGCAGACAATGTGGCATTTTCTGCGATGATCAATCCAACCGCAGACGCCACAAACAAACCTCTCATAACCTTTTCTGATCTCAACTTATACTCATGAGCAAAGCCAAACACTACCCCAGGAACCACCCCAGCTCCACCAGCCGTAGGAAAGGCAGCAATACGCCCCATAACCGCATTGGTTTCTCCGGTCGCAGTAGCGTACGCCATCGCACGTAAATTCAGCTTACTCATAAGACGAATCCCCTTCGGACGACGCTTCATTTTCATAATCTTCATCGCATCTCCTCCGGCCAAATTCATAAAAGCCATTTCATTTGAATGCAACCCTGTCTTAATCGCTGCTTCCATAGTTTTACGCACCTTCCTCATCTGCGTGACAATAAACTTACGATCTTTATTTTCAAATTCCATTTCCCTTAAAATCGCAATTTCAGAAATACATTTTCCATGCTTCTTACACAACGCCAATAATTGCTTTGTCGTTCTAAATTGATATTCCATATTAATTGGGGACTTTAGTTAAACAACGAACAAATTCAACACCTTCTGTAGATTCAAGCTCTAACAATTCATCTACCAATAAACGGCGACCTAAATAATTCACAACTGAAAGACCATGACCCCCATATTTCGTACTTTCATAGGAAGCCACCTCCAAACCAAATTTACGAATTCCATTCAATAAACCCGGCAAGGTTGAAGATTTTAAATCATGAGAACAAACCAACGTCTTATACTTACCAGCGATCCCATGAATCTCAACATCAAACTTATCTATCTTCATAATCATCATTTTCCCACCGCCAATCGACGACCCAATAACCTCCATGGGCTTACGACCCTTAGCCTCCAAAATAACTTTAACCGTGTTGGCATGATACTTCGCGCCCAATTCCTTAACTACAAACTCATACTCAATCCCTTTTTCCTCTGCAATTTCAAAAGAATTCTTAAGTGCCGGATCACTTGTCCTAAACCTCATTACTCCAGCCAACAATGCACGATCTGTCGCATGACCCTTATAAACCTGTCCAAAAGATCCATGCAAAATAAAGGTCACCTTCTCAGGCGTCTTATTAAAAAGTGCCCTCGCATACTGACCAATTTTACACGCTCCCGCTGTATGAGAACTACTAGGCCCAACCATCACCGGCCCTGCAATATCGAACAGAGAATACTTTGACTCAATAGATTTAGATGACATATCAACGTCTTAGTGTTGATACAAGCTTAGCAGAGAACCCTTAGAGTAAGGCGAATAAATAATTGCGGGAAAGCCATATAAATGTTATAATTAACAGATTTAACAAGTTTGTATGGCCTCCCCCGAAAAATCACACGAAGAAGCCCCCCCACTTAGCCGCGCCGAACAACGATCCGCTGAAACACAAGACGCCCTTGCAACACTATTGACCAAACAATTCAACAAAGGAAACCTAACTGAACCCCGTGTCGCTGAATTTCTAAAAGCTGACCCAGAACAAGCTCTACTTGTTTTAACCGAAGTAAATCAACAAATGGCAAACGGTCTAATAGACGCATCCGATTTCCTCGCAGTACGCAACACCATGCCCATCGCCGAAGCCGATCGCTGGTTACAAGCCAACGTACTTCGAATTGACTACCTCCTTAAATTAGACGATTTAGGCGTACCCAAAATAGGACCATTCCGAAACAAAGTAGAAAGTGCCTACAAAATTAAAGACGCCGTGGAAAGTGCCACAGAGCTAGAAAACCTAATTCGAAAATGGAAAAAACGCCAACGAAAAAAGGATAAACGGCACGCCGCTGCGCTCATCAAGCAGTTGGATTCTGATAGCTTGATTTCCTAATTCTAATCTGATATAATGATTAGATTTCGAAATTATCGACATCAAAACAAAAACAAAATTAACAATCCACCCAAATGGATCTTCATGACTTCAACCAGGATCTCAGCCCCTATCAGACACTCATCCTAGAGGCAGACAAAAAAAAGGTCGAAGGACGACACGAAGAAGCCATCAAAATTTGTGAAACCATTCTTCATCACGATTTAGAATGCGTAGAAGCATTAGAAGAAATCGGAGACAACTACTTAAGCCTTCGAGAATATCCCAAAGCAAAAAAAGCATTAGATCGTGCCGTTGGACTAGCCCCCTACAGCGCCAATGCTAACTACCTTCTTGGATTCACCTACTCCGCCCTTGGAAACTGGAAAAAATCAGTCAAACTTCTTGAAAGTGCTGATCAAATTCAAGGCAACCACCCTGAAATTCTAAGATGTCTTGGATGGTCTGTTTTCCATAATGGACAACGAAAACGTGGAATCATCATATTAGAACGAGCCTTAGCCATGACACCAAACGACTGTCTCATCATGTGCGACCTAGCCGTCTGCTACCTAAACGAACGAGAATTCAACAAAACAGTGAATCTACTTCGACGCGCCCTCGCCCTAGAGCCAGACAACCAAAAAGCTAAAGAATGTCTTGAAACCGCCATTTTCTTTCAAAAAGAATATGGGAAACTAAAGAGCAAAGAAAAAAAGAACTAATTACTTCCTTCTTTCCTTAAAATCACGTCGTAATCGCCGACGCTGACATTTTCGACGAGCCCTCCCCTCTTTTCCCTGTGCCACACAAGCACGAAGCGAGGTTGAAACAAGTCTTTCAATTTCAGTCAAAACACGATTGTTTTCATCAATAACCGCCTCCGGCGTATCTTTCTTAACAAATTCAGCTTCATACAAATCATCAAACCATCCATGAGGCCCCTTTGCCAATAAATCACTCGCATCTGGAGACATCCAAGGACACACTTCAACCAAACTATTGCGTGCATTCCAACAAGAAACCCATACTTGATTGGCCACAAACAAATCACCCTTCTGGCGAGCTTCCCTTAGATTAACCTCATCATCACATGAATTGGTAAGAATTCGACCCGGATCCTTTTCTGCGGTTTCTTTAGCCAAAAGTTCAGCATCTATATCACCAGAAAACAATTCGGACGGTGTTAACGTAGCCAATCCAATAGTCAACGCTAATACTCGGGAGGAAGGTTTCATGATAAGTCATTTTACCACAGAAAATGGGTTTGACAAATCAACCCAAGCAACCCATAATTGCGATCCGGAGAACATCTGAACGATCGCCCTTTGACTTGTTCATAGGGAGGAAAGTCCGAGCAGTTCAACACAGGAAAGTCGCTAACGGCGACCGTGGTCGATTAAGAGTCGGCCATAGGGAAAGTGCCACAGAGACGAGCCCACATTGTGGGAGTGAAACGCTCTAATTCCGCTCTCGAGCGGGGTGATGGGGCCCTCAGGGCGACCTGAGAACGCTGGTAAACCCTTTCTGCTGCAAGGTGAGATGGAGGTTTGGACCCACTCGCGTGTTGCGAGCCAAATCTCTCACTGCACGAGGTGGTCAGCAATGACCATCCCAGATAGATGATCGTATCCTTCACGGGACACAGAACTCGGCTTATGATGATGTTCTCCTCAAAAACTAGACTTTCCCTCGCAAATTCAACCAATCAGCGCTATCTTTTAAACAATGAAAAAGTCTGAAATTCTTCTTGGTCTTGCACGAATTCCCGTCGACTTCGGGATGGCCATGTTGGCATTTATTATCGCCTACCATATTCGTCAAAACACCGATCTTATTCCCGGACTTTATTTCCCGATAGATCAACTCAGCTTCCCAAATTTGCAGGAATATCTAATTCTCGCGAGCATGGCAAGTATCGCATTGATCACTATCTTTGCGATCAATCAAATGTACACACTCCGCAACACAGCACGTATAGGAAACGAACTACTAAAAGTTCTATTTCTCTCCGCAGCCTGGCTCATGCTCATCATTGCCTACTACTTTGTCACACGCGAGTTTTTCTTCTCTCGTTTAGTACTAGGATACGCCTGGATATTAACCATGATTCTTGTCTCTTGTGGCCGCATTTTAATTCGTATTTTTCAACGCTATTTAGCTAAATTAGGAATTGGAAAACGACGCGTATTATTTCTTGGAGGGAATATTCTAACGCAACGAATCGCCAAAAAGTTTAAAACCATTCCTTCCTACAAAATCATCGGTTATCTTTCATCTAAAAAAACGAAAAAGCTTGAAGGATTACGTCATATCGGGACCATAAAAGATCTTGAAGACATCGTTCAACGTAGAAAAATTGAAGAAATTGTCCAAACTCAATCCGATCTTTCCGAGGCACGCGCCCATGAAATCGTAGACTTCTGTCGAGAACATCACATCAAATACCATTTTGTACCGGATATCCTACAAGTACATCGCACTCAAGTAGATGTGTTCAACATTTCAGGATTACCACTTATTTCACTAAAAACCACCCCTCTCGATGGATGGGGCAAAGTCATCAAACGCCTAGTCGATCTTATCCTTTCATGCCTGCTACTGATCCTGCTACTGCCACTATTCATCCTCATTGCCATTGGCATTAAAATAGATTCAAAAGGCCCGATTTTATTCACACAAAAAGACAACGGAGAACAAGTCCAACGAGTCGGCTTTCAGGGAAGACGATTCAATTTCTACAAATTTCGTACCATGAGAAACAAAACCGACAACCTTCGCTATACCAAACTAGCCGACCAAGATCACCGAAAAGATTCCCCTCTTGTAAAGATAAAAAATGACCCACGTGTTACACGATTTGGAAAACTTTTACGCCGCTGGAGCTTAGATGAACTCCCCCAACTTTGGAGCGTTTTCAAGGGAGACATGAGCCTCATCAGTCCACGCGCACACCTCCCAGAAGAAGTTGCAAAATATCAGAAACATCATAAATTTCTTCTTTCTATCAAACCAGGAATTACAGGCCTCGCCCAAGTCAACGGCCGTTCCGATCTCGATTTCGAAAAAGAAGTTCGCCTCGATACCTACTACATCGAGAACTGGTCCCTCCTCCTCGACTTAAAAATCCTCTTCCAAACCATTTTTGTAGTACTAGGGGGAAAAGGAGCAGACTAGAACTGGTAAAAAATATTTAAGATTTATTACAACACTAATAAGACTCTCCCCCCCCCCGGACCTCTTTCACCAGAAAAGAGTAAAGGGTAATATACGAAAGAAATTATTTTATACATTTATCCCTCCCCAAATGAAACGTCTCATTTCATGGTCACTCATGACCTCACTTTTAACCATGACCTTAGTGGCCATACCACTATTTAGCCAAGTTGCTTTTGCCGTCGCCAACGACATCTCATTAATTCAAGTTAATTTAGGCGATAGCAGCTATGATAACTATGATCATTTAACCGTTAAATTCAATGACGTTCTCGGAGACTTAAACAAAATAGCCTGTACCCATTATGAGGGCACCACTTGTTTTGATGCAAGTGCCGATTTAACTTTAGGAGGCCAATTTGCCGGAGACACCGTACGAGAAATGTGGAAAGATCCCCTCGAATCACGTCTCATACACATCGTGTTCACAGCCGATAATACCTTCACCGACATCACCAATATATCCATACGATTTGACAATGGAGTGGCCGACACCGCATACACCCCCGCCTCCACCGCAGATGACTGGGTGGTAATAACGGACGGTGTTGTAAAAACAAGCGGAACTATAAATTTCGATGGAGATGCTGACGACGATGGATACATCGAAATGCAAATTCTAAATGGAGGAACCGGCCTAAACGGAACCGGAGCCCTTCCTAGTTGTCCCGCCAGCCCTGTAAATATTGCAGACAACGTAGCTGGGGCCACCTGCTACAACACATCAAGTATTACTTTCGCTCAATGGGGACACAGCGCAACAGTTGCAACCCCAGATGCACTCTTCTATGGAGACGTTCAAGGAAGCGTACGATTATGGGCAGTATGGGACGACGAAGATCCTACCACCGGCGCAAGCGAAGGCGACACATGGCAAGCCATCAATGCTGGATTTGGAGGGATCCCAACATCAGACCCAGACAGTTTTGATTATGTCTTTTCCTACACCCCCGTCGCCGGCGCCGTCCCAGAAATGGGAACCTGGGCTATGATCCTAGCCACCACCGTACTGCTTGGAATGGCTTATTCCATCACTTCCCCCAACAAAAAATCACGTCCATTAGCCACATAATCAAAAATTCAATACATATTTTAAGATTGAGGGCGATCATCATTGAATCCGCCCTCTTTTTTATAAAGATTCAAGAAAGGTCAGATGGAAAAAAAACAAATTAACAAGTACAATACCCACGATCTAAAAACTAAAAACTATCAACTAAAAACTACAAAATGGTTCTCAAAAAATTCATCAATAAGCTCCTCGGAGACGTAAACGAAAAAGAAATCGTAAAGATTCGACCCCTTGTCGAACAAATCAATCTTAAGGAAGAGGAATATCAAAAAACACTCACCGAGGCTGATATCCACAAAAAAACAGAAGAATTCAAACAACGCCTCTCCAATGGAGAAACCACCGACGACATACTTGTTGAAGCCTTTGCTCTTGTTAAATTCGCCTGTCGTAACCTTATCGGAAAATCATGGGATGTACGTGGCAACCCCACAACCTGGAACATGATTCCGTACGACGTGCAGCTCATTGGAGGCATAATCATGCATCAAGGTCGCATCGCTGAAATGAAAACAGGTGAAGGTAAAACACTCGTATGTACCTTACCCATTTACCTCAATGCTCTTACCGGAAGAGGAGTCCACCTCGTCACCGTCAACGACTACCTCGCCACACGTGATGCAGAATGGATGGGAGGTCTTTACCAATATTTAGGACTTAGCATTGGTGTCATTCAACACGTCCAGAACGGAAAAGACAAAAAAGCCGCTTACACCGCAGACATAACTTACGGGACCAATAATGAATTTGGATTCGACTACCTACGCGACAACATGACTACAGACAAAGAAAACCGTGTCCAACGTGGCCTTCATTATGCCATCGTGGATGAAGTTGATTCTATCTTAATTGATGAAGCCCGCACCCCACTCATTATTTCAGCGCCTGCTGAAGAGTCCACCAATAAGTACATGCAGTACTCTCGACTGGTTGATCAACTCCAAGAAAACGTTCACTACAACATTGATGAAAAAGCAAAAACCGCTCTTCTTTCCGAAGACGGTATCCGAAAAATGGAGGAACTCCTAGGCGTAGAAAACATTTACACCGAAGCAGGATTCGAAGAAGTTCACCACATTGAACAAGCACTCAAAGCCAAAACTGTTTACAAACGAGACACCGACTACGTGATTCAAAACAATGAAGTTGTGATCGTAGACGAATTTACAGGAAGACTCATGGCCGGCCGTCGCTTCTCACAAGGGCTCCATCAAGCCATCGAAGCCAAAGAAAAAGTAGACATCAAACGAGAAAGCAAAACCATGGCCACCATCACCTTTCAAAACTACTTCCGTCTTTTTGAAAAACTTGCAGGTATGACAGGAACCGCCGTAACAGAAGCTGAAGAATTTGGAACCATCTACAACCTAGACACAATGGTAATTCCCACCAATCGACCCATTGCCCGCAAAGATTTACCCGATGTTGTATATAAAAACACCCAAGGAAAATACATGGCCATCGCAAACAAAGCCAAAGAACTAAACAGAGCTGGACAACCCATTCTAATTGGGACTGTATCTGTCGAGAAATCTGAAATGTTAAGCAAAATGCTCGCACTTCAAGGAGTTAAACACAATGTGCTCAACGCAAAACACCACGAAAGAGAAGCGGAAATCGTTGCCAATGCCGGTAAAAAAAGCGCTGTAACGATTGCTACCAATATGGCCGGTCGCGGAACCGACATCAAACTCACTGATGAAGTTCTTGAGTTAGGAGGACTCTATGTAATAGGCACAGAGCGTCACGAAAGCCGCCGTATCGACAATCAGCTCCGTGGACGATCAGGACGCCAAGGAGACGCCGGAACCTCTCAATTCTACATTTCCATGGAAGATGACATCATGCGTTTATTTGGATCTGAAAATCTTCAAAGCATCATGAACAAACTGGGAGTCCCAGATGACATGCCCATTGAAAATCGGATCATCAGTCGCTCAATCGAGAGTGCACAGAAAAAAGTAGAAGGCCGAAACTTCGACGTTCGAAAACATCTCGTTCAATACGACGATATCATGAACACACATAGAGACATCATGTATCGCCAACGCAATGAAATCCTCGACCACGAAGACATGAAAGATTCCATGATCCAAACCATTGAAAAAGAAGCCAACGACATTGTCATGTTTCATGCAGATTTAAGCCGAAAAGAAAAATGGAATTACGAAGAAATGGCAGAGACACTAAGCAATCTTCATCGTGACTCATCACACAGACTCGCAAAAGATGAACTAGCAATCCACAAAGACTCAACAAACTTAGTCGAAGTCGCCCAAGACTACCTACGCAAAGAGTACAAAGAAAAAGAAGTATCTATTGGAGACCCTGAGCTCATGCGCCGCGTAGAAAGAGCCATCTCCCTCCGAGTCATAGACACATTGTGGATGCGACACATCGACGAAATGTCCAAACTCCGAGAAAAAGTATCACTCCGAGGCTACGGACAACGAGATCCAGTCATCGAATATCAAAACGAAGCCTTTACAATGTTCGCTGAACTTTCTCGAGAAATCCAACAACAAACGGTGCACACTCTCTTCCGAGTACGGGTACAACAAGCGGAGCAACAAGCTCAACTCATACCCGTTATTGCTGCCAACAAACTCAGCACCAATGCCGCCGCCATTGAAAACACCCTAACTACCAATCAAATTCAAAAAATAGCTGGCGTACTACCACAAAACCCCACCCACACGACTTCCACACAACCCCAGAAAGGGAATGTAACCGTGGTCAACGCCGACACCCCCACTCCCGGACTCGATCCTGAACTCCAAAAACTCATGGGCCAAGAAGCCACACCTGCACAAACCAGCACCGGAGGAGCTCCTATTGGCTCAACCGGCGAACGTCACCACGAAAAAATAGGCCGAAACGATCCATGCCCATGTGGAAGTGGGAAAAAATATAAAAAGTGTTGCGGAGCTTAACCTTTAAAACGCACCACTTTCATCCTACCTCTCGAGCCACAAACACCTCCCGAGGCTTAGACCCCTGAGACGGTCCAACCACACCATTTTCTTCAAGCTCATCAATCATGCGCGCAGCCCTAGAATAACCAACTTTGAGATGTCGCTGTAACATGGTAGCTGACGCTTTTTGACTACGCTTCACGATTTCAAGTGCCTGCACATACAAATCATCATCGCTATTAGCCATAGAAGACTTAGGCACGCCGTTAACTGAGATAGACGCTGTTTTAGTAGCCGTTACTTCCTCGTTATAGGTAGGCTCATTTTCAACAGTCAATTTAACACGATTAGTAACTGAATTAATTTCATCAGTATCCAAGAACACACCCTGCAATCGAATCGGTTTACCCATGGTTCCTGATAAATACAACATATCCCCACGACCCAAAAGATCTTCCGCACCTCCCCCATCCAAAATAGTACGAGAATCAATCGATGACGCCACGGTAAACGCAATACGTGCTGGGATATTAGCTTTAATCAAACCGGTAATAACATCCACCGACGGACGCTGAGTAGCCACAATCAAATGAATACCAACCGCACGTGCCATCTGAGCAATTCTACAAATAGATGCTTCCACTTCTTTACCAGCGACCATCATCAAGTCTGCCAGCTCATCAATCACCACTACAATCCGCGGCATCCGCTGTGGAGACTTAGAGTCTGCATTATAATCTGCAATGTTTCGATGGCCTGAATCCGCGCACACCGTATATCGTCGCATCATTTCTGCCACCACCCATCTAAGCGCAATCGCCGCCTTATCCGGTTCAGTGATTACCGGTGTCAACAAATGAGGAATAGCATTATAGGAACTCAACTCAACACGCTTAGGATCAATCAAAATCAACTTCAACTCCTTAGGAGAATTTTGGTACAAAAACGAAATCAACATGGAATTCGTAGCCACCGACTTACCTGATCCAGTCGCGCCTGCCACCAATAAATGAGGCATGGCCGCCAAATCCGTAATAATCGCCTTTCCACTCACATCACGTCCCAAAGGAATCAATAAACCAGACTCATTCTTTTTAGCCACTGCCTGAAATTCATCACTCTCCAACATTTCACGCATGTGAACAATGGCACGAGTATCATTTGGAATTTCAATACCAACAACCGACTTACCAGGGATAGGTGCTTCAATACGAATCGCCGGAGCCGCCAAAGCCAAGGCCAAATCATTCTTGAGACCCACAATCTTAGACAACTTCACTCCTTCCGATGGTTTCAACGTGTACTGAATAACCGTTGGTCCCACATGGACATCATGCATTTTTACCTCAATACCAAACTGATGTAATTTTTCCTTGATAGCTTCCGCCTTTTCTCTGAGCAATTCTTGATTAAGCTTAATATCAATCGTCGTATCCACCAACAAATCTAAAGAAGGATACTCCCAAGGCACCTCCTCTTCATCTACCGCTTCCGCTTCTGCCTCAGCCTGTTCCAACTGTTCAACAATCCGCTCAACCGGAATTTTTTCTCCTTCCAAAACTTCCCTTTCTTCCTCGGCCACCGCAGCAACTTCGACCGTCTCTTCCTCCGGCTCAACCTTCCGAAGGTGTAACGTTTCCTGATCTTCGAATTTGTAAACTACTTCTTCTTTTTTGTCTTTTTTATCCTTAGGAACTTTCGAACTTAATTTACTTTTCATCATATGAATTACCATGTCCTCCAAATCCTGCTCCTCCTTTCCTAATGCTCGTCTCTCCATTTTAGGCTCCTTCGCTTTTTTCTTCTCCCTTTTAGGCAATGACCAATTCCATTCAAACAATCCAAACATCTCTCTCAATGAAATTGAAAATGTGAGTAATACCGAAATTAAAAACAGCGCCAAAAACACCACATATGACCCAGCCACCCCTAATACTTGTCGCGCAATAAAACTTGCCACAAATCCAATATAACCACCATATTGCCCCAACTTAGCGACTTCATAAATCTGATCTCCAGGAACAGAAAGATGAATCGTGGCCAACACCGAAATAATCATAAGGCCAAGACCAAACACTCGCGTTGCATCAAAATTAACTCGCCGTGCAAACAAAAGGGACAATGAAACGCCCCCCAACATAACCGGAACTAAAAATAGTCCCCATCCGAAAATAGGCGTCAGAAAATTATGCCAAATCATACCCAATCCTCCCAATCCTCCATTAATACTTAAAATAGTCAGCACACAAAGCGCTCCATAAACCACCGCCCAAATCTCACGCATAACATGACTTTCAATCTTTATCTGAGAATTGCTTCGACGACGAGCCCCCGAAGAAGCACGAGACGAATTCCGAGAAGATTTACTTTTTTTAGTTTTTTTTCGTGGAGGCATAATAAATACTTATGAGTTACAGAATAACTATACAACACTCCCTCAACGTAGTGAAGGTACAGTTCCTCTACGAAAAATGGCTCCTCATTAGAGGAGCCATTAACGTAAATCAATATCCAGATCCAAATCTAACCAACGTTAGCCTGACGAAGCTGCAACCCCATACGGAGCTTTACAAAAGCAACCTCTCTCTGCTCCTCAGGCAAAGCCTGAATAGCATAATAAAGTTCATGCAATGATAGATAATTCGGATCATTTCCTTGAACCGCCCCAAAGGCCGCATTAAAATCAGAGAAAAGCATTAAATCCGCTCCCTCCATAAAACGAGCAACAAATGCTGTACGCTTCTCTATTTCCCCAGCAAACCCCGGGCCAAAAACATACTCCACACATTCAGCCACCTGATCATCAACACTAAGCGGCGTTTCAACTTCAGCCGCCGACTCCTCACCTGTAGGCTCCTCACTAGGTCCAGCTGTAGGTGCTTCTTCGTTCGTATGCATAAAAAATAAATTAAGATTAGGAGGTAATTATACAAAAAAAAGCATTTTATGCAAATTTTTTTATTAAACTTAATAAAAAGCTAAAGATTCAGGAGTGACTTTTCTCCCAATTCCCCCTAAAATAACCTCATCCTAGATTATCCAATGACCCAAATATTTTGATCAAAACACGTTTTGCCCCCTCACCCACCGGCCTCGTCCATATTGGTAGTTTACGCACCGCACTTTACGCCTACCTATTTGCACGACAAAAAAAAGGGCACCTCATTCTAAGAGTCGAAGACACCGATCAAACTCGCTACGTAGAAGGCGCGGTAGAAAATTTACTTAAAACATTAAATTGGGCCGGCATCGATTACGACGAAGGCCCCAACCCCACCGATCCTGAACAAGACCTCGGCCCCAACCCACCGTATACTCAATCCAAACGCACCGACCTCTATCGCGAACACGCAGAAAAACTTCTCGAATCCGGCCATGCTTATCGCTGTTTTTGTTCTATGGAACGCCTCAACCAAATGCGCGAAGAGCAACAAAAAGTAAAAATGGCCCCCATGTACGACAAACATTGTCTTACCCGTCCTCAAGACGAATTAACCCAGCTTCTCGAGCGAAAAGTCCCTTACGTGATCCGCCTCAATATCCCCAAAAATGAAACATTACGTTTTCGTGACCTTGTCCGAGGCGATATGCAGTTCGATTCCAGCACCATCGACGATCAGGTTCTAATGAAATCAGACGGCTTTCCAACCTACCACCTCGCCAATGTTGTGGATGATCACTTCATGGAAATCACTCACGTGATTCGCGGAGAAGAGTGGCTTCCTTCGACACCAAAACACATCTTTTTATACCAATCCTTTGGATGGAAACCACCCATTTTCGCCCACATCCCACTCCTCCTAAATAAAGACAAAACCAAATTATCTAAACGTCAAAACGACGTGGCTGTAGAAGACTACATAGAAAAAGGGTACCTACCCGAAGCGGTCAATAATTTCGTAGCCTTTCTTGGATGGCATCCCGGCTCAGGCGAAACCGAAGAATTTTTTACACTCGAACAATTGATTGAAAAATTCAACCTTGAGAAAGTCCACAAAGCAGGAGCCGTATTCGATCCCGAACGCCTCGACTGGTTTAATGCACACTATTTAAGAGCACTCAGCCCAAGCGATTTTGCAGATAAAATTTACGAATGGGTCCGCCGTGAAAACTGGTTCAAAGGAGACATCGAAAGCCTCAAAACCAAGTACGCGCTTCATGTCATGCCAGCGATTCAAACACGCATAAAAACCCTCACCGAAGCACCTGATATGCTCCGTTATTTCCTAGCAGAAACCATAACCTACGATCTCTCCCTCCTCTCACACGAAAAGATGAAAGTCACCCAAGACATAGCCAAAATCTCTCTTAAGGGCTGCCACGAAGATCTCTCCGTACTAGAAGAAAGCAACTTCAATGACGAAGAAAAAATCAAGACCCACCTCATAAAAACTGTCGAACGACTCGAATCCAAAAACGGTCATGTTTTTTGGCCACTCCGAGTTGCTCTCACTGGCGAACAATATTCTCCAGGGGCTTTTGAAATGGTACAAATCCTCGGAAAAGAACGAACGTTAGACCGAATTCAACAAACGTTAGACCGAATGTAGAAGCCAACATAAAATCCATCAATAGAAATTGCTACTGCACAAAAAACCCTCTATAATGAGATAACCATGAACATGAATTTCGAAGACTTCAAACAACTCATCCGAAACATTCGAGAGAAAATTCCTTGCCCTCAATGTGACAAAAAATTTATTTCCAAAAATATCTCTCTCATTGGAAAAGCTTTCAATGAAGCCTACTTCACAGGAAGATGTCAGCACTGCACCCATGAGATCATTATTCAAGCCAGCTTCGGAGCTCCACGAACCCATCGCAGCCTGAACCATTCAACTTCCATGAAAGTCGTTACTCCCAATGACATTCTTGATATGCGTAACTTCCTCAGAGAGTTCAACGGCGACTTTATTTCCCTTTTTGGGAAAAAACGCTAAAATAAACTCATGAATAAACTTCTCGCAATTCTCATCAGCCTCCTCCTTGTAACCAGCCTCTCTGGATGCAACATTAGTGAACAAGCTGGCAATGCCGTCACAAACATTCTTAATGAAATTGGAGAAGCCTACGGAAATGTCACTGACAAAGTGAACAACACCAAAGACTGGGTAAACACTAAAATAGACCAAGTTGATCAAGCTGCAGGAGATCTAACCGAAGCAGCAGATTCCGTGGGCGAAGCGGTCGACAGCCTAAAAGAACTATCCGACCTTACCGAAGAAGACGAAGTCACCACCGAAGAACCAATCCTAGAAGAAACTCTAACCGACTCTGAAATAATCCCTGAAACCGAAACATCTTCCGAAACCACAGAAACTGACAATAGCCCAACGACAACCGAATAATGCTTAAAGCCTCACTTCACGTTCACGTCATGGGAGACCAAGACGATTACATTTTATACACGGGATTCGAATTACTCGATAAAGCCGCAGAATTAGGATACGAGGTCATTGCGTTCACAAGTCACGAACGAGTGATTTTTTCACCAGAGCTAAAAAATCACGCCGAAAATCTTGGCATCCTTTTAATTCCAGGAATCGAAATCAACCTAGACGGACACACTCTCATAATCAACGCCTGCCCCAAAGCTCAAACACTCAAAACCCTCGATGATCTCCGCAACTATCGAAAAGAGCGTCCTGAAATTTTCACCATTGCCGCTCATCCTTTTTACCCAAAACGAAAATACTGCTTTCAGGAAAGCCTCGTACCAAACCTAGACGCCTTCGACGCCATCGAACATTCTTGGTTCTATTCAAAATTAATGGACTGGAATCCCAAAGCACGTGCCGTTGCAAATAAACACAATCTCCCCTACATCGCCACCTCAGACATTCATCTCCTCGAGCAACTTCACAATGGCCACGTCCTTATCGATGCTGAAAAAAATGTAAAATCCATTTTAGAAGCGCTTCGCGCTCAACGATTCACTTCGGTGGCCAAACCACAAGGAGTGTTTCAGATGTGGAGAGTCTTTGGTAAGATGTTAGCAACTGGTCTACTACGCTATGCGCCTTGGACCGATCCTCACCTCGTTTTCGAACATGAGACACTTCCTCCAAAACACCAAGAAACGAGCTCAGATGAATCCCCAGAGGATCGCTTTTTCAGAAGGCTCAGACCCAAGAATTCTCACCACAAGACACTGTTGACCTCACCGCCTTCACAACCGTCGAAGCCCAAAATTTAGATTCCATGAGCAGTTCCTGACGATTTCAATCTCCCTCCATGAAAATCCTTGTACTCAATGCCGGCTCATCCTCACTCCGCTTTCAATTAATTGAAAGCCGTGGCTGGAAAAAATTATTCAAAGGCCACATGGACGGAATCGGAGTTTCTACCTGCCGACTTCGTGGAGATATAGAAAAAAAGATACGAGTAAACACCCATCACGATGCGCTCAAAATCGCTCTCAACACACTTCGTGATGAAGGACACACAGACATCGACGCCATTGGACACCGAGTGGTTCACGGCGGAGAACAGTACAAACAACCTACCCTCGTCACGAAAACAGTCCTAAAGAATCTAAAAAAACTCAACGCTCTCGCCCCGCTCCACAATCCTCCAAACCTAGAAGGAATCATCGCATGCTTAAAACTTCTCAAAAAAGTACCCAACATCGCCGTTTTCGACACCGCCTTCCATTCAACGTTACCCGAACATGCTTATCTCTATGGACTCCCCTACGAACTCTACAAAAAGCATGGCATTCGACGCTACGGATTTCATGGCACTAGCCATGCCTATGTGAGCGAACAAGCTATCAAATGGCTAAGAACAAATAAGAAGCCTCACAAAAACCTCATCACCTGTCACATTGGAAACGGAGTGAGTATCACCGCCATCAAAAACGGAAAATCAATCGACACTTCCATGGGATTCACCCCTCTTGAAGGTGCAATGATGGGCACGCGCAGCGGAAATTTTGATCCCGCACTTATCCCCTTCCTCTCCAAAAAACTTAAAAAATCCGCCGCCGAAATAGAGCATCTAGCCAATCATGAATCCGGGCTACTTGGACTATCCCAGCTGTCATCCGACATGAGACCTTTATGGGCCATCCTCCAGAAGCCACGTCACCGCCACTACAAAAAAGTAAAACGCACGTACGAGCTTTATGTCTACCGTCTCGCTAAAGAAATCACGGCCATGACCGTCCCTCTCGGAGGTCTCGACGCTCTAATTTTCACCGCTGGCATTGGCGAACACGGCTGGTACCTTCGCCGAGACCTCTGCGCACAGCTGACTCATCTTGGGCTTAATCTAGACGCAAAGAAAAACCGCACCACCGTCGAAGGAAGCGAAGGTCCAATCAACGTTCGCACCTCAAAATCAGCCATACTTGTCGTCAAAACCAACGAAGAATTAAAAATTGCAAAAGAAACGTTAAAACGCGTGACGTAGAATTGCAAAAAGCCAGAATAAAAGGTATAAGTAACTTACTATATTTTTTGCAAAAAACTTGAAAAATAAACTAAGAATAGCTCTAATCTGTGGTGGACCTTCTCTCGAGAGAGGCATTTCACTCAATTCCGCACGTTCTGTTATGGACCACCTCCAAAGCCCAACCATTGAAATTGTGCCTATTTATTTTGATCAGAAAAAAAGCCCTTACCACATCTCAACCGCCCAGCTCTACTCCAACACCCCTTCTGATTTCGATTTCAAACTACAACAAACCGCAAAAAAACTCAGTCCAACCGCACTTAAGACACTTCTTAAATCAACCGACCTTGCCTTCCCGGTCATGCACGGACAATTCGGAGAAGACGGAGGCATCCAACGACTATTAAAACGGCACAAGATTCCTACCATTGGCTCAGACGTAGACGCCTGCAAACGTTGCTTCGATAAATATGACGCCAATGAATTCATCAAATCTAAAGGATTCAATACTCTCCCTTCTGCTGTTCTTAAAATCTATCACAACGATCACAAACAAATCATTGAACAATTCTTCCGTGACCACAAAATCAAACGTGCAGCAATCAAACCTGCTACTGGAGGCTCCTCCATTGGTGTTTTCTCTGTTGGAACTCCCAAAGAAGCCCTCGAGAAAACCCAACTACTTTTTTCCAAACGAATGGATACGCGAGTTGTCATCGAACCTTTCTGTGAAGGCATCGAATTCACCGTCATCATTCTCCAAAACCGATTTGGGATGCCGGTTGCCATCCTTCCAACTGAAATTGAAACAGACTACCAAGATCATCAAATTTTCGACTACCGAAAAAAATATCTTCCTACTCGCCAAGTAGCCTACCACTGTCCCCCTCGCTTCGACAATCCCACCATTGAACGAATCCAAGTTCAAGCCGAACAACTATTCACAACATTAGGTATGCGCGACTTTGCTCGTTTCGACGGATGGCTGCTGCCAGATGGAAACTTGTGGTTTTCAGATTTCAATCCGATCAGCGGAATGGAACAAAATAGCTTCCTATTTCAACAAGCTGCCCGCATCGGGATGAGTCACCGAAACCTCCTCCAACACATCGTCAGAAACGCCTGCGCACGTCACAATATAAAATTCCCCCTAAAAACTAAAAACTTAAAACTAAAAACTAAAAAAGTCCACGTCTTATTTGGAGGCAACACATCAGAACGCCAAGTATCTCTTATGAGTGGTACTAACGCCTGGCTGAAGCTTCGAGACTCAACCAAATACGAACCTCATCCCTACCTCCTAGATACCGACAAAAATGTCTGGAAAATCCCCTACGCACTCAACTTAAATCACACCGTCGAAGAAGTAATGGAGAATTGCAAAAAC
The DNA here is from genome assembly GCA_964491515.1 of uncultured Candidatus Peribacteria bacterium. Classification (GTDB taxonomy): domain Bacteria; phylum Patescibacteriota; class Gracilibacteria; order UBA1369; family UBA12473; genus CAZBGQ01. The sequence goes on from CAZBGQ010000002.1 coordinate 34,485, forward strand.
GCTCAACGTGATGATGAACGCTTACATTTCTTAATCGAAAAAGTTCAACTCAGATTAGCTTTACAACCAGGCGAAGCCAACGAACCATTCTTCCTACCAAAGAAAATGTCACTCGAAAAATTCATCAAAAACTCCCCCTTTGTATTCATAGGACTCCACGGCGGCATGGGAGAAGATGGAACCATTCAAGGCATGCTCACAAAAGCCAAAACGCCTTTTAATGGACCATCTCAAGTCTGTTCTCAAATCTGCATGGACAAACACAAAACCGCTCAAAAACTCCAAGGACTTGAATCCGCAGGTATATTTACAGCCAAACAGGAAACTCACAAAATAAACGAATTCAGTACATTTACACAAAAAGATTTTGAATTATTCTGGGGCAAACTCACAAAAAATCTCGACTCCAAACATCCCATCGTCAAACCACAAACCGATGGCTGTTCATCAGGAGTAATACGACTCCACAGCGCACACGACCTTCAACGATACATCGACATTGCTCGCAGTGGTGCACATAGCATTGCGCCACACACCCTCACCGAACAACCCGGAATCATAGAAATGCCCACCACTCCCATGCAACAACTCCTTTTCGAGAACTTCATTGAAACAGACTACGTGCGTGTCATCGGGAATAAACTCAAATGGAAACGAAAAAACGGTTGGATCGAAGTAACAACCGGCGTCATCGAACAGAATGGAAAACTTCATGCGCTCAGTCCTAGCCTCACCGTTGCACAAGGACACGTCCTTAGCGTCGAAGAAAAGTTCCAAGGTGGAACTGGCATCAACATCACCCCTCCCTCCAATTACATCGTAAAACCAGCCGCCCTAAACAAGGCCAAAAAATCACTAGAGAAAATAGCCACCATCCTCGGCATCACCGGGTATTCACGCATCGACACGTTCTTACACGTAGACACTGGAGACCTCATCGTCATAGAAGTAAACACAACACCAGCACTCACCCCTTCCACAGTGCTTTTCCACCAAGGCCTAACTGAACCAACCCCACTCTACCCACGTGAACTCCTAGAAAAACTCATCGAAAATAAAGAATACTAAAACTAAACTTGACAATACCGGCCACAATGCGTAATATATTGATGGTCGTAGATACAGCGTATGGATATTGCGAGTTAAGAAAACGCCGTAGACAATATTTCAGCGCTGTACGAACCCATTAAAATCTCTCCTAGGCCCGGAGAGCTTTTTTAATTAATCTCACGCCTTACACTCGCCGCCACCCGTGTCATCATCTCATAAGGAATGAGGTCAGCTGATTTTGCCAATGCCAAAATAGAATTCGACGCCTCCTTATCACTCGAATAAACACACACCGAATCACCAATCCCCACCTCCGGCACTTCCGACACATCAATCATCGTATAATTCATGCACATCCTCCCAACCATCGGACATAATACCCCCTTCACCTCCATAAAACCTTTCCCGGACAATACTCGTGGCAATGCCTCATAATAGCCAACTGGGACCATCGCAATCGTCATTAACCGATCGGTTTCGAAAATACCATTATAACTCACTCGATCTCCCGGCTTAAGGTGTTTCACACCCACCACAGTTGAATATAACTCCATTACTGGTCTCAAATTTCTCACCATTTCAATAGATGAATCCGATTCCTCCAATGGAGCCACCCCATACAAAGCCAAGCCCAAACGAACCATATTTCCAGCTTCCTTAGACTTAAGAGCTCCAGCCGATTGACCAGGATGAATCCACTGAGGATCAAACCCCACTTCCTTCACCATTCGAACCGCTTCTTCAAAAAGCTCAAGCTGCATCGTAGTGTAAGAATCATCGCTCGGATTGTCTGGATCCGCCAAATGGGTCAAAACTCCCTCTACCTTCAAATTCATTTCTTTCAATTCAGGCAAAACATCCCGCAAATTCTCCACATCAAACCCCATTCGATTCATACCCGTATCCACTTTAAGATGAACCTTCGCGCCTTGCTTAGCCAACACCTTCGCAGACTCAAAATCCGACACCGCAAAATGAAATGGTAAACGTTTACGCGTCAAATTCCCCGGGAACGTATATCCCAAAACAAGGATATCAGACTTAATCCCCGCCTTCTCTAATTCATATGCCTCGTACAACGAATCCACAATCATGAACGTCGGTTTCTCCTTGTCCAACACCTTCGCGACCTCAAGCAAACCATGTCCATACGCATTCGACTTAAGCACCGGACAAATCGCCTTCCCAGGAAACAAATCTCGGTACAAACTCAAATTATGTCGCAAAGCCTCCTCGGAAATCCGGACCGTATTAAGGGTTCGATAGGTACCTTTAGGGAAAAATTTCATAGGCAAATTGTAGCATATCTTATCCAAGATGCTCAGACCCCCATTGACTAATCCGACTCATATCAAATCGGCTATTCTCACTCAGATACGCATTCATTTGCTTCAAGAAATAATTAAAAGACACATAATTCACTCTCGCTTCACCCACAAAAGAATACTTTCTTACCCGTTCTAAATCTCCAACAATAACACGACCTCGACGAGTTTCTTTATTAACTAACAAAAAGTAAATATCAACAGATGAAAGTATGATCCCATTTTCAATAGACCTCTCCAAAATCAATAAAACCTGATCAATAATTTCATCTGGATTAACCAACTCAATAAGTGGCAATTGTGGACGAGGAGAACGTCTCCCCTCAGAAATAAAATCGACAATACTAATACAATCCACCTTTCCTCCTTCGGTTAAATCCGTTAAATAAAGACGCCTACCATCTTTTGGATCAATCATTAAAGTAGGAATTGTGGGAATCTTGGCCTCCTGTAACAATGCATGAATAGCTCTCTCTCTTTTTACCTCCTCTAGATCCTCAACAGGAAAAACCTTCTCAGCCATCCTTCGCTTAAATTTTCCTGACTGAACATCAACGGTCGTCACCCGCCCTCCACAAACACCCTCCCCTAAAAACTGCTGATCGGACCGATCAATTTCAAACTCCTCACCACGACGGGGACCGAGCGCCTCTAAATAAACCATCCACAACCATTAAATTTAAGGCGCAAAAATACCACTTAGCTTGTAATTTATCAAGACCGACACCTAATACACTTCCTTCAAATAACAAGACTCACAATAAATCGGCTCTGGACGATCCGGCGCATAAGAGGTTTTAAGCCCCACGCCACATTTGCCACACTCACGATCATACAATGTACGAGAATTCCGAAGCCCCATGCGTGCCTCATGTCGTGCCATAGGAGACAATCGAGGCAAAGCAATCCCAAATTTCTTATATAGTACAAATTCTTGAGGAATGATTTTATATAACTTCTCAAATTTAGTACAACGCAAAATCGCAGAACACACTTCCTCCTGATTTGCCTCGTTAATTGATTCAGGCAACACAATTTCAGGACCCTGATAAGCGGCACTCTCATCTTCATCATGCCATTTATATCCAAGCGTTAACGCCTCCTCCTTTGTGAGTGGAAAATATTCAAACGCAACACTCTCATTATATCCAAATGTTGAAATCCCAATGGGAAAAAACTCCCCCCATTCACCAGTCTCTTTCATATGTTCAATAATCTTTTGCACTAACGTTTCGTATTCCTCTTTAGAGTACTGCTTATTCAAAATACAATACTGTCCTTTTCGAAGGCCAACACATCCAAATAAATCCTTCGACCCAAACGTTAACTCACAATACGTTAAGTTAGTATTACCCTCCCAACAATGCATAGAAAATCGACAATTAATCAATTGATACGCTGAACTCGCAATCTCATAACAGAGCTCACTTTTATATCCTACAAAATCCCAATCATAACAATCGTTCGCCTCATATAAATGCGTGGCAAATTTTACATCCCGACAGCGGAAACAATCATAGGATTCTTCCACATCCTTACAATCCACTAAGTAATCTCCTACTGAATCTTCACAATTCTTATTCTCTAAATGCTTACGAGGAGTCTTTCCCATTATATCTTTAAAATACGCCATGGCCTTGCCAAAACCCTCCGCGGTATCCAACCCCAAATTCTCCTTACGCTCAGCGTATTCTTCCTTAGTAAGCTGTTTATTAAACATCATGTACTGCTTATTTTGAGCATTGGTCGTGAACATACAGTCATGACAATTCTGAAGGTTATAGCAAAAATAAAGGCCACTGGAATTTTTAATTTTTTGTGAATAAAAACATGTCTCCACATTTTCAGCATGAAGCAGTCCAATACAAAATCGTGAATCATACGTAAAGTCTGAATCCATGCATTGATAGTTACGATCCGCAAACCGCAAATAATAACACTTTTCATTAAAGTCCGCAGTATAAATCAAATATGAATCCTTATTCCGAAGCGCATAATTTGTGTAGCTGGCATTTTCATTCCCAATACAATTAAGAGCCAATCGTGGAACTACTTTTTGCAACTCAGCAAATTGCTCAAAAAATGGACGACTAAAATCAAAATCACGCCCATGTTCCATAGGATCCCAATCATCTTTATGCCATTCTTCAACATCATAGATCACATACGGACTATTTGGCGCATACATTGAAATAATTGATCGCCCAGTTTTATCACATTTCCGATTATAAAGATGAATTTCATTCCGAATCGCCAAACGTCGACGACGGCGCTCTTCTGGACAGAGAGTAGGTTCTGACACACCCATCTTTTTATAAAAATCACGATCTTTATCTGTAATGGGGAAGCTTTGGCCTGAGGCTTGGCAGGTGTGAGAAGAATTCATAGTTAGAATAAATTAATTTATATATTAGAGTCTTCTTTCATAAAATGATCATACAGTTCTGGGAAATGTTCTTCAAATAATTCTCCAAGAGTAACTATCCCCCTAAGAGAGTCATCCCTCTCATGCCGCGTCCCGTCTAGTTTAAAAAGCCCATCTGTCCTCCCTGGATTCTCAAAAAACCGCTTCACGCGACAATCAGCCAAACGATCTCCCCTCTTTCCCTTCTGATCATAGTGATCCAAACGGTAGATTTTCCCACTTTTTTCCGAAACAGCATCCTCCAAAACCCTTCTTGCAACTTCTCTAAACTTAGGCTTAAGATCATGCAGATTATTCACCTCAACATAGAATGGCTCACCTAGACCACACTTTCCACCTAAACACTGAGCACCCTGCCAGAACTCCTGAACTGTTCGTACTCTCCCCCCAACCTGAGCGAATCTCGAAAAGATATTGATTTTCCTACAAAAGAAATCAGAGAAAGCATCCATCTCCTGCTCCAATTCCAATATTTCTTCAACACTAAATAATGTAGGATCCCCTATAGCTGCTATAGCACGTTGAGTTACTCCTTGTAGCGTATCTACAATTCCTTCAACTTGATCATTAAGACTTTGAATATGAGCTATAGGATCAATTACTTCCATAGCCTCAGCCCCATGAGCTTGAGCAACTGCCTCAACAGCACCCCCACCATCAGCAACATCAGCTTGAGAAGGCATTGGAGGTTCTAAAATTGCATCTTTAAAATCTACTGGGTCTACTAGATTTATTGGATCTACTGAATCATTCATGATGAAAGGGGGTAAATATTATAAAATACTAACTCCATTCTGAGTCATCCCATTCTGGGTTCTTCCACGCTGGAACATCCAATTCCGGGAAAGCATCTTTAAGCAAATCACCCAAATAAACACCCTTATTAGGGCCAAAATCGCTCGAACCATATGATTTATGGCGCTGGTAACGAAACAACTTACAGCCACCCAACCTACCACCACTCATTCGGCCGTCAACGAATCCGGTCTCAACACCAGGATAATAAGATTCTCCTGTCCTTCTATGAATAGCCGAAGCAAAACGCTCGATAACAGCCCTATTAAAAAAACCCTTAAAATCTCTAAACTTATCTAGAAATTCACCTTCAATCTTAAAACGTAATACCCTCGTTTTCCAGTGCAAATAGTCCTGATACTTCATGAACTCAGTAGCATACATAGTATGAGAACTTTTGCGTGTATAAAGTAGATCAATAAGATCACCAAACATATAAATTTCCTTCTCCAAGGCCAATATATCCTTAAGAGAATGCTTATAAGGATCCTTAGCAACCTCCAAAGCACGATCAAGAATTTTATTAAATGGCTTTACCTCAGCCCAAAGCCGATCATTAAGATCCTTAAGATACTCACCCCTATCAAGTGACTCATCAATCGCTTCCTTAGTATCCACAGAGACTGCCTCCAGCTCCTCAGAAGATTCCGCCACCTCAACAGGTAAATCAGAAACCTCAGGTCCCACCTCCATAGTGCCGTCTGTAGTATCTACTGTATTATTCATAATGAAATGATTAATGCTAAGACTAAATAATAAAACATTTTGTAAGATCTATCAACCATATGGCAGTGGCCTAATTTGATTAAACCTGTTAACTATGCTAAAATTATTGTAGAGATTTTTTTACAATACACAGATGATTACAGCCTCAGACCTAGAAACACTCGGACTCACCCAAGACGAAGCCACTATTTTTCTCTCTACCCTGGAACTCGGGGGCGGTTATGCCAGTACCATTGCTCAAAAATCTAAAATCCCACGTGTTAACACCTACCACGTACTGGAAAAACTCATCAAAAAAGAACTCATTACTCCTATTAAACGAGGAAAAGTAAAATTCTTTATGCCCGAACCACCCCAAGTACTCATCAATCAACAAGAAGAAAAATTCAGACATGCAAAGCAACTCCTCCCAGAACTCCTCTCCATCACCAATACTCACCCCTTCAAACCTAAAATTCAAGCTTTTGAAGGTATTAATGATATCAAACAGATGCTCACACACATTTACGAAACCCAAGGAGAAGTCGTGGGTTATACCAACATGGAAGCGCTCGGGGAACTCATCAAAAATCATATGCCAGCCCATATCAAAAAAAGCCTGAAATCCGAAATTAAACGCCGCATGCTCTCCCCTAAAAGCCAGACTGGCATGGAATTCACCAAAAACTATTACCCCCCAGATTTAACGGAAATTCTCTTCATTAATCCAGAAGCTTACCCATTTGAAAATGACATCTCCATTTATGGCAATTTTGTATCTATCATTTCTCTAAATCCACAAGAACCCATTGGCGTACTCATCGAAAGCGAAGCCCATGCACACACCCAGCGGTCCATCTTTAACCTGGCATGGCTTGGAGCAACAAGTTTCGTGGCACAAAACTAAACTCTACCCACAATCACAAAGCTTGAAAGAAGAGAGATTTTGTGCTATAATGAATGGAAATAACCGAACCAAAAATCCATGCCCTCCCACGAAACCCTTACTTACCCAACTCCAGACGCTCCAAAATCACCTCTAACCAGTGAAGGACAAGATCTGCTCCAAGACCCGCATTCAACGCGCCCCACTCAACTGGAAGGATTACTGGCCGATCTAGACGCTCTAAACAGAGGGGAACGATCAGACAACGCGCCCCCTCTCATCGCAATTGAAGACACTCCCGACGGAAACCCACTACGCCATCTACTACAGCTACAAGAAGAACTCGGAGAAATCAATCCAACAGATGAACTCGAGACACTTGAGCTAGCCATGCAACTCGAAAATGCCGGTGCCTCCGAAGAAGAAGCCGACACACTCACACATCACAGGAACAGCCTACCGATCCTGGACTACCTGACCCCACAGATGGAAAGACCAGAGGCCCTTGAATGGCTTTTAGATGAATTCCGACACGATCCAACCTTATCAGTATCACGAAACCTAAAAACCAAAGCACCTGACTGGAAACTAGCATCTTAATACGGAACTTCGTACACCTTAGTTTTACCTAATACATACAAACGACTGGCTTCCTTATCTACGTGAATATCACGAAGCTCTTCAGCATTTTCCAACACAAACTGAGAAGCATAAACCAAGTCACCCGTACGAGAATCCTTATTATAAATAAGCACACGACTTTCCGCAGGATCTAGCACGAACGTCTGAAACATCTCAAACTCAGTATTCAACACCGTAGCTCCCGACAAATCACTTCCCGGTGCCTTACGAACATCGAAATTCTCTTCAACTTCTCCACTCAACAATTTAATCAACGACCCATCCTGATTAAGAACATAAATTGAACCATCAATCGAAAACGACACCGCATCCTTCAATATTTCAGTATCTGCAATATACGCATCTGCACCACTAAATCCATTTCGCTGTTGATAATAACGCCAAATTTGACCAGAAGACGGATCCAATAAATAAATTCGATTGTTAAAAATCTCTATATCCACCCCGTTACGCCACGCAGAATCTGACGTATCCACAAAAGCAAACTGACCATCGACATACTCGATCACTCGATTAGCTTTCGTTAAAAAGAACAACGACTCTCGATCATCAAAATAAGCAGCATCAATCACCACTTCATTTGAATCAATAGTCACCGGAGTCTGAATTTGATCTAAAATAATCTCATACAGTTTGTCATGCTCAAACACATACACATTGTCCTCCATAGCAGTAATTCCCAATGCATTCATTTCAGGGTTCACCATTGCAAAATCCACAAAAACTTCAGGATCAATAATACGACGAACACTATCTAGGCGATCTCTTTGAACTTCAATTTCTGAAAGATATTCACTCGCCTTTCCCCTTAAATAACCAGAGTTAAGAACTTCAAGAGACAGCTCCTCAGCTTCAATCAACAAAGTAAGCGCCGTGTCTTTATCATACGCACCTGTCGTCCTAGAGGTATTAATGTTGAGCTCTGCTGTAGCCAATTTTGATTCCAATCCCTCCACAAAATGCTGCTTCTGACCCTGATTCCGAACCAGATAAATACCACCGATCAAAAGCACCACCACCGCCGTCAATATCATCAAAATCCGATCTCTCTTCAGGTCTTTCCATTCCTGTATAAGCTGAGAAAATTCAGAAGGTCCCTTCATTGACCCTTTAACTTCTGCACGAACAGATTCACGATGCGTGTCCAGATTTTCCTCAAATTCAGTTCCTTCTTCAACCTCAGAACCCCCTGAATCTGTTGACTCCCCCTTACGGGTAGGAACCAACGCACCTAATTTCAACTTAAGAGACGTTCCCCACTCTTTAACCCGAGCCGCACGATTTCCGACAGGAACATTCGCTTGATCTGAGGAATCCCCATCAATAACCGTCACCTCGCGCTCTCCAACCTGAACACTGGACAAACTCATATGATCCATCAAATCCACTGACACCGCGTCATCAATAGCTTCCATAGCCATAGGCAAAGCAGCTCCACCAGAAAATAAACGGCCCAAGTCAGGCTTAGTGATATAGCGAAGCAATCGAGTCGAACAAAAAACAACATAATCACCAGCCGCTAATTCACCATTGGCAATATTCTGAAACAACTCGTGCTTATTTTTAGGATCAGACAAACCGTCACTCACCGAACTCACATAACGACGACGAATCAGATAAGCTTCCGCATCACCGCGTTGAGACAAATACAAAACATCTCCGGAGATAACCGCAGCCACCACATGAACATGAGGAACAATCGACTCACCCAATGCCTCCTCTTGATCATTGACCTCCTTATTTATTTCTTTAAGCATATCTTCAAAACGATCACCCTCATCACGTGATAAATCATGAAAAAAGTAATTTTTCATCACATCAAAAATCGCTTGTCCTACTTTCGGCCCCGGAATTTCCTCCGAGTCCACATAAATATTTAAAACCAACTGAGATTTATGACCTCCTAACCCATCATCCCATTCATAAAAATAGTTCTTCGAGAACCCAGTAGATGGCTTGCCGATGAGTAAAAACTCATGATCAATACGAAACGTCATAATCAAGCATTAAAGTACGGCAAAGATACTAGAAAACCGTCACCAGATAAAGAGAAAGTTGAAAAAACGTTGACTTTTACTCCTCAACCTTATAATATCCGAAGGCTTTCGGCTCTTAACTTAATGTCATGCTTCGAAAACTCAGCCAACGAAAACGCTCCCGTACTCATGGCTTCCTATCTAGGATGGCCAGCAAGAACGGACGTCGTGTTCTCAGAAAACGCCGAAATAAAGGCCGACATCGCTTAGCGGTGTAAGTTGCCCTGACAACTCCCCCATGCTTCCACGACAACTCCGTCTCACTAAAAAAGACGCACTTTCCGGAATCCTGAGAACAGGAGGGACCGCTACAAGTCGAAGCATCGTGGCACGCTTTCGCAAAAACGATCGTCAAAATCCACGCTTCAGCGTAATAGTCAGCAAAAAAATAGAAAAAAACGCAACCGACCGCAACCGTCTTCGACGCCAACTGTACGAGATCATTCGACTCCATCAGGACAAATTTACAGCCACTCCTTATTTTGACATTCTCATTCTGCCAAAAAAGGCTATGATAGGAGCAACCTATCAAGAAATCGAACAAGATTTCCTTAAAATCCTTCCCCACATTCAATGAAAAATACTAAACTCATCCTCTGGCTTTTGATCGCGTTAGTAGCATTTAATTTTATGCAAAAAAGCGATCCATCTGAAGATAATGTCTTCTTAAGCCAATCAGATATTGGCATCTCCACAAAAAAAACTGACTACCACCGAGGAAAAGAAATCATTCTCACCATTCAGAACAACACAGAAACAGAGGTAGAGATCCCCATCGAATGCAACGAAGAACCATTGAATGTAATGAACTACTATAATGGTGAATGGGTTCAAAAAACATTCCAGGAAGAAAAAGGAGAATGCACAAACACGACTCAAACCATCGCTGCAGGAGAATCAACAACACTGAGCTACAAAAACTGGGTATACCGAGTCTTCGGAGACGTTGGACGCTATCGCGTTGAAATGGACATGAACGATGCCACCTACATCTCCAATGAATTCACCATTGAACCACGAAAAACCATTGGACGTTTATGGATGGATGGAATTTATCGGCCCATCCTCAATGGACTTATCTATTTAATCAAAGTAGTTCCAGGGCACAGCCTTGGACTTGCCATTGTTTTCCTCACACTATTCATTCGCACACTGCTATTGATCCCCTCTCAACGTGCCATGAAGTCTCAGAAAAAGATGCAAGAGGTTCAAGCAAAAATTGATGATCTTAAAAAGAAACACAAAGACAATCAGGAAAAGATTGCCCTTGAAACAGTCGCTCTTTGGAAAGAACACAAGGTCAATCCATTTGGAAGTTGCATCCTGATGCTCATCCAATTCCCTATCCTTATTGGGCTCTACTACGTAATTCGAGAAGGACTTCACCCGGATAAAATAGAGCTACTCTATCCCAGCGTAATAGATGGATTCTCATTCTCTCTAATGGAAACTCAATTCCTTGGAATGGAGCTTCTCAATATCAATTTCATCGTACTTCCACTCCTTGTGGGAGGACTTCAATTCATCCAAATGCAACTAGCATTTGCGCGTGCTCAAAAGAAAAAGAAAAACACACCTTCTAACAAACCTACCAAAAAGAAATCCGATAAAGCTCCAGACATGCAGGACCAAATGAAAATGGCCAACAACATGATGAAATACTTCATGCCAGCAATGATTGCCTTCTTCACGGCCAGCCTACCAGCCGGTGTCGGTCTCTACTGGGGAACGTCCACAACTTATGGTATTTTGCAGCAACTTGTGGTAAACAGACAAACGCAAAGTGACAACAAGGCCTCGAAGCCAACCGTGCGTGTCATTGAAAAAAAAGATTAGACAATATGTAACGACGCGGCACGAATAACCGCACCAGAACTTTCTATCATCACTATCTTTTAATCCTACTTCAAATGGAAGAAATCATTGAAGAAACCCTTCGCCCCATTCTAGAACTCATGTACATCAACTTCAAAGGAGTGCATGTAGAATCACTAGAAGACAACCACTATCGTGTAAACATCGACACCGACGAACCACAACTCCTCATAGGTTATCATGGAAGTAACCTACTATCGCTTCAGCACCTCCTTAAAATTCTTCTCTACAAAAAAGCAGAACAAGATTTTTCTGTATCCCTTGATGTAGACAATTACCGGAAACGACAAGAAGAAAACGTACTTCAGATGGCTGAACAAAAAGTTGATCAAGTCCGCAAAGCCAAGGGAATCCAAAAACTCCCCCCCATGTCTCCTTACTTTCGACGACTCATTCATCTTCATTTAGCACAACCGGAATTTGAAGACGTCAAAACAGAAAGTGAAGGACAAGGAAACTATCGAGCAATCGTGATTTCTCAAACATGATCTCCTTTTCTTTCTCTTTTCAAACTCTAAAGGCCTCCCTTCTAATTTCACTAGGAATACTCATTAGTATTCCGTTGGTTGGAGCAACCGCAAATGATCAAACATTTGCAGACGTAAGCGAAAACCACCGCTACTTTCGTAGCATTCAGCAACTTTCAGCTGATGACGTAATCCAAGGATTCCCCATTGGAACTTTTCTGCCAGAACGAAGCGTCAATCGAGTTGAAGCACTCAAAATTATCCTTGAAAGTTTCCCCCTAAACGAAGAAATCCCCCCATCAAACGATGAGCCACTCACACTGACAGATTTCAGCGATACAACAAAAGATGCGTGGTACAGCCCCTACATAACAACCGCATTAGAACATGGAATCATTCGCGGTTATGACGATCGAACCTTTCGGCCGAGCAACACACTCAATCGAGCCGAAGCCATAAAAATGATCATCGAAGCAGTCGACACCAACGATGAAATCAAAACAATAGAGGTAGAAATTGATCCAGCATTAGACACTCCCCGGGGCAGCTGGTTTGCTCCTCATTTCCAATACGGACTCAACCAATCCATGCTCTACTTAGATGCATACGAGAATTTGAATCCCGACGCAATTGTTAGCCGAGGAGAACTCACCGATCTAATCTATCGCCTCAAATATCCAGGCATCTACACTGGAGTTGTTTACCACGGAAATATGACGTACTACGCCAATAAGTTCAACGGACGAAACACCGCCTCAGGCGAAGTTTTTGACCAAAGCAAACTCACGGCCGCACACCGCACACTCCCATTCGGAACCCAGCTACGAGTGAGCAATCGTTGGACCGGAGACAGCGTTGAAGTAACCGTCAACGATCGCGGTCCCTACAACGACCACGCCATCATTGACCTCTCAAGTTCGGCATTCGAATCCATTGCTCGACTCAGCTCCGGAATCGTAGCCGTAGAAATAGAAATCATTTACAAGGAAGACGAAACATCTTAAATTAGTAATTACTCATGAAGGACCCTTACTACAGTCGACGGCTTAAAAAATCCAAAACCATACGCAAAAAACAGCCGCGTATTCGTCCTCTTTCAGAAGAAATCCAATCCGCATGCCGCCTACTTCTATGGACAATCGGAAGCCTTCTATTTGTACTCATGGTTACCTTTCTATACATCAACAGTCTTCAATCAGCTAAAGGCTACTACCTCAAACAGCTTCAGCTCGACCATGAAACACTCCTCATTGAAAACCGTGAACTTCAAGGAGACCTCAACCAAGCTCAATCAATCAACGAACTCGACGATCAAGAAAAAATTCGAGATATGACCGACCCCACCGAAAAAGATTTTAGTTACGTCGGGCCAGGTGGAGCATTCGCCACCACACGCTAACCGGCCAGAAGCTTAAGGATCCCATCCTTTACAAATTCCACAGCCAACGCAGTAAACACAATTCCCATAAGCCGAGAAATCACCTGGGTTCCTTGATGACCTAAAATCTTATAAATACGCGACGCATTACGGAAAACAATCCACATCAAAAATAAATTGGCAAACGAAGCCAATAACACCACACCGTATCCATAACTTCCCACCAAAATAATTAGCGTCGTAATCGTACCCGGCCCAACAATCAACGGCGTTGCCATAGGAACCGCAGAAAATTCATACTTATCTATATGATCTTTTTCTGTAGAAGAAAAGCGCATTCCCAAAATAATTTTTACTCCTAAAATAAATAAGATTAATCCACCAGCAACCTGAAAACTTCCAAGGGTAATCCCAAAATATTCAAGCACACTCAACCCAGCAAAAATAAACACAAGCATAAGACATGTCGCCACAAAAATCGTTCGATCGGCCGCCTTAACACGCTGATTTTTAGGCATCTTTTCCGACAACAACAAAAACATTGGCAATACACCAATCGCATCCATAATAACCATGAGTTTAAAAAAGGCGGAAGCAAATTCTTCAAACATAAGGTAAAATAAGGAGGATTATTAATATAATTATACCACAAATGAGCGAAAAAGGAAAGGCGGCCAGTGTGATACGAATTCTAAACAACGAATTCCCAGACCCCCAACCTCCGCTAAATTTCGCAAGCCCATTCGAAGCGCTTGTCGCCGTTATTCTGTCTGCACAATGCACCGATGAACGTGTAAACAAAGTCACTCCAAACCTATTCGCCGCCGCACACACACCCAAAGAAATGATCTCACTCGGTCCCAAAAAATTACGAGAACTCATTCATTCCTGCGGATACTACAATCAAAAAGCCAAAGCCATCCTCGCCTTTTCTCAAGAAATTCTCGACCGGCATAACGGTGACGTACCCAACACACTAGAAGAACTCAACGCACTTTCCGGCGTTGGCCGCAAGACAGCCAGCGTAGTAGTGTCTCAAACATTTGGAGTCCCCTCTTTCCCCGTAGACACCCACGTCTTTCGCGTGGCCAACCGCCTCGGTCTTGTTCAAGAAACAAACAGAGACAAAACAGACCTAGCCCTTCGCAAAAAAATCCCACGTGATCACTGGATTTCACTTCATCTACAATTCATATTCCACGGAAGAAAAACCTGCAAATCTCAAAAACCACAATGCTGGGAATGTCCACTCAAAGAAATATGCGAATACAAAGGAAAAACCACTAAACCTGCCTCTTACCTCCGCTAAATAACAACTCAAACACCGCCACCAAGGTATTGTGAATAGCCTCATTTTCGATAATCACTCCAGTAAAATCACCCTCTCTAAAAGAGATAAAAGCCACACGATCTTTTCCGTACAACGCAATTTCCGTCTCAAAAGGAAATTGTCCCGGCTGTACAAACACCGTCGTACGATTGTATTTAGAATCACGAGCCGCATACCGACGTGCCCATTTAGAATCTGGCATCACAATGTGTGATTCCACATCCCCCTTAATAAGGGCCTTCATATAATCTCGTGACAAATAATCCTTAAGCTCTTTCGGGATGGTATCCACCGTCAAAAAAGCCCGAATCATATTCCCCTGACTCAGGGTATCGTCATACACCGTCTTAATGCCCTCAATCCCCTCATAAAAACGAACCTTAGGCAACGCGCTCACATCACGCAAATAATCAGAAAATTCAGGGAGATTCTTTTCAATAGCCTGCTTCCGGTGAATCCACGCTTGCTCCTGCCGTTCCGCATACTTAATAAGCGCCTCCGGTCGCTCAACGGTAAAATATTGAATATTATTCCGCGTCACTGCATTAGCCACTCCTCTTTCAATTAGTTTCTTGCAAATAACATAGGCAGTCACTCGATTCATTTTTAAATGCTTCGCCAAGACACTCGCCGGCTGCATACCCAATCGAAGTGCGGCTAAATAGACCTTTACCTCCTTGTCTGAAAACCCTAGCTCCGTTAATAATTTTTCAACCATAAGTGTTAAACTTAAATTACAAACACTAAAACACCTCCATAATAATGAAAAAGAATTGGATTTACAACCCAAGCCCCCTATACTGCGCTCATGTCAACAATCTGGATCTACGCCATAGGAAGCACCCTTCTTGTCAGCCTCGCAGCGCTGATAGGCATCATCACGCTCTACGTTCGAATCAAGCAACTAGAAAAGATCTTACTTCTACTTGTAAGCTTCTCAGCTGGAGCACTCATTGGCGACACCTTCATTCACATCCTTCCCGAAGCAATTGAGAAATTCGGATTCGACTTAACCATTAGCCTCTATATCCTTGCCGGTATTCTCACTTTTTTCATCCTAGAAAAATTTATCCACTGGCATCACTGCCATAACCCAAGCGACAGTCACCATAAATCAATGGTCCTCACCAACCTTGTGGGAGACATGCTACACAACTTCATAGACGGACTATTTATTGCCTCAAGCTATCTCGTCGACATAAAACTAGGAATTGCTACCACCATAGCGGTACTACTCCACGAAGTGCCTCAAGAATTAGGAGATTTCGGTGTACTAGTCCATGGAGGCGTTAAAAAAATACGAGCCCTTCAACTCAATTTAGTGGCCGCCGCATTCGCAATCGCAGGAGCTGTAATTGGACTCCTAGCAGGAGGAGCAAGCGACGAATTCCTGAAATTCATCCTCCCATTCACCGCCGGTGGATTCATTTACATTGCTCACACCGACCTATTCCCCGAGCTCCACAAAAGCTCTGAACATGCCAAAGGCTCCCTCATTCAACTTCTCATGATTTTGGCGGGTATTGGAACAATGATGTTACTACTCCTTGTTGAGTTTGAGTAACGCTCCCTGCGCAGTCTCCAAACACAAAACCGCACACTTCACTCGAGCGGGACCCAATTCATCGATTCCCAAAAACTCAAACATTGATTGATTCGTGAACGCCTTCACCTCATCCAAGGTTTTCCCCTTAAGCTCCTCACATAGCAAACACACTGCTGCCACACTAATCGCACATCCCTCTCCTTCCCATGTCACCTTTTCGATCCTATCTCCCTCCAACTTCAAATACAAACGCACATGATCTCCACAAGTCAGATTCACACCTGAATGAGTTACCGTTGCGTCCTCCAGCTCCCCACGATGAATAGGGTTTTTAGCTAAATCAACAATTTGAGCCTGATATAAATCCATAGTAAACTAAGTCTAACTTGCAAACCTTTCAAAAAAAAGATAAAGTCGCTCACCTAATATTAATTATAAACCCATGACAAACCAACAAAACGTATTCGGAGGACGAAGATTCGAAGATCACGAACTAGAACCCGATGACGAACCAAACGGAACAGAACTCGGAATCGATCCAGACTTCCAAGGTCTAGCTAAAGCAATGGCTAAGTTAGTAAAAGTTCCCCAAGTTGAAGAATCTAATGAATAAAGAGTACAATAAACGTACTTAACCTTCACTCTTCATGGATCATGTCACCATTATTGGCGCTTCCGGCGCTTTTTTGATCCTAGTCGCCTTTCTCCTTAATCAAACACATAAATGGAAGGATACTTATTTCATTTACGACTTCACAAATTTAGTGGGCAGTGGCCTCCTCGTAGCCTACGCCATTTTATTAAATAGCATCCCGTTCCTAATTCTCAATGGAGTATGGGCAATGGTTTCACTTAGAGACGTGATCACCGACATCAATCGAAATAGAAAAAAGAAAACAGAGAGTTTCCCCTGTAAATGGCTTCACTAATACAAGCCACCTACAAAGAATGGACAATAAAGATAGTGAGCTATGATAAAATAAGTTCATGTCTTTACGTAAACTTAAAAACACCCTAAAAACATTAGCCAATCCAGCTAAGCGTGACCTTCACCAACGCTTTTTCAAAACCGGCCCCGGACAGTATGGCGAAGGCGATCAATTCTTAGGCATCACCGTTCCCGAATTAAGGAAACTAGCCAAACAACACAAAACACTCCCCCTCTCAGACCTTCGAACACTCCTTAAATCCACACTTCACGAAGAACGCATGATCGCGCTCTATATACTTATCATTCAATACGAAAAAACTGACAACAAAAAGCTCATTTTTGATTTCTACATCAAGCACCGAAAAGGCATCAACAACTGGGACTTAATAGACACCTCAACTCCCAATATAATGGGAGATTATTTACTCGAGAAAGATAAAACACTCCTATACAAATGGGCCAAAAGTGGAACCCTATGGGAACGTCGCATGTCCATCATGGCAACCTTCACCTTCATCAAGAATAGGAAGTTCGAAGACGCACTCGCCATTGCAGACATCCTACTCAATGATTCACATGACCTCATACACAAAGCCGTGGGATGGATGCTCCGAGAAATTGGAAACCGCGATTTACCAACAGAGGAGAAATTTCTCAAACCACGCTACAAATCCATGCCCCGCACGATGCTTCGCTATTCCATAGAAAAATTCCCTGGACCCAAACGAAAAGCTTATTTAAAGGGAGAAATCTAATTTCCAAACGTTTCTTTCACTTTCTCAAGCCCCTTCACCAATCGATCCACATCGGATTTGTTATTGTAGATTCCAAAACTCGCACGCGTCGTCCCAGCCACACCCAACGCTTTCATGAGCGGCATCGTACAATGATGACCTGCACGCACACACACTCCAGATGCCCCTAAAATCGCCGATACATCATGAGGATGAACACCCTCAACTTCAAACGACAAAACTCCCACCGCGTTCTCTGGCCCCAATAAACTCACCCCTCCCATCGCTTCCATTTTTTCGCGTGCATACAACATAAGCTCACAATCATGAGCTTGAATCTTATCCATCCCCACTTCATATAAAAATTCAATCGCCGCCCCCATCCCAAGCACCTGCGCAATCGGCGGAGTGCCTGCCTCAAACTTCCAAGGAATATCATTCCAGGTAGAACCCTCCAAACTAACTTCTCGAATCATGTCGCCGCCGCCCATCCAAGGCTCCATCGCCTCAAGCAATTCGCGGCGCCCCCACAAAACTCCCGCTCCTGTTGGTCCATAAATCTTATGAGAAGAAAATACCAGGAAATCAATACCCAACTCATTCACATCAATCAAACGATGAGCCACCAACTGAGCCGCGTCCACACATACTTTTGCATCCACTTTTCGAGCCAATTCAACCACACGCTTCAAATCAACCAATGTTCCCAACGTATTCGACAATCCTGTCACACTCACCATTTTCGTTCGTTCATTCACCAAAGAAGCCATCTCATCATAATTCAAATTCCCCCTCTCCGTAATCGATACAAATTTAAGAACAGCCCCTGTTTTCTTAGCCATCATTTGCCATGGAACCAAATTAGCATGATGTTCCAAAACAGTTAAAACAACTTCATCTCCTTCCTTCAAAAACTGCCCGCCCCACGCTTGTGCCACAATATTAAGAGACTCCGTGGCACCATGAGTGAACACCACTTCCCGCGAATCAGCCGCTCCGATAAACGCCCGCGCTGTCTCACGAACCGCTTCATACTCAATCGTGGCCTGCTCAGATAAATCATATAAGCCACGATGCACATTCGCATTCATCTCACGATAATAATGATCCAGTCGAGCCAAAACCGTATCCACTCGTTGAGTGCTCGAAGCACTGTCTAAATAAACAAGATCAGGTTGATCAACTAACAACGGAAATCGTGATCGAAAATCCATTTATAAATACATTAAAATATTCTTAAAAATTCGTTCTTCCAATCCCGGAGCCTTCATTTTCTGAATAGCGTCCCAAAAAAATCCTTCCATAATCAATTGCACCGCCTCTTCCTCAGGAATTCCACGCGACGCCAAATAAAACAAGCGCTCTTCATCCACACGCTCCATATAAGCCGCATGCGACGCAGCCACATCATCATGTCCAATTTCCAAGCCTGGGACCGCATCAATTTTAGAACCACTACTCAATAACAAATTATGCTCCGTCAAATTCCCATCCGCTCCACTACATCCAGACTCCATTCGGATATAACCCAAAAACTTCCCATGAGACTGATCCATAACCGCTCCCTTAGAAATCATGTCCGACTTTGTATTTTTACCCACATGCACATGATTCACTCGCATAGTCTGATCCTGCTTTCCATGCCCAAAAAAAACAAATTGAGAAAAAACTTCCGACCCTCTCCCCACCAATTCAACCGTCACATCCTCAACCGATTTTCCAGCTCCTAAAATATTCTGATACAAATCCAAACGCGCACTCTCCTTCAAAACAAACTTCTTCTTATCTTCACTCTTTACATCATCTCCATGGTGCTGATACCCAGTCCATTTAACACGTGCATCTTTTCCTATTTCAACCGAAATTTCGCGCACCGGCTCACCCGAAAACACATCAAAATCATCCACAATCGTGACATCTGCACCTTCTTCAATTTCTAAATTCAAAAAAGGCTGACCTCCCAGCATAAACGTCTCTCCATTCTTAACTATTTTTGATTCAAACTGTTTCATAGACTAAAAACTAACGGCTAAAAACTACCAACTAACCAATCGCTCCCTCCATTTCCATTTCAATCAAACGATTCATCTCAACCGCATATTCAAGTGGCAACGCACGAACAATCGGATCAATGAATCCATTCACAATCATGGCCAACGCTTCATCCTCAGATAACCCGCGGCTCCTCAAATAGAACAACTGCTCATCCGAAATCTTCCCAACACTCGCCTCATGCCCAATAGACACATCATCTTCATAAATCTTCATTTCCGGATACGTATCATTCCTCGATTCTCCATCCAAAATCAACGCATCACAACGCACATTCGATTTCGCCCCTTTCGCGCCCTTATTAATTTGCAACAGTCCGCGATAGACCGACACTCCTCCTCCTTTTGAAATTCCTTTCGCCAAAATTGTCGACGTCGTATCAGGAGCCACATGAATCACCTTCGCACCTGTGTCTTGCACTTGTCCCTTATTCGCAAACGCAACACCCAAATGATCCGCACGAGCACCACGACCACGCAAAATTGAACAAGGATAGAGCATCGTTGCCCCACTTCCTAAATTCCCACCCACCCACTCCATGATTGCATCTCGATCTACAATCGCACGTTTAGTATTGAGGTTGTAAGTATCTTGAGACCAGTTTTCAACCGACGAATATCGGAACTTAGCATTGGGTTTTACATACACTTCCACACACCCAGCATGCAATGAGGTAGACCCATATTTTGGAGCTGAGCACCCTTCAATATAATGAGCATCCGCTCCATCTTCTATAATAATCAACGTGTGTTCAAACTGTCCCATCGACTGTGCATTCATTCTAAAATAAGCCTGCAGCGGCGCCGTTACTTTCACTCCCTTAGGCACGTACAAAAACGTCCCACCAGACCACACAGCTCCATGCAACGCAGCAAATTTATGATCACTTGATGGCACACATTTCATGAAATACTGCTTCACTAAATCAGGATGCTTTTTGAGCGCCTGATCCATGTCTTCAAAAATAACACCTTTAGACTCCCACTCTTCTTTTAACTTATGATACGCATTCACAGAATCATACTGAGCACCGGTTCCCGCCAAAACTTTCCGTTCCGCCTCAGGAATACCAAGCCGCTCAAACGTTTTTTTAATATCATCCGGCACATCCTCCCATTTCGTCGCATACCCCGCCATTTCATCCGGAGCCGCATAATAAATAATGTCATCGAAATCCAATACCGATAAATCCACTCCCCACGTCGGCAACGCCATATCATTAAATTTTTTAAGCGCGTCCAAACGCAACTCCAACATCCAATCCGGTTCTTCCTTGATTTTAGAAATTTTCCGAATCAATTCTTCAGATAAACCTTTCTGCGCTTTCTTTGCATAATCCTGTTGATTATGAGAATCAAACACGCTTCGATCTAAATCTTCAATATAATCTAATGCACCCATTGATTAAGAAGTTATCATTTTAAATCCAGACTCTTTCTTGATCCCCACTTTCTCACGCACATAATCATATCCTTCGGCTTCAATCGTTCGAGCCAAATCTGATCCACCAGACATCACAATCTTTCCATCCATCATCACGTGAACATGATCCGGTGCTATATAGTCTAAAATTCGTTGATAATGCGTGATCATCAAAATCGATTGCTCCGGCTTACGCACTTCCAAAATCGTATTACAAATATCTTTGAGCGCATCAATATCAAGCCCTGAATCTGTTTCATCCAAAATAGCTAAAATCGGCTCAAGAACCGCCATTTGTAAAATCTCACATTTCTTCTTTTCTCCTCCAGAAAAACCTTCATTGGTAGCACGCTCCATGAATGAAGCCGGCATACCTACTAAACTCATTTTATCCATCATCATTTTTTTAAACGCAAACAACGTGACCGGTTCAAATTCGTCACCAGAAACCAATGCTTGCGCTTTTCGCACCGCATTGTACGACGCTCGCATGAATGAAACCAAATTAACTCCGGGAATCTCTTTAGGATACTGAAACGACAAAAATAGTCCCAACGTCGCTCGCTTTTCCGGATCCATTTCTAATAAATCTTTTCCTCGAAACATCACCGTCCCCTCCGTAATTTCATACTTTGGGTGACCCATAAGCGCCGAGGACAACGTGCTCTTACCTGAGCCATTAGGCCCCATAATCGCATGAATTTCACCCGAATTAATATCAAGATCAATACCATGTAAAATCTCTGTATCCTCAACACACACTTTAAGCCCACGAATTTTTAATAACATATCAGTCATGATGAAAAAGTTACATTTGGTTGAATAGAAGACCCACCTTTTAACAATAAATCTGCCAATGTGTATTTAGTAAGAACCTGATCCATTTGCCCCTGAAGTTCATGCCAAAATCCACGAGCATTACACTGACAAAAACTCTGACAAGCTTTATCTCCAGACCCACAACGCACGAATGACAAGTCCTCACCCAACGCTTTCAAAACATCACGTATATAAATCTGATTAGGAGCCTTAGCCAAACGATAACCACCACGAACACCTTCCTGTGACTCCACCAATCCAGCCTTTCTTAAAGGAATTATGATCTTAGTTAAAAATCGATACGGCAAATGTCGTCGCTCGGCCACTTCGCGAAGCGACACATACTCCACTTTCCCACGACTGGCCAAGGCCGTCATTAAGAGCAATCCATAATCAGCTTGTCGAGTGACTTGAAACATAAAATTAAGTTTAAGTTGAGGAAACTACACTAACATGGTGTGAGTTCGAAAAAAAGACGAAAAGGTTCCCCTCATTTTTGCTATTCCATTGCGCCATCTTTTCCAGAAGAAGAATAACAAAAATGCTATAATCCCCACATGACACTTTTTCAACTTCAGCTCATACTTTCTTTCCTTACTGGAGGAATTCTTGTAACCGCACTCACACTCATCGCAGAACGTGCTTCCGAACGAACTGCCGGCCTCATCATCACACTCCCCTCTACGGTAGCCATGAGCTTTTTATTCATTGGCTGGACCATCGGACCGGATCAAATCCCAAACATTGTCCCCCCGATACCAATTGGCATTGGAGCAGTTTTAATATTTGCCGCCAGCTGGCTTTATCTATCAAAAATTAAAATCCCGAAAATCCCTTCCATGATCCTCTGTTTTTGCGGCTCACTAGGAATATGGTTCGCACTCATGCTTCCAATCGCATTTTATGGAATCACACTCACCAACTCCCTAATTGGATTCGCAATTCTCACCCCACTCGCCTACCTTCTGATCACACGCCAACCCCAAAAAGAAAGCACTCTTAAAAAGATCCTTTACTCCCCCCTTCAACTATTCTTCCGTGCCATCTTCATCGGAGGCATCATTACACTAGCCGTCTACTTAGCCAAAATACTAGGCCCAACATGGGGCGGTGTATTTAGCGCCTTCCCCGCCGTATTCACCTCAACACTCTTAATTCTTCATTGGCACTACGATTCAGCCTTTCTCTTTAAAACATTCAGGAATGCCCCTCTAGGAAACATCGGATTCCTCGCTTTCGGACTCTTATCCATGTGGAGCTTTCCCACATTTGGAGTACTTGGAGGAACCCTCGTCGCCTATTCTGGAAGCGCTCTAATATTTCTCGTCACCCTGAAATTCCTACCCAAAAAGAACTAATCCTGAAGTGTCACATTAATATATCGATGAGCACCTCGATCTTCCACAGACACATTGGCAATCGATTGGCCCTTAGAATACAAAACTGATTCCACCTGCAGTCCAAAACTCATCCAATCTCTTTTCTTAGAATAACCATCCGCTAAAAACTGTTCATCCATATAAGATTTCAAAGCGAAATCTGCCATTTGACTATAAAAAGAAAATCCATAAGTTGATAATTTCTCATTGTTCAAAACAGTAAAAACCAACGCATCCTGCGGTAAATCTAAATCCGATTTAGCTTCCACTTCAGCATTCTGCGCTCCCGCCATTTCCACTGCTTCCAAATAACCAGAATCCTCCTTATCCATCCACTCATACCCTGCCGTATCTACTGACTCAGCTGAATCAACAGAATCAGACACATCCCCTCCTCCACATCCCGACAAAACCAACACAAACAATCCAATCAACAGTCCTAATAAAGTGATTTTCTTCATAATAAATAAGTTATAAATAATAACTCATAGAGTATACAAACCTAAGGGCCAAATTCAAACATCTCCCGCAAACGGGGCAGACGTGAAAGAAAACGAGAGAGGTTCTGTGAGGATCATGCATCCAAACAGGTTCGCTCCAGAGAGTAAGGGGGAACCTTTAAATCGCCATACGCTTTGACAGAAAACCCCCAATCATGCAGAATAAAATAAATTCTTATTTGTAACCTCTCACTATCATGTCAAAAGGAATGAAAGTAACCATCGTCGGCGCAGTCGCCGCGGTACTCGGACTTTTTCTTCCATGGGCAGAGATCCTCGGACTCTCTTTCAACCTATGGGGAAGCGGTGCTGGTAAAGCAGTTCTAGTTTTAGCCCTCATCGGAATCTATCTCGCTTTCCAAGGCGAAAAAGGAAAATCCAAAGGGATGAAAATTGGAGCACTTGTATTAGCCGTTCTTGTTCTCCTCCTTACTGGAGGAAACGCTCCATCTAACGATGGATTCGAAAACATGTACGGTGTATACGTATCTCTCGTTGGCGCACTTGTAATGGTTACTGGAACCATCATGATCCTCAAAGGATGCTGCAAGAAAAAATAGTGTGATTCATGTTAACAATAAGAAGAGGCCTCCACACTAAGTTGGAAGCCTCTTTTTTCTAAAACAAAATCTCTTATCGACGAGCACGTTTAACGCCCATACGAATCAACCAACCAACCACAATAACCGGAACACCAAACACCAACAACCAAATCAAAACATTCACAAAACCCTGTGCTGCAACCACCAATTGATTGAGTGCTTGCTTAACAACCACAAATGGCTGCCAATCCCGCGTTGGCGCAATCACCGAGGTTTCCTCAGACACGTCCACTGAAATAGTAGAAAAGACTGTCTTATTCTCCAGATACTGCAAACGCCCCTCTGAACTTTCAATATCACGACGTACTCTCGACAAATAATCATTCACCTGCAAAATTTCTTCAACCGTCGTTGCCTTTTTAAGGATTTCTAAATACTGAGCCTCTTCCGCATGAAGTGTTCCCAATCTAGCCTGAACATCAATAAATTCTTCTGTCACATCTTGCCCTGAAACCGATTCACTACGAACCACTGTTGCAAGTTTTTTTATTTCAACCATTGCCGTTTCAAAATACTCAGAGCCCACACGCAATGTGATCGAACCAGCTAACGTATCATTATAGTTCAACCACGTATTCGACGACTGAACAAATCCCTCATAACTGCCTGCCAAAACACTAATCGATGCCAAAGTTTCCTCTGTGTTCTTCACATCCATAGAAACCGACCCTGTTTTAATAATCCTCGGGCCTACATCATCATATTTGGATAAATCTCCTGTACCTGAATTAGAAGGCGGCAACAGCACTGCACTCGTAGGAGCAAAGGAAGGAGACGAATCAGCCATATCCATGGCAATCATTTCAGCTTCCTCCATCGCAAACCCTCCCCCATAACCACGTTTCCCATAATCCTGCAGCACACTTTCATCATAATCAGACGTTAAATTATACATCCAATACGGCATAGAAAATCCTGTACCAGCCCAATAAACAGCGACTGCTAGCATAACAACCAAGACACGCCGAACCCAGGCAATTGCCCAAAGGCGCTTACAAGACAAAGTAGTTTTCATAAAAAGAAGGTTAAGTAGAACCATTCTACCAAAACCCTAGACTGACGTCACTTGATTCACTGGAGCCTCAACATGATGACGACGACGAATAACAGCCGTAAACACTCCCACCGAAACCAATCCCAACAAACTAAAAATCACCAATTTCCACGGAGCTCCAGCCTCTCCCTCCTCCGCTGATTGATGCAACAACCCTGTCAAAACTTCAAAATCAATGTGAATCGCAGAAGAGTAAAGATTCTTACTTAAATCCTTACCATACACACTCAATTCATGATCTCCTGATTCAAGTTCTTGAGGTGCCAATGTTACAAATTCACCCTCATCAGTGTCCACCAAAAGCGAAGAGCTATAGAGTTGACTAGCCCAGTTCGTATGAACTTCAAGATTCTTTTGCTTCACACGACCATACAAATAAGGTCGGCTATTTCCAATAGTAAATACCTGCAATGAATCCACATCAATCGGCGTGTTATCCAACTGCTCGGGAAGAACCAAATCCGCATCCAATGCTGAATCCACCTCAAACGAGTAAGGAACTGTCTCATCATCAACCTCTCCATCATCGTCCAATGAACGCACGATAACTTTGTAATCTCCATCTGCAAGTTTAGGTCGCGCCAAGAACTTACCACTATCATCTGTTTCTACTTCCATAGTAATTGCGCCATTATCTTGAACTCCGAACAAACTCGCCACAAGCCGTTCACGGAATGTAATAGGCGCTGCATTATCAGGAATAATCAATAACCTAATAGTACGATTTGGCTTAGAGGTACCTGTAAGCAATGGCGTGTCGCTGGCAAATACACTTTGATTTTGTCCGATATTGGACATACGTGGTTTCTGGATTTGCGCTGTAGATGTAACTTCGCGAGGATTTGTCTTATAAACATAAGCCTCATCATAATCAGAAATACCATCACCGTCTGAATCAGCGCCATTAGGATCCGTTCGATACTTCAATTCATCCGCATCCGTAAGCCCATCTCCATCCGTATCAATCATCGCAAATGATAATTTAATTTTCTTATCAAAGCCTTCAATGGACTGCTTTTTCTCATATTTTTTAGGATCAATATTGTTTTTCTTTGCCCATTGATCCGGAACGTCATCTACCATTGTAGGTTGATCTTTATCATTTTTAGGATCTGTCCCTGACGCCAACTCAATCGAGTCATCAACTCCATCTCCATCCGTATCAGATTTCTTAGCATCCAATCCCAATTCTAACTTTTCAGTATCAGACATCCCATCTCCACTTGAATCCCAACTCGTAGGATCTAAACCTTGGGCAAGTTCATCCACATCTGATTCTCCATCTCCATCCGTATCATCAGTCGTTGGATCTAGACCAAGTAAATAAATCGTACTCAAATCCAAACCTTGTTTCGAACTTCTCGAACTACCATCAACCGTAGATGAGTCTTGGAAATACTTCTTCTCCCAAAAGTCAGGGAGAATATCATCATCTTCATTGGCTGTTTCCTGTTCATAAACGTTTGAAACATTTTCATTTGTAACTAAATCCAAACGAGTTTCCGGCACAATCACCACTGTTTGCTCAATCATCACCTCACTCTCCACTACCTCCACAGGTGCTGCCTCATAAACCTTCAAAACATCCGCCAACTCAACCAAGTCAACCTTTTCACCAATAACCGTCTCAGCTGAAGTCAACGCTTCAATTTTTTCTTCAAACAATTCTTTCTCCTCTTTCACTACAATCAAATCTGTATCCTTTGTCTTTTCTACAACCCCCACTTCTTCAACCTCATCCGTTCCTTCTTCATTTAATTCCTCCAATGCCTTTTCTTTCAAAAGTTCTTTTTCTAATTCCAACTTAGCCTTCGCCTCAGCTTGAGCATTCTCAAACACTTCTTTCGTTTCTTCCTTAAGCTCCTCCAATTTTTCTTGAACCTCCACATCTAATTCTTCCGTTTCAACTTCCACTCCAGATTCAGATTCTACATCCGCTTCAACATCACTATCAGACGCAACCGGGTAAAGTTCTTCAACCTCATCAACAATAGCTTCAAGCACTTCTTCCTCTACTTCTAATTCTGGGATCAGAATAACTTCTGGAGCTTCAACTACAGGCGTTGGAGTTGACTCAATAACAGGAGTAACATCCCCCGGTTGTGACACATCAGATTCTCCACCTAAAGACCCTGTTGAATCCTCAGAAGATTCGCTTTCTCCACCTAATGACTCAGAAGAATCAGTAGTACCATCAACAGTCGATTCAGTAATACTCTCAGACGTTTCAGAGCTACTAGAACTTGAGCTAGAGCCACCAGACCCTCCAGATCCTCCACCACCGCCACCTCCGCCGGTAACAACCGGATCCGCAACAGACGCCGTCTGTGTGTAACTCAAAGCATAAGCCGTAGCGCCAGACACATTACCAGCCGCATCAGTCTGAGTGAATGAATACGAATTCGTTCCTATAGCCAAAGTAGCATCATACGACCATGTCGTTGATGCATCCGCAGCTATAAGTGCTGACCCACCTAAACTAACCGAAGCATTCGTTTCTTTTGTTCCTAAAATAGTCACATAATAGGTGTCCGAAACTGAATCATAAGCCGCGCTATTAGCCGGAGAAGTCACTGTTGGCGCCGATGGCGCCGTAGAATCCAATGTCAGGCTAAAAGCCGTAGCACTCGATTCATTACCCACATAATCAGTTGAAACCACGGAAAATGAATTCAACCCTTCCGATAACGTCATGGGATAAGACCATGTCGTTCCAGAATCCAATGTATATACCAATACTCCCCCAATCGAAACACTTGTATAAGCTTCTTTAGTTCCAGTAAAAGTATAAGAAGCAGTGGTTTGTGTCGCACTACTTGAAGTCACCGTAACCACAGCTGGATCAGCAACATCAGCCGAAATCAGAGTAGTAGCGCTAAGCCCTTTAGCATTCCCTGCTGCAGTTGTTAACTGAAAATATAAAACATCATTTTCATAAGCCGAATAATCACCGTACAAATGTGCTTGCAGCTCATCATCAGAAAGCACCAAGGTCTCAGTTCCCAAATAAGCGGTTACATATGTTGTCGTATCCAACGCATAAAAATCAACCGTATCACCCACCGCAAAATCCTCATTCGTATCAGTCATATACATACCTAAATGACTCGTATGAGGCTGATCATCAATGCGAGACTCAACCTCTGCATCTCCATGAGCATTCCCAGCACTTCCAGTTTGATTATTATTAGCACCATCATTATTAAGCACAATAGTCGGACCACTATCCGCCACACCTAAATAAAAGACATTTCCACGCAAATAGTTTCCTGTCGTGGTTGCCCCAGCTACCGTAATTCCATTATCGCCACCACCCCCATTAAATCCAATTTTATTAGCCTTAATTAAACTCGAATCAATAACTTCATCACCATATCCAATAATCACACCTTTAGGACCTCCAGTAAGAAGAACACCTGCCGATGAATTACCTAGACCCGATGCCAACAATTTATTAGTTCCAACATAATTACCAGTCACCACCACATCGTCTATACCAATATTAATTCCAGAATAATTACCTCCCACCACATTCGCCTCATCATCACTATCTCCTCCAACCGTAATCCCTGTTCCTCCTGTAAACTGAATTCCATTTTGACCATTTGAAATAGTGGCAGAAGAAGAAGCATTCAAGCCAACAATATTCCCCTGCACCGTAACGGTCGTCAAAGAAGAAGAACCCGCACTAGCAAAAATTCCATTGGACACATTTCCAGAAATCAAATTCCCAGCAACTGTTCCATCCTTAACACCGATATTAACAGTATTCACCGGCTCACTCGGATTAATTAAAATTCCATGAGTCCCATTTTGAATCGCCGCCGCACCAATCTTATTAGTTCCAATATAATTACCAATTAAAACTATATTAGTACCACCATTGATTTCAACACCTTCATTTCCATTTCCAGAGATAATATTACGTTTAAGTGTCTCCGTCCCTCCCACACGGATATTACTCACCGTATTTTCAAATCTAATCCCATCTCCGCTATTTCCCATATCCACGGTTCCTGTGCTATCCAATCCAATAATATTTCCCTGAACATAGACACCGGCAGAACCACTACCCTGAATCAATAAACCATTTCCTGCATTTGAAGAAAGCACATTGGTTCCAGCATCAAGGCTATTACCAATAGTAACCGAATCCATATTACCGTTAACCGTGATCGCATTGTTACTATTAGCAAGAGCGACACCACCAGTCGCATCAACACCTAAATAACTAGAATAAATACCAATTTCACCTCCAACAGAGGAAACATTAATCGCATCATTCGAATTACCAGAGATAACATTTGTCACATTTGCCGAAGTTGAAATACCAATAGTTGTAGACCCTGATGAATTCAAATATATTCCGTGAACACCATTGGCCACAGCTCCCGTCCCTGCCGCGTTCGTCCCAATATAGTTTTCAGAGATCTTAACATGTGACGCTCCACTTGAAATTTCAATTCCATCACCAATATTACCAGAAATAACATTTGGATTATCAATGGCCGTTTCATCTGAACTCCCGATCAAAAAGCCAGATGACGTATTCAAAAGAATTCCATCAATTCCATTAGCCAACGCCGCCGTACCTGCCGCATTCAACCCAATATAATTTCCGGAAATCTGAAAATCTCTTGAGTCCGTATTTACATGAATCCCGTATGACGTACTGGCCGCAATCACATTGCGCTTAATCATACAATTCCCAACCGTCTCGTTACATGACGCGGCATTAATTTCAATCGCATCACCACCATTTCCCAGTGCCACTGCACCAGTCAAATCCGTTCCTACATAATTATTTTCAACATCAATCCTAGAAGTAAAAGAACCTCTTATATAAAACCCATCATTCGTATTTCCCGAAATCAAATTACGTTTATTAACACCAACCTCAAACGCCGCCGCGTGAGCACCACCTGAATCCCAACAAATCCCACTATCATTTGGAATCGCGGAATCACCATCCACATTGGTTCCAATATAATTCCCATCGATCTTAATAGTTCCGGAATTATTATTAGTCTCAACTCGAATTCCACAATACGAACTAGGCGCACCACTAATAAGATTACGCTGCCCTCCTGAGGCACCTCCAATCTGAATATCTGAACCACTGGTTATTTGAATGTTATCAGTTCCATTCGCCAAGACCGTATTTCCACTCTCATCCACTCCAATATAATTCCCGAAAAGCATCCACTTATCCGCACCACTCCTAAAATCAACACCCTGATCTGAATTACCAGAAATCACATTATCTTTAATAAAACAATTTCCCCAAACCGCACAAGACCCATCAATTTGAACACCTCTTCCTCCGTTATTAGATTCTGCACCCGTACCCAACGCATTCGTTCCAATATAATTATTTTCAACCACTAAATCAGAAAACGTTCCATTAAGATTAAGCTGTCCATAAGCATTATTCGAAATAATATTTCGTTCACCACTCAATCCCCCGCCAATCTGAACCGTTCCTGTATACGACTGTCCATTTTGAGAACAAATCCCCCAGCCACTTCCGGTTCCTCCAGATCCATCGCTATCCACTCCAATATAATTTCCAGAAATCGTTAAATCACCCACACTATTTTGAATATAAATCGAACAATGTCCTCCAACACCAGCACCCTGAAACACATTTCTTTCATTCGAATCATCCCCACCAATAACCACGCCATTAGCACCTTGAATAATAATTCCAGCATATCCAGTATCAATCGTTGCACCATCTGCTTGAACTCCTACATAATTATTAATAAACGTAATATCATTAGCCACTAAGCCCAGCGCATAGGAACTACCTGTACCCCATCCTTGAAAAATATTGCGATCCGTTCCATCCGTCCCTCCAATCGTGGCATTAGCCCCACTCACCGTAAGCTGCTCTTCAAATCCATCAAAAGTACAACCCTTAACAGTAGAAGGACCTATGAGCCTAGTCCCAGCAATCGCCCCTCCAGCCAACGTAACATCCCCATCACAATCCAAAATAATTCCTAAAGAATCTGTAGTCTGTGGATCCAAAACAAGATTAGGATCCGTAATCGTAACCGTCCCCGATCCACTAAAAGCAATCGTATCTTGGCCCACATTCGCATCAGCTGCATTAATAGCTTCGGTAAGAGTACACGTTGCATCACAAATCCCATCACCTGCCACATAATTGTAATCAGTAACCGTATACGTAGCCGCCATCACCGAACCCACACTCAATGCGAGCACAAGGATTGACGCAGACAACAGATTGAGGAGCAATCGTTTAAACAAGGAATTTTTGTTTTAATTTTTACTTCAAAATATTATACCCCGAAAAGCCTCGAATGTGAAGAGCATAGGCGCTGAACAAAAACCAACTTTCGCACACAAAAAACGCCTCCACTTTTTTTTAATGGTAGCGCCAGGGGGAATCGAACCCCCGTTACCAGGATGAAAACCTGGCGTCCTAACCACTAGACGATGGCGCCACAATTGAGTTCACTTCGAGAAAACAAAACTAGTATAGACATTACCTCCCCTGTGTCAACTGTAGTAACAAACCAGCCTTATCCATAACAGCAGGATCCTCCTGATAGTTCTCCTCTTCCTGGAACAAAGATGTTGGATTTTCAGCAAAAAAATAACGTCCACCCAAAAATCGCACATAGAAAGTCACTTGATCAGATCCTGGAAAATCAACCTTATGAACTTGATACGTCAAGAAATTCTTTGCATCAAGAGCCCCGCCCCAAGGACCAGTTGCCACATCATCACACAACACCACCGCACCAATAGAACTTTCTTCAACAGATAAATGAAGGGCAAGCTTAGATCCAAAATGCGCTGAAGCCGCGGACTCCTCTACTTCAAAAGGGGCTTCCGACTCCGCCGCCAAAACCGCTCCCGGCACCATCGAAAGCCCAAGGGTCAACGCGGACAAAACACTCGTAACTTTCATAGAGAAACAAGCCGAGAAAGACGAGACTGTTGCCGATTCTGGACGAAAAGGTGGATCAGAAAAACCGCTATTTGGGGAAGATTCAAGAGACATCAAGAAGAAATTTAACACTTTCAAAAAATTTGTCAATATTTTTCCAAATAACCACTCCAAACCTGTAAATTACCAAATCACACCACGCTCTCCTCGTAGATGCACCACAAAAAACACAAATTCTCTTTACAGAAGCCAAACCTGTAAACTATCCTGTAATCAGGTTTATTACTTTAACCCATTTTACAATGGCTTATGCACACACCAATAGTAAGGGGCAGACCTACTTACTTCACGGGAAAATGGTCACTCTTCGAGGCGGCCGTCAGCAACAAATTTACTACTTCGCTCGCGAAGAAAAAGCTGATGCTCTAGACGCACTTCCAGAAGGATACCAAGTAGTTGAAAACAAACGAACTGGTCTCCCAATGCTTAAGAAAGCTTAAGTTTTTTATTGTGGACATCCACCATAAAACATTAGAGCCCCACCTAACAGTGGGGCTTTTCTTATGGTAAAGTACACATATGCTAGTCAACCTCATCCTCCTCTCCATTCTTAGTTTTGCCTTACTG
The DNA here is from genome assembly GCA_964491515.1 of uncultured Candidatus Peribacteria bacterium. Classification (GTDB taxonomy): domain Bacteria; phylum Patescibacteriota; class Gracilibacteria; order UBA1369; family UBA12473; genus CAZBGQ01. The sequence goes on from CAZBGQ010000002.1 coordinate 67,987, forward strand.
ATGCTAATCAGCATCATTTTGCATATTTTTTCCGGTGCCCCTTGGGTCCCCAGTAAAAAAGCCACAATCAATCTAATGCTTCAGGAAGCTAAATTGAAACCAAACCAAAACCTTTACGACCTAGGATGTGGAGACGCTCGACTACTCATCAAAGCAGAAAAACAGTTTCAAACAAAAGGAACCGGCTATGAACATGCCCCCCTCGCCTACGTTGCCGCCATGCTAAACAAATGGATCCACCGTTCACAAGTCCAGGTCCATTATAAAAACTTTTTCAAACACTCCCTAAAAGGTGCTGATGTTATTTTCCTTTATCTCGGCCCAGACGTTCAGAAAAAACTTGCCCCCAAACTAAAAAAAGAGTGCAAACCAGGAACCCTCATCCTGAGCAACACATTCCATCTTCCAACCTTCGAACCAATCAAGCACATTCCAAAAAACAAACTGACCAATTCGGTCTACCTCTATAAAGTACCTCGTCGATGATTGAATTCATGGAGATCTTTCCTCCGATCAGTCCATTTCAAAGTGCGCTTCTAGCCATCATGCTCGTCCCCACACTCATCGCATTGATATGGGGCGCTCCTTGGGTACCAACTCCCAAAAACCGCGTACGAAGAATGCTCATATTAGCCAAACTAAAACCTGGAGAAACACTCTACGAACTAGGTTGCGGAGACGGACGACTCGCCCACATTGCCTCAGCAGAATACGGCATCAACGCCGTTGGATTTGAATTCTCTCCCATCATCTACGTCATGGCTAAACTTGTACAACCATTCTATTGGCTCAAGGGTTCACGTGCTCAAATCAAATACCGCAACTTCTATAACGTCGATTTTTCCAAAGTTGACGTCATCACCTGCTATCTCCTCCCCCACTCCATTCGAAAAGTAACTACCAAGTGCGAAAAAGAACTCAAAAAAGGTGCACGCGTGATTTCCTATGCCTTTCCTTTCCTCAAATGGGAACCAACACACCGCGAACGCCGCATCCGAAAAAAAGCATACGGCCCGATTTGGGTATATAAACGCTAAATCCCCCTCTCTAAAAAAAATCGATTGACGCAAAAGGGATCATCGCACTCAGATGAGCAATTTGAATGATCGCCTCTAAAAAAAACCAGGCAACATATGCAACCAGCAAACCTCCATCCCACCACACATAAGAAATAAGCAACGCCCCAAACGACAATGCCATGGCCACAGGGATAAGTGACACCGCCGCCACATTCGCCAGAGGAGCAATAAGAGAAAAACGTCCAAAGCTAGAAATAATAATAGGAACCGCCAATGTCTGAGCCGCCAACGTTGTTACAAGCGCCTCCCGAATAGAAAGTGCTTTCGGAATAATGTCGTACACCTCCAACCACTTCAATCCTTGCTCAACGGTAGGTGTCATATAAATGAGTCCACACGTGGCCGCAAACGACAATTGGAAACCCACATCATCCACCAGAATAAATGGATTCCACAATGTCATCCCAGCCGCTGTCAAAGCTAAAAGCCGCGTCACCTCAGATCGCCGCCCAAACCACACCGCCCACAAACCAAGAACTCCCATGATCGCCGAACGAACCACGGCGGCCGTTCCGCCAACCAAAACCACAAACACTCCAATCACACCGGTCGCCAACAATGTCTGCCATCTCCGAGATAAAGACTGAAACAATCCTGAAACAAAGACAATAATAAGCGTAATATTATAACCAGAAATCGCAATGATATGAGTGAGGCCACTCGTATTAAAATCTTCCATTATCCGCGGCGGGATTCCCCGCCGCGATCCCAGCAATAACCCAGCGGAAAAACTGGCATGAGGTTCTACCAGTAAACGGTTCAATCGTGCCTCCACATGAACTTTCAAGCGAAACACCCACTCACGCCAATCCCACCACCGAGCCCGATCCTCAGCCGCTTGAATCAGCCTAACTCGTGGTGTGTACATCACCGAATCAACTCCATACCTTCTCAAGTAATTCCGATACGAGAAATCATCAAATTCATGCGGAGCAGTCAGTGTGCCTTCAAAGGACAAACGATCTCCATACTGATATTCCGGATACCGATTCACCGTCACCAACGCAACACCATCCGTTTCTTGAGCTTCAAAACTATCTACTTCCACAAGTAATTTAATACGATCCTCTCTCACATCCGGATAATCAGATACCACTCCTTCAACCACCACAAAAGCTTCTTCATCATGAAACGAAATCAAAGGGCGCTCCTCAAATTCCCAAAAAGCCAAACCCCATCTGAACCACCCAAACAAAAAAAGGCCTCCCCACAATAACCCATCTCTCCAAGAGCACCCAAAAACTCTCACTCCCACCACCCAACCACTGGTAAGCACCAGTGAACTCACTGAAAATCCTCGACTTGCCCACCACACACCCAACACAAAAGCCCCCACTCCTATAATAATATCTCGATGATGTTTCAGCTCCTCAATCATTCCAGCAAAATAACAGCCTCACATGAACAAAACATTTCATAAAAATGAACAAATCTACCCCTAGACCCTCACCCCCCTTTTAAGGTATCGTTCATGCGCTATGCATGAATTTCAACCACGACGTATTCGTAAAGGTCCACCACCCTCAGAAAGGGTTCGCGTAGATGAACAACCCAAACCTAAAAAAGCGCCACGCGAACACAAATCCATGTCTCAAATTCTGATTGGCGCTTTCTCCAAGCACTATATTTGGGGAACCATCCTAATTGTCGTTTTCATTGCTATGGGAAAAGCAAGCTGGAACGTGGCCACCAATGCTAAAGAATTCACCGTCAAAGAAATCGTACTATCCGCATTCAGCGAAAAAGTCGACACCGATCGAAACAATCACACCAATATTCTCCTCCTAGGAACCGGAACTGCCGACCATGACGGCGCTGACCTCACCGATACAATACTAGTCGCCAGCATCGATCATGACCATGATCTGGTTTCTATGCTGTCCATCCCACGAGACCTATATGTAAATGTCCCTGAAATTTTCGGAGGCAACCGCATCAACAGCATCCTTGCCTTGGTCGCAGAACAGGAAATTTACCACAAAGGACTCACAGCCTCACAAGAGGCAAAAGCCTTTGAACGAGCCTACGAAATTCTCATGCGCGAAGTAGAAGAGCTCACAGGATTAGACATTCACTACTACGCACGCATCGATTTTAACGGATTCATCGACATAGTGGATGCCCTCGGAGGAATCGACCTCTATGTTGAAAACGACCTAGTCGACCCCTTCTACCCTGCTGAAGACGGCGTCCACGACTTTCAACCATTTGCAATCAACGCCGGTCCTCAACACCTTGACGGAGACACCGCACTCCGTTTTGCACGTAGTCGAAAAACCACCAGCGACTTCGACCGTGCCGCTCGCCAACAACAAGTCATTCAATCACTCAAAGAAAAAGCCCTTTCTATAGGAATCTTAACCAGTCCTAGCCGCCTCAAAAATCTTTACGGCGCATTTCAAACAAACTTCGACACCAATTTAGAATGGGATGAAATCGTTTATCTTGGAAAAATCGCCGCCGACTTTAACCGAGACAATGTCAACAGCTGGGTCCTCAACGACAACCCCTTAACCGAAGGAGGATTTCTTTACACCCCAGAACGCGAACTTTACCAAGGCGCCTTTGTGCTCATCCCTTACATTGAAGACAGCACCGACATACACCGATTTGCCGACCTTATACTGAGCAATCCCATTGCCCATGACAACGAACTCACCTATCAAATACTCAATGGCACAGGAGAAAACGGAATTGCCACTGAAACCATGTACTACCTAGGACGATTTGGCTTTGATGTCCCACGTTACGGAAACGCCGCCAAAGTTCCTATCGCAAAAACTCGCATCATCCCACGAGCAGCCCTACTTGAAGGACAATCTCCTCAAGACGCAGCCAAGCAACCTCAGCTCAAATACCTTCATGAAAATTTAATTCCAGTAGGAGAAATCCTAACTGAAGTACCACTAGAATACGCACCTGCCGTCTGGGACACTCAAGTGGATGTCATTATTGAACTCGGTCAAGACTACATTAACTGGATGAATACTAACCTAAACTATTTTTACTGATGCGACTCAATAAATTCATAGCTCATTCCGGATACTGTTCTCGCCGAAAAGCAGACAACCTCATCGCCGCCGGGAAAGTTTCAGTAAATGGAAAATTCACTCAAGAGATGGGCGTACAAATCAATCCCGAAAAAGACATCATCATTGTAGACGGAGAAACACTCCACACTCCAGAAAATTTTACCTATATTCTACTCCACAAACCAACCGACTACACCACCACAAAGGACGATCCCTATACGAATCAAACCATCTACGCACTCCTTCCCAAGGAATACCATCACCTCAATCCAGTGGGTCGTTTAGATAAAAACAGCGAAGGACTTCTACTCCTCACAGACGACGGAGAATTTCTTTATGAAATGACGCATCCCAAACACGGTCAGACAAAAGTTTATGACGTTCGTCTCAAATACCCACCCAAACCAAACGACATCTATCAACTTCAGAAAGGCACAATCCTTGAAGAAAAAACTGCAAAAGGAGTCACTCAATACCGGACCCAACCGTGCGAAATCACTCAAGGACGCGACGCCAGACATTTCAGGGTTTCTCTCCACGAAGGACGCAACCGCCAAATTCGAAAAATGTTCAAAAAAGTCGGATGCCCTGTTGTCTATTTAAAACGTATCTCAATGGGCCCGTATGAACTTGGGAAAGTTGCCAAAGGGAAATGGATTGAAACCAAAGACATTAGATAATAACCTGCCTCATGTTCAAAGCAATCCTTGCATTACTCATGACATCAGTTCTCCATGGAAACACCATGGCCCCTGCTGAATTCAACGAAAAAACCGCATGGGAACGACAACCCATCTTAAGCGTACAACCACTCCCCCAGAAATCAGACGATGAAAGTCAGCTCGAAATAACCGCCGGCTCCGCCATTGTGATCGACCTCACTTCAAGTAAAATTCTATACACCAAAAACGAAACCGAACGTCGCCCCATCGCCAGCCTAACCAAACTAATGACCGGGTTAATCATCGCGTCCGAAGAAACTCCTTACACCGTCATCAAAGTCAGTCAAAACGCCGCCGGAACCGAAGGGTCCACTATTTTCCTCAATGCAGAAGAAGAAATCACGGTAAAAGATTTAGTTTATGGAATGATGATCGCCTCCGGCAATGATGCCGCCCTCGCCCTCGCCGAATACAACGGAGGCTCCATGGAAAAATTCGTACGAAAAATGAACGACCGAGCCAAAAACCTAGGCCTAAATAATACACACTACACCAACCCAATGGGGTTCGACCATGAAAACAACTACTCCACCGCCGAAGACTTGTCACTTCTAAGTCTCTACGTTCTTCAAAACGACTTTCTCACCACCCCGGCCAATCTAGAGAAATACGAAATCGAAAGTCGCAGCGGAATTTCTCACGAATACGTAACCACCAATCAACTTCTAAACAAAGAACTGAACATCCCCGGTGTGGTGGTCCATGGACTCAAAACCGGTCGCACTCCAGACGCCGGAGAATGCCTAATCTCCGTTGCCACAGACGACAAAGGACATGAAATCATGACCGTGGTCCTCGGATCTCAAGAGCGTTTCCAAGACACCCAAAAATTGATAGAGTGGGTCTACACCAACTACCGTTGGTAACTTGAAAAAAATTCCCCATGCCATTTCCTATCACCGACACCGTTCGCCATGTCCTACTAATTTTCTCCTCCTTTGGCTTTGCATTTATCATTGCCCTTGGTCTCGCACCATGGTTTATTCGCCAACTCCAAAAACTAAAAATGGGAAAACAAATCCGAGAAGTAACCACTGACGGAAAAGTTGCTAAACTATTCCATGCCCTCCATGCAGGGAAATCCGGAACTCCCACTATGGGAGGTATCCTTATCTGGGGCACAACATTAATTGTTCTAGGCTTGAGTCGACTCCTATCCTTTTTTGGAGTTTTTGACCATTCCCTCATCAACCGAAAAGAAACCTACCTTCCAATTTTTACACTTGTCACCGTCGCACTCCTAGGCGCACTTGATGACTACCTCAACATCAAGGGAATTGGGAAAAGCAAAGGACTCAATGTAGCCCCTAAATTCATCTGGCTAACGCTTTTTGCTGCCGCTGGCGCATGGTGGTTTTATTCTAAACTTGGCTACGACCAAATCCACCTACCCGGTATTGGAGATTTCTTCATTGGTATTTGGTACATCCCATTATTCATCCTAGTGATCATTTCGACCGCAAACGCCGTCAACATCACGGATGGACTGGACGGGCTCGCAGGAGGCCTCTCCGTCATCGCATTTGCCTCCTTTGGTGCCATCGCCTACATGGATGGACTAATGATTCTTGCCGCGTTCTGCGCAATCATTGCTGGCTCCACACTCGCCTTTCTTTGGTTCAACATTCCTCCCGCCAAATTCTATATGGGAGATACCGGATCATTATCCCTCGGCGCAACGCTGGGCGTGATTGCCATGCTCACCGACTCCGTGCTAATTCTTCCTTTCATTGGTTTCATTTTTGTCATCGAAACACTCTCTGTCATCATTCAACTTTCTTCCAAAAAAATCTTCAAAAGAAAAGTTTTTCACATCGCCCCCATTCATCACCACTTCGAACACATCGGCTGGCCCGAATCCCAAATCACCATGCGGTTTTGGATGATTGGCTCCATCGTGGCTGGATTCGGACTCGTCCTAGGATTAATTGGAAGTGGCGTTTAAAATAACCTCAAGGCCCACCTCATCTTCGCCTGGAACACCGGAGCCTTCGAACTGCCCACTTCGATAATCTTTAAGTGGAAAATCATCAATAGACGCAGGCGTAAGTAACGCCTTTTCCATCAACACAACATCCATACTATCGTCTCCGTGCAAAGCTTCCACGTCGTTGAATAACTCAATAAGCTCAAAATCAAGTGGCACGCTCTTTTTCAAACGACCCAATACTTCCAACTGAATTTGGCGCTCTCCTTTCGAATCTTCCAAGAAAGTAGACAAATGCAAGACCGCTCGTTCCTTCAAATTCAACACCAACGTGTTCAATTGATACAACGTATCTTCATGAAGAGATCTCAACTGTTCCTTAATTTCTTCACTCATTGAAACATCACTTGCCTCCAAAGTATCTAACACGGAACCCATCAATTTAAGCTGCTGCAAATCTCGTAATTTCTGATCCAAAATCTCAAAAACTACATCCCGTCGTTCCGAAAATTCCAATGACGACAATTCCTCTAAAATTTGCTCAAATCCCACTTGATAATCTTCAAGTGATGTCTGCGCCAAATCATAAGCTCCGATTTGAATCAGCTCGAGAGCCAAGCCCAAACGATCTGCCGTGGTCTCCAATTGAATAACCTGACGATCCAACTCATTCGAAGCAACCAGCATTGCCGTTTGGTCAACAAAGTGACGAACATCATATAACGGCGCATCCGGCTCAACCGACCCCACCACTTTCTTACTTTCCTGAATCAATGCATTTACCGGTGCCTCATATTCAACCGAAAGTTCGGTTAAATTTACCAATGTATCTTGATAATCATTCAATGCTTTTTGTGCCGCAACATCATCTCCTTGATGAGTCAGCGTCAATGCCTCTGCAAAACGAGTCCCCGCAAAAGACAAATACAAATCTGAACGTGTTTGTTCATCCAAACTAATAAGAAGCCTCGCCTTTTCAACACCACGCTTCAAAGCGTACCGAACATCTCCCGGCAAAACTCCAGCCTGTTGTTCCACACGTTCTCGATAAAAAACATCCAAATGTAATCGATGCGTTTCAAGGTTTTGAAGATTGCTTTGAACCCACACATCCTCCGCCTTTAATTCCGATAAATTTTCTATACGCTCAATATTCAATTCTCCTTCAAGCAACGTTAATTCCAAATTAGGCCCCAACGTTCCATCATGTCCCACTCCTTGTTCATGCACACTAAAATTCACCAAATTAGAAAACACTCTCAATCGCTTAGAGTCATCCGTCACCCAAAAGTCAAAACTCCCTCGGCGATCCACCGACACATCAAAATCTCCTGAAGACAAAACAAACATCGAATCATTTGAAAGCAAATTCAATACAGTAGACCATACACGCCCTTGCTTCACTTCGACTTCAACAGATGTCCGAGCCTCATTATTAGGAGCTACCCATAACTGCGAAACAACCGCCACAGTCCCAGGCCCAACGGTCAATAAACTATCATCCACAAACACCACATCCGCCCATCCATCTTCACCCGTAACAAGACGATCTCCTTCTTCAATTAAAAATCCAGGTTCTACCGGCATAAGTTCACCCATTCGCTCAACAGAAACCATTCCACGCACTGATTCAACACTACTCACCTTGGCAGCCAGCACACTTGGAGCCTGTGCGACATAACCAAACGTCCCTACAAACAAAATCAGCATCGCCATCGCAGTCGCCCAATACCGACGACGCGCAAATAAATCTTTCACTAAATCACGAAGCCACAAACGTTGAGTCCGAAGGGACAAGAAGTCCATCACATGCTCACGTGTATGTAATTTAAATCGAGAAGTAGGCGCCACATCCAATGTTAATTTTTCTAACTCCTGAGCTAACTGTTCAAACCCTAACTCCTCCATAGCCATCGAATCATCAATGCGTACAAAAACACGTTCCTTCAATGACTCTCGTTTCTTAACAGAAAAGTTAACACGCTTAGAGCCCATCGAAAGAAGAGCTTCTTCGAGACGTTTCAACCGCTGTTTGTGAGTAAAAAGTTTAATCATAGACGCATAAATTACAACGCACCAATAAGGTTAATCGTTACGATGAAGACCACGTTCTTCCAAAACATGACGCAGCGCCTTAAGCGCTCGATACTGCAAAATCCGAACATTACCCTCACTCGAATCCATAATCTGAGCAATTTCCTTATTACTAAAACCACTCAAATACTTAAGCACCAGAATCTGTTGGTAAGACTCTCTAAGATCAACCAACGCATCACGAATGAATTTTTGATTCAACTTAACTGAAGCAAAATCCATAGGATCATCATCTGACTGAATAATGTGTTTAGGTAAATTCTCGCGCAATGAAATATGCGTACGAGTTTTACGATAGTGATCTACTACTAAATTATGAGCGATCCTAAACAGCCACGACGAAAACGGATGCTCTCCCTGAACATACTTATCAATATTTTCCCACACACGCACAAAAACATCTTCCACCACATCTTCCACATCCTCCGGCTTCACTCGGTAATAAACGTAACGATAAATCGGATCAATATATAAATCATACAATCCGCCAAACGACTCAGCATCCCCATTCTGACACGCAGAAACCAAACGCTGAACTTCCTGTTCATCCGGCTTCGGCCTCTTGTTCATTTTTGGATCGTCCTTTCGAGGCATAAAAAAAGCGCTTAGGGGCTTTATTAAAACATAAAGCGCCACCTGACTCAAGGGGTCTACTCATACTTAAAGCACATAAATCCAAAATGGAATCGTCACCACCGCAAAAACCGTACTCAATACAATTGAGCGAGCGATAAAAGATTTATCCAATTTATATTCATCCGCAAGCGCAAAAGGAGTTATAGCCAATGGCATGGCAGCATCCACAATCGACGCAGAAAAATCTACCACCTCCAGGTTCAAGCCCTTCACCACAAAATAAAACAACGCGGGAAGAAATAGTAATGTACACACCGCAAACAAAATACTTGGGACCCAATCCTTCAATCGACCCCACTTAGAATTGCCCAAAAATAAACCAATCACCACAAGCACAACAGGAGTAACTGACGCAGACAACATATCAAGTGATTTCTGAAAAACAGCCGGAATCGATACATCAAAATGAGAAAAAACCAATCCAAAAACCACGGCCAAAAGCAGCGGATTTTTAACAATACTCAAACCTATTTTTTTAAGTGCACCCGCCGCTTTCTTCTTCTTTAAATACTCCAAAAATCCAATACCCACCGTAAACATCCAAAACAAATATACCGCCACAATCAAACTCGCCTCAGGTACGATCAACTCACCAAATGATTGAGTCAATGCTGGAATTCCCAAGTACGCCACATTTCCAAACCCCAAACAAAGAAACAACGTACGAAACATTTTATCCTTCACTCGAAACAATTTCCCCAACACAAAAACAATAACAAAACTCATCACCAGAAAAATGGAATTTGAAATCAACAAATCAGCATGTTCAATAAACGAGAACTCCATCCTAGCCAACGCAGAAAAAATCAACGCCGGAAATCCAATCTTCAACGCAAAGGCATTCAATTCTTCCTGCCATCCCACACTCGCAACCTTAAGCCGCGTCAAAAACGCACTACCAAAAATAATAATAAAAAGTGGAACCGTAACCAAGAAAATATCAAACATGCCAAAGGGAGGTCAGTAATAAAGAGAGTTTATAATTAAGCCTTGCCTAACCATTCTTCGCAACGTGCCACTTCATCCTTAGATCCGACATAAATCGGAGTACGCTGCTCAAGTGAATCAATTCGCTTGTCTAAAATTCGCCCAGATCCATCCGACGCCGCACCTCCAGCCTGCTCCATTACATAAGCCATAGGCCCACATTCAAACAACAATCTCAATTTTCCATCTGTCTGACCTGGTTCATATCCAGGATACGAAAATATCCCTTTCTTCTTAACTAAAATTTGATTGATATCCGGAACCATTCCCCCGGAATAACGCAATTTGTACTCATTTTCCATCCACCAATTCACTAATTCTAAATAATCTTTTCGATAATGTGTCGCACGCAAGTTTCCAGGAGCAAACATTTTACCTTCTCCCATCGTAACGTTCTCATTGGTTACCACCCATTCACCCGTCGGCTCCAATCTATACTCTTGAACACCTTCTCCTCGTGAAACCATCAACGTAGTTCGAGGTCCGTACACAAAAAATCCAGCAGCCACCATATCGGCCGGCGTTTTCCCCACAAAATCATCTCCTTCATAAATTCCCCAGATCGTTCCCACCGATAAATTCACATCAAACAACGACGAGCCATCCAACGGATCATAAACCACACCAAATCGAGATCCACCAAGCGGCGTAACCTTATCCAGTTCTTCGGAACCCACACCCTTAACAAGGCCTGACTCGGTCAACGTCTTCTGTAAAATTTCTTCCGAAATCACATCCATTGTGATCTGATCCTCCCCATAAACATTCTGAGTTCCTGCTTTCCCCGTATCCGCGGTTACTACTGTTTCTGAAATTCCCACCGCCCCTTTCATAAGAGCAGCAATCACCTGTCCAAGTTCATCTTCAAAAAAATTCATTAATCAAAGTGTAACTGAGAGGATGCAATTTGACAAAAAAATACTTAAACGACTACACTCATTTCCTAACATGTAAATATTCAAACCAATGCCTGAACAACCATCTCCTCCTGACGTGGAGGCCATCGAAGAAGACGCTGCCGGAGCCGAACCTTCCACTCAACTGCCTTCCGATCCAAAAGAAAGAGGCCTTAACCGAAGAGATCTTCTATTTGCAGGAGGAGGAGCCGTTGCCGGAGCCGTCCTAGCAACCCAAGTACCAGGATGGATTAGGAGAATAGATGAAAATACACAAAATGTTTTCGCACGACTTCAATTAGATACCTATGAACAACGATGGTATTTCATTCAAAAGCTCATGGATCGGAATGAATTCACTGCTGGAGATTGGATTCCTAGCTCTATCCGCGATGAAAACAACTATAGAGGTATGCGACATCAAGACTACGAATTAGCACGATTTCTACAAATGCACGAAACTTTAATTGCAGAAAACAATTGGGACACAGTTTCTATTCCTAATATTCCTGGTCTCTATATTATGGATGAAATTCCGCCTGTCGAAGAACTTCGAAAACTTCGCCCACAACGAGTGTTTGAGTTATTTGGACTTCCCTATCCGGAATTAAGAAAACAATTTGTTTGGAGTTTAATTGATTCAGTCAACGGCTTCGAGGCTGATGAAGAACTACAAAGGATGCTCCCTCTATGCATAAAACGTCAAGAAGCCAGAAGAAAAGTAGCCCCATTCGATATTTGGAGGGTCTATATCTATCCCAATCCATACGAAAAACCCGCCCAAGAAGATGAACTCTTCCGATTCCTCATCGCGAATCGGGAAGCCCTTTTAGGCGATAATCCTGACGCCTTTCAAGCCGGGATAGCTTAAAAAGTCATCACCCCTATACTAACATTGACTTCTCGAGGTTTTTGGTTATAATTACCCACCACAACTTAATCACTCATTGATGCAAAGACTCGAACAAACCCATGAAGCTGACGAGACTCGCTCCCCTGCCCAGATCGCGACAGCCCTCGCTCTCGTTGCCCTACTAGCTGGAGGAGCTCCTCTAGCAGCCAATGCCCAAGAAACCACCCCAGATAGCGATTCTAATGATCCAGCACCAACATCTCTCACCACCGCTGACGATCCCCTTTCATATCCACCCACCCATGTAATGCCTCATGCAGGGAATTTTGTAGAACTATGTCTCGATGAGGATCT
>CAZBGQ010000002.1:80576-141988 GCA_964491515.1 uncultured Candidatus Peribacteria bacterium
TCGATCCTGGGAAGGTAACCGAGTTTGTTCTCCTAACAACATTACGACTAAAACTAATTATAGAAGAAGACCATGAGTTCAAAAAAGGAGAGATATATCGCGTGGCAAAACATAGACTAAAAAATGCCGAAGATGGAATTGGAAGACTAAAAAAACTCAAAGAAAAACTTGGGGAAGCAACTAAGACACCCCTATCCCTGGACAAACTATATCTTATACTCAGCGAACTTCTGTCAATTCGATCAAACTTTCAGAGCCTAGGGAATGTAGACCCAAAAACAGGCTTTGCCTCCGTTAAACCCGTAGAATTAACAGAAGACCAGCTTAGACGCGCAAAAAGGAACTATATCCGATGGACTTTAACTTACGGACTATCAGTGAAGTTTACATCAAGAGATGGCCATGTAGGATACCAAAGCTTTGGAGACTGTCCCGACATCCATGGATTAATTGCAAGAATCGAGGAACTTGGTCATTTCCCATCTCCCGAGGAATGGGCACAGAAAGACCCTCCTTCATTACCGACCCCTGCTCCACTCACAGAAGCCCAAATAGCTGCTCTGGATTTCGAAAGGCCGCCTGCTTCCTCTCAAGAAAACGGGGATACACCTGAGAATGAAGCTGAACGTCTCAGAGTCCTTGCTGAAATAGAAGCTATATTCCAAGAATTAGGGCCCACTGTCCAAATTCAACATACAACCTATGGAGGCTATGTTAACCACCTATCGCAAGGAACTCAGCAGCTTGAAGAAATTAGGCTACTTCCCTAACGCATGATCCATTCCGCCAAATCATTGAGCCGAGCTGAATAACCCCACTCGTTGTCATACCAAACCACGAGTTGAACCATACGATCTCCCACCACACGTGTATTCGGGATATCAAGAATTCCAGACCGAGTATCTTTGCGGAAATCAATCGAAACCAATGGCTCATCTGATGTCCCTAGAATCCCCATCAATCCTTCAGATTCAGTTTTCAAAAACGCTTCATTCACTTCATCTACCGTTACTTTTTTATTAAGTAAAATTGTCATATCCAAAACTGAAACTGACGGCACAGGCACACGGAAAGCCATACCCTCAACCTTACCCTTAAGCTCAGGAATCACCAATCCAATCGCCTTCATAGCTCCTGTAGTCGTTGGAATAATGGAATCAATCAACGCACGAGATTTACGGAAATCAGAATCCCCTGAATTATCCAAAATATTCTGACTCGAAGTAAACGCATGAATCGTACTTACAATGGCAGATTCAATTCCAAACGCTTCATTAAGCACTTTCAACGTAGGCGCCAATGCATTCGTCGTACACGACGCATTAGAAACCACATTCTCTCCATTATATAAGTCATTATTCACCCCCATAACAAAGGTCGGGACTTTATCGTCCTTTGACGGTGCGGTCATAACCACTTTTTTAGCTCCACCCTTTAAATGGGCAGCCGCTAAGTCATATTTTCTAAACCGTCCAGTGGCTTCCACAACAACATCAACTCCTACCTCACCCCATGGCACATTGGATGGATCCGATTCAGCCGTCACTGTCACTTGCCCTTTATTAATCAAAAATCCTTTATCATTAAGTGTAATCTCTTGCTCCAAATTTCCATACATCGAATCATGCTTGAGCAAATACGCATGCGACGCCGCTCCCGCTCGACTATTAATCGCCACCACTTCAACATTTGGATCATTCAAAGACTGACGATGAAACGCTCGACCAATACGACCGTAACCATTAATACCTACTCTAATCATAGTACGGGGGTTAAAAATTGCGCCCCCACAATAATAGGAAGCACGAAAAAGGGGAAGAGGGAAAAGTCACAAGGCCTCTTTCGAGGTCACTTTCAAAACCTTAATATCAACAATAAGTACATCTCCCAATTTTTCTCTCTCAATCTCAAGGTCATAACGAGATTGAAGATTCAACCAAAACTCAGGAGACACATCAAAATAACGCCCTAACCGCAAAGCCGTATCTGCACTAACAGCACGAAGTCCGTGCACAATTTCATTAATACGCCGTGGTGAAACATAAATATCCTTAGCCAATCGATATTGAGTTAATTCATAAGGCTTCAAAAACTCTTCAAGAAGAATTTCACCGGGATGAATGGGAAGATATTTTTTCATGAGACAAATTTAATGATAATCAATGATTTCAACCTCATAAGCATGACCTCCTTCCCAGCGAAACACTATACGCCACTGCCGATTGATTCGAATACTATATTTACCCGAATATTTACCGACCAACTTTTCCAAATGATTTGAGGGAGGTGAGCGCAAATCTCGCAGATCACGAGCTGAATCCAGCATCCAAAGCTTTCTAGTCGCCGGCCTTTGAATAGAAAAAGGCAGAGAAGATGCTCTTTCAAGCAAAAAAAGTTTATGCGAAACCTTAGATTTAAAATGTTTGATCATATCAATGATAACGCAACACGTTAATAACGTCAAACGTTACTAATTACAAAAATCAAACCAACACTAACAAACTCACATGAACAAAAGCTTTCAGAAAGATGACAAAAATATTACCCCTCCAACAATCTCAATGCTCCACATATTCTCAAATCTTCAAACATTGGAGCTCTTGCCTCTTCATGATCAAAGTCACCCGCACCACCCTTTCCCCTCTTCCTCTTTTTTGGTATCCTCTCGGCAACCAATCATTCCTAACCACTCCAAAATCATGAGTGACCTTCACGACATTGCCGCCCAAATGGTGGCCCCCAACAAAGGAATCCTCGCAGCTGACGAATCTAATGGCACTGCCGGGAAACGCCTCGCCTCCATCAACACGGAATCAACCGAAGAAAATCGAAGAAAATATCGTGAGCTATTTCTTGGGATGGAAGGCATCGAAAACCATCTCAGCGGAGTAATTCTTTATGATGAAACCATTAGTCAAACCATGAGCAACGGAACTACATTCCCTGCTCATCTAGAAAGTATTGGCGTTCTCCCCGGAATCAAGGTCGACATGGGCCTTCAAGACTTACCCAACTTCCCTGGAGAAAAATACACTCAAGGCATCGACGGACTCCGAGATCGACTCAAAAAATACTACGACATGGGAGCACGATTTACTAAATGGCGCAGCCTCATTACAATTTCTGACGAGCTCCCCACCGACGCAGCCATTCACGCCAGCTGCCACGGAATGGCACTCTACGCCGCCCTTGTTCAAGAAGCCGGAATGGTCCCCATGATTGAGCCAGAAATTCTCCTAGAAGGAACTCATGACATCGAGCGTAGCTACGAAGTCACCACCAAAACTCTAAAAACACTATTTGAACAACTTAACTACCTTCGGGTAGACCTTAAAGGGACCATTCTAAAAACCAGCATGGTGATTTCTGGGAAAAACTGCCCAGCCCAAGCTGACAGCAAAACCGTCGGAGAAATGACTATCCAATGTCTCCAGGAATCTGTACCCACCGACCTAGGCGGCATCGTATTTCTCTCTGGAGGCCAAACCGCAGAACAAGCCACCGAAAACTTAAATGCCGTCAACTTAGCCGGCCAAGCCGCCGGAGTACCATGGCAACTCACCTTCTCATACGCACGTGCCCTTCAAGGTCCATCACTAGCTATCTGGGATGGAGACGACGCCAACATGCCTGCCGCACGCGAAAAATTTCTCGAAAGACTTCAGGCCAACGGCTCCGCCCGCATGGGAACCTACAGCAACGATCGTACCCACAATGGAGTAACTCCTAACGGAGAACTCATTGGAGTATCTCAGGATTAATAATCACAATACAACACAAAGCCAAAACTCCTCGGACCCATCTGAGGAGATTTGGCAGGTTTATTCCTAACCCATGGAATAACAATATAATCTGTTACGAACCTTAGTTCGCCGTCGCAATTCCTGATACCGGCTCAAAAAATGTCACACCCGCTGGCCGAACCATGGCCATTACTTGAGGATGACTTTCAATATTTTTCATAGAACGTGCCTGCAAAATCAACATGTCATTGATTTCACTATCAGACACCAACTCTTGATGATCATCTTCCAATTTATTAATCATATAACCTTTTGTCGATTGCGCATTCAGATACGTCAACGAAAGCAACCCCATCAAACCAATAAGAACCATCATTGCAATCATTGCGGTTACCGGCCCCACATTTAAATCGAAATTAAACCCACCCCCTTTACGAGAACGAGGAGTAAAATCTGGACGAAAATTAGGATTCTGATTAGTGAGAAGGACGTGAGACACAGGGAGGGAGGTTATTCATTAGCCTTTAGCGAGTAGCCGTTAGCTGTTAGTAGATAATTTTTCAATGGCACGCAATTTAGCGCTACCGCTTCGAGAATTAATTTCAATTTCTTGAGTAGAAGGAGTCACCGGCTTCTTAGTGAGGAGTTGAAATGGACCTTCCTTGGCCGCATTCCTAAACGTGTGCTTAACTATCCTGTCTTCCAGAGAATGGTAACTAATAACCACCATTCGTCCCCCGGGAGCCAAGAAGTCTAACAACGAATCTAAGGTATCTTGCAAAACAGTCAGTTCATCATTCACCTCGATCCGTAATGCCTGGAAAATTCTCGTAGCCACCCGACGTTTATCCCTAGGATTTTTCATAATTTCAGTCAGAAGTTCAACCAAATCTGAAGTAGTCTTAAAGGGCTGAGCCTTACGTTTTTCCACAATCATTCGCGCTATCTTAGGAGCGTATCGTTCCTCTCCGTACTCATAGAAAATTTTCTTGAGATCTGATTCCGGCCAACGATTCACAACATCTGCCGCTGTAAAACCTGTTGAACGATCGAAACGCATATCAAGTGGACCCAAATGCTTCACAGAGAAGCCACGTTCAGGATCATCAATATGAGGAGAAGAAAGACCTAGATCTAGGAGAATTTTATCTACCCGATCCACGCCTGATTCTTGAAGCCGATAATGACAATGAGCAAAATTAGAATGAAAAAAAGTCGTTTTTAATTCAAAATTCTTGAGGCGATTACGAGCATATTCCAAGTTCTTTTCATCCAAATCAAACCCATAGTAATGACCTTGATCCCCCAGTCGCTCCAAAATAGATTGAGCATGACCACCAAGACCTAAGGTTCCATCAACCACCTGGTCCCCCTTCTGGGGATTTAACAGGTTAATCGTCTCGTGTAAAAGGACAGGGTTGTGGAGTGTGTTCAAAACTTGTGCACAATATGTGTATAACTTTTTTGATCGCCTAACATGTCTAAAATTATCCCTGTACAAGCACACTGTCAACGCTCATTTTTCGAAAAACCACCAAAAAACACAGAAAACGTGCAATTTTTGTAGTCACCAAAAGGCTAAGGCAAGGCTATAACCGCTTACAAAAGCGAATAAACGCCACCCTAAAAATTAAAGTTGTAACATCCTCTATATGTTTCATAAAACATATAATCAACTTCCAAACCGCTCAACAAGCTGATCCCCCAATTCAAAAAAAGAATCCCTTAAATGGTGATTATCAAGAAATCGTGCCTTCCAAATATCAAATGCCGGAACCTGCATTAGTCGAGGCAACTCATCCAAAGCTCCCAACTCTTCCAACCGATCCATGTCCATATCTGCATTATCATCAATCAAAGCATCCACACCAATAATACTAGGAATTTTTGTGCGACCCTCTCTCATCTTCTGCACTTCAAACTCATCAAATAGAGGGTGAGCTTCCGCTGCTTTAATCAATTGCTCATGATAAGCACGCCGAAGCCTTAAAAAATTCTGATAAACCTCCTGAGTAACAAGCCCTTCAATCAAATTCGGAACCTTCAACCCAGATGTTCGAATTGATTCATGCGCCCGTGCAGCAAAAGAATTGGTCCAAATAATAACTCGGTTATTAACCCGTAATCCATCTAGCACACTCTGAGCTCCTGGCTGAATCAAACGATCACCAACACCGACACCTAACTCTTCTCCAACCCCCATAGAAAATTGACACACCAACGTCCCATCAAGATCAAAAGCAAAATACCTATCTCTAATAGTTTGCATTTGCTCAAAAACTCGAGCCGCCTTCTCCTGATATTCAGGGGAAGCATAATACTCAGCCGCCACCCTTCGATACGGATCTAAAGCATGTGGATTTACCTCTGGGACAGACGGTTCAGCCTGAGTCCGACCTGGCCAGAATCGATTTAGAAAAGTACTCATAAAAACAAAACAAGAAAACAAAAAATAATGAAAAACAATAAATCTGTCAAGGCCTCCTTGGTAACGTCTCCCATTGTAATCAACCCTCAGAGCCACTAATGTATCTGCATGACCAATTCCCTCCTAGATATTCTCATGACCTTCGGCGTCGCAATGCTTCCCATACTAGAAGTCCGCGGAGCCATCCCTTTCTCTATTGGCGTTCTTGGCATGTCTGTACAACAAGCATTCATATGGTCAGTCTTAGGAAACATAACCATCGTCGCCATCCTACTAAGCTTCCTAGACCCCGTCACGAAACTCCTAATGAAGCATTCTAAATGGTTCAACAAATTCCTAACCAACCTATTCCAAAAAACTCGTCACAAACACACCGAACGCTTTAATGAACTCGGTGCCATCTTCCTAATCACCTTTGTGGCCATCCCCCTTCCCGTTACAGGAGCCTGGACCGGATCTCTCATCGCCTATCTATTTGGAGTGAAATTTAAACACTCATTTCCTCTTATTTCCATTGGAATCATTGGAGCTGCAACACTAATAAGCCTAGGGTTTGAATCCATCACTGCAATTATTCACGCGATTTAGAACTCCAAGAACAAATGCCCCTGTCTTAACGTAATAGCCTGATCTCCCTCGATCTTCAATACAGTCGATGGTTTTTCCCGGTGAACCAACTCTCCAACGTCCAACACTAAATCTGCCTCCATGGAAATAGCCCCAATATTATAAGGCGATAGTTCTCCGTGCGCATTTGCACTTGTCGTAGTAATAGGTCCTCCAAATTCCTCCAATAATGCCATCGTAACAGGATCAGAAATCACACGAATCCCTACACTATCAGCTCCCACATTAAAAAACTCAGGAAGTGCCTCAGTCCGCGGAACCACCAATGTCAAAGGCCCAGGCCAAAATTCTTGAGCCAACCTAAGCGCCATTGCAGAAAACACCCCGTATTTTTGAGCTTCTTCTAACGATTTGACCAAAATACTAACCGGCTTCTCAAACTCCATCCCTTTTCGTGAATAAAGAGACTCCAAAGCAAGCGGATTCATGATGTCCACCGCCACTCCATAACAAGTGTCTGTCGGGTGTGCCACAATACCTCCTTCTCGAAGAATACTAACCGCCTTTTCGATAACAGCAGACTCCGGATCACCTGCATGACACGACAATACTTTCATACATAAATCATACCATTGAAGTCCCAATAAATACACATTATACTACGCGCGGCTAAAGTAAGCCCTCACCCCTAACCCTCTCATCATGAAACCTCGTGTTGCCATTAATGGATTCGGCCGAATCGGACGAAATATTTTCCGTGCAAACCTTCAAAAAAACCTCTTCGACATAGTCGCTATCAACGACCTAGGAGACGCTAAAACCCTCGCTCACCTATTAAAATATGACTCACTCTACGGAGAACTTCCTGCTGAAGTAGAAGTCAAAAGCGAAGAACTAATTGTAGTAAACGGACAAGAAATTCGAATGATTACAGAACGAGATCCAGAAAAACTTCCATGGCTCGAGGAAAAAGTAGACATTGTCCTCGAATGCACCGGATTCTTTCGTGACAGAAAAGGCGCCAACAAACACGTCCAAGCCGGTGCCAAAAAAGTAGTTGTAAGCGCTCCAGGAAAAGACCTCGATTTTACCGTAGTCCTAGGTGTGAACGAAAACGACTATCAACCCACCGAGCACCACCTTATTTCCAACGCTTCCTGTACTACCAACTGTCTTGCTCCGGTTGCCAAAGTACTCAATGATGAATTCGGAATTGTTCGAGGACTCATGACCACCACTCACGCCGTAACCAACGACCAAAAAATTCTCGATCTTCCTCACAAAGACCTCCGTCGCGCCCGTGCCGCATTTGAATCCATCATTCCCACCACCACCGGTGCTGCAAAAGCTGTTGCAATGGTTCTCCCTGAACTCGAAGGCAAGCTCAGCGGAATGGCCATGCGCGTACCAACTCCCACCGTTTCTGTCGTAGATCTCACCGTAGAACTTTCAAAAGAAACCACTAAAGAAGAAGTCAACGCCGCACTTAAAACAGCCGCCGCAGGCCCACTCAAAAACATACTGTTAGTCAATGAACTCCCCCTCGTTTCCATTGATTTCCGTGGAAATCCTCATTCTTCAATCGTGGACGCCCCGTTCACCGAAGTCATGGGAGGAAACATGGTCAAAGTCCTTTCATGGTATGACAATGAAATGGGCTACTCAACTCGTATGGTCGACTTGGTCGGATTGATAGGTGAAAAAATGTAATCACCACACCGATCGCGTCTTGGGATCAATTGCAGCCCCAACCAAATCCGCTAAAAGTCGCTCAAAGCGACTGCTTCTTGGATGAAAAATCGCATGATCTGCACCAGGAACAACTCGGGGAATACCATTCTTCTCCTCCCAAATAGCTACAACAACCGGTTCAAATTCAGGGAAAAAATCCACCACTTCAGTGTGTTCAAAAGCATCTCCTCCAGTAGCAAATTTCGCTTGAACACACGCCGGCCCCGCCTGAGAAACTTCAACAGTATCCCCACCTGGAAGCAAATATTTATCCGGAGGAACCCAACCCAATAATTGATAAACCGATGATTCATTTAGTCCCATAGGCTAAACTATAACCCTTTTTCAAGTAGAGTCAAGACTACAACGCCCCCATTGCCAACATCTCGCTCTCACTCTATAATTCCGAGTGCTAACTAATAGAATCTATGCTCCCCATCGATCCACGCAAAGGCAAAGTCTTGACCGCCATTATTAAACACTTCATCAATACTGCTGAGCCAGTAGGATCCAAAACCGTACTCGTCAATTACAACCTCTCTGTGAGTCCCGCCACCATTCGTAACGACATGGCTTTTCTTGAGAACGAAGGCCTTATTTACCAACCACACACCTCAGCAGGACGCGTTCCTACCAACGCCGGTTATCGCATCTACATCGATCAACTCGCTGACTACAAACGAGCCGAACAACTTGCACGAAAAAACTTAGAACGCCTACAACAAAACGTGGCCCAACGCCGCGCTCAACAAAAAGTCCACGACGCAGTTTCACTGCTAGCCCAAGCCATTCCTAATGTCGCCTTTGCCAGCATCCCCGACAACAGACGTACTTTTTTCCTAGGCGTCTCACAACTTCTCAAGCAACCCGAATTCGCCGAACATCCCATGCAAGCCAGCCAAGTATTTGAAGTACTAGAGGAAGGCACACAATTCTTAGCTACATTAAGAGAGCTTGAAATAGAAAATGAACCGCGTATATTCATTGGGAAAGAAAACCTACTCCCCAGCATCGAGAGTTGTAGTCTAATTGTAGGCCGTTACCAAGTAGAAGATTTCGAAGGCTATCTCGGGCTACTCGGCCCCACACGCATGCCTTATGCCTTCAATCATGCCACCCTCAAAGCTGTTCTAAAAATTTTAATTGACTAATATGACCGACCCAAATACTGACGACGACACCACAACTCCCCCCCCCACTGGACTTCAATCAGATTTAGATGAAGCAAAAAAACTGCTCGCTGACACCGAAGCCCAACTCTCAGAAATGACAGAAATGGCTCAACGCACCGCCGCAGAATTCCAAAACTTCAAACGACGCAACGACGAAGAACGAGGAAATCTTAAGCTTTATGCCAACCTGCATTTTCTGCAGGCAATCTTCCCTGTAATGGACAACTTCCAACGCGCCTTCGCACACATGCCAGAAAACCTAAAAGACGATGAATGGGTAAAAGGAATTGTCACCATCGAAAAACAATTCATTACCACGCTCACTTCATTAGGTCTTCACGAAATCCCCTGTGAAGTCGGCAACCCATTTGATCCCAACCTTCACGAAGTCCTCACCCAAGGGAAAGGCGACAAAGATTCAATCCTTGAATGTTTTGAAAAAGGCTACACGTTCAACGACATGGTTGTACGACCGGCCAAAGTACAAGTTGGAAGCGGAGAGTAACGTCCTCAATTCGACAAATTCACTCATTCCCAGTACTATAATTAATAGGTCCATTCTTAACCTTCTCATTTATGGAAACTTCCTATTTTCTCGCTCAAATATTTGCAGCGACCTTTGCCACGATAGGTTTAGGCCTCATTTTACATCCCAAATATTATCACAAAGTATTCAAGCAATTCATGAAGGAAGAAGCCCTCTATTTATTTGGAGGAATGATGACCATACCTGCCGGAATTGCTTTAGTCATGAATCATAATTTATGGGACGGACCTTGGTGGGTCACCGTCATTAGCGTGCTCTGCTGGATCGTTCTCGTGAAAGGAATTTTCCTACTTATTGCCCCTGAATGGATGCAAAAAACCGGAAAGAAATGGCTCAAAAATAAATCCTTGGTATCTTGGATCGGAATTCTCTATTTCATCTTTGGTTTGATCTTTGGATATTATGGATTTTTCTACTAAATTCAAAACAGGAATCACCATTCTCTCAATAATAGTAGTGGCAGGATGTCAAACCATCACTCCTACCACTCCAGTCACCACTTTTGACGAATGCGTAGACGCTGGCTACGACATTTGGCAGACCATGCCACTAGAATGTCGAACACCAGAGGGCGAAGTTTTCATTATTGATGCAGAGCTTGAACCCACTTCTCCAACTTAAGACCCCCCACCATACCAAGTTGCCCATACAAATGCATGCACGATGAAAAGGTCTTTACAGAAGGAATCTAAATTTAAGAGTGCATTTGACAAATAGTGAAAATAAATTTAAATTTGAATCCTGCTTATTAAATCTCAAAACCATGGTTAAAAAAACTCCCCCGGAAAGAGAAGAACCCAAAAACCTACGGGATAGGTGCATCAGTTATTTAAGAGAAATTGAAACTAGAGCAAAAGAAGGACATACACTTGCGGTCAACGAGCGCGACTATAGTTGTGCTGAACTAATAGCAGAAGTTGAACAACAGACTGAGCTTGGCGTTCAATTAATGAAATTATTCGCACAATTCGAAAACACTAACGAAGTAAAATCATATGCAGTTCCAGAACTTTCACATCGGCCCTTGCTCCTGACCAACCTTCTTGACGGAATAGCAAAAAACGAAGACCAAGCCTTACCTAAAAACTTAAGGGACCGATGCGTGATTTACTTATCACGACTCAATGCAACCACAAGTGATGATTGTCAATTTTCAGTCGGTCAAAAATACTATAATTGTGCAGGATTAACACAACAAATTGAACAACAAACCAAACTTGGTCTTAGATTAATAAAACTTTTCGAGCACCTAGAAGCAACAAATGAAGTAGAAAAAGCAATTGACCTTATCCCTAAAAGACCAGGTCTCTTAGACTGGCTCTTAACTAAAACCCAACATCCGGAAATTAACCCTGCCGAAAAACTACTGGTGGAATAAAAAACCCTTGACCCCGTTTTATTAGCACTCTATAATTATGAGTGCTAACGCATTTTCATTTACATTTAAACAAGCAAACACATGGGAAAAATAATTGGAATAGACCTCGGAACTACTAATTCATGTTTCGCAGTCATGGAAGGAGGAGAAGCTACTGTTATCCCCAATAACGAGGGGCAACGAACCACCCCCTCTATCGTAGCCTTCAAAGGAAAAGAACGCCTCGTTGGAATCACCGCCAAGCGACAAGCTGTCACGAATGCAGAAAACACCGTGTTTTCAACCAAACGTTTCATTGGGCACACCTACGAAGAAATCAAAAAAACAGCCGATCGAATGCCATTCAAGATAGTTAAAGGTAAGAAAGGAGAAGCTGAAATCGAACTAAATGGCAAACAACATCGTCCTGCAGAAATTTCAGCCATGATTCTACAAAAAATCAAAGCCGACGCTGAAAAATACCTCGGACAAGAGGTAACCGAAGCGGTCATCACCGTGCCTGCCTACTTCAACGATTCACAACGACAAGCCACAAAAGACGCCGGTAAAATTGCAGGACTCGAAGTCAAACGTATCATCAACGAACCAACTGCCGCCGCTCTCGCTTATGGAATCGACAAAAAAGGAGGCGACAAAAAAATCGCCGTCTACGATCTTGGTGGTGGGACCTTTGATGTATCCATCCTCGACCTCGGCGATGGTGTATTTGAAGTACTTTCCACGAACGGAGACACCCAACTTGGAGGAGACGATTTCGATGAAGTCATTCTCGAATGGCTAGTAGCTGAATTCAAAAAAGACCAAGGAGTAGATCTCAAAGGAGACAACATGGCACTTCAACGACTCAAAGAAGCCGCTGAAAAAGCTAAAATCGAACTGTCTTCCACTCATGAAACCGAAATCAATCTCCCTTTCATCACCGCTGACGCAAGCGGACCAAAACATTTCAACATCAAACTCAGCCGTTCTAAACTCGAAGATCTTATAGCCGCGCTTGTTGAAAAAACCGTCGAACCTTGCAGAAAAGCAATGGAAGACTCCGGTGTTTTCGCTAGCGACATTGCAGAAGTCATCCTCGTCGGAGGAATGACTCGTATGCCGACTGTCCAAGAAAAAGTAAAAGACATCTTTGGAAAAGAACCTCATCAAGGGATCAATCCAGATGAAGTGGTTGCCCTCGGTGCTGCCATTCAAGGCGGAGTTTTACAAGGAGACGTCAAAGACGTACTTCTTCTAGACGTCACTCCCCTCACTCTTGGGATCGAAACACTTGGTAGTGTGTCTACTCCACTAATTGAACGAAACACCACCATCCCAAGTTCAAAATCTCAAGTATTTTCAACCGCAGCCGACAACCAAGGTTCTGTAGAAATTCACGTACTACAAGGAGAACGATCCATGGCAGGAGACAACAAATCTCTCGGGAAATTCATCCTCGACGGCATTCCTCCTGCTCCTCGTGGAGTACCTCAAGTTGAAGTCACATTCGACATTGATGCTAATGGGATTCTCAATGTAAAAGCGAAAGATAAAGGCACAAGCAAAGAACAACACATCACCATCACCGGCTCAAGCGGAATGTCTGATGAAGAAGTCGAGCAGATGCGCAAAGAAGCCGAAATCCATGCCGAAGAAGACAAGCAGAAACGTGACAGCGTTGAGATCCGGAATCAAGCAGACACCCTTGCCACGCAAGCCGAGCGCACTCTCAAAGAAAACGCTGAAAAAGTAAGCGACGCCGTGAAAGAACCGGTTGAAGTGAAGATAAAAGAAGTTCGAGACATCCTCGCCAAAGAAGATGCCACCACCGAAGAAATCAAAGCTGCAGCCGACGCTCTCTCTGAAGAAATCCAAAAAATTGGCTCCGAACTCTACAAAGACGCCGGCCAATCCGAAGATGGAGTTAACGTCAAAGACATGAACGAAGACGAAGACTCAACAGATTCAGACGCCTCAGACGACGACAACGTGGTCGACGGTGAAGTAGTCGAAGAAGAAAGCGACGATAAAAAAGACGAATAAAAACTAAACACGTTAAACGACTTAAAACGTACCTTTGGGAGGGGGTGCGTTTTTTTATTATGCTCCACGAAACATTGACTTACCTAAAAAGGATTGACTTAATCGGGCCACATACTGTAATTTAATTACTTAATCCTAAATCAGACAAAATGACTCTATTAAACCCAGAAGGATTCGCAACCCGCCTCGACGAATTTTGCGACGCACACGCCGACCAACTCCCCTACTCCGAAGCACAATTAGCATTACCTATTCGTGGCAAAGATGTATCAAGCCAAGAAAATGAAAACCAGCCTGGAGATGAATCAATCCCGGATGCATTAACAGCACACCAAGAAGATAAGGGCTATAAGGCCACCATCCGCGCCGTTCACACCCCTCACCCAGGAGAGACAGACCCTAAAAAATTATCCGCAACTGGCTTTGAAGCCATCAATTTAAGACTCCAAACCGTGCTTGGTAGCATGACAGGAAAAGAAGAAGCGGAACTCCAATGGGAATTAGGGGAAAACAACTTAAGCCTTCGCCCCGGAGATCGACTACGACGCATAGATATTGGTGCCGGAGATTTCAGCCTAGTAGAAGAATGGCTCATGGGAACACAATGGGCACGCTCAACAAGAGAAAGAATTGGAGGGGCAAAAAGTCCATGGAAATGGCTTGGACTTAAAGGAGACTACCTCCCTACCGAAGACCTCCCCGAAATTCAACCACATAACCTATTAAGTTGGATACAAAACTACTTAAACGATGGAAAGCTCGGACTTCTCCCTCGCGAAGTACTTGATGCAGTATTCTTACAAGAAGACCACAACCTAGAAACCCTTTACGATGAAATGGCACCTGACAAAGAACGGCCCAAAAACATAGAGGACTTAGACCTAAAACCACACGACTATGTCCTCGCTCTCACCTGGGCGACAGCCGAAGAACAAGCTCAAGCACGACAAACAAAGAGTGAAGATACAACCCCCATGCAAGTTCTACCCACCCCCTACTCCGAGGGGAATTGGATGCCCCAAAAAGTGACATTACTACAAGTGGCCCAAATTGAGGACGGGACGGTTGAATTTAGACCAGTCAACTCACAGGAAGGAGGGACTTACAGACTCAATGACACCGAACTAGAAAATGGCCCCGAACTCTGGGAATATCCAGTATATTCAGCCAGAACCGAATTCGGAACAAAAACCTTTGGGGCAGACCCAATACCTCGCGAAAATCTTCGCCTTCAAATGGTCAAAATCAATTAAAGAAATAATTGATGACCCTCTCGTTATTCTTCCGAATCACTTAATGCTAAATCAACATCCAATCTCATTTTTTCAGAGATTAAGAATTAAGAACTTGCCTCACATTGGGAAACTATAATACAGTATGCCCATGCTCGACCTCAACCTTTTTCGAACCAACCCTGCGGCCATTCAAGCCGATCTCAAAAAACGGAACATGGATCCATCCATGGTTGCTCAAGTCATTGAACTCGACGCTCGCAACCGAGAACTACTTCAGAAAGTAGAAGCTGCCCGTGCACTAAAAAACGAAGCTTCCGCCAAAATCGCCCAACTACAAGGCGATGAAAAACAAGCGGCCATTACTAAAATGAAACAAGTCGGGGAAACCGAAAAAACCGCAGCAGCAGAGCAACAAACTCTCGAACGTGAACTGTTCGAACTCCTCGCCCAAATTCCAAACATCACCCACGACTCCACCCCCGCAGGCAAAAGTGAAGAAGAAAATATCGTGGCCACCAAACACGGTGATCCCAAAACATTCGATTTCGAACCAAAAGACCATGTCGAACTCGGGACAGCCCTCGGCATCCTGAACATGGAAGACGCGGCCAAAATGTCCGGTGCTCGCTTCGCGTACCTTCTCGGAGAGGCCGCGCTCCTCGAATTCGCTCTCGTCCAATTCGTAATGCAAAAATTAGTCAGTAAAGGATTTACTCCGGTCGTTCCTCCAGTACTAGTCAAAGAAAAAGCCATGTATGCCACTGGATTTTTCCCTGCCGACCGCAACGAAGTTTATCACGTAAACCCCAAACAAAACGAAGACGACAAAGACAACGACGACCTCTACTTAGTTGGCACCTCAGAAGTCCCACTCACCATGCTCCACGCCGACAAAATCCTTGACGCCGACAAACTCCCCCTCCGTTATGTAGCATTCTCTTCTTGCTTCCGCCGTGAAGCCGGTTCATATGGGAAAGACACCCAGGGAATCATCCGTGTTCATCAATTCGACAAACTAGAAATGTTCAGTTTTTGCCATCCCGACAAATCAGAAGAAGAACACGAGCTCATCCGCTCCATCGAAGAAGAAATCATGAGCGAACTTGGCTTCGCCTACCAAGTCGTCAACATCTGTTCCGGAGACCTTGGCCATCCTGCCGCCAAAAAATACGACCTCGAAGCCTGGATCCCAACCCAAGGAAAATACCGCGAGCTCACCTCCTGCTCCAACTGCACCGACTACCAAGCCCGACGTGCCAAAATCCGCTACAAAAAAGAAGACGGGAAAAACGAATTTCTCCACACACTCAACGGAACTGCCTGTGCCATCGGCCGCACCTTAGTCGCGATCATGGAAAACTATCAACAAGCCGACGGCTCCATCGAAATCCCTCACGTCCTTCAGCCATTCATGAATGGCGTGACAGTGATTAAAAAAAATTAATCCTCTTCCGCTTACCGCTCCACCCTAATTTCCAACGTTGGATACAGTCTTAGCAAATCTGCAAGCCCACGATTTATCTGTTCCCGAATTCGAGCCGATGGCACCGTTGACTCAATCTCATTTGGCCTATAAACGATAGTCAAACCAAACGGTTTTCCTGGAATTTCACCAACAGAGGCAGAATCAAACATAAATCCAAACACTCTCATATTCTCATCCAAACAATGCTTTCTACGCATTACCCCCTCATCAATAGGGGCAGGTAATCCATTCACTCTAGGCATTTCAAACCGAATCTCACTCGCGTCAATAGGAATCTCAAAGTCCCTAATCATGTCATCAATCACAAGGTCCCTCAAAAAACTCCACAACCTCCCCTCTCGATCTAAATGCCGAATCTCTCCACGATCACGATACTCTGGCTCATGCAATCCGGCCGATGAAACCACCGAAATAGGCCCCTCTCCCTCCATATCCTCAGTCAAAAAATCCATAGCCACTCCAAAACCGACCGCCCCATTTGATGCACGAAACTCATCATCAAGCACCACTCCCAACAACTGCAGCCTCCTTCGAGCCACACCAATATGACGAGCAAGTTCAATGTCACTCTGTGCAACACAAACTTCAACTCCATGAGGAGCATACATCTCAACCAGGCTACCTAAGGCACGCGACCCCAATCCTCTTCTCCCTAATAATTTTGATCGATGAACATCCCCAACAATCACCGCTCCTCGATTCCTTTCTCCACTCATTATTTATCCTGTTTAAAGTTAAAAAAAAACCATAACGAAAGGTCAACATTATGTCAAACCCACACCCTGGCCCCCTTGATTTTCAACATAAATCAGGTATAATAGTAAAAGCTATCAACTAATCTAGCCTCCCATGAAACTCGCCCTTTCCACTGAATCGCTCAAAGGCTATGGCCTTCATCGAATCCTACGCTTCGCTAAAGAAGTAGGCTTTGACGGTGTTGGGCTCGCAATGGTAAACGGCAATTATGACAGCCTAGACATTGACTACATCAAGGAAATTTCCGATGCAGAAGGAGTTCCCATTCTATCTATCCAAACTCCAGCCAAGACATCTAAAACTAAAATTGAAGAAGCGATTAAAATGGCAAAAATATTAGGAACACGCATCATAGTGATTCAACCTCCCAAAATTTTCGACCAAAAAATGGCCAAATGGCTCAAAACTGAAATTCCAAAAATTCGACAAAAAGAAAACATCTCAATAGCACTCGAGAACGCTTCCACTAAAACCATGCTGGGATTCATTCCTGAACATGCAATGGCCAGCGTGAGTGATCTCAAAAAATTCAAACACGTCTCCTTAGACACCGCACGAGCCGGAGAGAAAAAAGCTGACCTCATGGACCTTTATGCAAAACTAAAACCTTACATGGTTCATGTTCATCTCTCTAATATTTATAGAGGGAAAGCATACGCCCCACCAGAAACCGGCAGTCTCCCCCTTGAAAAATTCCTCTCTCAACTCAAGACCGATGACTTTAAAGGAGTCCTCTCTATCAAAGTGACTCCAAAAAACTTCCATGTCGGCCACAAAGATAAAATGGTACAAAGCCTCAAAGACAGTCTCGCCTATTGCCACAAATACACGGCATAGGCCAATTACCAAAAAAGATTACTAGAAAATAAATCTAATTATTGGCAATAGAATTTTACGGGGGTGGCAGCATTTCCTTTTGACATAAGGTAGTCTGTGCGTAGAATAACAACGCGCTTTTCTTGTTCAACGGATGAGTAGAGGTGGTGAAAAGAAGCTAAGCATAGACAAATAAGGGGCCTACGCGCCCCTATCTTTTATCCACTTTCTTCTTTATACATGACTTCTAAATCGACAAAGTCCACTTCATCTAAAACAAAAACATCCACCAAAAAAACTAAAGGCGCTGACTCAAAAGCGTTTATTAATAGAGCTCGCACCTTTCTTTCAAGCAAGGCAGGTTTTGATATGCCAAACCTTATTGAAGTTCAAACAGACTCTTATCAAACCTTTCTAAACGAAGGTATCCGAGAATTACTAGATGAAGTATCTCCAATTGTTGATTTCTCAGGAGAAAAAATGGAGCTTCATTTTCTAGAACATAAAATAGGAGAAGCTAAGCACGGCTCTAAAATTGCCAAACAAAAGAACCTCACTTATGAAGCCCCTCTCAAAGTACATGTTCAGCTCATTAATAAGGAAACTGGAGAAATCAAAGAACAGGATGTCTTTCTTGGAGGTGTTCCACTCATGACTCCACAGGGAACCTTTATTGTGAACGGAATTGAACGTGTGGTCGTTAGTCAGATCGTTCGATCTCCTGGCGTATTCTTCTCTAAGAATAGTGCTGCCCCACCTTATTGTAACGCTAAGATCATTCCTAAACGTGGAGCCTGGCTAGAAGTTGAAACCGACAAAAAAGGAATCATCACAGTAAAGATTGATCGCAAACGAAAAATCCCTATCACCAGTCTATTACGTGTATTCGGATATTCTAAGGACGAAGAAATTCTTAAACTATTTAAAGACGAAATCCAGGACGAAACACTCAACTACATCTTGCTCACTCTTGAAAAAGATCCAGCTAAAACCGTAGATGAAGCCTACAAATCAATCTACCGAAAAATTCGCCCAGGCGATCTCGCTACTCCAGAAAACGCTAAGGCACTCATTCAATCCATGTTCTTCGACTATCGAAAATACGACATGGGCTCAGTTGCTCGCTATAAACTAAATCGCCGTTTCGGACTTAAGCTAGCAAACAAAAAAAAATATCACACTTTCCAAGTCGACGATTTGATCTTGATCCTCAAGCATCTCATCCGACTCAACAATGGAGAGCTTCAACCAGACGACATCGATCATCTAAACAATCGTCGTGTTCGAACTGTAGGAGAACTCGTGGCCAACAAATTCCGAGTTGGACTCATGCGTACTGATCGTATTGCGAAAGATCGTATGACTGTCATGGACCTCGAAACTGTAACACCTACTGAACTTGTAAATTCACGTCCTATTACTGCAGCTCTTCGTGAATTCTTTGCAAGCTCTCAGCTATCTCAATTTATGGATCAAACCAATCCACTTTCTGAGCTATCACACAAACGACGACTATCTGCTATGGGGCCTGGAGGACTTTCACGTGAACGTGCGTCATTTGATGTTCGTGATGTGCACTCCTCTCATTACGGTCGTATTTGTCCAATTGCTACACCGGAGGGACCAAATATTGGACTTGTGGTCCACTTGGCTACCTACGCCAAGCTCAACAAATACGGATTCATTGAAACTCCATTTCGAGCAGTCGCACACTCAATTGATCCAAAAGCAAAAAATATAGTAGGACACACACTAGATGGTGAGCTCAAAGATTCAAAAGGAAAAGCCCTCGCCAAATCTAGCACTGTGATCGATGAAGCATTGGCCAAGAAAATTTCAACTAGTGTTAAGGATGAAATCAAAGTTAAAGGTTACACAAGCAGCGATGTGAGTTATTTCGATGCTGAAGATGAACGAGACCTCATGATTGCTCAAGCTAACTCTAAACTTAATGAGTACGGAGAGTTTGAACACAATCGAGTCGCAGCCCGAACAAAAAACGAAGCGTCCATGGCTCACATGCGAGACATCACTCATATTGATGTGGCACCTCAACAGATTATTTCACTCTCTACTTCCTTGATTCCCTTCCTAGAGCACGATGATAATACGCGTGCTTCTATGGGATCAAACATGCAACGACAAGCCGTTCCACTACTTAAACCACACTGCCCATTAGTAGGAACCGGTATGGAAAAAATTGCCGCAGAAAGTTCCGGTCAAGTAATCGTAGCTGAAGGCAATGGAATCGTTCAATCTATTGATGCAGATCAAATCACCGTTCTCTATAGCAACGGTAAAAAAACCATTTACGATCTCACAACCTACACTCGTTCTAATCAAGGTACTTGTTACCATCAACGAGCCGTAGCTGTTAAAGGACAATCCGTAAAGAAAGGAGACCTACTTGCCAACGGAACCTCCACCGACGAAGGTGAACTCGCATTGGGTCAAAACCTTCTCGTTGGATACATGACCTGGCAAGGATACAACTATGAAGATGCGGTCATCATTTCTAGCCGACTTGTTCGAAACGACAACTTCAGTTCCGTTCATATCGAAACGTTCACCATGGACGTACGAGACACGAAACTAGGACCCGAGATGGTCACTCCAGACATTCCTAATGTAGGAGAAGTTCGACTCAAAGATCTTGATCAAGAAGGAATTGTACGCATCGGTGCCACCGTCCGAGACGGAGACATCCTAGTCGGGAAAATCACTCCAAAAGGAGAAACTGAACTCACACCAGAAGAACGACTACTCCGAGCTATTTTCGGAGACAAAGCTCGTGACGTGAAAGACACGTCACTCAGACTCCCCGGCGGAGAGGGTGGAAAAGTTGTTAAACTTCAAATTTTCAGCCGAGACAATGGAGACGAACTACCAACCGGAGTAATTAAACAAATCCGTGTTAGCGTCGCTCAAACAAGAAAAATCTCAGTAGGAGATAAAGTTGCTGGACGCCATGGAAATAAAGGTGTGATTTCAATCATCGTTCCAGAAGAAGACATGCCACATCTACCCGACGGTACCTCACTCGACATCATCTTAAATCCATTAGGTGTAGCCAGTCGTATGAATATCGGACAAATCCTTGAGACTCATCTTGGATGGGCCTGTGAAAAACTTGGAATCAAGATCGCAAGCCCCGCTCTAAACGGAGTCAAAGCTGAGCAAATGGCCGAGCTACTAGCCAAAGCCGAACTTCCCTCCGAAGGGAAAATGCAACTTTTCGATGGCCGAACTGGAGAACCTTTTGACCAAAAAAGTACCGTAGGTATCACCTATATTCTCAAACTAAATCACCTAGTCGACGATAAAATTCACGCTCGTTCTGTTGGTCCGTACTCTCTAGTAACCCAGCAGCCGCTCGGAGGTAAGGCTCAACATGGTGGGCAGCGTTTCGGTGAAATGGAAGTATGGGCACTCGAAGCTTATGGAGCCGCGCACACACTTCAAGAAATGCTCACCATCAAATCAGATGATGTGTATGGTCGCGCCAAAGCATACGAATCCATCGTTAAAGGAGAACCAATTAGAAAACCTCGAACGCCTGAATCATTCAACGTGTTGGTCAAAGAGCTTCAAAGTCTTTGTCTCAACGTTGAACTATTAGAGACAGGAAAACGAGAAAAAGCAGAAGCAGACGATGAAGTACTTGAAGTACTCGAAGACGAAGCAGAAAGTGCCATTGCTCCTTCCTCTGAAGAAACGCCACTAGTGGACGATTCAAAAGAAGAAAAAGCTACAAAAGAGGAAAAAGTAGCAAAGGAAAGCTAGTTCCTCTTTAATCACTCGATACTCTAATTAACCACTCATCATGCGAAGCGTTAACAAAGTTATTCTCATCGGTAATGTGACTCGAAACCCAGAAACACGTCATACCCAAGGAGGCCAAGCGGTCTGTACTTTCGGGTTGGCCACTAATCGAGAATGGGTCACCGCAGACGGACGGAAGAAGAATTCCGCAGAATACCACGAATTAGTTGCGTGGGCACAACTTGCCGACATCTGCCAAAAATACGTCAACAAAGGAAAGCTTCTCTACATTGAGGGCTACCTTAAAACACGTAGCTGGGACACCCCAGAAGGCATTCGAAAATTCAAAACTGAAGTCGTAGTAAAAGACATGATCATGCTTGAGAAAAAAAGTGATGATTCAGGTGAATACGTTCCCACTGGGGAAAAATTCTCAAGCGATAGCGACTACAGTATGAACGACTTAGGCAGCGTCGATGAAGAAACTTCAACCGAGAAAGATGATACTAGTAACGAACTAGACCAAAGCTTCCTAGATGATGAGCTAGGACTATAACTCCAAAAAAACCACACACTATCAACTAAAAAATTCCCCACATGTCTCAACAGAACAACAACAATAAAGCGCCTCTAGATTTCGATGGCATCGCGATCTCTATTTCTTCCCCCGAAGAAATCTTGTCGTGGTCTCACGGTGAAGTCAAAAAGCCAGAAACCATCAACTATCGCACACAGAAACCTGAACGTGATGGGCTGTTCTGTGAAAAAATATTTGGACCAACTAAAAACTGGGAATGTTACTGTGGAAAATACAAAAGAATTCGCTACAAAGGAGTAATTTGTGAAAAATGTGGGGTAGAAGTTACCCGATCAATCGTACGTCGCGAACGTATGGCTCACATCAAGCTAGCAGTACCTGTTACTCATATTTGGTTCTTACGGTCTACTCCAAGTCGCATCGGACTATTACTCAATCTACCCGTAAAAACCATTGAACAAGTAGTTTACTTTGCTGCCTACATCGTCACATACGTAGATGAGAAAGCTAAAGAAGAAACATTCGAACAACTCAACGAAGAATTCAAAACTTTCAAGCAAAAAATTCAAAAAGAATTCAAAGAAAAACTAGCAGAAGCTAAAGATAAAAAGTTACTCAAAGAAGTAGAAGACGAAATGGCCCTTCGAGTTGAAGAGCTCACCGCTCAACACAACACCGCCAAAGACGAACTCAATGAGATCGAATTTGGAGCTGTTCTCTCTGAACTTTCCTACAGAGACATGTCTATGAAATTTGGACATGCCTTCAAAGCTGGGACTGGAGGAGAAGCAATTCGAGAAGTAATCCAAAGCATGAATCTAGAAGAGCTCAAACTATCCCTAGAAGAACAACTCAAAAAAGCCAGTGGCCAAAAGCAAAAGAAACTAACCAAACGTCTCAAGTTTATTGGAAGCACACTCAAGGCTGGAATCAAGCCAGAATGGATGGTGCTCTCAATCCTTCCTATCATCCCGCCAGACCTACGACCGATGGTGCAATTGGACGGAGGACGTTTCGCTGCTTCAGATCTAAACGATCTTTATCGCCGTGTTATCAACCGTAACAATCGCCTAAAACGCCTCATGTCTATTGGAGCTCCCGAAGTTATCTGCCGTAACGAAAAACGTATGCTTCAGGAAGCGGTGGATGCACTTCTAAACAACAGTGCACGTCAAAGCCGTACCGTATTCAACACAGGAGACAAACGAAAACTACGATCACTCTCCGACATGCTTAAAGGTAAGCAAGGACGTTTCCGTCAAAATCTACTTGGGAAACGTGTCGATTACTCTGGTCGTTCCGTTATTGTGGTAGGACCTAAACTTCAACTACATCAATGTGGACTTCCTAAAGCCATGGCGCTCGAACTATTCAAACCATTTGTCATCGGACAGCTCATTCGAGACGGCTACGCTCACAACATCAAAAACGCAGAACGTTTAATCATTGCAGGAAAACGTGAAGTATGGGATATCCTCGAACGCGTAACCAACGATCACTACGTACTATTGAATCGTGCCCCTACCCTTCATCGTTTGGGTATTCAGGCCTTTCAACCCGTTCTAGTAGAAGGTAAAGCCATCAAAATCCATCCTCTTGTCTGTGCCGCCTTTAACGCTGATTTCGATGGAGATCAAATGGCTGTGCACGTGCCTCTTTCTAAGAGAGCTCAAGTAGAAGCTCATGACCTAATGAGTTCAGCTCGTAATCTTCTCAAACCTTCCTCCGGTGAACCCATCACAAGCCCAACGCAGGATATGGTACTTGGATGTTACTTCCTCACTCAAGCTCACGACGGGAAACACGGTGAAGGAATGACCTTTGTTGATGTCGGCGAAGCACTCCGTGCTTACGATCTTGGACATGTCCACCTTCAAGCTAAAATCAAAGCTCGTATAAACGGCGAAATTCTCGAAACCTCAGTGGGACGACTCATCTTCAACGAACTACTACCTGAAGGAATTGACTACCAAAACGAAGCATTGAATAAAAAGAAATTAGCAAACCTCATTGCTCTTTCCTACAACCTTCATGGGATTGATGTGACCGCCAAACTATCTGATGCCATCAAGAAAACCGGATTCGAATACGCAACAAAATCCGGACTTTCAATCAGCGCCGCTGACATGGTCGTTCCTCAAACTAAATACGCCATCGTTGACGACGCGTCCGATATGGTTAAAAAGATCAACAACCAATACTGGAAAGGATTGGTGACCAATCACGAACGACGACATCACACCATCAAAGTATGGTCTGACGCAAAGTCAGCCATCACCAAAACCATGGTCAATAACTTTGACCGAGAAAACCACATTTTCTACATGGTCGACTCTGGAGCTCGTGGTAACTGGGGACAGGTCACTCAGCTATGTGGAATCAAGGGACTCGTAGCCAATCCAGCTGGTGAAACCATCGAACTTCCAATTAGGTCAAATCTGAAAGAAGGATTTACGATTTTGGAATACTTTATTGCGACCCATGGTGGACGTAAAGGTAAATCTGACACCGCACTTAAAACCGCTGAAGCTGGATACCTCACCCGTCGTTTGGTGGATGCCGTTCAAGATGTGGTCATTAAACAAAATGACTGTGGACGTAATGTTGAGTACATAATCTCAAAAGAAGAAAGCGAACGACTAGGGGAAGACTTTGGTCGCCGTATTGACGGACGTGTTCTTTCTAGCAAACTTGCCACTCCCGATGGGAAAAAAGTAATCGCAAAGAAAGGAGACATTATTGATGATCAGACCATGAATAAGATCATCGAATTTAAAATCGATAAAGTGCCGATTCGAAGCATCCTAACCTGTGCCACTCGAAACGGAATCTGCCAAATGTGTTACGGACGTGATCTTGGGACCAATAAACCGGTTCAACTTGGAACCGCCATTGGAATTATTGCCGCACAAAGTATCGGTGAGCCAGGAACTCAGCTAACCATGCGTACCTTCCACATGGGAGGTGTGGCGGAAGGAGCTGATATCACACAAGGTCTAACACGCGTTGAAGAACTATTTGAAGCTCGTCCGCCTAAAAGTGCTGCTGTCCTCAGTGAGAAGAAAGGCCGAGTGAAAATTCATCGCAAAGGAAAACTCACTGAAGTAGCCATCATTGCAGAGGAAAAATCCGAAAAAATCTATGCATTGCCAACCAAATCAGAGGTACATGTTAAGGTCGGAGATAAATTTTCAGCTAAAGACACAC
The DNA here is from genome assembly GCA_964491515.1 of uncultured Candidatus Peribacteria bacterium. Taxonomy (GTDB): domain Bacteria; phylum Patescibacteriota; class Gracilibacteria; order UBA1369; family UBA12473; genus CAZBGQ01. Next base: position 105,965 of record CAZBGQ010000002.1, read on the forward strand.
TGGCTGAAAACAAAACTACCAAGATGACCGTAAAGGCTGAAGAAAGCGGCAAAGTTCTCAAGGTCACCAAAGATAAAATCGTGATTGAAAGCGAGGCAGCAGTAGAAGAAACTTACAAAATTCCTCACGAACGAACCGTTGTCGTAAAAAATGGAGATCTTATTGCCCCAGGTCAAACATTGACCAACGGACACCGAAATCTTCGTGAAATGCTGGCACTTTCTGACCTTCTAGAAGTTCAAAAATATATCTTGGATGAAGTACAGGTAATCTACGCATCACAAGGGCAAAAGATTAATGACAAACATCTAGAGATCATCGTACGACAAATGTTCTCAAAGGTACGTATAGTCAGTCCAAATGGCAGCACCTACCTAGCCGGGGAAATCATCGATCACATCGCCTTCGAGCAAGAAAACAAGAAACTCAAAGAAAAGAAAAAAGAAGAAGCAACAGGAGAACGACTACTTCTTGGATTGACTCGAATCTCGCTACAAACCGAAAGTTGGCTGTCTGCTGCATCCTTCCAGGAAACCATTCGTGTCCTGGTTGAAGCCGCAACCACCCGCAAGATCGACGAACTCCAAGGACTCAAAGAAAACGTCATCATCGGTAAGTTAATCCCTGCGGGAGCTACTTTCCGTCGAATGCAAGGGATAGAAGAAACACCGATTGAAAGCTAATCACGGGTGAAATCCTCTTGCATCCCCCATTAAATTGCTATAAAGTCCTCTCGCTACAAGAAGACTAAAAGCTAAAAACTACCAATTAAAAACTAGCTTAATGCCAACTATCAACCAACTCATCCGAAAACCTCGTTCCTCCAAAAGGAAGAAGAGCAAATCACCTGCAATGCAGCAAATCTTCAACACGATTAAAAATCGTTCCTCTAAATTGAGTTGCCCTCAGAAACGTGGTGTATGTATCAAAGTAACGACCATGACACCAAAGAAACCGAACTCTGCGCTTCGTAAAATTGCTCGTGTTCGATTGACCAATGGAATCGAAGTAAATGCCTACATCCCTGGAGAAGGACACAACCTTCAAGAACACTCCGTGGTCCTCATTCGTGGAGGCCGCGTGAAAGATCTTCCCGGTGTACGTTATCATATTCTCCGCGGTACACTTGATACTCAAGGTGTCGCCGATCGTAAACAAAGCCGTTCTCTCTACGGTACTAAGCGTCCTAAAAAATAATCATCTTCGATTTAACGACTCACAACTATGTCTACTGCGACCAAGCATGCCCAACACATTCCTGAAGGATCTACTATCCTCCAAGAACGATTCATCAACTACATCATGCACGATGGGAAAAAGAGCATCGCTCGACGTATTTTCAAAGACATTCTTAGCGAAATTCAAGAAAAAGGACACAGCAACCCAGAACAAATATTTGAAAAGGCACTCGAGAACATCAAGCCTTCTATGGAAGTTCGCCCTAAACGTATTGGAGGGGCTGTCTATCAAATTCCGATTGAGGTCAAACCCAATCGACGTATCATGTTATCATTTCGTTGGATCCTCGGAGCTGCTCGAAAAGAAAAAGGAACACCCATTGCTCACCGTATAGCCAAACAGTTGCTCGAAGCAGCTGAAGGCATGGGAGCTGCAGTTAAGAAAAAGGAAGACACACACAAGATGGCAGCAGCCAACAAGGCTTTTGCTCATTATGCACGTTACTAGGTTCACTCCTTCTTCCCAAATCATGTAAATCAATGTAAAATCACTCTTGTGGTGGTTTTTTTCTATCAACTAAGAACTATCAACTAAAAACTAGCCCCTAACCCCTCCCCAATGTTCTCCCGACGCCTCCCCCTATTATTACTTGGATGTTCCCTACTATCATTTCTAGCAACCGGCTGCCTAGATTCAGACAAACTTTCTGTTGTTGAATATAACAACGCCGTTGTCGGTACATTGAATGACACTTCTTCAGCGATTGAAGGAAGCACTGTTACTTATGATGAAGAAATCCCCAATATTGTAACCGAAAGCTCGGCCATTGACGCTACCGCCGTAGAAGGTACATACATTGAAGCACTCACTAAAACAGATGCCGCAGAACAAGTACTTACACTATTAAGCGCCAACGAAGCACAACAAGCCGAGGTTCAAACAAAATTCACTCCCTACCTTGAGCTCGCCAGAACTTACCTCCATACATACAACGATATGGTCAACTATTACAAGAATGGCGACTACAAAGAAAGCCTAGACAACGTAGCCACATTCGATCAAGACCTCCACAATCAATATAATGAATTCATTAAAGCCAACAATGAACTTGTAGATATCCTCGCGGGATTCGTAAAATAAATAAAACTACCCACTAAGAACTAACATTAACCCCACCAACCATGGAATTTGAAGTCGCCTATCAAACCGACCCAATGGTCTCACTCATCGTTGGAGTTATCACTTACATCTATTTCGCCTATTCCCTTCAGGCCATTGCAAAAAAACAAACACACCCAACGGATGGATGGCCTGGGTACCTATTCTCAATGCCTTTCTACTTCTCAAGCTTGCAGGAAAACCAGCTTGGTGGTTCCTTCTCTTCCTCCTTCCCCTCATCAACTTAATCATCGCCATTATGGTCTGGATGGAAATTGCCGAAAAATGTCACAAGCCAAAATGGACAGGACTTCTATTATTGGTACCTTTTGTAGGTATTTTAATCCCTGGCTACCTCGCATTTTCCAAGGATACAACAAAACAATAAAGGAGCACCTAAAGGACCACACACGTTGAGGCGGCCTCGGACGCTTGACTTTACCTTTCCAATCCCTATAATAACGCTGTTTTGAGGAGCGTTTATTAAAAAATGCCCCCAACACTAAAAGCTAACAACTAATCTTAACTCCCCCATTTCATGGCAGACGATCTAACAAAACTTCGTAATATTGGTATCTGTGCTCATATTGATGCCGGAAAAACCACTACCACTGAACGTGTACTCTTTTATACTGGTGTAAGCCACAAAATAGGAGAAGTTCACGAAGGAGAGGCCACCATGGACTGGATGGAACAAGAACGAGAACGTGGAATCACCATCACCTCAGCGTGTACTACTTGTTACTGGACACCCCTCAATGGCGGAGACAAACACCGAGTCAACATCATTGATACTCCTGGACACGTGGACTTCACCGTAGAAGTTGAACGTTCATTACGTGTACTCGATGGAGCTGTGGTTGTTTTTGATGGATCTCAAGGAGTTGAACCTCAATCCGAAACTGTATGGAGGCAAGCTGATAAATACAATGTGCCTCGTATGGCCTTCGTCAACAAAATGGATAAAACCGGTGGAGACTTCTACATGAGTCTCAATTCTATCCACGAGCGTCTTAATAAAGATGCGGTTGCCATTCAACTTCCAATCGGAGAAGAAAACAACTTCGAAGGAATCATCGACCTAATGACACGAAAAGCCTACGAATTTGATGGGAAAATGGGAGAAATTGTAAAAGAAATCGAAGTTCCAGAGGACATGAAAGAAAAAATGGAAGAATACCGTCACATTTTAGTCGAACGTATCTCAGAAAACGACGAAAGCCTCACCGATAAATATTTAAACGATGAAGAGATCACCATCCCCGAACTCAAAAAGGCACTTCGCCAAGCAACCATCGACTTCACGTTGATCCCTGTCTTATGTGGAACCGCCCTTCAGAACAAAGGAGTTCAACTTCTTTTAGATGCAGTGATCGACTACCTACCTTCCCCAATGGATCTTCCATCCATGAAAGGAATCAACCCTGACACCGAAGAAGAAGAAGAAAGAAAACTAGACGAAAACGAACCATTCTCTGCTATCGCATTTAAAATCGCAACCGATCCCTACATCGGAAAACTTTGCTTCTTCCGTGTGTACTCAGGAAAACTAGCAGCAGGAAGCTATGTCTACAACGCTACCACCGACAAGAAAGAACGCATCGGACGTTTGGTTCAAATGCACTCCAACTCTCGCGAAGAAATTAAAGAAGTAAAAGCTGGAGACATTGCTGCCGCCGTTGGACTTAAGCAAACCTTCACCGGACACACTCTCTGTGACGAAAAGAGCCCGATATTACTTGAATCAATGACATTCCCTGAACCTGTGATCTCTATCGCCATCGAACCTAAAACCAAAGCCGACCAAGAGAAGATGGGTATCGCACTTCAAAAACTGGCAGAAGAAGATCCAACATTCCGTGTTTTCTCCGATGAAGAAACTGGTCAGACCATTATCTCAGGAATGGGAGAACTCCACCTTGATATCATTGTGGATCGTCTCCGACGTGAATTCAAGGTTGAAGCCAACGTAGGGCAACCTCAAGTTGCCTACAGAGAAACCATCACTAAAGAAGTTAAAGCCGAAGAGAAATACTCCAAGCAAACTGGTGGCAAGGGTCAATACGGTCACGTACTCATGAAGATTTCGCCTAACGAAGCAGGAAAAGGATTCGAATTCATCAACTCAATTGTTGGAGGTAAAATTCCTAGAGAATACATCAACCCTTGTCAAAAAGGTGTAGAAGAAGCTATGACTCGCGGTATCATCGCCGGCTATCCAGTCGTTGACGTCAAAGTTGAACTCTACGATGGATCGTTCCATGATGTAGATTCCTCTGAAATGGCCTTTAAAATCGCTGCCTCAATCTGTTTCCGAGATGGAGCTCGAACTGCTGGCCCAGCCCTACTAGAACCAATCATGGCTGTAGAGTCCATCACTCCAGAAGATTACATGGGAGATGTCATGGGAGATCTCAACTCACGTCGCGGACAAATCCAGGAGATGGGAGACCGAGGAACTGCCAAGTTCATCAAAGCACTCGTTCCACTTTCAGAAATGTTCGGATATGCCACAGATCTTCGCTCAATGACCCAAGGTCGAGCGAGTTATGCCATGGAATTTGGACACTATGCATCTGCACCGAAAAACGTTGTAGAGAAGGTCAAAGCAGAGAAAGGAATTGCCTAAAGCATTTTCATGATTTTCTCTTGCCTCCCATTATTCCTTCCTTTATAATCCCACGCGCATGTCAGATTGATGTGCACTTTATACAAACTGTTCATTCTTAACCTTAGCCCAAATGGCAGATACATTCCAACGAACGAAACCACACGTTAATGTGGGAACCATCGGTCACGTTGACCATGGAAAAACTACGCTCACTGCAGCGATTAGTATGGTAGCCGCCGCCAAACTCGGTGGTAATAATAAAGCCGTTTCGTACGATCAAATCGACAACGCACCAGAAGAAAGAGAACGCGGAATTACTATCGCAACTTCTCATCAAGAATATGAAACCGAAAAACGTCACTACGCCCACGTGGATTGTCCTGGGCATGCTGATTATATTAAAAACATGATTACAGGAGCCGCCCAAATGGACGGAGCTATCCTTGTTGTATCTGCCGCTGATGGACCTATGCCTCAGACTCGTGAGCACATCTTGCTCGCTCGTCAGGTGATGGTACCTTCTATCGTTGTCTTCTTGAACAAGATGGACATGGCCGATCCAGAAATCGCAGAACTATCAGAAATGGAAGTACGCGAACTTCTCACTAAATATGGATATCCTGGAGACGACGTACCAGTCATCAAAGGATCTGCGCTTAAGGCTGTAGAAGATCCAAACGGAGACGCTGCTGGTCCAATCATCGAACTTCTCGAAGCTCTTGATAACTTCTTCCCAGATCCAGTACGTGACCTCGACAAACCAATGCTTATGCCTGTCGAAGACGTATTCTCTATTAAGGGACGTGGAACGGTTGCTACCGGTCGTATCGAACAAGGTGTTATCAAAATCAACGAAGAAGTAGAAATCGTTGGAGTTAAAGAAACTCGAAAAGTAGTTGTAACTGGAGTCGAAATGTTCAAAAAACTACTCGACCGAGGAGAAGCCGGAGACAATGTCGGACTACTTCTACGTGGAATCGAACGTGAAGAAATTGAACGTGGACAGGTTATCTGTAAGCCAGGATCCATTACTCCTCACACTAAGTTCGAATCTGAAGTTTACGTACTAGCGAAAGAAGAAGGTGGACGACACACACCTTTCTTCAAAGGGTACAAACCTCAGTTCTACATCCGAACAACTGACGTTACCGGAACCATCGAACTTCCAGACGGAGTTGAAATGGTTATGCCTGGAGACAACATCAAAATGAATGTCATCCTTGGGACACCTATCGCTCTCGACGAAGGAACTCGTTTCGCTATCCGCGAAGGAGGACGAACCGTTGGAGCTGGAGTTGTAACAAAGATTATAGAGTAAAAGTTTCCCAACGAGGCCACTTCTCTTCGAGAAACTTGGCCGGATAAATCATAAGAGATCATGCATCGCAAATGATTTAATCCGGTTCTCGAGAAGAGAAATGGACGAGTCAATCTCACCCCCTCTGAACCCCGGCCTCACGGCCGGGGTTCTTTTTTAGTATAGAAACCCAAGGCGAATTGACGAAATCGCAATAAAATGTTAAAATTACAAGAAAGATTTAATATCTAATTCTGACTTATGCCACTCGATAGACCAACCGGAGATCCAGCCGAAAACCCCACAGGCCTGGAAAACACACTAAATAAAAGTGTCGTTGGCTGGTTCAAAGAACTAACCCCGGTAATCGAGGCACTAGCCCGAAAGCATTGCCCACCACCACCAACACCATAAATGGAAATTTCGCCCCCCTCCCTAATCTTCTACTCACTCCTTACCATCCTCCCAATGGGGATATGGATGAAAGTGGAATTCCTCAAACGATTCAAAAAAAAGAAAACAACAAAAGGAAAAACCCAAGAACTCGCAACTCTTTTTATCATGGGAGCACTTGGCCTTCTAACCGCCCATCTATTATTAAACCTTGGGAACTTATTCGCCGGCATACAATGGTGGGTCCTCCTAGGAACCAGCCTTGTAGCACTTATACCCGTAATAATCTGGACTCAATTCATCTACAAAAAAAGACTGACCCAACTAAAAAAACCCATCGAAAAAAAGCGCGAAAAATGGCATCTTCTGATCATATTTCTACTTGGAGTACTCACCCTTCCCCTTCTCGATCTATTCTACGACTACATTTCTGCGCACCCCACACTCGACTTCTACACCAATCTATACAACCAAATCGTTGCCCCCTATGACTTAACTAGCATCGCAGGCGAAAAAGCCCAGAACCTCTACGAGACCATCACCATCATCATTGATGCCCTTCTCGAAGAAATTGTTAAGATTTCTCTTATGATCTTCTTTGTACGAAGCCTCAAACTCATACGAACCATCGGAGATGCCATCGCCTTCAGTGTGCTGGCTGGACTAGGGTTCGCATTCATTGAAAACATCATTTTCTTCATCGACGTATATGGTGACACCACTAAAAACTTTGCCATTTTCATCAATGTCGTTATTTTCCGAACCATTGTATTAAGCATCGGACACATGACCTTCTCAGGAATCTTTGGCTACTTCTACGGACTATCCAAATTTGCACTCCCCGTTTATGAAGAAGAAAAATGGGAAGGTTTAAAATTTCCCCTCCTTGAACGCATCGGAAAAATATTTCGCACTTCAACCGCCAACATATTTGCATTTGCTCTCGCCTACGAAGGACTAATCCTCGCCATGCTTACCCACGCCGCCTTCAACACATTTATAGGATTCGAAGCCCGAGACTATGCGATTTATCTAGTAATCGCCACGTCTATCTATGTCTACTACCTCACTCAACGAAAAGCAGGACATCTCGTCCTCGCCTCTCTTGGTCGACACCGCATGTCCCTCATGGCTCCTCGAGACGAAGACGTAATACTTGAACTCGCCGGAATGTGGATCAACGAAGGAAAATACAAAGAAGTAGAAGAAATCTGCCAACGCCTAGAAGAAAAAGATCCCGACAATGCTGTCATCAAACTACTCTACGCAAAAGCACACGACAAACACCGCATAAAACGTGCGAAGCTCGCCCTCGAGTCACTATTCTTCCAAGAAGATATTTTTGAAGATGATGTTTCCCTTTTCGAAAAATTCAAACAAATCAAAAAAGAAAAAGAAGAAAAGAAAGCACATCATCCCAATTAACAGAGTAGCCAATTGACAGGGGATCGATTTATTGGTATAATTAAATGAACGGCAAGAAATTTGCCCTCATTTCAATTTTTCTATTCATATATTTTAAACCCCAAAAAAATGAAAAGTTCAAACGAAAAGAAAAAGCTCATTGCACTGGCTAGCCTAGTAGTAATACTTGGTGTCGCTATATTTGCCACATTCTCATCCGACGACCTTCAAGGCGCTCGACGAAATAAACGAAAAGCTAAAACTCGAACACGAGTAACAGCACCAGCAGTCACAACCAGTACCCAAGCCCGTACCCCAAGATCAGGAGTAACAGCACCACGCACAACTACTACAACCACTGGCACTCGTAACGTAGCACCTCCCGCAACACCAACGCCCCCTCCAGCCTCAACCTGCGGAAATGGAACGATAGATTCAGGAGAAGCTTGTGATGATGGAAATACAAATAACGGAGACGGCTGTAGTGAAACCTGCAGGGAAGAACCAAGTCAAGTCCGATTTAATGGGCTTGGTAGTCCACATACTGCTTATCTCATGACAGACAAAGTCCATATTTCTAGCATTTGTACTCCCGACACTAACTGGGAACCCATTTCACAGTGGAGCATGCAAATCAACAAAGACACCATCCTCGAACGAGTAAAAATGCAAACATTTCGTCAATACACCGGGAACATCCAAGCTGAAAGCCTTGCTGATGATTATCGAGTATTAATAAGTAGTAACAAAACAGACTATATCAACACAGCCATTGGAACCGCTGAATACAACACAGATAATACCGAATTTATCATTGAGTTCCCAGGCAACGGAGTAAGCTTAATCAATAATTACTCTACTAATTACAATTATCTAACTGCGAGCGGAACTGAATACTATTTAACCCTTGAAGCTAAAATAAAAGAATCCAATATATTTGGAGCATCTCACCAAATTTGGGCACGACTAATTGACGACGGAAACACCTCATGGGGAACCATTGATGAAATGGATTTCACAATTGATTATTCATCTATGACCGCCATCCCTGGTGACACATATGGTCGTTGGATAAATCAAGACGATGAAGCTCATCCAGACTCTACATGTATCCCCATTCCTGAAGTATATGCCAGCTTAGACATCAATCGAACATCCAACATCGATAGCGTTCAAATTGAAGCATGCACAAACGACACAGAATGGCATGCTGTATATCAAGGAACCATTCAAGCCAACGAAGAAAACCTAGATCTTAATATCATCCCCACTCAAGTCAAAAAAATGGGATCTGGTTCGAGTGGTTACACAGGAGTTGGAGAAATTAAAGCAATCATCAGCACAAGTCCCGACTACGAAAACACCGAGATCTCAAACGGAACATATGCGGACCCCACCTTCGTCTCCCAATTTGGAATGCCAGTAGATGATGTAATACTTACCGCAGGAACAACCTACTATGTCACCTACTTAATTAAACTAGGCACAAACTATAATGGTGCATCAAATCGCATAATCGTCAAAGCCTTCAGTCTAAATAATACTTATGCCCCATATGGAACATTTCAAGAAAGCAATACCGAAGCTGACGACAGTAATACCAACCTAAACACCATAGTATCTCCCATGACACCTGGAGGAACGTTCTATTGGACTACTTGCTCTCAATAAAACCTTCTTAAGGTAATCTCAAAAGAGCGCCGTATAAGCGACGCTCTTTTTGCTTGACCTCCTCCGTACATTCCGCTAAAAATACACACAACAAAACGTCGTGCACCGCTATTGGGGCACACCTCGCCTACCCCTTAACAGGATGGCGGGACAGATCGGATCATCAATCATTCCCAGCCGGGAATCTATGACCGAGTTGTCCAACTCGGTTTTTTTATATCCTTAGCCAGTACACAACATGCCAGCGCCAAAAAAGAAAGCAGCCAAATCATCAACTAAAGCAGAGAAAGTAGTAAAAGCACCAAAGCAACGTCTTCGAATCAAAGTAAAAGCTTTTGACCACAAAGTCATCGACGACACTGCTAAGCTCATCATCGACACCGCAGAACGAACCGGCGCCATGATCAATGGCCCTATTCCCCTCCCAACTAAGATCGAAAAATTCACAGTCAACAAATCAACCTTTGTACACAAAACTTCTCGAGAACAGTTCGAAATCCGAACCCACAAACGATTAATTGATCTAAGTGATAGCAATCCAAAAACCATCGAAGCTTTGTCCAACCTAAGCCTACCAGCTGGAGTAGACATCGAAATCAAGATGATCACGGATTAAAAATCCCCTTGACTCAGCCAGACTTCGCCGCTAATCTAGGCGGGCAAATCTGTTAGATCTCCTTAATTACAGGAGAAAGCGTGGAGGTTCAATCGAATCAAAGCGCTGAGGAAATTCACCTCTATAACCTCTATCCAATGCCAGGAATACTCGGCAAAAAAATAGGTATGACTCGTATCATTCAAGATGACGGTCGTGTGATCCCCCTTACTGTGGTCCAGTGCACCCCTAACGTGGTGACCCAGGTCAAAACAGCAGAAAAGGACGGATATCCGGCGGTAGTCCTGGGATTTACTGCGTTGTCTAAACCTAAGAAAACTAAGGCATTTCACTTCCAACGTGAATTCAAGCTCATTGAAAACGGAGAAGAACCCAAGAAAGGAGAAGAAGTCAAAGTCGACATCTTCGAAGTCGGGGAGAAAGTAAAAGTCACCGGTATTTCCAAAGGTAAAGGATTCGCTGGTGTGATCAAGCGTCACAATTTCTCGAGAGGACCAGAAACTCATGGCTCACATCATCACCGCGAACCAGGTTCGATTGGTATGTGTACTAAGCCTGGGCGAGTCCTTAAGGGGAAGAAGATGCCTGGCCGCATGGGTGGAGATCAAGTATCTCTACGCTCAGTTGAAGTAGTCTTTGTAGATTCTGAGAAGAACCTACTTGGAATCAGTGGCCCATTACCGGGAGCCAATGGCGAACTTATCATTATCCGAAAAACCATTAAAAACTAATGAAAGCACCACTCTACAATCAAAAAGGAGAGCAGAAAGGAGATGTCACTCTTAACAAGGATGTCTTCGGACATGAAGCTAACGAAGGACTCGTCCATCGAGCATTGATTCTTCAAAACGCTAACGCTAGAAAGCCTATTGCTCACACTAAGACTCGAGGAGAAATCCGAGGTGGTGGTCGCAAGCCACACCGACAAAAAGGAACAGGTAATGCTCGTTTCGGTTCCATTCGCACTCCTATACACAGAGGTGGTGGTATCGTATTTGGGCCACGAAACACTCGAAGCTTTTCAGTTATGATGCCTAAGAAGCAACGTCGAAAAGCTCTATTCTGTGCACTTTCCGATAAGGCCAACAACAAGCAAATCATGGTCCTGGAAGAATACAAAGGCGCTATCAAAACCAAAGATTTCGCTCAAATGGTTAGCAAATTACCAGTTAATCGAAACCTACTCGTAGTTGTATCTGGTAAAAACGAAGAAATTGAAAAATCCGCCCGTAATATCGATAATGTTAAAACCATTCACGCAAACTATCTAAACGTAAAAGATCTCCTGGGTTACCGAACCGTTCTATTCCTACAAGATGCCCTAGTAAAACTAGAAAACACTTTCCTCGAAAAACCATCCAAGCCAGCTTCTCCTAAGAAAGAAGCAGTAAAGAAGGCTTAACCTTAACTCCTACTCATGGATTACACTCAAGTACTAATAAAGCCAGTTGTCACCGAAAAAACCACGATTGAAGAGGGCAATGGTCGCTACACATTTGTCATCAACAGCAAAGCTACCAAGATTGATGTGAAAAATGCAATTCTCCACCTCTACGGGGTAAAGGTAAAACAAGTAACCGTACGACCTACTCCGAAAAAAACACGATTAGTAGGAAGAGGACGAGAAATCGTAAAACGCCAAGCTGTAAAGAAAGCTTCGATTACCCTAGCTAAGGGAGAAAAAATGGATCTATATAAATTCAAAAAAGGAACCAAGAAGAACTAATAACACTACCACCTAAAAATGGCCAAGAAACTCAAAGCAACAACTCCAGGACGACGACAAATGAGCACTTCTGCATTCGCGGAAGTTACCGCTAAGTCTCCGCTCAAGAAACTCGTCAAATCAAAGAAACGTATGTCTGGTCGTAATAGCACTGGACGCATTACAGTTCGGCATCGAGGAGGAGGAGCTAAGTCTCATTACCGCCTAGTTGATTTCTCTCGCACAAAGAATCTAGGAGTAGAAGGTCGCGTTGATGAAATCGAATACGATCCGAATCGAAACGCCTACATTCTTCTTGTTGTTTACATGAATGGAGACAAGCAATACCATCTAGCTCCCGAAAAAATCAACGTTGGAGACAAAATTGTATGTGATGAAAAAACTAAAGTGAAAATCGGGAACAGATTACACATTCAAAACATCCCAGTCGGTTTCACTGTCTATAACATCGAACTTCAAGCCGGAAAAGGTGGCCAAATGGTTCGAAGTGCAGGTGCATCTGCAAAACTTATTTCCCTGGAAGGAAAAATGGCTCAGGTCCAACTCCCTTCTGGAGAAGTACGTTTTGTTCCTAAGAATGGCTTCGCCACGGTGGGTGTGGTTAGTAACTCTGATCACAGCAACATCAAATGGGGGAAAGCCGGACGATCAAGGTGGCGTGGTAAGCGTCCTTCTGTGCGTGGTAAAGCCATGAACCCAGTTGATCATCCACACGGAGGAGGAGAAGGGGGAAGCCCAATTGGTATGAAGCATCCTAAGACACCTTGGGGACTTCCTGCTCTTGGGGTCAAGACCCGAAAACGTAAGAAGGCTACGGATAAATTCCGTATCCGCGACCGAAAAGGCCGAAATCTCATCAAGTCCTAGTTACTCATTACCTAATTACCTACATTCCCCATGTCTCGAAGTTCTAAAAAAGGTCCTTACGTTGATCCTAAGTTGATGAAAAAGGTTGAGGCACTCAACAACACCAACCAAAAACGAATCATTAAGACTTGGGCACGTGACTGCATTATCTCTCCGGTGTTCGTGGGCCACACTTTCGGGGTTCACAACGGGAAACAACACCTTCCAGTCTTTGTCACCGAAGAAATGGTAGGACATCGCCTTGGAGAATTCTCTCCTACTCGAAAATTCCGAGCCCACGGTGGAAAACTTAAATAATATACTAATCGCTAACGACTACCCGCTAACAGCTAACAAATGATCGCACATCTAAGAAAAATTCGAATCTCCTCCAAGAAAGCCAACCTTGTGGCAGGGATCGTGCGTGGGATGCCGGTAGAAAAGGCGCTAAAAACTCTTAAGTTCACTCCTAAGAAAGCTGCCAAGATTCTCTACGACGTGATTCAGTCCGCTGCTAGTAACGCTGAAAACAATTTCAAGCAAAACCCTGAAACCCTGGTTATCAAAGAGATCATTGTAAACGAAGGAACCACCTACAAACGACACCAACCAGTGTCTCGAGGACGTGCTCATCCTATCTTGAAGAGAACCGCTCACATCACCGTAAAAGTTGAAGCGGATCCATCTCTCATTAAATCAAAACCTAAACCTGCTAAGAAGGAAGAAAGCAAGAAAGAAGAACCAGTCACTTAATTACCTATTTACACCCTCACTTCATGGGACAAAAAGTTAATCCAAACGGTATACGCATAGGAATCATCCGAACATGGGACTCCAAATGGTTTGCCAACAAGGATCAATACAAGAAATTGCTCCATCTCGATATCAATATTCGAAAATTCGTTAAAGAATACTTCAAAGAAGGACACATTTCTCGAGTCGAAGTTCTCCGCGATGCCAATACTATGAAATTGATCATTCACACTTCACGTCCTGGAAATATCATCGGACGCCAAGGAGAAGGAATCGAAAAATTTCAAGAAGTACTTGGTAAAAAATTCCGTCAACAAAAATTCAATGTAACAGTTAAGGAAATCAAGAATCCTGACATGGACTCTTACCTAGTTGCTGAAAATATTGCCCGCCAAGTCACTCGACGTGTTTCCTATCGAAGAGCCATCCGTACAGCACTACAACGTGCCATCGAAGGCGGAGCTCAAGGGATTAAAGTTGGAGTCAAGGGACGCCTCAATGGGGTTGAAATTGCTCGATCTGAAACCTTCACAGAAGGCAAAATCCCGCTACACACACTCCGAGCCGATATCGATTATGCCGCCTACCCTGCTTGGACTACCTATGGAATCATCGGAATCAAAGTATGGATTTACAAAGGAGAAGTCTTCAATCGCGTATCCGAAATGGTCGCAGATAGTAAAAAAATTGATACTCAACACAACCCCCGATAATCATGTTAATGCCAAAAAAACAGAAATTCAGGAAAGTCTTCCGCGCTCGTAGCAAATTTACGGGCAAGGCGAAAGGTGGTGACCGCCTAAGTTTTGGAGCCTATGGGCTCAAAGCTGTTACAACTTCTGAAGTAACCTCACGTCAAATCGAAGCCGCTCGTCGTGCTATGACTCGCTACATCAAACGTGGAGGAAAAGTCTGGATTCGAATATTCCCTCACACCCCAATCACTAAGAAAGCTGCCGAAGTTCCAATGGGAAGTGGTAAAGGTACGGTTGATCATTATGTCTCTACTGTTAAGCCAGGAACCATTATCTTTGAAATGGACGGTGTGGAAGAATCTATCGCTCGAGAAGCCATGCGTCTCGCTAGTCACAAACTTCCACTTAAGACTAAATTCATCAACCAAGAAATACATTAACAGCCACAGGAAAGCCGATTTGCGGCCCCCTACTAACGACTAAAATCATGTTAACACTAAAGGAACTACGAAAACTAAACAGCGGCGATCTACAAATCGAGCTCAAAAAAGCTAGAGAAGAATCGCTCAAAGCCATGATCCCCGTACGAATGGGGCAAGACAAGAAAACAACCGAAGCCAAGAAAAAGCAGCGCTATGTGGCACAAATCCTGACCATTATGAATCAATCTCGTAACGAAGAAACGCCTCAAGCAGCCTAATTCTAAACTCTAAATCCTAAACTCTAACTAGCATGCGAACTAAAACAGGAACTGTCGTCAGCGCAAAAAGCGATAAAACCATCGTTCTCAGAGTCGACACCTACAAAACACACCCTAAGTACAAAAAACGATACCGTGTGTCTACTAAGTTCCACGCACATGATCCTAAGAACGAACACAAAGAAGGAGAGACACTCACGATTTACGAATCACGTCCTCTCAGTAAACTAAAACGCTGGACTACGGTCAAGCCTGAAGCAAAAGCTTCCTAATCCTGATTATTAATTACCCGATTACCTTTATCCAATGATCCAAGCTGAATCACGACTCAAAGTAGCTGATAACACCGGCGCCAAAGAAGTTCTTTGTATCAAAGTCCTTGGTGGCTCCAAACGTCGCTACGCTCGAGTAGGAGATGTCATCGTTGTCTCAATCAAAGAAGCGGCTCCTAGAGGCGTTGTAAAAAAGAAAGCTGTTGAACGTGCGGTTGTTGTACGACAAAGAAAAGAAATATCAAGAAAAGACGGATCCCTAATCCGATTCGATGAAAACGCTGTTGTGATCATAAACAAAGACAACCAACCAAAAGGAACACGTGTATTTGGTCCCGTTGCTCGAGAACTTAGAGATAAAGGATTCCAAAAAATAATTTCCCTTGCACCCGACGTTTTATAACCTTATAGTCTTGCCCCATGAAAATTAAAAAAGAAGATCAAGTAATCGTAACTGCCGGTAAGGACAAAGGCAAAAAAGGTAAAGTTCTCCGAATAATGAGAAAAGCCAACCGTGTCGTAGTTGAAAAAATCAACATGCGAACAAAGCACCTCAAGAAAACATCCTCAGGCCCTGGTGAAATCATTCACTTCGAAGCTCCATTAAACGCTTCAAATGTAATGGTCGTCGATTCAAAATCTGGGAAACCAACTCGTATCGGCTACAAAAAACTAGAAAATGGAAAGAAAGTACGAGTAGCTAAGAAGTCAGGAGAGATTCTCTCCTCCCCTAAAGAAAAAAAGGCCGCTAAAAAATAATATTATTCTCACATGAAAGAACTCTATAAAAATACTGTCGTTGACCAGCTCAAAAAAGAATTGGGCCATAAAAATGTAATGTCCGTCCCTGGACTCACTAAAGTAAACGTGAACGTGGGAATCGGAAGCTACGTTCGAAACAGTGGGGAAAAAGGATACGATGAAGTCGTTGAAAACATTTCTCTACTCACCGGTCAAAAACCTGTGGTTGTACTAGCACGTATAGCGGTATCTAATTTCCGTCTCCGAGAAGGACAACCCGTTGGAGTAGCCACAACCCTTCGTGGCAACAAAATGTATGAATTCGTCAACAAAATGGTACACATTGTATTCCCCCGCATTCGAGACTTTAGAGGTCTCTCTGTAAAAGGATTTGACGGCAAAGGAAACTACAGCATCGGAATCAAAGAAGTAAATGTGTTCCCAGAAGTAAATCCAGAAAACATGGGTCGTAATCACGGCCTTCAAATCACCATCGGAACCTCAGCAACGAACGATAGAGATGGATACCTTCTACTGAAGGCTCTCGGTGTCCCTTTCAAAGATGAAGTTAAAGAAAAAGCGTCTACTAACTAATTAATTTACCTAATATGGCCAAGAAATCGTCCATCCATCGCGACCTCAAACGAGACAGGCTCATTGCAAAATATGATGCCAAGCGAACTGCGCTAAGAGAAAAAGGAGATTACGAAGGACTCACTAAACTCCCTCGGAACGCCAGCCCTACTCGAAGAAAAAATCGCTGTGCAATCTCTGGTCGATCTCGAGGATACATGCGAAGATTTGGACTCTGCCGTATTGAATTCCGTGAACTAGCCTCAAAAGGCATGATTATGGGAGTCCGAAAATCCTCATGGTAAACATCAACTACTAATAGCTAAAAACTACCAACTAAAAACTACCAACTAGACTATGAATACCGATCCAATCGCCGACATGTTAACCCGCATCCGAAACGCACATCGTGCAAATCACAGTGAACTTCGAATGCCCTACTCAAAAATTAAACATTCCATGCTACAAGTTATGGCAAAAAATGGATTTGTTGGCGAAGTAAACATCGACACATCTGGTCAATTCCAAGAACTACACGTAACACTCAGTGAACGAACCTACCCACTTGAAATCAAACGAATCTCTAAACCAGGTCAACGTATCTACGTAAACTCTCAAGAAATCCCTGCCGTCATGAATGGTCTCGGGATCGCCATCCTTTCTACCCCACAAGGAGTAATGAGTGGTATAGATGCCAAAAAAGCCAAGGTAGGAGGTGAAGTCCTCTGTCACATCGCATAAGTCACCCCTTAATATCATCCGCGGCGGCGCGGGATAAAAACACCATCAATCCACTATCAACTAAAAGCTACAGACTAACGACTAAATAATATGTCAAGAATCGGAAAACAACCTATCACACTCCCCTCTAGCGTAACTGCTACATTCGAAAATGGAGTACTCACCGTAAAAGGTTCTAAAGGAGAACTTACACTGACGCCTAACCCCGAAATGAAAATCACTATTGAAGAAACTCAGATCATCGTTGGTCGCCCAAATAATGATCGCGAACACAAAAGTCTTCATGGTCTCACTCGTACACTAATCCAAAACATGGTTGTCGGTGTATCAGAAGGATTCCAAAAGAAACTAGAAGTAAACGGAGTTGGTTACAGATTCAAAATTCAAGGGAAAAACATTGAGCTTAGCCTAGGTTTCTCTCATTCTATCAAATACACCCCTAAAGAAGGGGTAACACTAGCTGCAGATGAAGAAAAGAAAAATGTCATTGTTGTCTCAGGTATCGATAAGCAAAAAGTAGGACAAACTGCCGCTGAAATCAGAGCCTTCCGAAAACCAGAACCCTACAAGGGAAAAGGAATTAAATACGAAGATGAACACATCCGTCGAAAAGCCGGTAAAACCGCCGCCAAATAAAGGCACATAATCACACTAAACTAACTAAGTCATGCAAAAAAAAGATATTCTCAGAGAGCGACGTCACAATAAAATCCGAAAGAAACTCGGAGGAACTGAAGCACGTCCACGTTTAGTTGTATTTAGAAGCCTCACAGGAACATCCGCTCAACTCATTGACGATGAAACCGGGAAAACTCTCGCATCTGCTTCAGATATCAAAAACACGAAAGGAACCAAACTAGAACGAGCATCAGAGATTGGAAAAGAAATTGCAAAGAAAGCTGCAGAACAAAAAATCGAGACTTGTGTATTCGATCGTAATGGATACAAATATCATGGAAGAGTCAAAGCGGTTGCTGATGGTGCACGCGAAGGAGGACTCAAATTCTAATAAACTATCAACTAATTATTAAAAACTAACCAATCATGGCAAAACCTCAAGGAAAAAGACGTGGACCACGAAGAGATAAAGAACCGAAAGAGTTTGATGAAACAGTCATCCAGCTTGATCGCGTAACACGTGTGGTTAAAGGAGGACGACGTCTACGATTCCGAGCTACGGTTGCCATTGGGAATAGAAAAGGAAAAGTTGGAGTTGGTATCGGAAAATCAAACGAAGTAGTAGGAGCTATCAAAAAAGCTGTCACTCGTGCCAAAAGAGACATGATTGAAGTGCCCATTTTCCGAGACACCATTCCTCACCGTATTCAATCCAAACATAAAGCATCAAAAATCCTACTAATACCTGCTGGCGCTGGTACCGGAATCATTGCCGGAGGAGCCGCTCGTAAAGTCATCGAGCTAAGTGGAATCAAAAACATTCTAAGTAAAACCATTGGCTCAACCAATCGACTAAACAATACAACCGCAACTTTCGATGCACTTAAGGCACTACGTCCACGTATCGATCATCAAAATGAGAAAAAAGAAGAAGAAGTTGTTGTTGCAGCAAAACCTACTGAAAAACCTGCGGAAAAGAAAGCACCTGTAAAAAAGGCAGCAGCCCCAAAGACCGATAAATAATTCCCTTTAATTACATACCCAACAATGGAACTCAACACTATCAAAGCCGAAAAAGGAGCCACTCAAAAACGAATGCGTCGAGGACGTGGAGACGGATCCGGAAAAGGAACCTTCTCAGGACGTGGAATGAATGGCCAAAGCGCACGATCCGGTGGACGTGTCCGTCCCGGATTCTCCGGTGGACAAACACCACTCTACATGCGAATGCCGAAACTTCCTGGATTTAAGAATCATGGACGCGTAGAATACGCACCAGTGAATGTAGGAACACTCGAAGAAAATTTCAAAGAAGGAGAGACTGTCACAAAAGAAACTCTCATCGAAAAACGAGTTCTACGTAATGCAAACAAACCTGTTAAAATTCTAGGAAACGGCACTCTAAAAATTGCCCTCACGGTAAAAGTCGACAAAGTTTCAAAAGCTGCAGAAGAAAAGATTGTAAAAGCGAAAGGAACGGTCGAAGCAGTCTAACCCGCCCCCTCCACATGTTTAAATACCTCGCTCAAATCTGGAACTCAAAGGATCTTCGCAAGAAAATTCTTTTCACACTATTCATTCTTGTCATCTATAGGTTGGTGACACAAATCAGTATCCCCAATGTTGACCTAGACGCCCTTTCTGTTGTTTTCGAACAAAACAGACTACTAGGAGCATTCAGTCTCCTTACGGGAGGAAGTGCCGAGAACTTCTCAATTGTACTCATGGGACTCTCCCCATACATCAATGCCTCCATCATCATGCAGCTCATGGGAGTTATTTCTCCTCGAGTTGAAGCTTTATCAAAAGAAGGAGAAGAAGGACGACGAAAAATAAACCAATACACACGGTGGCTCACCGTACCATTGGCATTTGTACAATCCTACGGAATGATCAGTCTTCTAAATGCCTCCGCTCCTCTTCCCATCATCGAAAACCTAGGAGATCCAACGGTTATTCTTCCAATCATGTTGACCATCACTACTGGAACTCTACTAGTCATGTGGCTTGGAGAACTTATTTCAGAAAAAGGTCTCGGGAATGGAATTTCATTGCTCATTTTCGCAAGTATTATTGCCGCGCTTCCATCCATAATGGCCTCTACTTTAGCACTAGCCGAACAAGATCCTGAGAAACTAATACCTCTAGTAGCCACCGGCCTCCTATTAGTCTTATTCACAATCCTGGTTGTACTCATCACAGAAGGACAACGTCGAGTACCCATCACCTACGCCGGACGCAGCCGCTCAAGTCGTGGAGAACAAGCCTCACTGCCAATGCGGGTAAATCAAGCAGGAATGATCCCTATCATTTTCGCAGTATCTGTTGTTACCTTCCCATCTATTCTTGGTCAATTTTTTGCCAACGCTAGATCTGAATGGCTTCAAGGACTTGGAGACTTCTTTGTTAATTACTTCCACAGTCAAAGTCCCCTCTACCTACTATTCTACTTCCTACTCATCCTTGGGTTTACTTACTTCTATGTAAGTATCACATTCAATCCAGATGACGTGGCTGAAAATATTCAAAAACGTGGTGGATTCATCCCTGGAATTCGGCCAGGAAAACAAACCGCTGAATTCATTAGAAAAACATCAAGTCACCTAAACTTATGGGGAGGTCTCATGATCGGATTCGTAGCGGTGGCTCCTATTATTATCCAAATGCTTTTCCAAGACATCAGCACTGGAAGTATTCCAGTCATTATCAGTGGAGCTAGTCTAATTATTATCGTGGGAGTGGTTGCGGATCTAATCCGTCGTGTCAACTCACAACTTCTCACGCATCATTACGATAAGTTTAATTAATATGGATCTCGTCATGTTTGGCCGTCAAGGCTCAGGTAAAGGAACTCAAGGAAAACACTTTGCCGAGCGATACAATCTGACCCCATTTGTCATGGGGGATGAGTTAAGAAAGCTTGCCAAAGCAGATTCAGAACTAGGGAAAAAGATAAAAGCAATCATTGAAGCAGGACATCTAGTCTCCGATGAAGTTGTTATGGAAATCATTGGGAATTTCATGAACGAACTCCCCGAAGGAGCACGTGTCATTTTCGATGGCATTCCACGAAAAATGGCTCAAGCCGAAAAATTTGATGCTCTCATGTCTACCAATAAAAGAGAATTCAAAGGAGCCATCCTCGAAATAAACGAAGCCACCGCAATCCGGCGCCTCACAAAACGTCGAATGTGTAGTAAGTGCAAAAACATCTTTGCCGAAAACTACGACAAACCAAACTGTGAATTATGTGGAGGTGAACTAGAAAGCCGAGAGGATGACAGCAATATGGAAAGCGTCCGCAACCGGCTTGATGCTTTCAACAACGAAACCATGCCAGTCATTGACCACTACCGTGCTCAAAGCAAACTAATTGAACTCAACGGAGAACCAACCATCGACGAAGTCAACGAAGAAGCCTTTCCGAAACTTGACCCTATCTTCTTAAACTAGTCACCATACGATGGTACATATTAAAACAAAAGAAGAAATCATCTCTCTCCGCCGTGGCGGGGAAATTTTGGGAGAAATTCTTCACCACTTAAGCCAAGCCGTTGAACCAGGACAAACTCTAATAGATATCGAAGACCACGCAGAAAAGCTATTCAAACAATTCGGTGTTGTACCCTGCTTTAAAGGATTTCAAGGATATCCAAACAGTTGCTGTATTTCCGTAAACTCAGACGTGGTCCATGGAATCCCAAACGATCGTATCTTAAAAAAGGGAGACTTAGTGACCATTGACTGCGGTGTGTACATGGACGACTTAAATACAGACGCAGCCGTCAGTGTTATTGTTGGAGGAGACAATGCTGGCTCAGAAAAAACAAGAAAACTAAATAAAATCACACGAAAAGCACTCTACGCTGGAATCAAACAGGTTAAACCCGGAGCTAAAACAGGAGACATCGGCTACGCAGTCCAAAAAGTGGTTGAAGACGCTGGATTTTCAATCATCAAAGAACTAACTGGACACGGAATCGGATACTCACTCCATGAAGACCCACAAGTTTTGAACTATGGGAAACGTAGAACCGGAACCGCATTAATTCCAGGCATGGTAATCTGCATTGAACCCATTGTTTCTTCCGGAGAACGATTCATCCGAACTAAAGAAGATAAATGGACCATTGAAGTCAAAGATGGTTCTTGGGGTTGCCAATGGGAACACATGATTCTCGTCACCCCAAACGGACACGAAGTACTAACCGAATATCACGCTTAAAGCTCATATAAATTCATGCTAAACTAAACGCATGAACTTCTCCCTCTCAAAACCTAAGGCGGTCAGCATTGTAGAACTTATCATAGCGATGACGATTTTTTTGGTGCTCATCACCACTGGATTGACTATGGTAAGCCAAGTATCAAAGGCAGCCAAAAAAGTAGAAATGGAAGAGTACCTCACAACAGAAGGACAAGCCCTTCTAGAAAAAATAGCTAGAGAAATCCAAGTCAGCGCCATTGATTACGAAGAATACTACAGTCGCCAAGTCCTAGGGGCCCTCAATTATGGAGCCAATTACGGCGAATATCACAAACAATTTTTTAATCCGGGAAATCCAAACTCCACTCCATCAGCTCTACCTCCAAAAGGCCCCGAAATTGGTGGATACGGAGCCTACTGCGCCGACGGAATCACCGCCTATCCTGGACCAATCCCCGCCAGCATAATAGTTCCCTGTTACCCTTTTCTTGATACCTTCGATTTCGAAGTTGGAGCTCACCCCTTTACAGGCGACCCCAGCAATCCATCCCCAGAACCTGAAATTGCCAATGCCTTATGTGAAGGAACCTCAGCAAATAACTGCAGCAGTACACTTCTTTTACATGAAGTCGACGAACTCTACCTCATCAACAAGGCAGGGAATCAAAAAATCATCATTGCGGTAGAGGAAGGAGGAACTACAGAAGCAGATGCCGTTGCCATTCTCAGTCTGACAGGAACAGATAACGATGGAGACGGAATAGTCGAATCATGGACTTGCGACCCTGAATTCGACTGCACAACTACTACACCACACAGCGATGACATTAGCGACGGAAGAGATGACATTGTATTCATCCCCTACTCACCTAAAAATCTAGACATTCAATGGCTAAAATTTTATATATCCCCGATAGAAGACCCCTTCAAAGGGTACAACGAAATTAGTTCTGATGTATTCGAAAGTGTCCAACAACAACCTCGCGTCACCATTGTTATGAATGCAAAGTACCAACTTTACGACAAGACCGGCGCCCCTGTCTCCTTCACCAGAACCACCGATTACATTGGGGACCCTCCTGAAATAACCTTTCAAACCACCGTTGGAACAGGAGTCACCAACGAAATCCCCGCCTACAAATTCCCATAAAAACAAGAACGCGTTTCAAATCTGTTTGACAAAAAAAGCAGGCCAAACCTGAAAAAACACGTCCGAGCACAAAAACAGGGTACACAAAAAAACTCTGAAAAACCCTTGCACCACCCTACCCCTTCGTGTAGAATCCAAAGGCTTTTAGCCAAGTGTTCGCTTTTATTAGCTCTTTATACAACTTATGGCCAAACAAGTCATCCAAATTGATGGGACGATCGTAGAATGTTTACCTAATACGACATTCCGAGTCAGTTTAGATGACCCAAACTACCCAAGTGACCACACCGTTCTATGTCACCTATCTGGGAAAATGCGTATTCATTACATTCGCATCATCCCGGGAGACCTAGTAACCGTTGAACTCACCCCCTACGATCTAAGTAAGGGACGAATCTGTTACCGCCACAAGAATAAGCAAAAACGAAAACAAGAACTCCAAGAGCTCAAAGAAAAAGAAGAGCAAGAAGCACTTGAAAAGGAAAACGCAGAAAAAGAAAATAACGAAACTGAAACAACCGAAGAATAATTCTTTAAATCCTCACTATGAAAGTACGCTCATCCGTTAAAAGGTTCTGTGATAAGTGTCGGATCATCCGACGCGATGATATTGTGCGTGTTATCTGTGAGAATCCCAAGCATAAACAAAGACAGGGTTAACATTCTTTAACTTCCCCTAGTACATGGTTCGTATCTCTGGAGTCAATCTCCCCAACGAAAAACGCATTGAAATTGCCCTTACGTATGTATACGGCATTGGAAGGTCTACAAGTAAACAGATCCTAGTTGAACTAAACATCAGCTTCGACACCAAAGCTAAAGACCTAACAGAAAGTGATGAAAAGAAAATCCGTGACGCTGTTGCCAAGTTCCAAACAGAAGGTGACCTACGCCGGAAGAAAAGTCTTGATATCAAGCGACTGCAAGATATCGGATCTTATCGCGGCTTCCGACACCGTCGACGACTACCTCTACGTGGTCAACGCACTCAATGTAATGCTCGTACCATGCGTGGTCGCAAACGGAATGTAGGAGTAGGAAGCGGAAAACGAAAAGAAGCTAAAAAATAATTGATATCCTTATTATCTAATTACCCCCTATAAATGGCGGACAAGAAAAAAGTCGTAAAAAAGAAGGCCAGCCGAAAACGCCGAAGTGTACCAGAGGGTCGCGTCAGCATTAAAGCCGGATTCAACAACACCATCGTTTCTATTGCAGATCCTTCGGGTGATGTAATTGCATGGAGCTCCTCAGGAGCCAGTGGTTTCAAAGGATCAAAAAAATCAACTCCTTATGCAGCACAAGTAGCCTCTGAGAATGCATGCGAAAAAGCAAAAGCCTACGGAGTAGAACGAGTTCACGTTTCCGTTAAAGGAATCGGGAATGGAAGAGAGCAAGCACTTCGAGGACTCATTGCAGCAGGAATGGAAATAATTTCTATTACAGATGTTACTCCTATGCCTCACAATGGTTGCCGAAAACGACGCACTCGACGTGTCTAAATATTAAACTAACGACTAACAACTAAAAAAATGTCACGATACACTGGACCAAAAGCTCGACTCTGCCGCCGATTCGGAACCAATATCTTTGGATCCGATAAATACGATAAAATCCTTGCTAAGCGTAACTTCCCCCCTGGGATGCATGGCCAAGGAAGCTTCCGAAAAAAATCAGAGTACGCAAAACAGCTAATGGAAAAGCAAAAAGCTCGTTTCATGTTCGGCCTCAACGAAAAACAATTCCGCCGCTACTACGAACGTGCCGACCGTAGCGACATGGTCACAGGTATCGGACTTCTAACATTTCTAGAGCGCCGACTAGACAACGTTCTTTTCCGTGCTGGATTTGGAGTAACCCGTCCTCAAACCCGTCAAATGCTAAGCCATGGACTTCTTACACTCAATGGAACACGTGTAACTATTCCATCCATTCAAGTAAAAGTAGGAGACAAAATCGAAGTACGCAAGAAATTAAAAGACAGTCCCCTCTTTGCCAATCTAAAAGCTGGCAAAGAAAAGATCAAACCACCATCCTGGCTCAGCAGCGACCTCAAATCACTAACCATTGAAGTCCTAGCTATCCCAGAAACTGATGAACTCGAACAAAGCATCGAAAGTCAGCTCATCATCGAATTTTACTCTAAATAATTAAGTTTTCCTCCCTTATACCCATTAATCTCGCTCACATGCATATCATCCAAGAAGAAATTGGTTTACCCCAGATTCAGACAAAAAGTCTCGGGGACAATCATGTTATCTTCACTATTGCACCTTTGCCTCCAGGCTACGGAATGACATTAGGGAATGCACTTCGACGTGTTTTGATCTCTTCACTTCCAGGGGCTGCCGTAACTGCAGTTAAAATAAAGGGAGTATCTCATGAATATAGCACCATTAAGGGAGTAAAAGACAGCGTACTCGATATCATGCTCAACCTTAAAAACCTTCAACTCAAGAAAGAAAGCAAAGGACCATCCACTATCAAGCTTAAAAAAACTGGCCCTGGAGAAGTTCTTGCTAAGCACATTGAATGTCCTTCAGATGTAGAGGTTCTCAATCCAGATCTATACATCACAAGCCTAGACACCAAGACATCTAGTATCGAAATGGAAATCACTGTTGAAAAAGGTGTGGGATATCAACCTGTTAAACTCAATAAAAACGACGAAGCCGGCCGACTTCAAGTCGATGCCAGCTTCTCTCCTCTTTCTCGTATCCGTTACGACGTTGAGTACACTCGTGTCGGTCAAATGACCAACTTGGATAAGCTCACAATGGAGATGGAAACAAACGGAGCTATTTCTCCTGAAGATGCACTGAAATTTGCTTCTAATATTCTTCAATCTTACTACAACCTATTTGACATGTTGTCAGACAAACAGGTTGAAAGCGAATTCATGAGCGACTACAAAACAATCATGGAAAAAGCAGCGGAAGAAGACCACAGTACTCCAGCTCAAGAATCATACACACCAATCGAAATTCTCGGCCTATCCCCTCGAACACTCAACGCACTTATTAATGGGGGCATTGGTTCCATTGAACAGCTCGTTAAGTGCTCCGAAGCCAAGCTAGCCAACCTAAGAGGATTCGGTAAAAAAGCACTCACTGAAGTTCGCGAAGCACTTCAAGGTCGCAATTTAGACCTAGAAGAACTTGCTGGAGCAGACAGTACAGAAGAATAAATCCTAGTAATAACTGATACCCTAATTACCTAAAAATGAGACACAAAGTCAAAAAAGTAAAACTCGGACGACAAAATGCACACCTTGCGGCCATGATTAAAAACTTGGTCACCTCGGTGATACTCTACGAAAAGATTAAAACCACCGAAGCTAAAGCCAAAGCGGCTCAACCTCGTGTCGAAAAGCTGATCAGCCTAGCTCGTGCAGTCGAACTAGGAAAAAAGCCAGAAAGAGAAGCCATTCGTGAATTCAACCGTCAACTCTTCGATGAAAATGCCTCACGTAAACTCTTAGAAGAACTCGGAAAGCGCTACGCAGACCGAACATCAGGATTCACACGAACCACACATATCGGCAACCGAGCTGGAGATTCCGCTCCTGTTGTCCAACTCGAATTAGTTTAACAATTACTTACATGAAAGCCACAGCAGCAGCCAAATTAAAAGATTTCGACCGGAAATGGTACATCGTAGACGCGGATGGACTTGTACTCGGACGCATGGCCACAGAAATCGCCAACATCCTACGCGGGAAAAACAAACCTGTCTTCAGTAGTCACGTAGACTGCGGTGATCACGTAGTAATCATCAATGCAGAAAAAGTAGCTCTAACAGGTAAGAAAATTGACCAAAAAATGTACCGACGTCACAGTGGATACCTTGGGAATCTAAAAGAACAAACTGCCCGTGAAGTTCTAGAAAAGCACCCGACCCGAATCATTGAAAAAGCGGTCAATGGAATGCTTCCCAAGAACAAGCTAAGAAAACATTTCATGAGCAAACTTCACCTTTTCGCCGGTCCTGACCACAAACATGCCGGACAAAACCCTCAAGAACTTAAACTAAGCAAATAATAAAGTACTAGCCTGTAGTCCTGAAAACTACAAACTATCAACTAAAAACTAATTTATGCCCACCAAAAAAGACGATACTCAAGAAGAAAAAGGAATGACGTTCAACGGAACGTATTACTATGCCAATGGCAAACGAAAAACAGCGGTTGCACGTGTACGTCTTTATGAAAAAGGGCAAGGCCGAATCGTTATCAACGGTAAGCCAATGAAAAACTATCTTTCCGTTAAAGAAACTCATGAGGTAATTAAGACACCATTAAAGCTCACCGACCACCTAAAAGACTTCGACATCTCTGTCGTAGTTGCAGGAGGAGGTGCTCATTCTCAAGCTGATGCTATCCGACACGGAATTTCAAAAGCACTTCTTGAGTTCGATGCAGAACTTCGATCTACACTAAAGAAAGCTGGTTTACTCACACGCGACTCACGTATCAAAGAACGTAAGAAATTTGGTCTCAAGCGAGCTCGTCGTGCACCACAGTTCAGCAAACGTTAAAAGACACGAGCGAAGCGAGTGTCAACCAACGCACAAAAACAACCCAACGCATAAACCATGCATGCGGTTTTATGCAGCACAATCAAAAAATCTCTCTATACCCGCACCACTGCTACGTGGTCTATTTGTTCATATAAACCTGCGGGAAGATTCACCTCAAGCAAAGAAGCAAGGAAATCACTATTCGCCAATCCAATATTAAAACGGTGAGTGATCGGTCGCCCCTCCGGATGATCGCTATCAGGAATATTTTGACGTAAACGTCCGCCAAACCCAAAAGACTGTAACTGAACCTGAGCAAAATCCTCCATCATTTTAAAAAACGACCACGCATCACGGGAAAATAACCTAACATCCCCTTCGTCCATTTCCTCAAGTCTTTCCGAAATACCTGAATACTGAGCTCGTAAGCTTTCCTTCATGAACTCAGCCCCATTCAATTTAAACATCATCTGAATAAAATCCTCAATGGTAAGAGGTTCTCTAGGCAAAGCCTCAATCCGCGCCTCTAGCAAGAGTCTCAATTCATCTTCTACCTGATCCAACCGATCAAAACGAGGAACATACTCACTAATAGGCATTACATATCCTGCTCGTTGTTCATCTACTTCATAACTTGCAATGATCTGCATACGCAAAAACTCACGGAAAGAATCAACTAAATATTCCTTGTCCGATTCTTTTTTTCCAATCGTTCGTGCTTGAACCTCAAAAAAACGACGTCGATAATCACTTCCCTTCCTTCCATGTTTACCCCAAAAATTTCGAATTGCAGGACCAATCATCGATGCAACATGCAACTTATCATCAGGACGATGACCAGCACGAGCCCATCTTAGATAAGAGCCCAACACACGCTCCATCGAACGACGATGAGGTGCAACATCTGGTTGACGACCATCCGACTCCTCCAACGAATGTGAATGTAACATCATAAAAAAATAAAGGACATCATTATAAAAGTTCCCCATACATATGTCAACAGTGTATACTCCGCATATGCGATTCGACATCCTCACATTATTTCCTAGCTTCTTTACAGAAAATCCTTACTTTGACTACTCCATCCTTGGAGAAGCCATAAAAAAAGGAACCATTTCCATGCACGCCCACAATATTCGTGATTATTCCACAAACAAACATCACAAAGTGGACGATACACCGTACGGAGGAGGGGCAGGCATGGTCATGACACCTCAACCTCTATTTGACGCCATAGAAGCCGTTAAAAAGGTGCAGAAAGAAGCATTGGGAGCAAGTGGCCCTGTCATTTATTTAACTCCGCAAGGAAAAAGATGGACCCAACCCCAAGTTGAACGTTATTCAAGCAAATACGAAAGCTTAATCCTTATATGTGGACGTTACGAAGGCATTGATCAACGTGTCCGTGACTCTCTTATCGATCATGAAATATCTATCGGAGATTTTGTACTGACCGGAGGCGAACTACCCACCATGATGCTAATCGACTCACTCACTCGCCTCCTCCCAGGTGTCTTGGGAAACGAAGATTCACCAGAAATGGACTCATTCTGCAAAGCCTTCGATCGAAAAAAGGAATACCCACATTACACAAAGCCAGCTAACTTCCGAGGGATGGAAGTCCCAGACGTCCTCCGTTCAGGCAATCACGCTGCCATCGAAGACTGGAGACGCAAAAAACTAAAGTAACTAGATCATATCCAAAAAATTCCCGAACAACGTCCTTCCTGTCCGAAGGTACTCTTCTTTTATTTTCTCAAAATCAGCACACAATTCATCCACATTCATGGCTTTCAATCGAGGCTCAATCTGAACCCACTCCTCAAACATTTCTGGTGTGAGCTCAAAATGACATTGAATACCATAGGCACACCGTCCCGCACGAACAATCTGATTCACACACCACTCCCCAGTTCCTAGCAAAGCCATGCCCTCACCCATTTCTACTGCCTCCCCATGAAGCTGAAACACTTTCAATGGTGATCCCAAATTTTTAAATAGAGGATCTTTAAATCCATACTCAGTGACCTCAATCGTAAATTGTTCACCCTCTGAATCTCTAAATCCCACCTCAGGAAATTCACTTTCCAATACCTCTCCCTTCCCAGCCGCAACCAATATCTGCAAGCCAAGGCAAATCCCCAAATAAGGTCGCCCTGATTCCAATAAGCCACGTACATACAATATCTGACTTCTCATATCTTCATTTTCATCATTCGCACTATCTGGACCACCCAACACAACGAATCCATCATATGCAGCAGGATTAGGTAATCGTTTTCCTTCTGAGAAATCTATCACCTCATAATCAAATCCCCGTTCCTTCAAAAGCGGCTCCAATAAGCCTGGTCCCTCATGGGAAATATTTTTAATGATAAGGATTTTCTTAGTCATGATAAAACTAGTTTAGCAAACATTACACATGATACAATCATAATAAAGAGCCTTCAACATATCCCCTCCCCATGCACAGAAAAACGCGCACGCAACTCTTTCGTTTATTTAAAACAACAGAAAACGGTCTCTCTTCATCTGAAGCAAAAACACGTCTCACCAAATACGGACACAATGAACTCATCGCAAAGAAGAAAAAGCCACTATGGCTCTCATTTCTAGAAGAATTCACTGATTTGATGGTCATCATCTTGATTGTTGCTGCTGCCATCGCCGGATTAGCCGGAGAACCCACCGACGCAGGAGTCATTCTATTCATTGTATTACTCAATGCCATCATCGGATTCGTCCAGAAATTCAAAGCAGAAAAAGCGCTCGAAGCACTTCAAAACATGCTCTCCCCTCACGCCAAAGTCCTTCGCAATGGAAAAATCCTCGAAATTAAAGCAAAATTCCTAGTTCCCGGAGACATCATTCTCATATCAGAGGGAGATAGTGTCCCCGCCGATGCCCGCCTCCTAGAAGAGAACGAACTAAACGTCGATGAATCAGCACTCACCGGAGAATCCGTGCCTGTACACAAACAAACAGAAGCCATTGATAAAAAAACACTCCACCTAGATGAACATCAAAACATTCTCTTCATGGGAACCTCCATTACCCACGGGACCGGACACGCACTCATTATCCGAACCGGAATGGAAACCGAATTCGGGAAAATAGCCAACCTCACTCAAACCACGGTCAAAGACAAGAGTCCCCTCCAAAAAGAACTTCACAAAATCGGTATTTTTGTCGGAAAAATAACCCTCGCTATTTCTGGACTTCTATTGGCGACCGGCCTCTTAATTCAAGGGAAATCATTCGTCGAAACCTTTCTCTTCGCAACCTCAGTAGCCGTAGCAGCGGTTCCCGAAGGACTCCCCGCGACCATCACCATTGCACTTGCTATTGGGGTACAACGATTGGCAAAAAAACGCGCAATTGTCAAAAAACTATCTAGTGTAGAAACCCTTGGATCCACGACAGTAATCTGTTCAGACAAAACTGGGACGCTCACAAAAAACCAAATGACGGTGACCGCAGCCTATGTCAACGGAACGCTACTAAGCATCACTGGAACAGGATATAGCCCCAAAGGAGAATGGAGCAGCCCCTCAACAAACGCCATTGAACAACTATGCCAAACTGCCACACTCTGCAACAACGCACATCATTCAAAAAGGAAAAATCGATGGGGAATCATTGGGGATCCAACTGAAGGCGCACTACTAGTTGCCACAGCGAAAAATAAAATCAAACCCGAAAACATACTGAAAAACTTCAAACGACTCCAAGAACTCCCCTTCGATTCCGAACGAAAAATGATGACAACCATCGATCGTCACCTCAAATCAAAAAAAGTAACCGCCCATCTAAAAGGAGCTCCCGATCAAGTTCTAAAAATCTGCACACACATTCTCGAAAACGGGGAAATAATAAAACTCACCGCCGTAAAAAAACGAGAGATCCTCAAGCAAAATGATGCCATGGCCAAACAAGCACTCAGAGTTCTTGGATTCGCCAGCCGCGAACTAAAACTGGGACACAAACAATACAATAAAACCCTTATTGAGAAAAAAATGGTTTTCATGGGACTCATGGGAATGATCGATCCCCCACGTCCTGAAGTTTATGACGCTGTCAAAAAAGCTCATCTCGCCGGCATAAAAATATACGTCATAACCGGAGACTACGGAGCCACCGCTCACGCCATCGCACGCAAACTAAACATTGTTCAAACTCCCAATGTCAAAGTAATTACCGGAGAAGATCTCAATAAGCTCACCGAACGAAACCTCCTCAAATTGCTCAAACAAAAAAACTACGAACTAATTTTTGCCCGCGTAAGTCCCGAACACAAATTAAAAATCGTACGTGCACTCAAAAAACAAGGAGAGATAGTAGCCATGACTGGAGACGGCGTAAATGATGCCCCAGCCCTCAAACGCGCCGACATTGGAGTCGCCATGGGCATCACAGGAACAGATGTATCCAAAGAAGCCGCCGACATGATTCTCGTAGATGATTCCTTTGGAACCATTGTTACCGCCATCGAAGAAGGCCGTACCATCTATCAAAATCTAAAAAAATTCGTCTTCTATATATTCTCCTGCAATATTGGAGAACTTGTCACCGTCTTCACCGCTATCCTTTTAAACATTCCTGCCCCACTCACCGCCGTTCTTATTCTAGCCGTCGATCTAGGGACGGACGTGCTACCTGCGATTGCATTAGGAGTGGACCCATCTGAACCCGGAATCATGGAAAAACCTCCTCGCTCACCCAAAGAACACATCATGAAAAAATCCTTCATCGCCCACTTTGTATATCTCGGTCTATTCATTGGAGGCGTCGTTGTACTCATGTATTTCTGGATGCTTCAACGCTATGGATGGCAATGGGGAAACCCACTCATGGACGACAGCCTCAACTACTTAAAAGCCTCCACCGCCGCCTTTGCCCTTCTCGTATTAATACAAATGGTAAACGCACTAAACTCTCGAAGCTTGTCTCAATCAATTTTCAAACTTGGCTTCTTTTCAAACAAATGGCTCATCGGTGCTATTGGACTTTCACTCTTAACTATCTACGCATTTGTCGAGCTTCCTCTATTCCAAAACCTACTCCACACCACCTCACTTTCTCTTTACGAATGGGGGATCATAACGCTGGCCTCATTCAGTGTATTACTAATAGAAGAAATCAGAAAAGCTACCTTCAGCAAGCCACAGAAAGCCTAATAAAACCATGCCACCTCAATACTTACGAATCAAAGTCATCCCCAAAGCTCCCAAAAGTGAACTTATCAACACAATGGAAGATGGCACTTTGAAAATCAGAATCGCCGCCCCTCCCGAAAAAGGAAAAGCCAACGCAGAACTGATAAAATTTCTATCCAAACATTTCAATATCTCAAAAAAACAAATAACCATCATAAGTGGAAAAAGCGAACCACTAAAATTAATTAAACTCAGTGAGAGACCCTAACTATTGTTCCTCCACCACAGTAAAAATTCGAACCACCACTCCGCACTGCACCAAAACGGGTCCGAATCGGCCCTCGGCACCAGCGACAAAAACCACATCGTCAGCCAGCGGAGCTTCCTCTGGAATAGACTGAACAAGACCTTCCTCTCCTCTATTTTCAGGAGAATACGCTCGAGCCATTAATAATCGATTCAACGCTGAAGGTTCTGAGGACATAATTCGAAATTACAAAAAATAATTATAACAAGGTATACTACCCTCATGCAACTTCCCTCAAAAAAATCTCTTGGTCAAAACTTCCTCACAAACAACGGAACACTCAAAAAAATCATAGAGACAGCCGAACTTTCTCCGAACGATCACATCGTTGAAATCGGCCCAGGACACGGGATACTAACAGGAGAACTCGCTAAAAACGCCTCTAATGTCACGGCCATCGAACTTGATGACCGGCTTATTCCTGAACTTGAAGACACATTTGAAAACCAGCGAAACATAGACATTCGACACCAAGACGCCCTCACATTCAATCCACCTAAAAATGGCTACAAAATCGTTGCCAATATTCCCTACTACATCACATCCCCTCTCATAAACCATTTTTTACGTGAACAACCAAGTAACCAACGTCCACAAACCCTCACCTTACTTGTTCAAAAAGAGGTCGCACAAAAAATCTGCGCCTCAACCTCGCTCAGTGTCCTTGCCATTCAAGCTCAATTATTCGGAATCCCAAAACTAGTAGCCACCATTCCACCATCCCACTTCAATCCTGCACCAAAAGTAGACTCCGCCATCCTCCACATCAACTGCCAACCCTGCCCCATCCCAGACAACAAACTAAAAGCATTCTTCAAACTCATCCACACCGGATTTGCACATAAACGAAAAAAACTCATTCGCAATCTCGAGCCACTCGCAAAACCATCCCTACTTAAAAAAGCCTTTAAAAATTTAGAGATAAATACCAATGCTAGGGCCGAAGAACTCACAATCGCTCAATGGCA
The DNA here is from genome assembly GCA_964491515.1 of uncultured Candidatus Peribacteria bacterium. GTDB lineage: Bacteria > Patescibacteriota > Gracilibacteria > UBA1369 > UBA12473 > CAZBGQ01. Next base: position 140,265 of record CAZBGQ010000002.1, read on the forward strand.
GTCACTTCTGGCAGAGCTGGAACAATAGGAAGATCCAATACAAATACTTTTGTTGAATTCTCCTCCAAATACGGCTCTAAATGAGCAAACTCATCCATATCCAAAAATCGAGGACTATTGTTTGGTGATTTCTCTATCCAAACTCCATCCCGCTTATGAAACGACGTGATCGAACCACGAACATTATCTAACCTCATCATCACACTAGTCCTACGCAAACCAGTACCCATCCCCTGCCCTTGTTCACTCGGCAACTTATCATCAAAAATTTTAGGAAAAACCGCATCCTCAAAAGGCTTCAAATTATCTACCATATAAAATCGAACACGCCCATCCATCTGACGTGCATGTATAGATAACCGTCCAGCCTCCTTCTTTGTTAAACGTTGAACCTTTTTAAAATTTGAATAAAAAGTACGAATAACACTAGGCAAAGAACCCGCTGGGAAATAAACATGAGCATCATCATCCACATCAGAATCTACTGCGACCATTCCATTATCCAATTGATCCAACGCTTCATTCACATTCTGAATTGACCAAAAAGATTCTGGATTCCCACTCATAGAATAACGAGAAAAAGGTCGTAAAGAACGATCCACATAATCCTTCAATTGTAGCTTAAGACTCTCCCATTCCTCCCCAACTAAAGATTGCCCAGTCGCAAAATACGGCGTCAAAATACTATTAACATCATGTAGACACACATCCAATACAAACTCAGCCCCCGGAATCAATTTAAGAATAGACAATAAGGATGAACGACGAGAAGATTTTTCATTCGTGGGAAAAGACTCAATCCAACGTGAATAAAACGCATCATATGAAACATCCAACGCCTCCTTCAAAGCAGACAACTCAGCAGCCACCAATTCAGCCAAATCTCCGAAAATACCTTCATAAAGCTGAATACGGCCTAAGTGATAAGGCAAGGCACTCACCAATCCACGCAAATCATCAAACTCACTAAGTTTTCTGGTAAACTGCGGCTCTTGCTCCTCAACAGGAGGGATAAAAGAAGAAGAAACCTCCGAGCCAGAGCCTTTCACCCCTAATAAATAAGAAGAAACGCGACGAATAACACCACGAAACGCATCCACTCGAAATGGTTTAGGTAAGATCCAAATTCTCAATAAATCAGATTCTAATTGATCCCTCAATTCTTCCATCCTATCCACACCCGAACCACTCACCAAAACCATAGCCACCCTCTTTGAAGTTGAACGTAAAAAAGCTGCTAAGTCCTCAACCGGAGTCTCCCCTCCAGGTAACGACAAATCCGCAACAACAAAAGACGGTAACTTAACTTCTCCCCTAGAAAAAAGATCCAAACGATGATTAATCTCTTCGAGAGTCGCCGACACCTCAATCCCTGAAATCTCATCTTCAAAATCCTGTTCCAAACACCGTACTAGAAGAGAACTCAAATCTGGATTATCCTCCACAATAAGACTGTCCAAAGGAGCTGTTTGAAGTGTTTCGAGCTTAGGCTCTAAAGATGTATCCATACAAAATAAGAAAACTAAGTACAGTGAAAAATTAAATCACATATAAACGATCCTGTCAATCAGGTGCTATTCAACTAAATCCATGCACTCTTCAGGTCCTGAATCATCGTCAATGTCGCCGCTCGCGCTGCCTGATCATAAGCGTGAGGAGGATAATTCTCTGAATACTCTTCTTCTTCATATGCAAAAATAATTCCTCGTGATGAATTCACAATC
>CAZBGQ010000003.1:0-32449 GCA_964491515.1 uncultured Candidatus Peribacteria bacterium
CGGCGGTGGCACTGTTGAAGTTCAAGGTACCCAAAGTGGCGGTGGTACTGTCGAACAACCAAATACTCCTTCCGGCGGTGGCACTGTTGAAGTTCAAGGTACCCAAAGTGGCGGTGGTACTGTCGAAGAGCCGATACTAGAAACAACTTCTGAACCTACGCCGGAGCCCACGCCCGAAGAGACACCCGAACCTACACCTTCAGAGACTGTGGAAGATGGCCCTTCAAAATTAAGTGGATTTGATGCAACACTTGAAGCTTACCTCGAAGAAGGCAAGCCAATGATTGAAGAATATATGAATGGATCGCCTTCCTTTAATGTTTCGAACTTTGAAATTCCAACGGGAATGAGAATGCAAGAATTAATACGAATGGTTTATCAAGAGGCCGGCCTTGAAGATCAGTCTACTTTTACGGTTGATTTCTGGGCACGGAAAAGAAAACAAAATCCTTCTTTTACCCTTCCTCCATTAGACCGAGTACATTCTGTTAAGGTGGAAAGTGGAATCATTCATTTTCTAAGAGAAGATGGAAGCGCCGTCCTAGGATTCGAAAAATCTTATCCTCTTGTCCCCGAACGAAAGACAGCGGTGGATTGGCACAAAAAAGCTATTGGCATTGAGCAATAAGCTGAATCATATATACGAAAAAACACCGTTCTATTGAAACGGGCCATTTAAATGAATATCACTTGGAACGAAGGTGTTATTTGGATGAATTTATCGTGGAAAGGGCCACCGCAGCCCGGGCAACTCCCCCAAACCGATGCGCCGAAACGCAAAGGAGGGGGAGTTGCCCAAGACCGAGGAACGGGGCGGCGGCGACGGCCTAGTGCTGGTAGTCCACGACCTTGAAGGTCGTGACCTTGACCTTGCCGTCGCGGGTCATCCCCGAGACGGAGGCCAAGGCCGTGACCTTCCGCGAGACCCCCTTCTTGGTCAGGCAGGCGCCCGAGAAGTAGAGGGTCTCGTCGATCACGTACTCCTCTTCCTCCTTCTCGTTGGGCACCATCCCCCAGGCCTGGAATTCGAGGTCGCCTGCCTCGTTGTAGCGCATGGCGACCTTCTCCTGATCGCCGCGAATGGAGGAGGCCCAGGTGGGGAGCGCCTCGCCCTTCGCCGTCACCATGCAGTCCTCGGACCCGAAGGCCGCGAAGCGCTCGGAGACGGAGGCCTTGGCGTTCGTGGCCCACTGGGGGGTCGACATCGTCATCATCCACACGATGGCGGTGACGACGACGAGGCCGGCGACGACGATGACGCTCTTCCGCGAGGGGCGGCGGAACGTCGGCATCGACGGGAGCCGGGAGGAGAGCTGGGACGCCTGACGGCGGACCCAGGCAGCGAAGCGCGCGCGGCGCGTCGTCGCCTGGACGTCATCGGCCAGCTCTTCTTCCGGGCGGGAGGTTTCGGGAGTAGGTTCGAGGGCTTCGGTCTCGGACATGGCAGCTTCTCCTGCAAAAGAATCAAAGAGTCACCCGCCAAACCGCGGACGTTCCTCAACTCCACTGGGTCGGTTCTATCGTTGTTGCGATTGACCCAGGCCAGCAAAATCGGTGCACTACGGCATCGACATTAGTGGCCTGAGTCAACTATATAAATTCATCTTAATTATTAATCTTCGTTCCAAGTGAATAAGTCCTGCGGGTAGGAAGAGGTAGCGCCTAAATCGTCCGATTAAGGGTCGTTAGATAGAGCTGGTCTTACTCCATCCCACAGGCTTATTCGCTTGAAGCTAACAAATTGTCAAAGAACAAGAAGGTACTATTTGCCCACGCACGAATCCCGACTGAAAGCCGTTTTTCGGGGCAGGGTACTATCTTTGCATAAAAGCCTAATTTTGTCAAGCCCCGGGGGATTCCTAGCCTCCACTTCTTCGTGATATTGGGCCCATGTAATCTTGAATATCCTCAGAAAATTGATTCATGGACTCCTCAATTAACTCTTCTAGGCTTGAAGCAACATGCGTATTATCTTCTCCAAAAATCTTTGCCAAAATTTGACGATCCCTCTCAGCCCCAAGCAAAGTTGCTGATTTAATATGATCACCAAACCCACTCGCACTCCTGTCTTCTAAGAAATATCGTATTCTCGTACTATTGCCGACAGTATCGTCCCCATCTCCCATAAAATACAAAGCGGTAAGATGATCTGGGTAATCCTCTTGCTCAGCAGATAAAGAATCCCCCATCGCCTGAATTGCTGGCAACATATTGGTCCCTCCTGACACAGCTACATTTTTCATCAATCGTACTTTTACAGTCTGTGTCCTTCCAGTTCCAAAATCATACCTATCCGATGAATCGTAAACCTGATCAAAGTCTTTAATGAGAGATGCATCATCAGAAAACGTATGAACTGCAAAACGAATATATCCAAATGTTTCGCTTATCCGACTGAATAATTCCGAATAAAACACTAACATTTTTCGTGCCATTTTCAGTTTTGACCCCCTCATAGAGCCACTCACATCAACAAGGATGGTTGCAATAAATTTTGGTTTTACTCCAGGCTTAAAAATACGCGGATTACGGATCGTTCCCATTATCAAATTCCGTGGTTTAAACACAGCCCTCCTATCAAAAACCCCAGCCCGATGATGGGCATCTTCATCAATTTCCATGTCACTTTCAACCGGCAAATTCTCTGCAAAATATCGCCACCACTCTTCTACCATGGGCATTACCTCTTCCTTAATATCTTGGTATTCATCATATAATTTGCTCTCTGAATCAATCAATTCCTTAAGCTCATCTAATTCAGAAAGATCAGCTTTTTCAATAGCTTCATCCAACTCATCACGGCGATCTTCGTCCACAAATCCATCTTCTACCATGCGATCCAAATTATCACGCATTTCATCTTTCATTTCTTTTTCTTTGGCCTCAATACGCCTTTCTAGATCTTCTTTCATTTCATCAAATAGCTCTTCATTCTCTAAGCCATCTAATAAGTCTTGTAGTTGCTGAAATGTTTCAGCGTCCTGTACTTCTTTATCTAATTGATTTTTCCGTTGTTCCATCTCACTAAGTTGTTCCTTGGCCTCTTCCAAATCTTCTTGTGCCTCAAGGAATTCGTCTTCATCCACTTGATCTAAGTCATCTAAGCTCGAGGGAGGGACTGGTGAATCCTCTTCTTCAAGTTCATCTAAACGATCTTTCATTCCGTCTCGAACTTGGTCAGAGGGGCTGCTCTCACCGGTTTCGCCGGGTTCGCCGGGTTCGCCGGGTTCGCCGGGTTCGCCGGGTTCGCCGGGTTCGCCGGGTTCGCCGCCATTATCCGCGTCTTCTTGTGGGGGATCTGGTGAAATGCCTCCATCATCTGCATCTTCAACAGGTGTAGGCGTTGAGTCTTCGTCCTTTTGACCAGGCTCTTTATCTTCGTCTGTTTTAGGTGGTTCTTTTTTCTTATCCCCTGGCTTCGGAGGTGGCGTCGCATCAACACGAATCCATTCTGAACCATCCCAAATCTCAGACCATGCATGACCCGTATTCATACCGATGAATGCTTTTCCATTCTTAGTATTGGATCTATCTAAATAGTGCCCAATCACCAAACGTGCAGGAACACCAGCTTTTCTCATCATGTGCACAAAAAGTGTATTGGCCGAATAACATTCGAGATATTCAGAGGCATCAAGGTTGGGCAAATATTCATCAGGGCTGGATTGTGTGCGCAGCTTATGTTGGAGAGCCTGAGCAAGATCTAAATCTCCTCCTCCAGGATAATAGTGATGTGACAACAGATAAGCCTGAGCTTCCTTCGCTTTTCTAGTTGCAGACTTTCCAGATAATCCCTGGATCATTACCTCTGTTTCTGGAGATAAATCTGAGTCGCAAAGAACTTGGGCATCCTCAGGAATTGGAAGAGACTGAAATATAGGATCCTCTTTACTGAATTCAATTGAAAATGATGATACATCGTCTGCTTCTACATAAAAACACCCGGTTTGATCTCTATGGAATCGTGGGGTCGCCCCACCATTTACAACTAAAGAACTTACGTCAATTGTATAACCGACAGGAATTGGCAAAGCTTTTAATCCTCCATCGGTGATTCCTGAAATTTTCTGGCGTTCGGCGGTTGGAGTCCATTCAAAAAATGAAGAGAGTCTCTTTTTTTTGCTCCATGTTTTAGTGGCGCGATCGTAGTAACTTTTTCTGCCCGTTGCAAAATTTCCAATCATTGCTCCCTTACTTGAGCCGGCTGGTTCAATCGTGAATAAAGGTTGCTGCGCCTTTTTTTCTGGCGACGCGGGCCCGGTTTGCCCTGGCGGAGGTGGGGGAGGAGTAACGTATTCATCCGAATCATCTGGTGGAATGGCAGGGTCATCTTCGCTTCCAGGAGGACCTACTTGGTCCATAAACTCTTCTAGTTCTTCCATTAATTCCCTCATTTCTTCGCTCATCTCATCCTCCTCATCTGTGATTGTAGGAGGTTTAGGTTCTTTTATTTTTTCGAAATAATCTCTCACACCTTCCGTAACTCTTTCAAAGGAATTCATATCACCAGTCTCTACGTATTGTCTATAATTTTGAGAATTTTCGGAAACTACTTTTTGTTCCCTTTTCGTGAGGTTGTTTCTAAGCTCGTCGCGTTTCCCTTTCCCGACTAATCGAAGCTCTTCGCACAACCATTCCACCTTCATCATTTCCATGATGCGCTCAGCTCCTTCTTCTAAACTACCCATTCTCTTAATAGAGCGACGTGCCTGTTCCTTTAGCACCTCTTCTGCCTCAGTCTTCCCCTCATCCATGGCTGCATCTAGAATTTGCCTACGAATCCTACTTGATTGAACAGCGTTGTAGATGTTTTGAATATCGCCAACAGACACATCTACTCCTTTCATGCTTTGTACAAATCGACCCAACTGTTTGTAATCATAATAATGAATCCTTTGAGATAAATCCCGGACATGACGTGTAACATTTTCCAAGCCTCCCTCTTCTTTCAAGTCATGAATACTATAAACAAGCCCCGTTGGCCTTAAATCTTTAGCGACTTCGGCCGGATCGTGTTGACCTTCTTTCAGCTCTTCTAATAGCTGATTTCTTGGAGCACCCCCTTTGGGATAATGAAGTCCCCAGGATTTCCCAGGAACAACTTTGACTCCTTCTTCTGCTGCTTGCTCTGCCAAAAAAATCATCTCTCGTAGAGGCCGATCAGAGGGGTTTCCTGGCACCGAATCTGGTACTAGTTCTAATGACATTTGAGTTTTTTTACGTTACTCCTATACGTTTTCGATAGGTGAATCCCTTCAGTGCTACTTCTAATTTACCGCGATCTTCTTTACTATCGATATGAGATAAGAAGAACTCCGTAATCAAGTCTTTTGCCACTTGAGCTGCAGAAATCTGAGTTTTAGCTATGTCAGACATTTGACTCAACATATACGCACAACGCCTCATCTCGCGTAGAGTGATGGGCTGATTAACAGGTAACGCGTTGCGCGCTGCGCGGCCTCCTTCAAACTTCAACACAAAGTCTGTTCGGAATTTATCTGCAAATGTCACCAATGCCAAAATAACATTTAAATCAAATTCTTGCGTGGTATTTGGTTTTTTCCCTTGATTATCACCATTTACATGGGCATTCCACATTTTAACGAATTCATTCCTGTCCGGATCAGGGTCAACTGTGAGGGAGGTCAGAGAGTCTACACTTCGCGCCACACGAAGTGGCTCAGAGGAATTAATGCGATCACTTGCTAAGTGATCGCTTGGTTTTGCTGGAATTCTAAATGGAGGATAATCAACTTCCAATGAAATCATACGACTTCGAGTCGCGAACTGTGGATCGAATGTTCCAGGATATCCGGGATTCATTGACCCCATAAAAATCACACTTGGATGGGCTTTTATGGTTCGACCTCCACTTGTTTTAAGGGTGAGCGATCGTTTTTCATCCATGAGTGCATGCAAGAAAATCTGAGCTTGTTCGGGCATAGCATTGATCTCATTGAAATACATAACCGCACCAGGTGTTCGAATGGCATTGAGCACCACAGAAGGCACTTGCACAGTCTGAGACGCACCATCTTTCGATTCCAAAACAATGTCCTCGGATAATTCAAATTCAGTGGTCCACTTAGAACAATCAAACGCAAAGTATGGACGATTTGTACGTGCACAGAACATTTTCACCAATACATCTTTGCCCGTTCCCGCATGACCTTTCAAATTGAGTAATCCTTCTTGAAGATCAATCTGCATTTTCGCCGTTCGTGCCATTTGGCCTAACATCTTTTCTGTCTGATGATCGGAAGTCCAGTGAGGTTGCCACTCAGGCACATATCCTTTTCCGTTGGTGTCTTCTACTAAATCCACACTAGAAAGCTTATCAAGCTGTCTAAGGTGCATGATAAAGTTTTCCTTGTAGAAATCATTGTATTCTTCTACTAGTTTTTTGTAGTCCTCTTGCCACTTTTCATCAGCTAGTTTCCATTGATCGTAAGTAGCGTCTCCAGGGCTTGGACGACTTCCACATCGTGTACGTGTCGAATAATGCTTAACTCGTTCGGCTCTTAGCCGTTTAAGTTCGGCTTTCAATTTACTGAATGGTCCTGCCCACTCTTTTAGAGCCTTTTTAAATTTCTTATAATCACTGCTCGCAATATACGATGAATTCATCTCTCGCTGAGCAAGCCCAAATTCCTGCAATCCCAATCTATAGTTATCTTCATTCTCTAAAAACTCAAACAGTCTTATCATTTTTATCTTCCCTTCTGGGGATGTAACTTTAAGAGTGATATCCCCATAAAGATCTGAAGGCCCGACTCCTGGACCACGAGTCTGTAGGTCAACATCAAATAATACTTCTATTCTTTGATCCTTCTTCCTTTTTACGTGTCCTTCCCAGCGTGGAAACTGAACGTTTCCAAACAAAACCATTTGATGTCCTGTGGGCGATATTCCAATTCTAGCGCGACGCTCAATTTCCCCATACGCATTGGCAAGTTTTACAGCTAATAGCTGACTTAAAACTTTGGCGCGCGTGGTGTCTTTTTTCTCTAAAGCAGTAATGTCGTGAGCAATCATAAGTCGCATGGCGGACGTCCTAGCGTAGTCCTCTGCCTCAATGCGTCCCCCAAACGACTGAGTCATCATTCGTTGAATAAAGGACTTAATATCTGATTCAATTCTTTTGGCAGATTCCTCGACTCTCTCACGCGCTGCTTCACGAATTCGAACGTATTCTTCTTGAAATATTCGCTCGAATTTTTGCGCCAACTTTTCCAAATTGCGCCTACCTTCAATAACTTTTTTACGAGTCCCTGGTAACTCTACCGGGCATTCATCTGCAATGATTCGTAACTGAGATTTTATTTTTGGATAACTAAATTCATGCCATGCATCAAAGTCTGGCTTGTTGTCAAACCCTTCCAGTTCTACTTGTGTGTCAGCCAAAATTTGTGAAACATGTTGCTCAATAGAGCTTGCTTGAGTTCTGAAAATATCGGTGGCCTTGTCATGCAAGTCCTCCGACATTGTCTTAATCTCTGCTTGAAGCGCATCATTCACATACGGGCTGTAACGTTGAACTTGAATCATGTCTTCCCGAGCCTCGGCCAAGGTTGTCACCGCAAGAGATTGAAGACGCCCCCTAATTCGACCTAAAATAGCTTGAACCTCTGGAGTTGCCAATGTTGTTGCCTTATCTCGGATAGCTTCTTCTACTCCGGCCATGACATACTCAACAATCCCGGCATCCAACTGTCTTCCAACCAAATCTCGTTTTGCTGCTGTCAGTGCCTCACGTACTAAATCTAAATCTGCTAAAGTTGCCGCACTAGCCACTTCCGGCTTAAAATCCCCCTCCATTTCTTGGCGAATATTATTATAAGCTGCCAGTATATTAGCAGCGGGTCCTCCTTGTTGCCTGCGACGATGAGCCGTAGAGCCTGCCTCACGGAAGTAAGCGCCTACATCTAATGTACCGATGGCTCCTGCCACTTTTTTGGCTTCTAATCCTTCCGCTACTTCATCAAAATTCACATGATAGGTGCACCATCTCCCATCCTTTAAGATGACTTGGAGATACCCATGACGAGTGAATCTAAAGTATTTCACCCCTCCAAATTTAGCGACTTCTCTAAGTGTTTCTTTGTCCAATACCGTCAACCGATTCTTCCCATCTAGAAAAAGGAAAAATTGTCCCGAAGGATCTAGTGTCAAACCTCGAATATCTTGATACTCCCCCGGGATAGGCTTAGAGGAGGAACTCCACCCTGAAGGGTCTCCTGAAATATCAAGAGTCCTAATCTCGGCCGGTTCATCTGAACGACAATAGAAAATTTCAGTCGGAGTATCTTCGTCAAAGCAAAAATTATCTCTAATGTGATGTGTGCTCTCTTTCTTAAGCCAGTTCATTTGAATGGGGGCATTGCTAATACCAGGATCCGTGCTCTCCTGTTCTCCCACAATTAATCCGTTTCCGCCTGCTATGGCAAAATACGGCGTTCCAGGGATTTCCTTCATGCCATGACTGTGGGGATAAAACATAGGAAGAACTTTCAATAATTCCTCCGGCCATTGCTTGTCTGACCCTAAGTCAAATCGTCGCCACGACTGAGGAGCCTGAGGCGTCCCGCTATTATTTGTGGTTTGATATACGATGAGCTGAGATGGAGCCCCAGAAGAAAAGACAATGTATTTCCCTCCTTCTAACACAGTGACCCTCGGAAATTTTAAATGATGATGAGCACCAGTGTCAGGAAGCATCAGTTTATATCCACCTTCTCCACACAATGCAGCGCCATAAGGTTGTAGGTGCTCGGGAAGATTTCCAATACCAAGGCTATTGCTATGACCCCTAGCAGACAAATAGTCCAAACCCTCATTTTTAACCAGTCGAGTCACTAAATCTAAGTAGTGCATTCTTCCTTTGGCTCCAAAATCTTTCACTGGAACACCATCCTGATCAAGGACTATCAAATCGGCACCCCCATCTGGGGCAATTAGGGTATACGTACCCCATGTGGCAGTAGCTTCAATTTTTTGACTTGGCTTAAGTACCGGCCGCTTAGAAACTCGAAGCTGTGTCAGCTTAAGCTTAGCCATTGCTAACTTAACAGACCGAGGTTGTCCTTCAGTTGATTCGCTTCCCGTCCTAGAGGACTCATTAGCATCTCTGCCCACCCATCTGTCTAAAAACCCGGCCATTCCATAATGATGTCAAAAGATTAAGAATGTACCTTAATCCTTTTATTCATTTTTGTCAACCCCTACCAACCATTTTTCAGCCCATGCGGTGTAGGGGCTGACGATGGTATCGGTTTCATTTCTTCCGTCAGAATAGGTGGTGTTGCGGGTCCACGTGGCGGTGAATCCACTGTGTGCGCTGTCGACTTTTTTCTTTTGGCCGGGCGCGAGCTCCGTGGTTTCAGTGATGATGGGTTCGGGAGCGGAGCGACGATTACTGATATAGGGACCATCCAAAGCGACTTCGCGTCCGTCCTTAGTTCCATAGAATTTGAAGTACGCTTCTTGTCCTTCTTGATAGGCCTGAATCAGTAGGGGAGTGTCCATGTCATTAAGAAATTTTAAATCAACTTGCGGTGGATACACCGTGGCATCCAATCCATATCCAAGTGGGAATGAATAATACGAAACAGCATAAGAATGTGGGTGACGCTCCACAATGGGTAGCCCTCCGAACAGAATTGCGCGGAACAATGTGGAAGAAACCTGACAAATACCACCTCCATATTCGGGGATGGTTTCTCCTTCTTTAATAACCAACTCCTTGGCATAGCCAGTACTACCATCCACTTCACCTAGAATTTCTCCAAATGAAAATGTCTCTCCCGGCTCAACCACAATTCCATCGTAGCGACCGATGGCCACACGAATATTGTGTTGTCGATTATATGGTGAGCCCCAATATCCAGAGTATCCTGTGGACACCAATTCTGTGATCCCTCGCTCACGCAATGCGTCGTCTACCGTGACTTGCGCCGGTGTTTTTACAAGGGGAATTTCAACGTCAGTAACATCTTTTCTAAGTGCCATTTCCAAAAGGCGAGTGAGCCGTTCATGACTAACTTCAATCCCATCGGTCGCAGTGCCTTCAAACACGACAGCACCGTCCTTGTCTGTAGAAATAATAACGTCTTCCGCCGCAACTTCTAAGTCCGGCGCTAACTCATCGGTAACGTAGGTACCCACCGCATCACCATTCAATCCAATGTCGATCGTAACTTGCGTGGCCACATTTTCAATAGCGTTCTCTCCCCTCATGGGAATGGCCACGCCCTCAACCATGACCGTTTTTTGAGGAACAAATGTGAGCCAATCTAAATGATCGCGCCAATCCAACGTCCATGAATCACCCTCGGCGGTCATGGTGATTGGCTGGGTCAATTTTGACTGAAGATGTGGCTTTGAGGCCTCTAAGGCAGAGGTGGTTAACGCAGGAACTTTTACTTCTGTCGTGAGCGTCGTAGGCACCGGAGTTAGGGTTTTAATTTGCTCCTCGAATACTGAAGTAAGTGCTGCACGATCAACCATCCATCCGTCCTGGCCGGCAATGGTCTCAAAAGCGCGCGCGCGACTGTTCCATTGAAGCTGAGGTTCTATTGGTGCGCTTTCTAATTCTGGAATGACGTTATTCAACGCTTCCATGAGTGCCCCCCCATCCCACTTGAAATAAATAACCACTTCCTTTTCTCCTAATAACCCACCTTCAAATGACCATGGAGATTTCTTCGCACTGATTACAGGGATGCTTTGAACGGTGGCCGTTTTATCAAGTTTTAATCCCAGTTCCTCCCATCCAAATGAATACTCATTTTCTTGAAATATAAGTGTAGCCTGTGTTTTTTCAAATGCGTCTAATTGCCCGCTCAAATCTTCTTGTACGGTCGTACCATCTTCAAATTCAATCAATGTATCCAACATCATCGTGTTAGGAGCCACCTTCCCAGCGAATGTCATCTGAAGCCCTAGCGTCCCTACGGCTAAAGTCATCAATAATCCAAAAGCACTCCCATGTATCCAGGAACGGAAACGACGGGAGGACGTTTTTTGTGAGCACGCTTTTTTAGCCATCAAATAGAGATGTCATTTACTCGGTATCCAACACTTCCTCCTTCCCGAGTGATTTAAGTAGGTACTTTAATATAATAGGAGTCATAAGGGTTGTAAAGAATGCCATGAAAACTAAGACAGAGAAAATTGTTTCATCAATCAAACCTAATTCAAGTCCAATCACAGCCAGGATCAATTCCACTGCTCCACGTCCATTCATACTAAAACCGACTATCATAGATTCCTTTGTTTTCTGCCCGGAAAAATAAGCCATACCTCCTGCACCTACAACTTTACCGATAATAGCGGCCGCTGTGATTGCGATTAAAAATGGCAAAGCAACCGGGTCACTAAAAACCCCAAAGTCCACATGGAATCCTAAGCTAACAAAAAATATTGGACCCAAGAAACTATAACTTAATCCAAACAAACGATCTTCGATTTTCCTATAAACTTCTGGATGAATGATTTCTTCTTTTACAAAAAGACCTGCTAGATAGGCACCCAAAATATAATGAAGCCCAATCTGTTCAGCAAACACCCCAAAGGCCAAGGCAATAATAAGGGTGAACGTGAATGCTTTGTATCCTTTATCGGAAAAAATCTTATTGAAAACCGGAATGAATTTGGTGCCAGCCAAAATCACACCGCCGAAGAAGAGCACCACTTTTCCGACAAGCCATAAAATCTCCAAGGGAGCAATAACACCACCACCAGCAACAATCCCGAGAATAATAGACAGTAAAAGAAATGCAACAATATCATCAATGATCGCTGCGCCCATGACTAGATGAGCGATTTTGGATTTACTGAATTTGAAATCTTTGAAAATCTTTGTGGTGACTGAAATGGCAGTAATGGAAAGTGCCAGGCCAATGAATGCCGCCTGAATCCCTGAATATCCAAAATAAATAGCAACCCCATATCCAAGCAGAAGCGGTAATACTACACCTCCAGCTGCAATCGCAACCGAAGCTTTGGAGGAATGAAGAAGATCTTTTGGATTGGTTTCAAGCCCGGCGTGCAACATCAAAAAGAAGATACCCAACTCTGCAAGAACCCGAATGGTTTCATTGTCTTGAAATACTCCAAACAAAGCTGGCCCAAAAACAAGCCCAGCAAGAAGCTCGCCCAATAAAATTGGTAACTTCAGGCGGCGGAAAACCATTCCCGTCCCCCAAACCACAGCCATAATAAGAAATAAACTCTCAATTTCCATGATATATTTTTATTCTTGTAAGTGATCAAAAGTATTTTCTTTCTCGCTTTCCAATGGAATCTTTTTCATTGAATGGTGCTCTCTATTTTCATCAGCAGCCGGACTTACTTTTTTCTTCCGACCAAATATGAAATTTTTCACCAGCGATCCTACGCCCACCACTGTTTCTTTTGTGAGCTTCTTTATTTCATTTATTTCTTCCTTAGGAATCAGTTCATCACGATTTTTATACTTATCTTTGATGTATTGACGTGTAGCTTCGCCCTTTTTAGGAGCAACAGTCATACCTATTACCGACCCAATAGCAGTGCCGATAATGGCACCCATGACAAGTTTGTCCATAGTCCCTTTTTTCTTTGCTTCTTCCTTTTTTTTGCGTCCGAACATGAGAAAATTCGATTAAAGATTGCTAAATGATCTTAGCAAAAATTACAAACTAAGCCAAGAAATCTCTAGCTTATAGGTCCTTTTCCTTTCCCAGCCATAGCTCTCCACTCTTGGCGACGAATCACGTTGACTTTAACATTACCTGGATAAGTAAGTTCAGCTTCAATTTTATCAGCAATATTATGGGCAAGACCGGTGAGATCTCCATCCTTAATTTCACCAGGATGAACTAAGATCCTAACTTCACGTCCAGCAGAAATAGCGAATGTTTTTTTAATACCAGGGAATGACCCAGCTGTGGATTCAAGCGCTCGAATACGCTCGAGATAACGCTCCAAAGATTCAAGCCGAGCGCCCGGCCGACTGGCTGACAATGCGTCCGCTGCCATAATAATTTTAGCCTCAAGGCTACGTGCTGGCTCTCCTTCGTGATGAGCCCAGGATGCATGAACGATCTCTTCGCTGTAGTTAAATTCTTCAAGAATATCTTTAGTGATGTAGTCATGGCCTTTATCACTTTCTTCGGAAAGAGATTTCCCAATATCATGATAAAATCCTGCGACGCGCGCAACCTCAATGTCAGCACCTATCTCAGCAGCAAGAAGTGCGGAAAACAGGCCAACTTCAATACAGTGACGCAAAGCATTCTGCCCATAACTAGTACGGAAATGTAATCGCCCCAAATGTTTCATAATCCCTTCGGGAACATCCTTAAGCCCAACGATTTTTATCGATTCTTGTGCTTTAGCACGCATGATGTTTCTGACTTTTTTCTTAGCCTCCTCCAATGCAATATCAATATCTTTTGGGCCAAATGGTTTGCGCTTTTTTTGTAAAATCTCTATCGCGTGCTTCACTACTTGCCTCAAAAGCAACTTACCGCCACCTACAGTAATAGTTTTAGGATAGTCATTGAAAATGATTTCAATCTCTTCAAACTTACTCTCTAGATGCAAAATGTTTTCACCATTTTTACCAACAAGATGAGATTTAAACTTTTCATTTTTCACTTCTACTAAGCTTCCATTTCTATCGACTGAACTTTTATCAGAATACCGTTGCAAAGCAGCCACCAAAATGTTTTGAGCAATTTTAACAATATCTTCTTCCGTTTCTATCCGTCGCTTATTGACGAATCGTTCTCTTCGCCCATCCACTTCGTGATAGAGCTGAGCCTTAAGGTTCTCGATAGTTTTCTCTTTGGACTCCCCTGTGGTTTCAAGCAAAATGTCTATCATAGACGCATTGCTATTCTTCATTTCTTCTTTCATGGACTTGATCTCTTCCTTGACCTCATTAATGGTTTTATCTATTTGCCCATTTTGACTGAGCTTGTCATTGACGTGTTTTTCCTTAATATCAAGAGACCCTTGAAGACGTTCTACGTGAGCCTCCATACGTTGATTTTCTAGCTGAGCTTCTTCTTTAATACGGCTTAAGTCGCCTTTGGCATCATGCTCAATTTTTTCCGCCTCCTTTTCACTTTTATGTAAAAGCTTAGAAATTTCTTTCTTCGTTTTTTCCTTAGAACCGGTTCCTCCACCTTTAAACAAGACAGAGCTCGCGCCTGCACCTGCCAGCGCACCGAATACCAATATAAGGACTTGAAGTGTCGTCATAGTGAACGCAGTGTAGAGGAAAAATTTGATTTAGTACACGCCTGATTCGCTTCGGATATCTTTAACTGCATCAATAAACATATTTTCAACATTTTCTAATTCTTCCTCAGTCGTCGAATGCCCCAATGAAAACCGCACCGCGGTGCGTGCTTCCTGCTTAGAAAACCCCATTGCCAACAGTACGTGCGAAGGTTCTGCATTGCCGGCCGTACAGGCCGATCCTGCCGAGGCATAAATACCCTCCATATCAAGCCTCATGAGCAAAATTTCACTTTCTACTCCCTTTATCATAAAACTAATATTGTTGGGGAGTCTGTCGGATGTGTGACCGGTTAGCTGGATATCTGGGAGCAATTCCAAAGCCTTCTCAATGAATTTGTCGCGCATACAGGTAAGTCGTTTGTTTTCATTTTCTCTCTCGGCTTGAGCCAATTCCAATGCTTTTGCTAAGCCTATAATTCCGGGCACATTGAGCGTGCCGGATCGGCGCCCATGCTCATGCCCACCTCCGCAAACTTGAGGTTCAAGCTTAATTCCTTCGCGCACATAAAGAAGCCCAATTCCTTTGGGGCCATAAATTTTACTTCCGTTGAGTGTGAGTAAGTCCACTCCCAAATCTCTTACATTCAGACTAAGAACGCCCGCGGCCTGGCACGCATCGGTGTGCAAGAAAGGGGGCTGAGTGGGGCCGCGCCCGAGGGCTTTTTTGTGGCGTCGAACAAGTTGCGCGGCCTTTGAAATGGGCTGAATGGTGCCCACCTCATTATTAGCCAACATCAAACTAATAAAAATAGTTTCCGGAGTTAGCGCTTTTTCAAGTTCATCTAACTTAATAATTCCATCCTGATCAGCACCCACAATAGCGACCTTAAATCCTGCCTTTTCAAGCGTACGAACCGGCTCCAATATCGCTTCGTGTTCTATGGCACTCACTATTACATGCTTACCCTGATCCTTGTACGCATGAGCCACTCCAAATAACGCTAGATTATCACTTTCCGTCCCCCCTGAAGTAAAAATAAGCTCACGCGGAGACGCTCCGACAAAACCAGCGATACTTCGGCGAGCACCGTCCACTGCCTGTCTCGCTGCTTGCCCCGCACTGTGTAAACTTGATGGATTCCCAAAAGTTTCAGAAAAATAGGGGGTCATTGCCTCCAGAACGCGCGGATCCATCGGAGTGGTCGCGGCGTGGTCTAAATAAATCTTTTTCACGGTTATCGACAGTTATGCTGCATGCTGATGTTCGTGGTGCATTTTTTCAAGCGCCTTTTTCATCTGATCGATTAGTTTGCTTTTTGCAAAATCAATGGCCTTCAGCAAATCACGACTGTCTTCACTTGAGTGCAAAGCTTTGTGCGTTGCCTTAGGCAACTCCATGACCATTTCTACTTTAAACGCATCATTCTGAGGAAACTTTTCCACTGTTACATTTAACTTCACCGCATCTTCATCAAATTCCCCCAAAAATTGTTCAAACTTAGCCAGTTTCTTATCAAGGTGATTCAAGAACATTTCCTTCTCTGGATCCGTGAGTTTTTTAGTGAAAGTGTGAACCTGCATAGATATAAATTATGTATAAAAAGGCTAATTTAATTATAGCTCTTTCTACTTGGAAGTCCACAAAACTCTAAGCCTCACTGTCTGGGCTTTCTTCAGGGAAACCCTCATCCATGTCTTTGCTGAATTTTTCCAATTCTCCCATCACATCATGACGAGTGGAATCATAGTCATTTAATTTTTCTTTACCCTCAACCCACACTCTAATCTTAGGGGCACCCCAGTAGTGAACATAAGCTTTGGATTGAATTTCCATGCGTACCCGAGGTCCGCCGCTTTCAGCTTTTTCTTTAGATTCAAATTCTAAAACATGTCCCTGCCATTGCTTTGCTTCTTTTCTTTGTCCCGCAAATCCAGATTGTGCTAGTTTTTTAAACTTCGCTGGGCCAAACTCAATACCCTGGACTGTAACATCTTCAAAATTGTAATCAGGGCTAATTCTGAGTTCCTTTAAACTTCTTTTTAATCCTATCCGGAGTTTCGGTTGCTGCTCCTGCTCTTCAACTGGGACTGGCTTCTCTGTAGGTACTGGCGCTTCCGCTGGAGGCAAAGATTCTCCTTCCAAAATTTCTTCGGCAGTTCCACCTGATTCAATTGTGACCGGTTCGTCCTCCAATCCTTCAAGGGCTTCTGTTATTGCTCCATCTCCTCCCCCGCCAGTAATATGATCAACTGCAACATCTGCCGCTGATGGCTCTTCAACTGACCCAGGGCGAGCTCTCTTAGAAACTGGCTCCTCTTGTATGTCACCCTTCCCTGCAAGTTCATTTGCATCTTCAATCGTACTATGTGAGCCAGGCTCTCCAAGCAGTGGTTCTGGTGTTAAATCTCTGTCCTTTACTGGTTTTAATGAATCCTGTGATCGATCCTTATCCTTGGCTTTCCGAGCTTCTTCTTCTGCCTCCGCATCATACGTTTTCTCCAATTTCTCAACTGGAGGTAGCTCGGGTTCGGTTAAAACCACGGGGTCAAGACCTTCCAATTCCCCGCTTGGTCCGCCACTCATTTCTTGTAGGGGGCCAATACTTGCGGCCTCATCTCCACCTCCGCCTTCTCTTAGTCCTTCGACTTCGTCACGCCCATCTGGCTGACGTCCGACCGGCACCGCATCCAATGCTTCTTGTAGTGCTGATTTTTCTTCTTCCGGCGCTCCTCCTCGATGCTTATCAAAAAAGTCCCCATGACGTAACACCATTAGTTCATACTGATCTTCTATGGTTCCTTTATCCTTATAACTGATCACCCCTCCCAATATCTGAGGGTTTCCATCTTTGTCCGTGATATCAATCGTGTAACTTACGGTTCCTGCTTCTTCGTCTACAGCCGTGCTTATATCTACATTTGCAAAGTCAAAATCACGTTTAAGGAATTTACTCCAATCACGCTCGAGAATCGTTGCGTATTCATACAATCCTTCTATGTTGATTTTTTCGCCTTCTGGACTAGTCGTAGTAGTAGTAGTTTTCTTAGGCACATCTTTTAAGACTGGTAACTCAAGGTATTCGGGAAATCCTGGGCCGAGAACGTCCTTGACTACTTTGGTCCAGGCAATGTTTTGCTCAGCAGTCCCTGCATAATTACTCCCATCTGATTCAATGGCTTTATCCGCAGGAAGATAATGATTCATCCCCGTAATAAGGTCATCCACAAATAATTCATCAGATTGAATAAGTGCTCTTCGTTGTTTATATGAAAGGTTCATTTGTTGAAGTGATTCCATCACAGACTCTAGGCTTCCAGATTCAATGGCAGTTTCCATTACCGTGGTGTTGTCTCCGAAAATCTCACGACGAGCCTGAGTCGTCACACGCGATTCATCCAATGTTTCTGCCGTAGTCAATCTTTCTCGGCTAGCTTGATCTGCACGATATTCTGCTAAATCTTGATCCGCTTCAGCTATGGCATCCACTTCGTCGTCGCTTAACATATCAGCCAAGCTATGCCCGGACTCAGTCTTGACATACTCTTCACGTAATTCTGCGGTAGTTTTTTCAACTACCTGTGCACGCTCAGGAAGATTCAATTGTCCTTGCACTTCCTTTCCTCCCAATGTTGCGTTAAATGTTCCTTTTCCAAAGTCAAAATTCCATTCATCTCCAATTTTTACGACATTTGTATTGATTCCATGATGCAACATCATAAGATCAACGTTCAAAATCACATTCCTTTGAGCAGACGTGAGATCTTTCGTGAAGTCTTTCCCCTCGCCATATATGGCTTCCGTTAGGGCTTTACTGAAATATTTTCCAGGTTCAATTTTAAAGCTAACCTTTTTCTTTGGGAATAATTGTTCATTATCACCGTTAAAACCCTCACTCACAACACGGTATGCTTTATTCTTTTCACCTAAACGTTCGATCATTTGTTGTCGAGTCTCAACTTGAGAGTTGTCGGGACGGTTTTCTTGGACCATGAAAAAATGTTTTTATATTTATTTTCATATAATTATACCTTAAACCACATTTCTTTGCAACCCTCCAGCCAAGAATGTCTCAAGATTATCGAGTGCTACAGTGTGCAAGCGATCCAAAGATCGGTCCGAAGCGAACGCAGTATGAGGAGATAGCAAGGTATTAGGAGCGGCGAGAAGGGGATTGTCTCGGTTGATCGGCTCCTGTTGAAACACATCAATCCCAGCTCCCGCAATCTCTCCATTCGTAAGCGCTTGGGCCAATGCATTTTCATCCATAAGCACTCCGCGAGCCGTGTTGATAAATAGCGCTGTGTTTTTCATTAACTTGAATGCCTCTTTATTAAAAATTTCCTTATTCTGAAGAGTGGCAGGGGCCGCTAATACCACCACGTCAGATTCTTTCAAAAGCCCATCAAAGCTCACCCATGTTAAATCATGTGTAACTTCTCTTTCCGGATCAGGGTTCGCAGTGTGTGCAAGGACATTCATTCCAAATGCGTGAGCCATCCGCGCCACATGCTGTCCGATTTTCCCCATTCCAAAAACTCCCATCGTTTTACCATGAAGTGCGGTAGCAATCTGCGAAGTGGGGGAGTTCCATGTGTCATTAATCACTGTAGCGTGCCCCCTGCGAATCTGATGAGTAAGCCCAAGCAATAATCCAAATATTCGTTCCGCCACATCAGCCGATGAATAATCAGGGACATTGGTGATCGTGATACCCATATCTTTTGCTCGATCCAAATCGATCATATCAACCCCAGTGGATTCAAGTGAAATGAGTCGACATCCCTCAAGTACAGGTAAAACATCAAATGGAAGACGCGGAGTAAGAATGACCAACTCGCTTCCCTTAATATGATCAAGAATAGCTGGATCACCCATAGGAAGATCGAGATATTTCAGATCAAGTGCGTGCTTCTCAGCCAATGAATTAAGCCGCGCATGATGCAATTTGGAGTAGGGCGCAATAGGAATGACCGTAAGTTTCATAGATAACTTTTTTAAGTGTAGAATTGTAATTTTTTTGGACCATATTTCCAGGTTTAAATCTGGTATCATGTCAAATGAATTCTACAGTCAACAATATGTCTTCGCAAAACTTCTCACAAATTCTCCAGCGTGCGGCCGATCATGGTTTTGATTTAGCTGGTATTTCATCTATTCATATTAAACCGGCTTCATTCGAACATTATCAAGGATGGGTGACAGCCGGACATGCAGGAGAAATGGTGTACATGACACGCGATCCTGAACGACGACGATCCGCCACCAATCTTTTACCTGGAGCCCAAAGTGTGATTTCTCTCGCTATCAATTATTACCGACCTGAACGACCACGCCTCCCTCACGCTGCAGGACAAGTGGCTCGTTACGCGTACGGACGTGACTACCACAAGATCATTACTAAAATGCTCAAGCGATTCATAGAAGACCTAAAAAAACAGTATCCAGATGCTTCCTTTCGACCCTACATTGATACCGGAGCTGTCTTGGAACGCTCCTATGTTGAACAAGCGGGGCTCGGATACATCGGTAAAAATACAATGCTCATAACTCCTAAGTTCGGATCATGGGTGTTTTTGGCTGAAATCCTAACAACTTTAGACCTTCCAGCTACGACCAATTCATCCCCCGATATCTGTGGCCACTGTCGGTTGTGCCTTGATATTTGCCCAACAGAGGCGTTGGTGGGCGAAGGAGAACTGGATGCACGTCGGTGTATTTCTTACTTAACCATTGAACACCGAGGATCCATCCCCGAAGAGCTGAGGCCCCTGATGGGGGATTGGCTGTACGGTTGTGATCTCTGCCAAGAAATTTGCCCTAAAAATGTGGTAGCCCAAGGAGGAGGCCCGGAACCATTAGCAGTTCGAATTGGTGGCGACCATCAACTGCTTCGTGACGTCTTGGAGCTTCGAACTAAAGAAGCGTTTGATGAACGTTTTGCTGGATCACCCATGCGTCGCCCCAAACGAGAAGGACTCCTTCGTAATGCGTGCATTGTCTCAGCTAATATTGGTGCAACCGAACTCCTTCCACTTCTTCAACAAGTGGCTCGCGATGACTCCAGTGAATTGGTGAGAGAACATGCGGAGTGGGCGGCGGGGCAACTCACATTTCCTTAGATATGTTGGCGCAAGTCCTCCTTTTTACTGACTTGTTTGGCTAAACGTTCCAAAAACATGACTGGTGTTGTCCATGGATGTGAGTCCTTCGATTAAGGATGCACTTGACGTACGAGCCCACAACTCAAATGTTGTGGCGTTCCATGCCTTCATCACTCGTGCCATGACATATAATGTTTCAGGCGAATCCATAGCCACAGAATCCCATTCCGGTGCAGGATTGGTGGTTTCGGCCAAATTTATTACTCTATCTAAATTCAAAGTGGTACTGGAAAGATCATTAAGGAAAGCGACCGTCCGGTCGTCGTTTTCAAGTGCCACTTTTTCTGGATCCATATGCGTAAAATCAATGCTGGCAAGCATAAGCGTGTGTGCAGGATCAAGCTCGGCAAGCTCATCCGCTAACGTATTGAGGCGTGATTCTTGAACACCATTTTTAATCATAATGGGTGTTACTCGAGCATGTGGGAAATAACTATCAAGGTAAGGTGTGTGCACAGAAATACCGTGCTCAAGATCGAAATCTGTGAGCTCATTCGTGAGTAATGAACTCTGCGCGGCAAAGGCCTTGTCGGTGGTTCTAATCGCACTATGTCCATGATTAAAATGATTGGGACTTATAAGAACGATGTGATCAATAGACGAATTTTCAAGCGTCCCATAAAAACGATCTATCCAGCCTTCAACCAATGTATGATGGGGGAGGACCGCGCCCTTTGTCGAGCTTGGTAGTACCGTCGAAGAGGAGCAACCACTTAAGATCACTCCTCCCAGAATCAATGTTGTGATTATTAATCTTCGGACCATGGTCGAGATGAGGTTCCGCCCCATTCAAAGACGGTAAATCCATGACGCGGAGTCGCGCGCAAAACTTGCGGAATGACATTGTAAGGCACTGACACAGGATCAAAATACATGAATACTCGAATCAATGTATCTGGCGCTGGCGTGATATGAAGTGGAGCGACTTTATTAAAATCGCGCGTCCCCACAAAGCTCACGAAAAAGTATGGTTCAGGATTTTCGAGCATATGTGGCTCCCAAAACTCAATAAAGTCGCGAGCTTCGCGGCGCGTGAAACCGAGGTCGCGTAGCGAGTTTCGTAAGAATCGAGGCACGTCTTCACGCGCAATCATAAACCCTTGGCTGGCCTCTACTTTGTCTTTATCATGACCTTCCCAGAAGAGATAAGGATAAACAACCCCATCGTCATAGTTGAAAATCTGACTATTCGGCGTGGATCGTACGTGCCACCCATCTTCGCCATGCTCAGGAATGGTTTTTGTAAATTCATCAACTTCTACTGCGACATCAATATCCATGGTTTTTTCTGGATAAAGATAAACAACCGGCTTACCGCACTCTGCTGGAGGTTGATATTTGCTGTTCACAATCGAGACCCACCGACCTAGTGGGTCTTGCCAGTATAGGATTGGATAGTCTGCCGTGAACTGACTAAATGCTTTCGCGTTTTCTTTTTGGAAGCTTGAATACATTCGATATAAATCGGCGAGTCGTCCTGCTGGAGTAGTGAAATCTCCTTTGATTTTGTCATACTGTGTGACCGCCCCGCTGTCTGGATCTTTAACTGCATAGATTTTCATTCCTGTAGCGGTTGATCCAATTTCATACACTTCTCCTTCGTTAACCTTATCAATCATGTAGCACATCCCTGTAATTCCACAGCCACCACGACGAAGATTGTAGTTTCCGAAGTACATTGTGTCACCGTTATTTAAATTCAATTTATTATTGGAACTTCCGCTAAATTTAGGATCGTAGGCATAGCGAACAAGCGATCCATCTGGTGCCACTGCAAATAAACAACCTGTTTTTGTATGAACTCCAGCGATTTCATATAGCGGTCCTACTTCAGAATCTGGAAAAACCACTTCGTAATGTTGAAGATAAAGTGATTCTCCCCAAAAGGAAATATCTTCTGCGTCTCGACTAAAAACAGCGTTAACCCCAGGAAGCCCAATACGTTCCGGTAAATGAAGTTCATCGATCAAGATACTGCTTCGGTTTTTAAACAACATTGCCAGCTCTTGAGTCTCCCATTTATTAGATTCATTTTCTAAGTAGACCAATTCTCCAGTACTTTCTTCCCATGCGAATCGATAAAGAGTCGGAGCAAAACAGGGGCCGTCACATCCCACATTTAATGTAAGTAACTTATAGCCAGTGAATGAGCCTTCGTGAAATGTTCCTACCTGGTACCACTGATACTTATCTTTAATATCATCCCATTGAATCGTGTCTCCCCACATTTTTTTTCCGTCGCTCATGATACTGGCTTTATAAGAAGCGATAAATATTTCACTATCTAATTGTTTGGTGTTTCCAAACGTAATGCTACCTACTTTTTTCTGTGGGTCTTTTCCGTTTGGCTGAAAAAGTATTCCCCTGGTACCATCGGTGACTTCATGGCCATAAATTTGTGGATCACTCACTTCCGAATCAAGATCGATGGCCTCATCGCTTTTTTCATCTATGAGGTTTTCATCTTCTTCCATCGTCAGCGGGGTGCTCTGATTTTGATTTCCTAGATAGAAACCAAACATTACAGCGCCTCCGACAAGAATTAAAAGTACAAGGGCAGCTAGCCATTCCTTGGCAAGGGTTTTCATGGTAAAAAGATTAAGGATTTGACGATTCTAACGTATGTTGCATTCTTTTATTACAACTTTGTTTATCCTGATGATCATTCTGACTTCAGGGTGTGCCCCTTATCAGGCTCTAAAACGCGCCCACTATATCACGGACGTACCTGTGAGCGAACCTGTAGTCGTAGATAAAAATGAGACAAGTGTGAATAGGGCTGAATCATTCAACCTGAATGTACCTTTCTATTCGCAAGCTCCGACAGGGGATTGGGGCATGCCGTACCAAGAGGCGTGCGAAGAAGCCAGTTTGCTTTTAGCGTGGTATTACGTAACCAATCAAGCCCCTTCAATGAAAAAATTTGAAGAAGATTTATTGGCCATGGTGGAATGGGAAATAGATTATTTTGGGCAATATGAACACACCACAGCAGAACAAACTGCAGAGATGGCACAACTCTATTTACAACATCCGAACGTGGAAGTGGTAACAAATCCATCGGAAAACCAAATACGTGACTGGTTAATTCAAGGATATCCGGTGGTCGCTCCTTTTGCCGGACGCTATTTAGGAAATCCATATTTTACAGGAGAGGGCCCGGTGTATCACATGCTGGTTATTCGCGGATATGATGGGTCTCGATTTATTACGAATGATGTTGGAACGAGGCATGGAGAAAATTTCACCTACAAAGATGATGTGCTGATGAACGCACTACACGATTGGGATGATTCTGCTTCGGTGCATGATGAAGGAATCTTGAATGGTGCACGTTCAGTCGTGGTAGTGAAGCCGTAAAAACACTAAGAATAACATGTCTGACTTTTGCACAGTGCAATGTGTTTGACATACCCCCTGACTTCAAACCTGAGAATATGTTCTCGCAAAATCACTACTGCACACTAGCAAAAAGGGGAGTAACTATCGTGTCTTCGAACGCAACATTTGAGACAGTGATGCGGTGAGTAACAGCGTTTGTAAGGCCAGTCCAATACCAAAGGCAACCGGGATGGCAAATAGCTGAATGGAATCGATTAGGTATGCACTCGACCACATGGTCAATGCAATGGTGCTCACGTGAATAAACGAAGGCCGCCAGGTGTTTTTAAGCGCGAAATGGGCTCGGGCTAAGAGGTGCATGACACTTTCGAGAGGAATCGCAATGGTATAAACCATAAGCAAAGCCGCGGTGGCCGCGACCGCGGCCTCATCAAACTTGCCGCCGCCGAGCAACAAATTGATGAGCGGATAGCTCAACAAAGCCAATGCGGCGGCGGCGGCCGTAGTGGTTCCGAGCACCATGAAAGCTTTTCGACGAACGGTGCGAGCAAATTGTTTGTATTTTTTATTAGCAGCAATGTGTGACAGTTCAGCAAATGCAGCAAGAGCAATCGCGATTCCGATGAGACTGACTGGCACGCTTTGGAAATTTCGAGCAAAGGCATAAATCGTTACGCTGCCTTCTTCGAGCTGTGTGGCTAATCGGACAAACCACCACAATAAAATTTGCCACATCCCAATTTGAAGCATTTTAGGCACCATAAGTGCCGCTGTTTCTTTGAGTTCTTGGTTGAATTTAAAGACCAACTGTGGACGCCATCCATAACGAATAACAGAAGGAGTTCGAATGGCGAGGTGTAAAAACGCGCCTAAAATCGTCCCTAAAACCAACCCCATCACGCCCATTGTGGGAGCAAACACGAACACACCAATAATAATTCCAGTATTGTACATAACCGGCGCCAACCCGTACCACAAGAATTCCTTAAGAGAGATGAGTACGTTTCCAAACGTATTACTAATGGTAAACAAAAAAGGCGAAATCAGCATTAAGCGGGTGATCTTAATATATTCAAGACGTGTCACCTCATCAAACCCTGGCACTAGAAACTCTGCAAAATAAGGCAAGAAAATGGCAAAAGCTATGCACGCAGCAGCAAGAATCAATAGCCCATACGTGATGATTTGATTGGTGTATAAAATAGCTTTCTTCTTGTGATGCTCATCAAGATTGCTAAAAATCGGCACAAAAGCTGCTGATAAAGTTCCGGTTACAAGGAGTGCCAAGAAAAAATCTGGAATCACAAAAGCTGCATTGTAAACATCCAGTTCAGCCGAAGCCCCAAACGTGTAGGCAAATGTTTTATCACGAACCAACCCAAGAAAATAACTAAGCCCCGATGTCAGAGTGAGCGCAAATGCCGTATGGAGAAGAAGATTACGAAAACCGCCAGCTTCATGGCGTTTACGTTGGATTTTGTTAAGAAGGAATTTCATCGAAGTTACAATACACGCTTCCGCTCTACCTCAGTAGATTAATATTCCGGAAGACGATCTTCTACCCCTACTTTGATGCCAAGTTCTCGAGATCTTTGTGCTTTTTCTTTAGCTCGAATGTCTTTTTCAGTTTCTTTGTCACTATCTTGGTCATCGTTATTATTGTCCTTCCCTGACTCATCCGGTAAGTCTTTGAGTCCTGTTTCCACCTCACATTCACATTCGCATTTTGCAACAAAACAGTCGTCGCACTCGAGGCATTGAACTTCGCATCTACATTCATCGAGACCGATCATATAAGTAAGCAGTTAAGGCCTAAATTTAGCTTCCTCATTTTCTACAAAATCACCAGAATTGCAAGGGGAAATTAAGGAAGAGGTAGTGAAATCGCCAATTAGTCCTAATTAAGTTAATGTAGCTCGTAGTAAATCTTCTGCTTGAGGATCGTTATAGACAACCACCACTATGGACTCCAAGGCCTTGGGACCGGTTGCACGAAATCTTGAGATAGCTTGCTTCATTTGATCGGCAACCTCTTGATAAGTTTTTTCGACTTTCCCCATCATTACCCCCATACGCATAGTGGGCACTGAGACACTGGTATAACCAGCCTCATCTGCAGCAATTAGGCTACTTAAAAAAACATCGCTTAACGGTGATAGTAGGTCGTCAATAACAAAAACAACATCCCCAAATGCACCACGATGGTTTACTTTCGTCGTCGCGACAACAGTGTCTCCATGGTTTAGTGGTAATTTTTCTCCAGCCTGTTGATGAAACTGCATCCCTCCATTTCTTTGTATAACTCCATCCAAGGCGCCAAACCATAACCCTCCAGAATTAATTGGAGTCACAAGTGCATCAGCAGTTATACGCGCGATATCTCCAGATCTAACTAAAACTTGAGTTTCAACTGGTTCACGCTCATAATTACCTAAAGTCATAATAAGGATTCTTAACCCTGAAGTTTATGACTATATCAGCAGCTCACTATTTGTCAACCCTCACAGACTCAAGAATAGCGAACTCCTTCTATTTCCCCTCCTAAAATTTCTTCAATTTCTCTTAACAGTCTCTTTGATTCCTCTACTAAAGAAGCAGCACGCTCATATCGAGCTAACAACCCCGAACGCCTTACTTCAGCCTCCTCTAACCGTACTTGATCCCTTGGGAGATGCCTTAAGAGTGAATTTAAAGAGCCCTTTTTATCACGTAGAGGGAAAGAGTCTAGTCCCCAAGACCCATGCCCTTCCCTAAGTTCCTCTAGGGCCCCCTTAAACAATTCATGAATTCTTTGCGCTCGACTAAGCAAATTTCTTGACATTTCTTCGACCGTGTTATCGTGGTGATCTTGAATCTGAGTGCGGGTTAGACGCTGCTCTGCGAAGCGTTCAATGTTCTCTGTCCAAACAGGCTGAAGTGTACCCAGTATCTCGAATAAATGAGGAAAAACTACCGCAAACTCACGACCTTCCTGTTTAGTTTCTTCGGTCAGTTGATCCAACGGGACTTCGTAGCCCTCGGGCGGGATGAATTGCTGCATCCTTGCCATTATTATGCCATGTGCACGCGGGATTTCACGTAATAGATCTTCTAACCCTTGAGCATACAATCGACGAAGCTTCAAAGACCGACTCTCTAGGGGGTCTAAAAACGAATCAATATATATGTCACAATTGGCGAGCCGACTCTCTCTCTCAAGTCGCGTCAGCAAATCGACGAAAGGGAATTCTCCAATTTCTTCCGCTGACAATCTTTGACGTGATGAATCCAGGTGCAAATTCATCATATGAACATTGCGTAATTCATCACCACTTAGTTGATAAACTTTCTCCCCCTCGGGGCGTTTTGGGTCAATTCTGTAAAACTCATCGCCATGGCGCACTAATGCGATGCCAGACTTGGCGAAAAATGAACCGTGGGATTGGATTACCATCTCCACTCCTTCATCAGGCCCCAAAACCTCACCGAAATCACCTAACCTAGCGATCGACATATTTTTCTATTAAGGCCCACCACCATACAAGTTATTAAGAAAATGTCAATAGGCGCCCCGTCTTTGGCGGAGCCTCTTTCGACTGGCGGGATGACCGGACTCGAACCGGCGACCTCCTGCGTGACAGGTGGTTGCTAGTTTTGACTAGGTCTCCTTTTGGCTTTAACTAGCCACTTCTTGCAAACCCTTGCCTAGGATCGAAGATAAACTCAACGACCTACTGCTTGTGTTTGGATCATAAACTAAAAACCCTATTTTCTCAAATTTATGCTGCTGCCAAAACAGATTTTAGTTCTGGGAATTGTCTCATCCAGCGCATCAGTTGATCGTGCTCATCCCCTTCCCATTCATCCAACCTCCAAGCCAGCATTGGCTGTTCGGAATGAATTTGGACTCTTCCCCAGCTTACGGGAGAAGGCAAAAGAATCTCTGGCAGTTTTACCTTGGAGGGATCTTCCAAGAATTCACCCCACTTTAACGCTTTTTCTGCGTACTCTCTTTTTGCTGCCTCTACTTCACGATTAGGAGCATGATTTTGAGAAAGCACTGGTCCTAGGTTGGCCCAATCAACCACTTCTATTTGATCCTCTAATCCATCTATATCGATCCTTAATAGAAAATCTCCTATTGCACCCCTTAAATCTTCCCAAACTCCTGGAAACTCTTCATTATCTGCCCAAGATGCGGGGACTGGCTCTGGAAGTGCAAAAATCCTTGGCCTTCCTGCAATCATTTGAGAACCTTTTAATCTTTGGTCGGCCTCGACATAGCCCCATATACTCCTCTTTGCGTAATGGAATACTTCCATAGTATTTAGTTAAGGTGAGTTATTGTAACAAGTTTCCAAAAAAAGTCAAGCCCTCAATAGATGTCTGGATCATCATCGAAAAATCACTGACTCTATATTCTCCGGTCGCTAAACGCGAAATAGTCTGTATCTTGAACCGTAACTTACTGCAAAGCACGCCCTACCGGGCGAATAGGACAAAAGATCGCCTTTGGCGATTTTTGTCTGATGGCGGGGATGACCGGACTCGAACCGGCGACCTTCTGCGTGACAGGCAGACGCTCTAACCAACTGAGCTACACCCCCGTATTAGATTGCGAGCGGATGATAGCGCGCAGATGATAATTTGGCAACAAAATTTTATCACTATTTTACTTCTATCCCTTCGACATGCAGGCTTTTTACTCCCTCTTCATCCTCGATCTGGAATACAGCAAATACTAAAATCGTTTGGGGTGAACCGTCGCCCTTTCTTAATATCTCTACTTCAAAATCTATAGACTTAACCCTGACATCTGAGTCGGGATGATCTGTTCGGCATGCTTCATCTATTGTAAAATCCAGTGCCATTAAAAAGCTATTGTAAAGACTCTCTGGATCGTCCTTCTCTCCTAAATCTTGAAATGGACGAGTTAATTTTCCTACCTCAATAAAGGCATTTATTAATCCTTCACTTTTCCCTTGTAATATAATGCGTCCCCATTCTCTTAACTCGGGAGGCAATCCTCTTAATTCAGGATATGGGGAAGAAGGATAAGGGCTTGGCACATGCGGAAATGGGGCAATATAGCGTGATTGATAGGTTTCTCCGTCTCTTTTTTCAAATTCAATTTTAACACTCAATGTTTTGTATCCTCTCTGAAAACCTTTGATATCTTTAATTCGTGGACCTTTACTCCGAAAGTCAGGGCCTAATAGTTCATAAAACGCTTGATTGAGATTTTCGGATAACTGTTGATAAAAAGAAGAACTCCCGTTCTGAGCATCGGGGGAAATCCCTTCTGTGGTCGCACCATAAATCGCCTGGTGAAATGCTCGCTGTGCGAAATAATCGATGGTCACTTTTTCATAATCAGGCAATGGTCCACCATCAAGGGTAGGTCTTTCTTTATACCTACGTGGAGTACTAATATAAAGCGCCTTCTGAGTTCCTCCTGATCGCAAAATAGAGACCTTCACATCCGAGTCATAAGTACGTCGATCCGATGAAACGCTTTGGGAAACATCCACATCGATTACGCTTAACCCCCTTGAGGTAAGTACTGGATGATTAGTTAATTGCCTCTTCAATATTGCAATGATGTGCGCTGGCTTACCTGTTGATTCATAATTGGCAACTAGCTCTTGATCCTTCATTACTTTTAGGAAAGTCTTATCAATCACTTGATTGATAAGTTCTTGAATCTGCTCAGGGGTTTCGCCGGGTTCAGGGGCATTTGAACTGTCTCCATAAGGTTCCTCCTTCGATTTCCCTGAAGATCCACCCGTAAAATAGGAAACTCCCCAAAGCGCTAGCCCTGCTGCTGCGACTACCCCGCCTACCCGGCGACCCCACGTTACGATTCGTTGCCTTTTGTAGCTTTGGATCCGTTGAAGTTCAGCTCGAGCTACTTCATCTAAATGAGTTTGGAAATCAGTTTCTTCTTGTGCGGCTTCTTCGGCTTCCCTCCAAGCTGTTTGAGCGATTTCTACGGGATCATGCACAAAATGCATAGAGCGAGCCATTTGATGACTATAGATGACTGAAGGAATTTCCAATCCAATCCATCTTTTTGAAAAAATAACTTCTAGTCTTTCTCGATCGCGACCTTTTTCCGGATCCTCAATGTCGCATCGTAATTTACTGGCTCGGATGGTTTCCTCAAGGGCATTTATGAGTGTTTTAAAAAGACGTGCTACTTCTATTGCATGCGAAGAGCCCTTAAATTCATTTCGTAAGGAATCACCCACCGCATTTAACTCTTGAAGCGTGGGAAGGACCCCTTCATCAATAGTTGGAATATTAAAGGGTCGATCTTCCTCTGAGCAAATAGCTTCTAATCTTTGCCTTGAATCATTGTAAGTCTCCTGATTTTGGTAAATTCTAGCAATAACTAAATCCTTGGCTTGATGGGATCGCATAAGATTATCAACCCATCTCAGTAGCTCTTCCAATCGATCGAGATGATTGTAAATACCCGGGATAGAGATAATGAAGTGGGTTTCCCCGGGGGGTAAACTTTTATTGGAAGTATCGACAGGCTGGATTTGAATAGTCCAATCCCATTCTGTGGTTTCATTTCCAGGGAGTGTGGCTAAATAATCCTGAACGGTTTTACGTTGTTGATCTAGGCTTTCTAGTTGCGGTCCTAATTCTGAAAATTGCTCTAAGAAGGCGGCTCGATTCCCTTCGTCATCAAGGCTACCGAATTGGGTATTTCCCGCAGAAAAATATTCTGCGTAGACAGGTTCCTGAAGGGTATCAATCGACATAAATAATCATTAGCACCGAGGCTGTATTTTAATACTTACTAGCGAGATGTCAAGCCCTCGTGGCTGTCGTCTTTTGAGGCTTCCGCTATGGTGTCTTCATGAAAATTGGCATTGATGCACGTATGTATTCGGCTTCTTTCACCGGCATTGGGCGGTACGTTTATGAACTGACCGGTCGTCTTTTTGAGCTGGACCATGACAATGAGTACGTCCTATTCATGAACGATCCTCAGTATGAAACGTTCACCCCTCCGAATGATCGCGTCCGCAAAGTTCGAGTGAATGCTAAGCACTATTCTTGGGCTGAACAGGTTCGATTTTTAAAACTATTGAATCGTGAAAAATTAGACTTGGTCCACTTCACTCATTTCAATGCGCCTATTTTATATAGGGGAGCAAGTGTTGTGACTATTCATGATCTCACACTATCTTTTTATCCAGGTAAAAAGATGACTTCATGGCTCCATCGATCCGCCTATCACGGGGTGCTTGAATCTGTTGTAAAGAGGTCACGTCGTGTTGTTGCAGTTTCAAACAACACAAAAAAAGACTTAGTGAAATTATTAGGAACACCGGCAGATAAGATTGAGGTAATACTTGAAGGAGTCGCTAAAGAGTTTCGTGTTTTGGAAAATCCACCAAAGCCTGAGGTGGAGTTCTTTTTGTATACCGGCGTATGGAGAAGTCACAAAAATGTGGTCAATTTATTGAAGGCGTTTAGTCAATTATGCCATGACGATTCTTTTAAAGGACAACTTCTAATTACAGGAAAAGAAGACCCGTTTTATCCTGAGGTTAAGGAAACCATTAAAGAGCTCGGACTGGGGGAGCGTGTGGTTTTAACGGGACTTGTTTCTGAAGAAAAATTAATTGAACTGTATAACACCGCTCGTGTTTATGTGATGCCATCTTTGTATGAAGGGTTTGGACTGCCCCCACTTGAAGCCATGGCATGCGGCACTCCAGTGGCTAGCTCCAATACGTCATCTTTGCCAGAAGTGTGTGGAGAGGGGAATGCCTTATTTTTTGATCCCAAAAATATTGAGGACATGGCACAAGCTATGAAGAAACTTTGGGATGATGAAAGACTGCAAGCTGACTTAGTAAAACGTGGACTTGAACGTGTGCTCGACTTTTCATGGGATCGCATGGCCAAAACAACGCTTGAGCTCTATACTAAAGCCTCTTATGAAAAAAACTGAATTCACACCATTGGCTGATTTACTCACTCGCACGGTTAATCATTACAACTTACGCCGCCAAGTAGATGGATCGTTGATGTGTCATCATTTCCGAAAACTAGCGATACAATTATGGGATGAGTCCATAGATGAATGTGTTCGTCCTGTCTCCTATAAAGATGGGGTCTTAAAAATAGCAGTAGTGGATTCTGGGTGGGCACAACAAATGCAATTCAAGAAAGCGACCCTAATGGAAGGATTAGCAACCGCCTGCCCGGAAAGCACGATAAAATCGCTTCGCATAACGGTTGAGGCGTTTTCTGCTTGACTTTATTTACCCCAACGCTAAACTGAGCCCCGCAAATCTATATTATTAATCTGTTCTCTTGCTTCGAATTAGACTCACCCGTACAGGGAAAAAAAGCCAACCTAGTTACCGTATCGTTGTTGCCGAGCATTCAGCTCCGGTGAAAAGTAAATATGTAGAGATCTTAGGTCACTACAATCTTTCTCAGACTCCACGCCAATTGGTTGTGGACCAAGACCGTGTTAAATATTGGATCTCTGTTGGGGCTAAACCTTCAGATTCAGTAGCGGTTCTTTTGAAAAATCTTGGAATGGACGACATGGAGAAATACATTGTTAAGCCACGTGACTTGAAACGTAAAAAACGAAATGCTCCTGAAGAAGAGGATGCACCCGCTCCAAAGGCAACCGTGACTGAAGAGGCACCTGTCGAAGAGGCACCTGTCGAAGAGGCACCTGTCGAAGAGGCACCTG
>CAZBGQ010000003.1:32549-94615 GCA_964491515.1 uncultured Candidatus Peribacteria bacterium
CGAAGAGGCACCTGCTGAAGAAGAAACTCCTAAAGAAGATTCCGCTGAATAGTTTCATTTATTTATTTTAGTACCCCTTATTTCTTTAACTCCTTTTTTTAATGGATGATTCACAAGGGTCCGATCGCGATTTCATCGAATACGTGGTCAAACAAATTGTTGACGAACCGGATGCAGTCGAAGTACACCGCTCTGTCGACGAATTAGGTGTTCTTATTACACTTAAAGTTGGTAAATTCGACATGGGTAAGGTTATTGGCAAAAGTGGCCAAACTGCCAAGTCTCTTCGCACGTTATTGCGTGTGATCGGTTCTAAGAACAATGCACGTGTTAACCTCAAAATCATCGAGCCCGAAGGAAGTGAAATGGGCATGGGTGGTAACATGGGAGGAAACAAGGCTATGGGTGACGACGACGCCACAGCAGGTGATGACGCTGCCGCTAGTGATGATTCAGCTCCAGTGGCTGAATTTTCTGTTGAAGTTCCAGCTGTCGAAGAAACTGCCGTTGAAGCTCCAGTCGTTGAGACTCCAGCCGTCGAAGAAGCTGCTCCTCTTGAAGAGGATATGGCCGACAAGCATTCCACACTTCCCGATGATCTTGATTTAGAGATCTAGTGTTCGAATTGTTGTGATCTTAAAAGTCCCTTGCGATGAAGCGAGGGACTTTTTTTTAGGGCGGGGAAGGAACGGCGGATGAACGCGGAGAGAGGCAATCCCCAAAACGGGGTTGTCAGTTCATGCGGTCTTCGATTACAATGCAAATACTATGTTAGATGACAGCCCGGGTGGATCATTAGTGGATGTAGCAGAAAACCTCGATATCATGGAGGTATTCATTCGATTTGTAGCGATTGCATTCATTGTCGCTGGAATTTTAGCAGTAGTATTCATCTTCTTTGGTGGCATTTCATTTATCCTTTCCGGTGGAAATGAAGAAAAAATCAAACAAGCCATCAGTACGATTCGTTATTCTGTGATTGGATTGATTTTTGCGGTGGGTGCCATTTTTGTTGTCGGAGTACTAGCCAAGTTTTTGGGAGTATCTGACACGATCAACTTTCTTAAATATTCTCAAATTGTTGACACCATTCAGTCAATCACCCAAAGCTTTGGAGCTGACACAGGAAGCACTGGCATTGAACGCTTAGAATAATGAAAACTTTTGTCATCATCGATGGCCATGCCCTTATCTACAGGGGTTATTACGCGATCCCTCAACTTCGAACAAGGCAAGGAGAATTGGTAAATGCAGTGTATGGATTTTCTATGATGCTGCTTAACATGTTGATCAAACTCAAACCTGACTACTTGGCGGTTGCCTTTGATTTAAAGGGGCCCACGTTCCGTCATGAAGCCTATGAAGGGTACAAAGCCACACGCTCAGAAACACCTGATGATTTAATCCCGCAAGTACCACGCGTAAGGCAGGTAGTCGAAGCGTTTCAAATTCCCGTTTTTCAAAAAGAAGGGTTTGAAGCAGACGATTTAATTGGAACTTTAGCTAAAAAAATTGAGGCCCATCCTGATGTGGAATTCTTAATTCTATCGGGGGATATGGATCTCACGCAACTCATTACGGATCAAGTGAATGTGTTGGCACCGCTTTCAGGATTTAACGAAGCAAAAAGATACGACGCACAAGCAGTGATGGACAAATATGGCATCTGGCCACATCAAATGGTGGACTACAAAGCTTTGGTAGGGGACACAAGCGATAACATTCCTGGAGTGATGGGCATTGGGAAAAAAACTGCCTCAAAACTGCTGTTTCAATATGAGACACTGGATGGCGTTTATGAGCACTTAGACGAGATAAATGGATCTGTGCATGATAAACTAGCCAAAGACAAGGAGATGGCCTACAAATCCCAGCATTTAGCTCAAATAATAGTAGATGTTCCTGCGGATTTTGACTTAGAGGCGTGTCACACCCATGAAGTGAATGGACAACAAGTTAAATTACTTTTTGGCGAACTAGAATTCAATCGATTGATGCCTAAATTTGAAGAGCTCTGTGCGGCATGGAGAGAGAAAGAACAGCCGGCATTGTTCTGAGTATGAAGGCTACTTAACAGAGCTACTGAACACTAAAGTTGTACAACCTTTATTTACCATGTTTCACCCTTTTTAATAGAAACGTCAATTTTGCGCTTCGGGAAGCCGTTTTTTGGCTTTTGGCTGGGAAAATCACGGACTGACTAAATGTTTGTTTTTGGCTTTCCTCCATTGAAAAATCTGTATCACTTTTTTGAACAATTGGCTTAAATAAGCCCTTTCTTAAGGAAAAAAGCCTTGCGCGGGCTCAAAAGCGGAGCTATAGTCTCGGCAGACTTTCAGACATTAACCTCTTATTTTACTATGGCGAAGAGTCACATAATTGCCGGTCTCGATATTGGTAGCTCCAAAATTCGAGTTGTGATTGGCACGCTGGATGAATCCAGCACTCAACTAAATGTTATCGGTGTGGGAGTATCTCCTTCTATGGGTCTTCGCAAAGGGCGAGTGATCGATGTCGAAGAAGCGATAAATAGTATTTCTTCGTCGCTCGAAGATGCTGAGCGCATGTCCGGAGAACCGGTCAATCATGTGTTCCTTGGTATTGGTGGAAGCCACTTGGAATCTATGGATTCTAAGGGTGTCATTGCTATTCCGAATGGCAATGAAATCACTGAAGCTGATGTGGATCGTGTTCTTGAGGCAGCGCAAGCCGTTTCAATTCCATCCAACCGACGTATTTTACGTATCATTCCAAAAGCGTTCTCTGTGGACGAACAGAAAGGAATCAAATATCCAGTGGGCATGACCGGCATCCGCCTTGAAGTGGAAGCTCATCTTGTTACCGGATTAGTACTTGCTATTAAGAATATTGAAAAATGTGTACATCAAGCTGGTGTGGACATTGACGATATTATCCCGAATGGACTGGCTTCATCTGAAGCGGTTCTTTCTAAGCGTCAAAAAGAACTTGGCGTGGTGGTGGTCGATATTGGATCAGGTGGAACTTCTGTTGTGGTGTTCGAAGAAGGCACAACCTTACACACGGCGACGGTGCCTGTGGGAGGAGAAAGTGTCACCAACGACATTGCAATCGGGCTTCGTACTTCGATTGATACCGCTGAAAAAATTAAGATTGAATACGGTTCATGTAATCCAGATGATGTTAACGATCGTGAAACCATCGACCTTTCTCTTATTAGTAAGATCGATGCTCAAACGGTTTCTAAACGTCACATGGCAGAAATTATTCAAGCTCGTTATCACGAAATTTTCATTCTTGTTAAAGATGAATTGGCCAAGATCAACCGCGACGGCATGTTGCCGGCTGGTGTGGTATTGACTGGTGCTGGAGTGAAGATGCCAGGTGTTATTGATTTAGCACGTGAAACATTGAATCTACCAGTTCAAATTGGATTCCCTCAAAACTTTGAAGGTGTGGTTGATAAGATTGATGACCCTGCTTATGCAACCGCCATTGGTTTGGCTATTTGGGGATC
Organism: uncultured Candidatus Peribacteria bacterium; assembly: GCA_964491515.1. GTDB lineage: Bacteria > Patescibacteriota > Gracilibacteria > UBA1369 > UBA12473 > CAZBGQ01. The sequence goes on from CAZBGQ010000003.1 coordinate 36,046, forward strand.
TAAGTTTGAAGGACCCCGCTATAACTTCGATTTCCGAGGCCTCAAAATGGGCAAAGCTCTTACAGGCATTAAAAACTGGGCTAAAAGCCTTTTACCTTAACAAGTTCCTAACCCCCTAACCCATGACCCAACAGGACGACCAAGACGCAGCATTGCGCAATTTATTTTCTTCCTCTTCGCCCAAACGGCGAAATATGGAAGTCACTCCGGACATTACTCCGGTGGCTCAAATCAAGGTCCTTGGCCTTGGCGGAGGTGGCTCTAATGCCATCAATCGTATGGTGAAATCAAATGTACGTGGTATCGAGTTCCTTGCGGTGAACTGTGATGCTCAAGCTCTCTACCATTCAGAGGCTCCATGCAAAATCAATATTGGCAAAGCGACCACTCGTGGACTTGGAGCTGGTGCTAACCCTGAAGTAGGGAAGCAAGCAGCCGAAGAAAGTTCAGAGGAAATCAAATCAGCGTTGCAAGGCGCCGACATGGTTTTCATTACATGTGGACTTGGAGGTGGAACTGGAACTGGTTCTGCTCCAGTGATCGCCGAAATTGCCAAGGAATTGGGAATTTTAACGGTCGGTGTGGTCACCAAACCGTTCTCGTTTGAAGGCGCTCGACGCAAAGTTCAAGCTGAGGAAGGACTTGAGAACCTCAAAAACAAAGTCGATACTCTTATTACTATTCCAAACGACAAGATTTTGTCTCTCATCGATAAAAAGACTCCACTTGTGGATGCTTTCACGGTGGTTGATGACGTGCTTCGGCAAGGAGTGCAAGGCATTGCTGACTTGATCACCATTCATGGAATGATTAACGTTGACTTCGCTGATGTTAAAACCGTTATGGAAAACGCTGGATCTGCTCTTATGGGAATTGGCTATGGCACTGGTGAAAACCGTGCTTCACAAGCGGCTAAGGCAGCGATCGAAAGCCCACTTCTTGAGCTCGATATTGTTGGAGCTAAAGGAATTCTCTTCAATATTACAGGTGGAAATGACTTGTCTATGTTCGAAGTTGATGAAGCGGCTCGTATCATTACCGAAGCGGCTGATCCTGATGCCAATATTATCTTTGGTGCGGTGGTCAACGATTCATACACTGGAGAAATCAAGGTTACTGTGGTTGCCACAGGATTCGATGAAGCTCGACGTGGTGGCGTGAACATGTTCCGCGGTGGACTGGAAAATCGATCTTCTATGCCAATGGCAAAGAAATCAGTTCAAACTGGACCAACTGCCGATGAAGCATCTAATGCTGCTAGCAAAACCGAAAACGAACTCGACATTCCTGCGTTCATTCGACGTAGCATGACCAAATAGTTCGATTAGATCAAAATAGGAAGCCCTGCTTCGAAAGAAATGGGGCTTTTTTGTTAGTAACTTTTTTTAACTGTAGAATTCCAAATTTGGGAGACCATATTCCCAGGTTCGATTTTTGAGTCATGTCAAATGAATTCTACTGTTGATTATTTATGTGTGTGACATTGGCGCGTCATGACCATTTCATGAACGGAAATCACACGCTATACTTGGCCCATGAAAATTTCCGTATTAAATAAAGATGATCGCTCAGCATATGATCGTTTTGTCGCTGCCAACAAGGGCAGCGTGGTGCAGTCATGGGGGTGGGGAGAATTTCAGAAAACTATTCCATCTCGTGGGAAATTTTGGGTACTTGCAGCAGAAGAAGAAGGCAAATGGGTGGGCACTGCATTGGTTATACGTCAGCGACTACCGTTTGGGTTGTGTTGGTTGTCGGTCGCACGAGGACCGATTATTTCAGTAACTGAAGGGGAGGAGTGGAAAGTGTGGGAATCGCTACTTCCAACGATTCGTGGCATCGGCCATAAAGAAAAAGCCGTGTTTGTCCGCGTGGAGCCAACCTTGGGCTGCGAGCTTGATTTTGAAGAATTAGGCCTACGAAAAGCACATGCTCATTACCAGCCGGAATGGTCACTGCGCGTGGACCTAATGGTTTCGGAGGAAGACATTTTAAAACAAATGAAGCAAAAGGGACGCTACAACATCAAAGTTGCAACGAAGGCGGGAGTGACCGTTCGAATGACACATGCTCCCAAAGATGTGGCCGCATTCTACAATGTACTTAAAAAAACCGGAGGAAGGGATGGATTTTCCATTCACGACCAGGCCTATTATGAAGCATTTGTATCTCGAGGGCATAAAGAAGGCTGGGGAGAACTGTTTGTAGCAGAAATAGACGGCAAAGTAATTGGTGGATTATTGGCCACATTTTTCGGAGACACAGCCACTTATTATTATGGAGCGTCTGACCATGCCCATCGTTCATCTATGGCCCCATATCTGACGCAATGGACGGCCATACAAGAAGGGAAACGTCGTGGGTGCCATTGGTATGACTTTCTAGGGATAGCGCCCCCAAACGAGCCAAAACATGTATGGGCCGGCATCACCCAATTCAAAGAAAAATTTGGAGGTGAAAAAATTCATTACCCACAAGCTCACGAATACGTATTTAAGGGATTTTGGTACGGAGTTATGTTGCTTAGAAAGCGCTTCTCCTAATTGCATATTCTTGGTAATTGTGTTATAATTGCGCAATGGAAACTCAACCTAGCTCACGAAGGCCAGAGGCACCCCCCCCAGATCATTGGCGTATATTTATGGATGCATTTGATTCCCAACTTTCCGGAGAAGAATTATCAAGCCTTGCTTCTCCGGGAGAGGATCAACAAGCTTACTTAGTTAAAACTTTGAATTATGCCCTTTTAAGGCCCGAGCGCTTTAAAGGTATATTAGTAGATTTAGCAGAAAACTATTTTTCTCAAACAGGCCATCGTGTTCATTCTATGCAGCATAGAGGAGGTTTATCTTTGGATTATGCTCGCGATTTAGTGGTTATTACACAATCGAGTACCCCGCTTAGAGAGGACGCTCTAGAGACTTTCGAATATAGAGTCCTCACGGGCCCAGAAAAAGGCAATGTCTTTCTAAGTACTGCTCGTCCATTATGGAATTTTGTTGCACTAGAAGAATAGTATCCTAAATATCATTCACTTCGTGAGCCCTATCAATGAAAAGGCCAGCATTGAGATGGTCAACTTCGTGCTGAATAATGCGTGCGTTGAAGTCTTCTAGAAAGAGCGTTTGTTTGTCGCCTTTGAGTGTTTCAAATGTAACGGTAAGACTTACGTGACGAGGTGTTGATCCCCATTTTTTAGGTAAGCTGAGACAGCCTTCTTCCATATCCACCATTTCTTTAGACTTATTGGAAATCACTGGATTGATGAGCGGGATAATCAATTCATTTTTTGTATCAACGTTGAGTCGGGCAAGCGCCAAACGAAGATTAATGCCAACTTGTGGCGCTGCAATTCCAACCCCATTCAGCTCAAACATGGTGTCTTCCATATCTTTGATGAGTTTTTTAAGTTTTTTGTCGACCTTGGTAACCGGCTTGGACTCCGTTCGGAGAATTTTATTTTTAGGTCCTTTTTCAACTTCAAGGATCATTTGGCGTGATTTTTTAAAGATTTTTCAATAAACACATCAATTTCGTTGGGGTCGCCTTCTAACACTTTCTCTACCTGGCTAGTTTCATGGTCAGTCCGATGGTCTTTGACCATCTGATAAGGATGAAGTACGTAGGATCGAATTTGATTTCCCCAGGCGGTTTCTACGTGCTCACCTTTGATTTGGCCTAGCTCTTCTAGTTGATGTTTTTCTTGAAGTGCTACCAGCTTAGACATGAGATTAGCCATGGCATTTTGCTTGTTTTGAAGCTGACTACGTTCGTTTTGACACTGAACTACAATTCCTGATGGTAGGTGAGTGATGCGCACAGCTGAATCTGTCGTATTCACCGATTGGCCGCCGTGCCCGCTGGCACGAAATACATCGATTCGAAGATCTTTTTCATCAATATTTAAATCGCTATCGTGGCCAATTTCTGGGGTGACGTCCACTTTCGCAAAAGATGTTTCACGTGTGTTTCCAGAGTTAAACGGAGACAGTCTCACAAGTCGATGAACACCGGACTCTTCTTTAAGCAGGCCGTAAGCGTAAGGAGCTTCGATGCGAAGGGTGGCTGATTTAATGCCGGCCTCATCTCCATCTGATCGATCTTCAAGTGTCACTTTCCAATCTTTTGCTTCTGCATAACGGGTATACATTCGGAGAAGCATCTCCCCGAAATCTTGGGCGTCTGTTCCTCCTGCTCCTGCATGGAAGGTAACAATAGCCGTACTTGCGTCGTATTTTCCATTTAAATAAAGCTGGACTTCCAACGTATCAAATCGTTTTTGTAGGACGATGGCGTTTTCACGAATTTCCTTCATTTCTTCTTCATCTGTAACCTCATTAACAACTTTCAAAAGGTCCAAGTCGTATGCAAGATCCTCTTTGAGTTTTTTCCAATCTCCAATCGATTGCTGTAAAAATCCATGCTCCTTGGAAAGTTTTTGGGCTTGCTGTGAATCATCCCAAAATCCTGGCTCGTTCATTTGTTTTTCCAGCTCAGCTAGGCGAGCCTCTCTCTCGGGTAATTTCAAGAAAGCAAGCGCGTCATCCACCTGCTTAGATAAAGATTCGAGTTGTTCTTTGATTTGTTGCATACGCACTTTAGAATAGAATATTTTTAGGAATTTTACTAGATGAGAGCGAAGTGTTAACATTTCGCCACTGACCCATGTATTTCCCTGCCCCCTTTGTTCCGATGTCTATTGCACGCAAAATCCTTTCCAACACATTTATTCAAATAGCTGGCAAAATTGTCGGTGCCTTGGTGAGTGTTTTGATTGTAAAAATCATCACTAATTTCTTGAGCTTGGGTGGGTATGGAGAATATGTATCTATTTATGAATTTCTGGCATTTTTTGGAATTTTAGCAGATCTGGGACTGTTCACGATTGCCGTACGAGAAATGGCAAAAGAAGAAGATCGAGTGAATTTTATTATTGGAAATGTGCTTACCTTGCGAACTATCATGGCAAGTGGGGCGATGTTACTAGCCATTGGAACAGCCTTTTTAATTCCACAATATAGCGGGACTTACATTCCGGTAGGGATTGCAATTGCATCGGTGTCGGTGTTTTTCTCTATCATGAATGGAACGTTGTCCAGTGTCCTTCAAGTTCACCTTAAAATGCAGTATCCCACGATAGGACTGGTGATTGGGAAATTGGTGAGTTTTGGTTACCTTTTGTGGGTAGTTTACGTAGGCTTTACAACCCCCTCAGCCGAAGCGTTTTATCAACTTTTATGGGCAGGCGTGATTGGAAATGCATTTATGGTTGGGATCACATGGCACTATGCATCTAAATACGCAAAAATTCGTTTTCTATTTGATTTTGACTACTGGAAAGACACTATCTGGAAAGCACTTCCATATGGGCTAGCGTTGATTTTGAACATGATCTATTTCCGGATTGATTCAATTTTACTCCTTCTAATGAAAAGCCCTGAAGAGGTGGGGCTTTATGGGGTGCCCATGCGTGTATTGGATATTTTATCGATCATTCCTGTTTATTTCATGAATTCCGTACTTCCGACGCTCACACGACGCCTTAAAGAAAGTCCAGCCAAAGCACGGGAAGTGATTCAGCATTCTTTTGATTTCTTAATGGCCATGGTGGTCCCCATTGTGGTGGGAGCTCAAGTTTTGGCCTATCCCCTGATTTTTATCATCAGTTCTCCTGAATTTTTGAGTCGCCTGTCTGAAGGATTTTACGGATCAGATATTGCTCTTAGGATTTTGGTGTTTGCGATGTTTTTCGCATTCATGAGTGCGGTTTTCACCTTCACTTTGATCGCAATTGGATATCAAGGAAAACTACTCTACATCAGTGTGGGGGGGGCGTTATTTAACATTGTGGCTAATATATATGTGATTCCGGAATGGGGATTTAGAGGAGCGGCGGCCACCAGTGTTCTCAGTGAACTCATCATTGTTTTGTTGGCCGCCCTTATGCTCAAAAAACATTTTGACTACCGCATCAAACTTAAAAGCACCTTCAAAATCATCTTATCTGCGTTAGTAATGGGTGTGGTGATTCAGTTATTACTCGCGCCTACACATGCAATCATGCAAAGCCTTAACTTCTTCTTGTTACTATTTGTGGGCATTGGAGTTTATGCCGCCATGTTATGGATAACCGGCGTGGTAGATAAAGAACGATTACGATTGATGCGAGGGAAGTAATGCAAACGCCTCCTTCACTTCTTCAGGAGTACCTACACATTCAAATGGTTTGATGCCTTGTTCACCTCGGAGTTCGGCGTACGTAGATTCAAGCGCCGAATCGACAAGAAGGTCTTTTCCGAACACTTCAATCAATTTCGGACGGGGAATGAAGGGCGCCAACATGAGAAAAACAAACGCACACTTAGGACAGTCGCAGCACCACAAGTTGTCAGGTCGTGGCCCATTCACTCTGAAATTTCGATTACAACTTGTAAAGAGCGGGAGCGCCTCGGGGTACTTGGAGAACTGCTCAGCGATCTCAAGCTCTGAATATGGTCGAAGTAAGCTGTAGTAACGGATGTCCGGTGTGATGAAATCATGAACATATTTGGTGAAATCTTTTTCGAATTCAAAGCTCTTACTATACTGGTGATTGATCTCGATGCCGTGCATGGAGACATTGCCCTGGTTGGCACTTTTTTCATTGGATAAAACGATTTCATCGTAGTCGTAGAGCGCGGCCACCACGATCGTAAGAAAGGCGATGTAGGCAGAAATTGGAATGTGTCCGTTAAGTGCACCTTGTTCATTGAGCTTAAAAAGCTCTGGTGAAAGTTGGCGCTTCACTATCAAGGGTTTTTGATTGATTTTCTCGAGAAAATTGAGAATTTGTGGGTGCTCCCCTAGGACAAACGTGGTGAATTCTCGGTCTTCGTTTTCTAGTTTTTTAAAACTGACATACGAGTCTTTTCCGCCACCAAAAGGAAGCAGTACTCTCCCAGTTTTTGAAGCAGGCTGAGCAATAGGGGCGTAGTTTTTCTCAAAAGGAAATTGAATCAACCCACGGAAGTCTAAATCATTGGTATAGAAAAATTCCCCCAATCCTTGGGTATACAATTTGTTCCAAAACTCCGCCTGAGCAGGGGAGAGTGTTCCAGATTTTATCTCAATATTTTTAGGGCAAGCTGCTTTGTAGTAACTAATTCCTCCGATGAGATGCAAATTGAACAATAAATTCTCCAATATTTCAGGAGATGTGTTGGTGAAATTCGTATCTGGAAGTGTTAGCTCTTCTTCAAATTCAGTGCCATCATCAAATCCATACCTTAGAATAATCTGAGCTTTAAGCGGGTTGAATTCGTACGAGTCGAAAATAAAAGTACTTACGTCGTTCATTGTATGAGAGCCTTAAACGTTTCACCCCTTTCTTTATAATTCTTAAATTCCTCGAAGCTGGGGCAGCCCGGAGAGAGTAACACGATGTCGCCTTTTTGGGCATAGGTTTTAGTCGCAATGATTGCTTCGCGCAAATTCAGGAGCCGTACAATTTTTAAATCTTTCCGTGGAGGCAATGCTCTTAATTCTTGAAACATGCGTTCGGCAGATTGCTTCCCTGTAAAAACGATGGTTTTGAGATTTTTCTGAGCCATGCAAACCTTGGCCCATTCTTTGAAATCTGCAAATCGTTCGTATCCACCCGCAATGAGGTGTAGTGGTTTTTTAAATGAGCGTATGCCGGCTATGGATGATTCTGGATTCACAGAAAAAGAATCATTGTAGTAGTCAGCTCCCTTTACGACTTTTATAAATTCCAAACGATGGGGGAGTCCTTTGAAATCTCGAATCACCTCCTTCATGGTGTTTGACTCAACATCATGAAGTGCACCCACCGCAACGGCTGCCAAAATATTTTCCAAATTATGTGGCCCGATAAGGCCAACTTCCTTTGTTTTCATCACAGGTACATTTAAGCCTTTATGCTTAAGCATTATTTTCCCATCTTTTAGTTGGGCTCCTTGAGCTACATTCTTTTTGGTACTAACCGTGAAAAGTGTTGCTGAGGATTTCTTAGCAATCGCAAGAGAAGCCTTGTGATCTGCATTGGCCACAACTCGATCTTCGCTTGATTGATGAACGACTAAATTGGCTTTTGCATCGTGGTACTCGTCTACATCTGTGTGATAATCCATGTGATCAGATGTTGTCATTAAAATAACCGCTATCTGAGGACTTTGCCTGAGGTCTTGTGCTTGAAAGCTTGAAATTTCCAGGACAACTACTGAGCTTTTTTTGAGTTTAGTTAAAAATGTTAAAGGCGGAACGCCAATGTTTCCTCCTAAATAAGCATCATACCCAGCTGCAACTAACATTTCATGTATCAAAGTTGCGGTGGTGCCTTTTCCTTTTGTGCCTGTTACACCAATAATCGGACATGGACAATTGGCGAAAAAAAACTGAGTCAGACTTGTGAGATTTTCAACGTCTCCTAATCGGTCTGGAGGGATTCCGGGACTCTTGAAAACCGCATCAAACCCTTTGAGGTTATTGAAAGCTTCGGGGCCTAATAATTTTTCGTATTTATCAGGAACTACTACTTTTGGATTTTGGTCAAAAATAGTAATAGTTACTTTTCGTCGACGAAAATACTGCACCAAAGCTTTTCCTTCTGTTCCGTAGCCAAGAATTGCAATTTTCATATTGTCGGGGCTCAAGAAAACGTTATATGGTGTTATCTTAACATATCCTGCAGGACTTCCTTGTTTCCTGGTTAATAATTGCCTTTTCTTCTGTTTTTAGGTATAATAGAAGTGTATCAAGAGTCGGGGGACCAAAACTGTCATACATAATATTTAAATAAGTACGTAGATGAATTCAAACAATTCGGGGGGGACTGATGATGAGATGAGGAAAAAACTCACTCACATCGATAAGTGGCTAAGCTCAATCGTTCATGCCAAAGACGGCACAACGGTTTCTTCACCTATGCCACAAAAACAATCCGGCAAACAAAAAACAACTAAATTAGTAAATAAAAAAAATATGAATAAACCTAAACAAATGAATCGACTTACATCGAAACCGCCACGCAATAAACAAAGACTACATCCATCAAAGCAACGAAAACCGAAGGCTATTTTCTCGAAGAATGGCTTACGTATTATTCCCATTGGGGGACTTGAAGAAGTTGGGAAAAATATGATGGTGTTCGAATATGGAAAAGATATTCTAATTGTCGATATGGGATTTCAATTCCCGACAGAAGATATGCTTGGAATTGATTACGTCCTTCCTGATATCTCTTACCTGGAAGATAAAAAGGACCGTATCCGCGGTATTTTCCTTACCCATGGTCACCTTGACCATATTGGAGGACTTCCGTACCTTCTTCCAAAGCTTAACTTTCCTCCAGTATATGGAGCACCACTTACTCTTGGGTTTGTGGAGAAAATTTTGACAGAATTCAAACAAACGAAACAAGCCAAACTTATTAAGTTTGACCCTAAGGAAACATTTAAAGTTGGACCTTTTGGAGTTTCATTTTTTAGAGTTAACCATAGTATCCCTGATGCGGTTGCTGTTGTGATTAATACTCCCGTTGGGAATATTGTTCATACTGGTGATTGGAAATTCGATTTCACCCCCGCAGATCAACATCCAGCTGATTACCAAGAAATTGCTACGGTTGGAAAAAAGGGAATCATGGTCCTGATTTCTGATAGTACTAACGCACTAGAACCGGGACACACCACTACTGAAAAATTGATTGCGGAAAATTTGGATGAAATTATCAGGGGAGCAAAAGGACGCCTTGTTGTTACTTCTTTTTCCTCACTTATTGGTCGCCTTCAACAAATTATTGATTCAGCGGTTCAATCTCGTCGGAAAATTTATCTCACTGGCCGTAGTATGTTGGCCAATATCCGAATCGCTCAAGAATTGGGTTATATTAAAGTTCCCAAGGGAATCCTGGGTGATGTTCGAAAAATGGGTAAAAACGTGAAAGATTCAGAATGTATGATCCTTACTACAGGTAGTCAAGGAGAAGATCTTTCTGCTTTAGCACGTATGGCTATGGGCACTCACGCCACCATCAAAATTGGAAGAAATGACACTGTTGTCCTCTCTTCTTCTCCTATTATTGGGAATGAAACGTCGGTCGTAAAACTTCTTAATGGATTAGCTCGCAGAGGTGCGAAAATAATTACCAATAGAGAAACTGATGTCCACACTTCTGGCCATGCTAAACAAGAAGATATAAAATTAATGATCAAACTAATTAAGCCTAAATTTCTAATTCCAGTTCATGGAGATTACTACATGCGCTTAGGCCACAAAGAAGTGGCTATGTCTGTAGGAATGAAATCTGAGCAAGTTTTATTACTTGATAATGGAGAGGTAGCACTATTAACCCCAAAGGGAACTTGCACTCCAACTGGAGAAAAAGTTCCAGCAAAGTACATTATGGTTGAGGGCAACGAGCGATCACTTGTTGAAGGTCATTGCCTCATGGATCGTCAATTAATGGCTGAAAATGGAGCTATTGTTGTTCTTTATAAAGCAGACATTAAAAAAGGTAAATTACTTGCTCCACCTCGCTTGGTAACACGTGGATTTGTTTACATGAATTGCTCACAAGATGTTATTAAAAAGCTTACAGAAGCTGCGCAAGCGGGTTTTGAACAATACTTCAATACTCATAAAAAGAATGTTAAACCCGAAGAGTTCCTTCAATATATCCAACAACACCTAGACGTGAAATTAAATCGCATTGTGGATAAACGACCACTTATTGTGCCTATCTTTACCTAGGTGTGTAAAACCATGCGATGAGTTTGGTTTAAGTTATACAAAGTTCACCTCGCAATGGGGTGAACTTTTAGATGAGGATTAATTAATTATACACCGGTTATACACAGTTTTTACACAATTTAATTTAAGTTTTGAAGAAATATTTTTTTGAACAGCTTGTTTTCGTTTACTCTATGCGAATAAGCCTGTTTTAGGTTTTGCACAATTTACGGATATTAAAAACTTAAAAAGGCTTTCTACTAAGAAGGGTGTACATTTTTTATTCAACACTTATTTATTCGCATAAGAAAGCCATCTACAGGGTAACTAATAAATGGTTAAAAAGGCATTTTTCACAAGATTTGCATAGGGCTTTCTGTAACTACAGATATAAAATTTTTCTTTAAATCATTGTCTTTATTAAGGCATAAAGCTTATAATGAATTTGCTTTTAACATCCAACAATATGAAAGTCACATGTAGACAAAAAGATCTCGCCTTTGCGCTTCACTTAGTGAATCGTGCAGTGAGTCCAAATACGACACTTCCCGTTTTGAATAATATTTTAATCAAAGCAGAAGGGAAGCATCTTTATTTTTCAGCCACCAACCTAGAAGTTGCAATGACTTATTTTATTGAGGTTGAGGTTTTCAACGAAGGAGCTATTACTATTCCTGCTAAGTTGATTACAAATTACGTCTCTCTTCTTAATGATGATGAAGTTGAAATTAAACTTGAAGAAGGGCTTAATTTATCAATTAAAACACCTAGTTCTCATACAAAAATTAAGGGAATTGATTATAATGAATTCCCTATTATTCCTGAGGTTGATAAGGGGACCGAGTTTTCGGTTGATTCTGATGTTTTTGAAACCGCGATCAATCAAACAGGTTTTGCGGCTTCAACTAATGTTTCGCGGCCAGTTTTAACTGGTTTGTTGTTTAAATTAGAAAAAGATTCATTATCAATGGTTGCTACAGATAGTTATCGATTATCTGAACGCATGGTTAGTTTGAAGGGAAACGTAACAGAAGCTGTTGATTGTATTGTTCCTGCTAAAACTGTTATGGAGTTAGGTAAGATTTTGGGAGCTTTTGAGGATAAAGATGTGGCTTGTCAGGTAACTAAGAATCAGATTTTATTTTCTGTAGGGAATTTGCGTATAATTTCTCGTTTAATTGATGGTAATTTCCCTGATTATAAAAAAATTATTCCCACTACTTCTAAAACTCACGTTAAAGTGAATATTCAGGAATTTGTATTAGCGGTTCGAAAAGTTAGCTTGTTTGTTCAAGAAACCAATAACAACGTTAAGATTAGTGTAACTAATAATGGGAAATTGATTGTTTCAACAGATGAGACTCAAATTGGAGAGGGAACCGCTGAGGTTGATGTGGAAATTGAGGGAGAAAATAATAAAATTGCTTTAAATGCTCAGTATTTATTAGATGTATTGGGGCATATAAAGGGCGAGAAAATCGACTTAGAACTTGACAACAAGCTTTCTCCTGTTACGATTAGGCCAGTTAAAAAAGAGGTGACTTTTACGCACATTATTATGCCTCTTAAGCTTTAGTTTTGGGTTTGTCTTTTATTACATTTATTTAATTTTTGTTTGAAATTTCCGCATCCTCGTAACCAAGAGGTTCTCGATCTTTTTGGTGAGTATCGTTATGTAACACTTTCAGGCGGAGGAAATTTTTCCTCTAAAACGTTTGTTGTTTCTGATCTTATTGATCAAGATACCGGCTTAAATAAGTTGGTATGGTTAGTGAATGATGCTTCTGAGCAAGAAGCAATGGTTAGGGCGTTAAAAGATTGGTTGGATTGGGATATCGAAGTAATGGATGCTGAAGGAGGGGAACGTGCAGTTATGAGGGGGTTAGCTTCTTTACTGGATCACCGCAAGGTTGCTTTGGTTCTTACTCATGCTCAATTTGTGAGTGATTTTCCTTCACTTAAGAAATTGAAAGAGTATGTAATGACATTTTCGGTAGGGGAGGAACTAACAGTGACTGATGTTTTTGAAGCTTTGATTGAAATGGATTATGAAGTTTCCGAAGATCGTTACCTAGAACCTGGTCAATATTTAAGGCATGGTGATGTTTTGGATGTTTTCCCTATTAATTCGGAGGAGCCTTATCGAATTGAGCTTGATTTTGAAAAAATCTCAGCAATCTATACGTATGACCAAGTTGATTATAAAAAAATAAAAGATCATAAAAAAGTCACCCTATATCCTTATAAAACATTTAAGGGTGAAGTAAAAATATGGGATTATTTAGGGAAAGATGCTTTGTTTATCGAAGATGAATTAGATTTAGCTGAAGATCTTTATAGGGAGGTGGATTTAATTGTAAAAGAGCGCCCCAATAACGTGGCGTATGTTTTGTTTACGTCTTTTTTAGAAGAGAATGAGTATCATACACATTTACATTTTCTTTCTGTTTTGAAGTATCAGAATAAGTTAGATTTTCTTGAAAACATGAGAGAAAAAATGATGGCAGAATGGCGTGTGTATTTATTCACAAAGAATACAAAAGAATTAAAGAAATTATTAGATAGTAGGAATTTATTGTATGTAACAGATCCTAAAAAATTAGAAGAGGGTCATCGCGGGATTGTGGTTTTTGATTTAGATAAGGAAGCGGCGTTCCCGCATGCTTTTCAGAATCCTCATTTGAAATTTTCCATAATCACAGATAGGGAGATTGCTGGTTTGAGAGACGATGCACATAGAGATCCTGCACAGCATGCGGTGTTTTTGGATTTTCTAACAGGTTTGAAAATGGGAGATTATGTGGTTCATTCGGATCATGGAATTGCCCGGTTTAATGGTTTAGATAAACGAACTATTGATGAAATTACGCGTGAGTATTTGTGTTTAGGGTATGCCGAAAATGATAAACTTTTTGTCCCTATTGATCAGGCGGATAAGGTTAGTAAGTATGTGGGGGCGGCGGATAGTGTGCCGCGTTTAACCCGATTAGGTTCTTCTGAGTGGGTAACGATTACAAATCGAGTTAAAAAAGAAACTCAAAAAATTGCTAAAGAATTATTACAGTTATATGCGGAGCGCAAACAGGCAAAAGGACATCCTTTTAAGATAGATAATGATACTCAAGCTAAATTTGAAGAGGAATTCCCATACGAAGAAACACCAGGTCAATTAACTGCTATTCGAGATGTAAAAAAGGATATGGAAATAGCCAAACCTATGGACCGTTTGGTGTGTGGGGATGTTGGGTTTGGAAAAACAGAGGTGGCTATGCGGGCTACTTTTAAGGCGGTTCAATCTGGTAAACAAGTGGCGGTGGTGGCTCCAATTACTATTTTGGTGGATCAGCATTTTCAATCATTCACTAAGCGTATGGGTCATTTTAATGTAAGAGTGGAAATGTTAAGTCGCTTTAGAAGCCAAGCGGATCAGCGGAAAATTTTAGTTAAATTAGCGAAAGGAGAGATTGATGTTGTAATTGGGACTCATCGTTTGTTGCAGCCAGATATTAAATTTAAAGATCTTGGGTTAGTGATTGTTGATGAAGAACAGCGATTTGGAGTTAAGCAAAAAGAGAAATTCAAAGAATTGAGACGAGAGGTTGATATTTTGACACTCACAGCTACACCAATTCCTCGTACTCTCAATATTAGTTTGCATGGATTGCGTGATATTACGACAATTACCACTCCTCCCCCAGGACGATTGCCCGTGATTACGGAAGTGAGGCGATTTTCTTTTGGCTTGATTCGCGAAGCTATTAAGCGTGAGTTGGATAGGGGGGGGCAGGTTTATTTTTTGCACAATCGGGTCCAAACTATTGATGAAATGACAGAACGATTGCGTAAGTTAGTTCCAGAAGGGCGATTTATTTCTGCGCACGGGAAAATGGGTTCCGGCGATTTGGAGGAACGGATCCTGGCATTTAAGGATAAAAAATATGATGTATTAGTAAGTTCAACAATTATTGAAAATGGAATTGATTTGGCGAATGCGAATACATTGATTGTGAATAAGGCCGAGAAGTTTGGATTGGCGCAGTTGTATCAATTGCGTGGACGTGTTGGGCGCGGAAAAGCTCAGGCTTACGCGTACTTCCTTTATCAGAGTCAGCGCTTACCTTTGGATGCTAAGAAGCGTTTAAGGGCAATTGTGGAAGCTTCAGAATTGGGGGCTGGTTTTCAAATTGCTATGAAGGATTTAGAGATTCGTGGAGCGGGGGATATTTTAGGCGCTAGTCAACATGGAAGTTTGAATGTAGTTGGGGTGAGTCATTTTATTCGAATGTTGAATCAGACAGTCGAGAATTTGAAGGATGGTCGGGTTATGGAAGTTGACAGTAGTGTTCCTAAGGAGGTTTCTATTGAGATTCCTTTACCTGCGTTTATTCCGGATGATTATATTGTAAGTGCAAAAGATAAGATTGGTGTTTATCAACGATTGGCGGCTGCGGATACGTTTGATTATTTGAATGAGTTGCGCGCAGATTTGATTGAAGATTACGGCAGAATGCCTAAAGAGGTGGCGAATTTATTTCATGTGTTGGAAATGAAATTGCTTGCTGCAAAAGCAAACTTAACGAACGTGCGTGCTGAGAATATTCATGGGAAAGGGGAGCGCATGTTAGTGTTGTCTATGTCAAATAAAGTTCGTCCGGAAAATATCTTGAATATGTTGGAATATAATAATAAGTGGTTGGTCAGCGGTGTTAAATTGAAGATTAGCTTTGAAGCATTAGGGGCTAATTGGGTGGATATTTTAAAAGAAAGCTTAATTCGCTTGGGTAAAGCGATGAAAAATAAGCCCGGAGACATTGTTAAATAGTTGGCTTATTAGTGGTAATAATCGATGCTATGGGTTGACTTTTTAGTGGAATCTTCCTATATTGACTGTCCTGGGGATTGACCCAGGTTTCTTTCGGGGCTCGTAGAAGTAAATCTCTATTAGTAGATGGTTTGGTTCTCGCTCCACTGAAATTTTACAACTGGATGATAGTACTAATGGCGTCGGACTTTGGTTTCTCTTTTTTAAAGGGTGATTGGAGCCCGACGCCACTGGAGCGTACGGGAGAAAGGGGTCCTTCACGTGATGAAGAATCTCCGGCCTCCTCCCGCCCGTCAGTCACGCGAGCCGAGAGCTCGAGGGCTGTATCGGCGAGTTGCGCAGCAGCTCGCCACTCCTCCCCGCGAGGTTCTCGCGGGCACCACCACGGCGCGCCGGCGCGCCGTCTGAGCCAGAATCCCGGGGTAACGATAATTGCTGACCTCGGGTGTGCTGAAGTGGCAAGGCGCGGGTGGGCCAGAGGGTCCGCCCGCGCCGCCCGGCGATTCCTTTTTCTGTGCTATCATCCGGTTGATCTTTTGTTCTGTTCATTGAAAATACATCTTTAATATAATCTTTTCTCTCGGATTACGATCGATTTTTGTTTTGAGTTCGTATATTCTACGAGCCAACCGTGATGTTCGCGGAGCTCATATCTTGGGGATGTTTTGGCTTTGACAGGAAGATTCTCTGTTATGGTACTGCCTTCACGGGGTCGCGCTGTCCCCCGTTATATCCGTCCAGCGCAAACATACTTGCAAATTCTACTGATGAATCTGCTCGCCTTAAAAACTACTTAGCTGCTAAATTTGGTGCTTTTGCTCCATCTGCGGTTGCTGCTTAATTTTGACTGCGATCTAGGCTGCCCTTTGCGCGGCCACGCTTTCTCCGTTAGGTCTCATACCGGAATGAAGCGTCATTTATGAGACTCGTGTGCATGATGTGGCGTTGCATTGTGTGAACTAAAACTTCAACCACCCGAAAAGAGCTTTTGGTCCGCTCTTTATTCTTTTCGGTATCAAAGCGGACTATGCTGGTAGACGTGCCTGGCAAGCTTCTTGGACGCGGGTTCGACTCCCGCCATCTCCACCAAACGATTCGTGGGGGCATACCCCCCCCGGACCCCTTATAGAATGAATTCTTTGAATTTGTTCTATTAATATTATTACTCTACTATCTTCCGTGGCCCTGTTCCTAGGGTTGTTTTTTTGAATCCGCAGAAATAGTAGTAATGATCGGAGTCTCGCCCATTTCGTTTTGGGCTGTGGGCGTCGAAGATTTCAGTTTGATTAAATAAGGCGCGTAATTTTCGGTATGAAATTTGAGATTCGAATGCAAGAGGGATTTCATTGTGTTTGTGAATGGTTTGGTAGTCGCTATGGTCTTCATACCATTGTTCGGCGACACCAATGAATCCTCCAGGTTTTGTTATGCGTTGTATTTCGGAGGCTGCGATTGGCTTGATAGAATCGTGAAAATTCTTAAAAGTAAAGCCACATAATGATAAATCTATCGCTCTATCCTTGATAGGAATATGAGCGGCTGAATCTACGATTCCTTTTGCAAGCCTTAGTTTGGTTGAAATTTTGTTTTTGTAGCTTTTATCAATGAGTATGTCTGGAAATTCAAAATCTCGTCGTTGTGTTCGCTCGATTACTCGTTCGGAGACATCAAGGAGTATGAGCTTAACTTTGTCTAACAAGCCGGCGTGTGCGAACTCCTGAAGCACTAGGAGGCTAGTTAGTGCACCAATGGCTGGTCCGACATCAAGTATTTTTATTTGAGGAAGTTGTTCAAGTCTCGGTTTTTGGTTTTGGAGATAAAACCGAACGCCTCGTGTAATACCTAAATTTCCTTGGATGACAAAATTGTCCATTAGGAGTTTTTCTTGGATGTAATCTCTTAATCCTCCGTATCGAATTATTGAAGCGGTTACAAAGTCTTCGGCAGACTTTGCGGTGGCATTTGAGTTTTTGTGTAATTGGTTTGACACAGTTTGTGGTTTTAGTGTAGAGTTGCTTTGTTCTTGTTTTTACTTTTCTTGTACCATTTTTCTTGATTTTGTCTGCTGTTTGGTGTCAGAATAATAGATTTTTTACACTTTAATGTCAATCCATGCTGAACTATCTTGTTCGTTTCGGTCTCCCTGAAAAGGAGGCACGTGTGTACCTTGCTTTATTAGAGTTAGGTCCGTCATCGGTGAGTGAGACAGCTAAGCGGGCTAAGGTCTCGCGTACAAATACGTACCATATTCTTAATTCGTTGTTGGCACAGGGATTGGTGAATTCGCATGAGAAAACATCTAAAGTTATTTTTTCTGCGGAAGGACCTGATCGTATGTTGCAGATTTTGAAAACTCGTGCGGAAGAGGCGCAGCAAATTTATGCGGAGGCTCAAGAGGCCATGCCGGAATTTAAGTCTGTTTATAAAAAGAAAGATGGTAAGTTGAAAGTTAAATTTTATGAAGGCGTGGAAGGAATTATTAGTGCATATGAAGATACACTTTCTGCAAAAACGGATATTTGGGGATATGCCTCAGTTGAGAATCAGCATTCATTTTTCCCGGGATATTTCCCTTCTTATTACACACGTCGCACGAAAAATGGGATTTCTGTGAAATGTTTCTTGGCGGACAGTGAAGAGTCTCGTCGTATTCAATCATTGGATAAGGCGCATCTAAGAAAGACCTATCTTGTGCCTGAAAAGTTTGCAATTTCTCCTGAGATTAATATTTATGACAATAAGGTTGCCGTGCTTTCTCTTAAGGAAAAATTTGGGGCAATTATTGAAAGTAAAGCGGTGGCTGATGCGTTTCGAAAAATGTTTGAGCTTGCGATGGAGCGAGCGCAACAATACGATGAGGAGATTAAAAAAGATTTTTAGGGGCCTGAGTTTTATACTCGCTCGCAGTATTCTCCGGTTTCAGTGTTGATCCGAATGGTGTCATCTACATTGATGAAAATAGGTGCAGCAATAATGATGCCTGTTTCGAGGGTGATAGGTTTTGTTACTTTTCCTTGAGCGGTGTCCCCTTTTACTGATGGTTGGGCTTCGGTGACTTTTAGGTTAACTTTTGGAGGAAGTTGAATGTTGATAGGTTTGTCGTTGAAGTTTTGAATGTCTACGTCTGATCCTTCGAGAAGGTATCCGATTTGATCGCCTAGATCTTCTGGAGAAAACGTGAACTGTTCGTAGGTGGCGCCATCCATGAAAAAATATTCGTCCCCTTGTGAGTAGAGGTATTGTGCTTTTGAATAAGTGATTTCTGCTGGTTCGATTTTGTCGCTTCCTTGAAAAGTCATGGGAAGTGATTTTCCGGAAATGAGGTTTTTTACTGTTGTTTTCATGACTCCACTTCCTCGTGCTTGCTTGGAAAATTGTGATTTAGTTACAATGAATGGTTCGCCGTTGACTTGAATTGCGGTTCCGATTTTGAGTTGAGCTATGGAGTACATAGTTAGGGGTTAGCGGGTAGCTGATAGAGGGTAGTGTAATCATGAGTATCATAAGCTAGGAGGAGGAGGTTCGTCTAGGTTTGAGTATGAGGCCTAATGTGATGTAAACAAAAATAAGGAGAGGAGTGAAAAGGAGGCTGTTTACAAATATGGAATGAATGAGGAGTGCAATAATCCCGGCAAAAAATCCTATTGCGAGACTGTTGGATCTGCTTACCCAGAGTATAGTCCCTAGGAGCCATAGATAGGCTAGGAATCCTAATATGCCGGTGGTGGCCCATATGGTTAAGAGCGTGGAGTCTGATCCAGTGGCTGAATGTTTTTTTAAATCATCGAGAAAGCCGTAGCGATTTTGAGCGTAGGCATAGGTGTTGAATCCAATTCCGAGAATGGGTTTGTCTTCGATTATGGTCCAGGCGCCATCCCATGAATCTAGGCGTAGTCGAGCGGTGGCGTCGGGGAGTTCGGCGCCGATTCCAACAAGAGATTGTGCGGTGTAATACAAATTAATGACACGTTCTTGGGCGCGGGCGGAGATGGAGACAAGGAGTATTGAAGCAATAATTATTCCGATTAAAAGTTGTCGTGATCTCATCAATCCTATTATTCCCATTCCTCCTAAAAAGGCGAGGTAGGCGCTACGTGAGTAGGTAATCAATAATGCATAGAGCATGAGCGCGCCGCTTATGATGAACCATTTTTTGTGGCGCTTGGTTATTTTTTTATCAAGGATGAGTGCGGTTATGATGCTTAAGGAAAAGGCAAATAGTCCGCCAATGAAGTTAGGATCAAACCAAGTAGAAAGTAGTCGTCCTTGGTGTGGGTCCCATCCAAGAATTTCGAAGGAGCCGAAGTCTGGTTTTATTTTTAGTTGAATGAAGCCGGCTAAGGCCAAGAGTGTTGCACTTACAATGAGGGCATTTAAGATGATGCGATGATATTTAGGAGTTTTTGCGAGGTCGAGTGCGATGAATGTGAGCAGGAAATATTCGATAAAGCGAACGAGATAGAGTCCACTGATGATGGTTTCTTTGGTGGTGATTTCTCGGGATCCATTCAAAAGAGAAATAGCTGCAATAACTGAGAAGGTTAAAAATGGGGCCCATAAAATTGATTTGGGCCAGGATCGCTCAATGAGGGTTTTATATAGTAGCCAGGTTCCACCTAGTGCGGCCACGATTATGTCGTTGGGCAGTAGTCCATTTCCAGGGCCAATGTGTAAGCGTGCTAGTTCTCCGAGCACCGCGAACCCGAGTGTTGTTAGAAGTCCAATGAGGAAGAGTTTTTTCATGATACAATCATGGCAATGGATAAATTCTTAATTGCTACCGGGAATCAGGGTAAGTTTGGAGAGATTTGTGATATTTTGCAAGCGCTTCCTTATGATGTTGTTTCGCTTTCTGATTTAGAAGGGGATGTGGCTCAAGTAGAAGAAGATGGCGAAACTCATGAAGCGAATGCGCGTTTGAAGGCGCGGTATTTTTGGGAGAAGACAGGATGGATGACATTAGGGGAAGATTCAGGATTAGAAGTGGACGCTCTTAAGGGAGAGCTGGGTTTACATACTCGGCGATGGGGAGCGGGACATGATGCTCCCGATGAGGAGTGGTTGAGTTATTTTTTAAAGCGCATGGAATCTGTTCCAGATGAAAATCGTACGGCTCGATTTATTTGTTTGGCTGTATTGATGATGCCTGATGGAACGGAATATGTGTTTGAGGGCGAGGTGAAAGGAACTATTATGCGTGAGCAACAAGCACCTATTTTGCCTGGCTTGCCTTTGAGTTCGGTGTTTTTAAGTGATGGAGCTGATTGTGTGTATGCGGCCCTTGCAAAGGAAAAGAAAGCTCAGGTGAGCCATCGTGGTCATGCGGTTGGACAAGTGAACGACTTTTTACTCAGTAACTTCCTCTGAAGCTCCGTAGGCGTCCTTAGGTTCAATGATGATGAATAAAGGTGTTCCTCCTTCGGTGCTTGGTTTTGCGGTAAAATGAACAGCGTCTTCGTTTTTAAGAAAGCTTCGTCCGTTACTTTCACTAGATGAAATAATCCATCCTTGGCTTTCCATGGCTTTTTCAGCGAAGTTGAGAAGTTCGGCTTCTTCGAGAGTTGTCATGTATTCGTGATTTTCAACTTTCCCTGAAATATTTGTTCGGATAAAGGTTGATTCTTCTGGGAGTGTTATGTCTCCCCACCCATCAATGGGGGAGATGAAACTGAGTTCACTTTCTGCTTTATTGGCGCCGCAGCCTGAAAGACTCATTACAAGTACGAGAGTGGTTAAAATGGAGAGGCTAGTTTGGATTATTTTTTTCATTTCAAATGGCTTTAGTAAGGTAAAATTGAGTGATCGTACCATAGCAAAAAATGATTTAGTTTTCAACTTTTACTTGAATGGTACTGCTGCTGCGATAGCCAAGTTGGTCGTAGGCAAAGGCGGTAAGGTTGTAGGCTCTTCCCTTAGAGGCATTGACTGGAATACGTACTTGGCCACGATATGGCGGGCTGACTTCTGTGAATTGTAGTTGGTCTTCGAGGTAGAATTCAACTTTTTCGAATCCATTGGGTGCGGTTACTTCTACGTCAACATAGGTGCGTCCACGGCTGATTTGGCTGTAGTTGGTTGGTGAGGTGATTGCAATTGAAGGACTTGCGGAAAATGTGCTTAAGGTGTGAACTTCATCGATTTCAGTGGGTGGCTTTTCTATCCCTTCTGTTTCTTCTATCCAGGCGTCAATACCAGATTGCCAATAACTGTATTCTGGAATGATGGCTCGGTGGTCGATGTATTGGTTTTCTTCTAGGGACCAAGCAGGAGAGAATTCATTGGCAATGAGTTCGGTGTGTTTGTCGACAACAAGTTCCATGTAGCGATTGTCGATTTCGGTTGGGACATTGAAGCTGGCAAATATTTCTTCGCGGATAAGGTCTTCGGGAGTGTCACTGGTTGGAATGAGTCCTGTTTGTTCATTTACAGTGGCGGTGATAATTCCTTGCGGCCGAGGGAATTCTTCTCGGGCTAGTGGAGCAAGGGCGCGTGTCATGAATTCGTTCCAGATGGGGCCGGCAACATCATGGCCGTTTGCGTTGTAACTCATGGCGGCTCCGTCCGCATTGCCGGCCCATACGCCGGCAGCTAACTTCGTACTGTATCCCATGAGCCAGGCGTTGTTAGGTACGTTGTCTCCGCGCTCACTTTTCTTATTACTTGTTCCGGTTTTGGCTGCGACAACTTGACCAGCTACTCGAGTGCGGACTCCTACGTTTTCAACAGGATCGGATAAAATATTGTTTATTAGGTAGGCGACTTGAGAGTCAAGGGCTCGGATTCCTTCATTGTCTTCCCATTGTTCTAGGATTTCACCTTCTCGATTTTCAATTTTTAGGATTGGGCTGATTTCTTTTTTTATGCCATTGTTGGCGAATACGCTGTAGGCACCTACCATATCTAAGAGGCGAACCTCCCCGCTTCCTAGGGCTAGAGGCCATCCGTATCCAATATTTTCATCAAGGGAGATGCCGAAATTTTCCATAAATGGAATGATTTCAGTTTCTTGGCCTGCGAGGAAGTAGGATTTAACTGCAGGGATGTTTCTAGAATGAGCTAATCCTTTTCGGATAGAAATTGGGCCAAGGAACTGTCCATCGTAGTTTTGAGGATATTGACCGGGGCCAAATTGAGTTTCAACGTCATATAAAACAGTGGCAGGAGAATAGCCATTGAGAAACGCGAGTGCGTAAACAAAAGGCTTAAATGAGGATCCTGGTTGTCTGTACCGCGTGGAGATGTTGACGTTCCCATCAATTTCTTCGTTAAAGTAGTCTGCGGATCCAACCATGGCGAGGATTTGTCCGGTTTGAGGATGGATAGCTACTAGGCTGGCATTGTTTGCATTGAATTGAGTGGTGTTTCTTTCTTGGTAGTTGGCAACACTTTCTTCAGCGATTTCTTGCATGGTGGGATCGATACTTGTAAAAACACGTAATCCTCCTTGTTCCAGCACTTCTTTTCCGTATTTTTCTTCGATTAATTCTTTTACAAAAAGTACAAAGTGAGGGTATTTTATGTTTTCTCTATAAGGTTTGAATTCGAGTTGGTGGGACTCTTCGATGGCGGCGTTTTTTTGTGCTTCGGTGATCATGTCTTGTTCGGCCATGGATTCTAGAACGATATCGACGCGTCCAGAAATGTAGATGGTTTTACCGTTGCCAAGTTCGATATTTGCTCCAATTGCACCTCGTACATATTCGTCTAGGTTGAGATCTTTCCAAGATTCAATATTTCGTGTTTCTAATTGTTCTGGTGAAAACTCAATAGCCAGGTGAGAGTTTCGATTGTTTCCGTAGGGTGAATAGCGAGTGGGAGCTTTGGGGAGTCCGGCAAGTATGGCGCTTTCAGTTAAGGTAAGTTCGTTGGCTGGTTTGTCGAAGTAGGTTTGAGCGGCGAGCTCTGCTCCGTAAGCGTTGTTGCCATAAGGAATTTCGTTGAGATAGAGCTCGAGGATTTCCTCTTTATTGAATTTACCTTCTACTCGGGTGGCTAGAATAAGTTCTTGGAATTTGCGTTTGTAAGTTTGCTCCGGGTTGAGAAAGATGTTTTTCACCAACTGTTGAGTGATAGTGGAGCATCCACGTCGTATTCCAACACCAAAGGCCTCGTATCCTATTGCTTTGATGTAACAAGGGAGATCAAAGCCACGATGATCATAAAACTCATCGTCTTCTACAGCTATGGTGGCGTCGATTAAGTAGGGACTTATGGTTTGAAGAGGAATGATTTTTCGATTTTCTTCTCCGTGAACGGCATATAGAATTTCACCTTCGCGGTCCATGATGAGTGTGGATTGGGCTTGAAGTAGGTCTTCTCCTTTATCAATGGAGGGTAGTCCAAATCCGTAAATCAAAAATGCGAGGAAAATAAGGATGAACCCAAAAAGGGAGCCGGCAACTATTATTATGAGCGCGTACCTGAGATAGCGTTCCCATAAAGGAAGCATGGGGTGTGGCTTTATTGTCTTCCAGAGTTGGCTTAAAATTTGTTTCATGCGGACGAAAGGATAGCAGATTTTCGGGTTGGGGGCGAGTTTTGAACCATAATTAGAAGGGGGGCTTTTTACACAGTGCAGTAATGATTTTTGGAGAACATATTTACAGGTTTGAGTTTGGCGTTCATGTCAAATGCATTGCACGGTAGAAGAAATGACTGAGAGTTTTGAACATTTTTTCATAAATATTTCATTACGATTTAATGAACGGCGGGGAACGGCGGATGAACATGGCGTGTCGGAGAATGTGTTACACTAATCAGGATTTAAAATTTAACCTCTACTATTATGGCGGTCGCGATTCAAAAACTTTATGACACTATGTTAAAAATGGGTCAGAAAAATGATCCTCGTTCTCAGAAAGAAATTGATGCCATGATGGCAGATCGTAAAAAAGCTTACGATAAATTGGAGGGAAAAAAGAAGGAATATTTTTATAAAGATTCTTTGGTGAATCCGTATGGGGATTCTGGGGTTATGTATGGCGATATGAAGAGAACGGTGAAGACAGCCCTAGTTTGTATTGATGCGGATAAACAAGAAGTAGTACTGGCTCATGCGTTAAAAGGAGGGAAAAATGAGGTTGATATGATTATTTCTCATCACCCAGAAGGACGAGGGTTGGTGGATTTAACTCGAGTTATGAGTGTGCAGGAAACGGTTATGGTTAAACATGGCGTATCAATCAATATTGTGGAAAAATTGCTGGCAAAACGTATTTCCGAATTAGACCGGGGGTTGCATCCTATTAATCACTATCAGCCGATTGATGCGGCTCGATTGTTGGATATTCCTTATATGTGTTGCCACACGCCGGCGGATAATTCGGTTCATGCGTTTATGGAGGATTTTGTGGATAAGCGTGCGTCTAAGTTGAAGACTGTGGGAGATTTGATGGAAGCGTTTTTTGATATTGAAGAGTTTCAAGAAGCAGAACGTTTAGGGACGGGTCCAATGATTTTTGCAGGATCGCCTACGTCTAAATTAGGAAAAATTGCGGTCATGGGAATGACGGGTGGTACTTCTGGGAATGATGATATTTTTGAGCAGCTGAGCCGTGCGGGCGTGGGGACCGTTATTTCCATGCACATGGGCGAAAAACCTCGTGAAAAAGCTGAAAAGTATCATTTAAATGTGGTTATTACCGGTCACATGGCAAGTGATAGCTTGGGCTTGAATTTGGTGTTGGATCATATGGAAAAAGATGGTCTTAAGATTGTTCCAGGTGGTGGATTTATTCGTGTTAAGCGGAAGGTTTAAGTAGCCCTTTTATCGAAGTTCTCCACCGGTTTTCTTGATTGCTTCTAGTACGGTTTGGTGTGTTTGTTGGAATTCTTTGTCGGTGAGAGTGTGATCGTTGTGTCGAAGTTCAACACCGAAGGCGAGGGATTTTTTATCTTCCGGAATACCTTTCCCCTGATACATGTCAAAGAGTTTAACTGACTGAATCAGTTTAAGTGGGTCGGCTCGGCGAATGATTTTTTCGAGATCGGCGATTTGGGATTTTTTGTCGATAAGGAAGGATATGTCGAATGACATTCCGGGGAATTTGGGGAGTGGTTGGAATGTTTGAGGGGTTCGACCGTGGGCAACTAGTTTGGTGAAATTGAGTTCAGCAAGTGCTATTCGGTGTTCTAGTCCGAAGGATAGCGCGACCCCAGGATGGAGTTCGAATACATATCCTATGGCTTCTCCTTGTTGGATGATTTCGAGACATTTTTTAGGATGCGCGTAGAGTGGCGGCGTGGTCGATGGCCGAAGTTGGATATTGGAGGGACGGAAAATATCAAGAAATGCTTCGAGTGCGGCTTTGGCTTCGTAGAATGGTTCGTACTGTTTTCGTTGGGCGACGGAGAGGGAGAGCCATTTTTCTTCTAGTGGCATGTATTCCCCAATTTCGCGGTAGGTTCGTCCGATTTCGAATAGTTTAAGGTGATCGTTTTCGTGGCTGTTTTTGGTGATGCTTTGAAGCATGCCGGGAATTAGGCTTACACGCATGTGCGTTTGGTCTGAGGAAAGGGGGTTCATTACTTTGATGTGTCGTATGTCTTGAAGTCCGCACTGCGTGAAAAGTTCTTTATTGTAGAATGAGTAATTCATGACTTCGGTGAAGCCGAGAGTGTTCGCTAGGATGTTGCGAATGGCGTGTTTGTGGAATCGTTCTTCGTTTTCTCGTGGAAGTTGTGTCGGAAGTTTGGGTAAAATGGGTTTGATATTTTCGTAGCCATAGAGACGAGCGATTTCTTCAACAAGGTCTTCTTCGATGGAAACATCTCCAGTGGCTCGGTGGGTGGGGACGGTAACTTTGAATGGTTTTCCCGTGGTTTTGTTTGGAGTTACTTTAAATTCGAGAGCGGTCAAAATACGGACCATATCGTGTTCGGGAATGTCGGCTCCAATTTTACTCACAGCTGAAATTGGATTGAGAGTTATTTTAAGTGAAGGTTTTCCCCATTCTCCTTTTGTGGTGAGGGGGGTGATGAGCGCGGCATCGGGGCAGGTTTCCTTGAGCAAAACGAGGGCTCGAGCAATTGCTTGATCGGTCAGGGCTGGGTCTAATCCTTTTTCAAATCGTTGTGAGGCATCTGATCGTAGTCCGTGTCGTGTCGACATTTTTCTTACGGTGATGGGGTTGAAATTTGCTGCCTCTAAAATAATTTCAGTAGTTGAGTTGGTGATTTCTGATTCTGCGCCGCCCATAACACCGGCCATTCCGAGGACATCATTTTTGTTGTTAGCGATGATGAGATCCTCTTCGGTTAATTTTCTTTTTTTGCGATCAATAGTTTCTAGGGCTTCTCCTTTTTCTGCGTGGCGAACGGTGAGCTGATCGGAGCCAACAGAGGCTCTATCGTAGGCATGCATGGGTTGTCCAAGCTCGAGCATCACGTAATTGGTGAGGTCGACTAGGTTGTTGATTGGGTTGATATCGGCTGCTTGTAGTTTAGATCTCATCCATTGTGGAGATTCGGTGACGTGAACGCCTGTTACCACACATCCGGAAAATTGAGGGCAGTCTTTTTTTGATTTGATGGCAATTTTGAATTTTTTCTTGGGATTTCCTTTGTTGTATTTGAGGAGTGGGGCGAGCGGTTTGAGAGGTTTTTTAAGGATAGCGGCTAGTTCGCGAGCCATGCCGTAATGACCCCATAGATCAGGGCGATGAGTGAGTGATTTATTGTCTACGTCAAAGGAGTAATCTCTCATATTGAGGACGTCGGCGACTGGGCGACCTAGTGGTGTTTTCTCTGGGAATCGGGTGATGCCTTCGATGGTGTTTTCTAGTCCCATTTCATTGTCTCCGCACACCATTCCTTGTGATTTATGGCCTTTGATTTCAGTATTTTTAATGGGGCCAATTGGAAGTATTGCACCTGAAAGAGCGATGGGAAGAATTTCGTTTACTTCGATCTTATAGACTGATCCAAATATGATTTGAATGGTTTTCCATCCAATGTCGAATTGACCAATGTGGAGCTTGTCCGAGTCTTTCATTTTTTCATAGGACATTAATTTGCCAGTGACCACATTGTGTAGGTATTTGTCTTGAGGTAGTACACCTTCTATTTCGCAGGTGTGAAGTGTCAGTAAGTCTCCTAGTTCTTGGGGGCTGTAAGCGGATGTGAGTTTGAGTGCCTCAATGAGTGGGGTTCCTGGTGTCCATTTTTTCTTTGAATCGAGAATCCAAATATTTCGTGAGTTACCATGTCCAAGATTGAGTTCTTCTTTGGAGCAGATCATTCCATGGCTTTCGGCGCCGCGTATTTTTGATTTTCCAATTTCGAAATTTCCAGGTAAAACAGCTCCAATCTTTGCGACTGGAACGTGTGCGTTGGCTACAAGATTAACTCCTCCACAGACAATTTGAATTGTTTCATTCCCTATGTTTATTTGGGCGATGTTGAGTCCGTCGGCGTCGGGATGTTTTTGTATGGATTTTACATAACCAACTACTACGTTGTTTAGTGAGGTTTTATTGAGAACCTTTACGTTAACAAAATTGGTGAGCCAGTTGAGAGAAATGTGCATGATTAGAATTGTTCAGCGAAGCGAAGATCGCCTGACGTTAAATGACGGATGTCGTCGATGCCATAACGCATCATAACGAGACGTGTTAAACCGAAGCCGAAGGCCCAGCCTTGATATTCATTGGGGTCAACTCCTCCAGCGCGAAGAACAGATGGGTGAGTCATCCCGCATCCCATGAATTCAATCCAGCCGGTTTTTTTGCAAACTTTACATCCTTTTCCTTCGCAGAAAATACAGGACATGTCTAATTCCATTCCGGGTTCAACAAAGGGGAAGTAACCTGGGCGAAATCGAATTTTCATTTCTTTTTTGAAAAGCCTAGAAAGGAAATCGAGCATTACGCCTTTGAGGTGAGCCAGGGAAATGTCTTTATCGATGAGGAATCCTTCAACTTGGTCGAAGGTGTGTTCGTGTGAGGCGTCAGTGGCTTCGTTTCTAAATACACGTCCCGGAACGATGATTCGTAGGGGGGCACCGTATTTTTTCATCGCACGAACTTGATTGGGAGATGTGTGGGTTCGTAGCACAAGATGCCCTTCGTCGGCATGGGGTTTTTTATCAATGAAAAAAGTATCTTGCATGTCGCGGGCCGGGTGGTGTGCGGGAATGTTGAGCCCTTCAAAGTTATAAAACTCAGATTCAATCTCAGGGCCATCAATGATGGTGAATCCCATTTGTTGGAAAATACGTTCAACCTCTTCTTGTACCTGGTATAGAGGATGAATATGGCCACGTTCTGGTTGTTGTCCGCTGGCGGTGAGGTCTATCCAGTCATTTGATAATGAGGCTTCAATGGCTTTGTTTTCCAGTTCGTTTTGGCGTTGCTTAAAGAGTTCTTCAATTTTAATCTTGAGTTCATTGGCAGCTTTCCCAAAGGTTTTTTTATCTTCGGGAGAAAGGTCTTTGAGGCCACGAAGTACTTTGGTTAGTTCTCCCTCCTTGCGGGAAAGATACTGCGTGTGGAAAGCTTCCAAGTCGGCTTGGGTTGATGCTTTTTCTAGCGCAGTAAGAGCTGTCTTTTCCAGATTTTGTAAGGCTTGTTTCATCAGGCCCTACTTTAGCGGGAAATGACGGGGGGGGCAACCTGGGTTAAGCCTCCCCGCGAATCACACGTGTTGAGCCTGGTGCTTGAGGCCAGAATCTTTCTTGGGGGACATGAATGTTTCCGTTGAGCGTCAATTTTTCCTCTACCCAATAGCCCCATAGGTTTTCGAAATCGGTTGGATTGAGGATTCGACTGATGGCCTCTAGTAAAATTTCTATGTCTTCAATCCCCCTGGATAGAGTTCCTAGATCTTGGGTCTGTTCTTTTTGAATTGCCACTTGGAGTGTCCTTGCTTTTTTTCTCACCGTACTTTTCATTAATTGTGTTAGTTCTCCTTGTGAAAGCAAATGAATGTTTGGAGGGAGAGCACTTCCGTTTTCTAGCTGAAGGGGTGCTAGGATTCTATCTAGTCTCTCTTTCCACGCTCGGTTGTCGTGTGCTTTTCCTGTCTCTGCGGTGGTTGCTTCGATCCATTCTTCCCATGAGGTGAGAAGAGCGTTTTCAGCGTCTATTTGGGTTGTTACGCTACCGACCTGTTCGTCTGCCCAGTCATCCATCATATAGAGCATAGAGTCGTCTACTTGGTGTGGCTTTGGTCTGTGGGTTTGTCGCGGTCGGAGGCGGGTTTTGTCTGTTTCTTGGATGAAAGCCAAAATGGTTTGAATTGTTTCTACATGCTTGGCGATTTGAAGTGGCTTGGGCTCCTCGTTGGTTTGATCGTCTTCTGACTTGATGTTTTCTTCTCTTACATATCCATCGATATAAAGAGCGATTTCTCCTGTGGTTGAGTGTCGCATGAAGTGAATGCCATCTTCTCTTAGGCGTCCATAATTAGCTGTGTGTTCTGCTCGTTTTTTATAAATCGCGTGGAATCCACTATTCGGGGTTTCTTTTTCTTCGTGGAATTTATGTGCTCTATAGATTCGGCCTCTTTTTCTAAGTCGAGATACACCGTCAGTATTGTTCCATTGACGAGAAGGGAGACTTCTTACTTCATCCCACTGTCCTGTGCTTATTCCTTTTTCATCAAGAATTTTGATATTGGATAGCTTTAAAATTGCAGCTTGGGTTTCGGTTGGTTCCTGGTTGTTATCGGCCTCGTTCTCGTCGATTCTTAGGTTCTCATTCCCTGTTGGATGGGCGTCATGATGATTGATTTGTCCATGTCCAGCGGCGGCACTTATACGGGATTGAAAGGCGGCCTGCCTAGGGGTTAGTACTCCTTCTTGGGATTTATCTATGAGGCGTGGGTTGTGTGTCCGATCTACGGCTGAGGTAGTGGATGGTAGTTGATGGTGATCGCCTAAGTCTTGTCCTAGGTAGGTGGGGATGGGAGCGGGACTTAGTGGTGCTTTTTTTGAAGTTCGAGGAGCTGAATCAGAAGGGTATCCATGGATCCCGTCACTTACTGCGTGTCCGGGTTGTGAGGTGGCTAAACTGAGGGCGGCGGCCCCGACTATGGCTAGGCGATTTCTCATAGTGATTATTTAAGAATGGGTATGACTTTAACGTCTTAAATTTATTTAGTCAAATCAAACAAAAACCCCACCTTGCGGCGGGGGTTTATTTGTTGGATTTAAATCATCCTAGGATTATCTAACAGCATCCTTAAGTGTCTTACCAGCTTTGAAAGCAGGAAGTTTCATTGCAGGGATTTTGATCTTTTCACTTGGGTTGCGTGGGTTAACACCAGTGCGAGCTGCACGTTTGCTAACACGGAAAGTTCCGAAACCAGTGATGGTTACGTTGTTGCCTTTTTGAAGAGAGGCAGTAATGGTGTCGAGCATAGCTTCTAAAGCGATACCGGCAGCCTTTTTAGTGATGCCAGCAGCTTGTGCGGCGGCATTGATGAGATCTTGCTTCGTCATTGGAAGGAAGGGTTAGTGATAAAACTGAGCTTGATTATAGGCCAGCATATGCCATTTACAAGGTCTTTTGTGTTGCCATCCATGGAAAACTATTGATTCATGTCGTGTTTTGTTGGATCCCTTAATTTATTTGCCAAATATTTCTAATTCCTATAGTTATAGGGCAACTAAACTTTTATATTATGTCTAAGAATCTTGTCATTGTAGAGTCTCCAGCTAAGTCTAAAACCATCGAAAAATTCTTAGGTAAGGATTATAAAGTATTGGCTTCTATGGGCCATGTGCGTGATTTGCCGAAGTCAAAAATGGGCATCGAAATTGATAATAATTTTGAGCCGAGTTACTTAATTCCTGTGGATAAGAAAAAAACGATTACACAACTTAAAAAGCATATTAAAAGCGATACTGTTATTTGGCTCGCGACTGATCATGATCGCGAAGGAGAAGCGATTGCCTGGCACTTGGTTGAAGCGCTTAAGATTAAGAAAAATCCGCTTAAACGAATTTTGTTTCATGAGATCACTAAGACGGCTATTCAGGAGGCGATTGCCAGTCCTGGTGAAATGAATATGGATTTGGTGAATGCGCAGCAAGCGCGTCGTGTTTTGGATCGTTTAGTAGGGTATGAGTTGTCGCCTCTTTTATGGAAAAAGATTCGTTATGGATTGTCGGCTGGTCGGGTCCAAAGTGTGGCGGTTCGACTTATTGTGGATCGTGAACGAGAACGGAATGCGTTTAAGCCAGAAGAGTATTGGTCAATCACTGCTGAGTTTTATTCAGGAAAAGATAAGAAACGTTTATTTACAGCTAAGTTAAATAAAAAAGATGGCAGCCCTCTTAAGATTGGATCTGAGAAAGAGGCTAATAAAATTTTAAAAGATCTTGAAAAGAGTGAATACACAGTGACTTCAGTGGAGGAAAAAGAGGTAAAGCGAAATCCTGCTCCTCCGTTTATTACTTCGACCCTTCAACAGGAGGCGGCTCGTAAATTACGTATGTCTGTTAAGAAAACCATGGTGGTGGCGCAGCAATTATATGAAGGTATTACTACAGGAGATGGGCATCATGGTCTTATCACTTATATGCGTACGGATTCTTTGAATTTATCGACTTTGGCTACGACCGCTATGAGGAAATTGATTAGTTCTGATTTTGGTAAAGAATATGCATTGGACAAGCCGCGTGTTTATAAGAAGAAGAAGGGCGCACAAGAAGCACATGAAGCGATTCGTCCTGTGGATGTAACTTTGAGACCTGATGATGTGAAAGAATATTTGGACAAAGATCAGTTTCGCTTGTATGAATTGATTTGGAAGCGGGCAATGGCGTCTCAAATGGCGGCTGCGATTATGGAACGTGTGGTTGTGGATGTGGGAGATGGAGAACATGGGTATGAATTCAGAGCTAATGGTCAACGAGTTAAGTTTCCTGGGTTTATCAAAGTATACGTTGAAGATGTGGATGATCCGGAGGACGCAGAAGACAATGAAGAAAATATGTTGCCACTTCTTAAAGTGAAGCAAGTTGTGTATGAAAAAGAATTGGTACCGGCGCAGCATTTTACCAAACCTCCAGCTCGTTATACTGAGGCGAGTTTGGTTAAGAAACTAGAATCAGAAGGAATTGGACGACCGAGTACGTACGCGCCTACTATTTCGACTATTATGACTCGAGGTTATGTCGAAAAAGAAGAAGGGACGTTGGCTCCAACCGATACGGCGGATGTGGTAGTTGATATGTTGGTTGAGCATTTCCCCTCAATTGTGGATATAGGATTTACTGCGGGGATGGAAAATGATTTAGATAAGATTGCTGAAGGTGAAGAGGATTGGCATAAATTTTTAGCGAATTTTTATGAGCCTTTTCATAAAAACATTGAAGAAAAAATGGAGTCTATTAAAAAAGAAGATGTGGTTAATCAAGAAACGGATGAGAAGTGTGATCTTTGTAAAAAGCCTATGGTTATTAAGCTGGGTCGATTTGGGAAATTCTATTCTTGTAGTGATTATCCTACCTGTAAACATGCTAAGCCTCTCAAAGAAGATCCTGAGGCAAAGAAAGAAATGGAGGACCTTCAGAAAAAACTGGGTGGCAAGAAATGTTCCAAATGTAGCTCTCCAATGGAAGTGAAACGTGGACGTTATGGAGAATTCTTAGGATGCACTGGGTATCCTAAATGTCGCAATATGGAGTCTATTATCAAGTTTTCCGGGGTGCATTGTCCTGAGTGTAAGGATGGGCAATTGATTGAGAGACGTACTAAAAAAGGTGGGCGACTTTTCTGGGGGTGTAATAAGTTCCCTAAATGTAAGTTTGCTAGCTGGGATAAACCTTTAGAAGGAGCGTGTAAAAAATGCGGAGGATTGCGAGTCCTAAAGAAGGAGGAAGAAATTTGTGTGACTTGTAAGGATTAAGGTACAATAGTTTTAATGTTTACTCCTTCCCTTCCTCTTTTATCAAAGTCATTTCTCCGTACGGTTGTTGCGGGGTTGGTGGTGGCGATGGGGTTGGGTGTGTGTGTGGTTCCTCGTGCACAGGCGGCGATTCAAACGTGGGCATTGGATGACATGGCTAATTTTAGTCATTCGAATTCGGCTTATTTTGAAGAGCAATTGATGCCGGTGGGTTTTAATTTGAAACCTTTTGTTTATGCCCCTTCCTTGAATGGCGCCAATGATGTGGCTATTTCTGGTAATTATGCGTATGCCACAGCTTTTTCAGATGATGGCTTGGAGGTATTGGATATTAGTGATCCTGCTAATCCCTTCCATGTAGATTCTTTGGTGGATGATGCTTCGATGTTGATGGATATGCCTCGTCATATTGAAATTATTGGTGATTATGCGTATGTGGCGAGTTCTTTTGATCATGGAATTCAGGTATTTGATATATCGGATCCTTGGCATGTGGTTCCAACAGTATCTATTGAGGATACGGTCGCTACTGCCTTGGCTGGAGCGTGGGATATTGAAGTGGTGGGGAATTATGCGTATGTTTCGGGGGGGAGTGATGATGGAGTTCAAATCCTCGATGTTTCTATTCCTTCGGCCCCTGTTTTAGTATCGGCTTTTTTTAATAATTCATCCGTGAAATTGGATGGTGCACGTGGGTTAACGGCAGATAATGGTAAATTATATGTTACGGCTGCTATTGATAATGCGCTTCAAATTTTTGATATTTCATCTCCGACAGTTTTAGTTCCGTTGGGGTATGTGGTAGATGATTCATCTACTTTTCTCTCGGGGGCTACTTCTGTTGAAGTGGTAGGTAATTATGCTTATGTCGCGGGGAGGTCTGATAGTGCACTTTCGGTTATTGATGTTTCTGTTTCTAGTGCACCGTTTGAAGTTACTGCGATTGTAGGCAGTCCATTTAATCCTTTTGGATTTATTGGTGAAGTGGATGTTTCACCTGATGGAAATACGCTTTATGCGGGGGGGAATAATGGTTATTTATCGGTGGTTGATATTTCTACTCCCGGAGTTCCTAGTGTGATAAGTAATTATGAAACTAATGCAGGTTTTCTTGGGGGCATGGATGTCGTGGGGAGTATTGTCTATGCGGCATTTTCTTCAGGCGACCGGATTGAAATTTTAGATGTGTCTGATCCTGCTAATTTAAGTCGGATAGGGTTGTTGGGTGATACTTCTAATTGGCAATATCCAACTACAGCCCCGGTCTATGGGATTCATCCTGATTCGGTGGTCGCTGAAATTCCATGGGTGATGCCGAATGTGGGTCAGCCGTATACAACGTTCATTGGGTTTACCCAAGCTCACTGGGGTAGTGCTATCCATAGCGATAATATGTACTATCAGTTTTCTCCTGATGATGGGGTGACTTGGTACTACTACGATAATAGTACGTTGGCGTGGGTTGTGGCGACTTCGAACACGTTGTCCACTATGACGCCGTCTGTTGCTGCTCAAAATTACGATACGGTTTTTGGGACACAGTTTCCTTCGGGGACTTTTAGGTGGCGGGCGTTTTATTCATCTGATGGGACTAATGCATTGAAATTGGGTTGGGCGGCGCTTTATCATGAATATGAGTTTTGTGGTGATGGTTTGATTCAGACACCGAATGGGGCTGGTTTTATGGAAGTTTGTGATGATGGGAATAGTGTGAATAATGATGCGTGTCAAAATGACTGTACGTTGCCTGGGCCGCCTGCGGCATCGGATGCGTGTCCGAACTGGGGTTTTGTGAATGGACTTTCTTCTTATGTAATACCGGGAGTTCCTAATTCGGGACGAGCTGATTTTGATCGTGCGGGATGGACTATTGATCTTTCTAATATTGATTCAGCACCTCCAGGACGTGGGTTGGCTATCGATGCCTCGGATAAGGTTTGTTTTGATTCGACAGGAGTGATTGAGCCGGGTAATCGTTGGATGTGGAATAATAATTTTGGATGGATAGATTTTGAATGGTGTAATGAGGCAACTCTTCCGGGTTGTTCTGCGTATGAACCGTTTGTAGATTTTGATAATCCGACATCTTATGGTGCACCTTGGGGTGGAAAAGTGTGGAATGATGGAATCGGATGGATAGATTTTGATTGGTGTTTTAGTAGTGGATTGGCTGGCTGTGAAGAATATGAAGTTCATACTATTTTGCCAAATCCATGGCCTACGTCTTTGACGAATGCGGTGGGACCGGTTAGAGGGTATGGATGGAATAATCTTGTTGGATGGGTTCCGTTTGGTGATTTAACAGGAGCGGTGATTCAGGAATTGCCAACTGGAGGAGCCTCGTCATTTGTTGTACAACCGGTTGTGACGATTT
The DNA here is from genome assembly GCA_964491515.1 of uncultured Candidatus Peribacteria bacterium. GTDB lineage: Bacteria > Patescibacteriota > Gracilibacteria > UBA1369 > UBA12473 > CAZBGQ01. Next base: position 71,823 of record CAZBGQ010000003.1, read on the forward strand.
CTCCGGATCCAGCTTTGGCGACTAAGTATGGTGGAACAAGCGGGGTAATTGCGCCATTGGCTGATGCAGAAGATCCGTACATAATTCATGTTGATTTTCAGATTTTAGATGGAGCAGGTGTTCCTACTGGGTCTTATTTGGATTCTACTCTTTATGATGTAGAAATTTCAGAGACGCTTGTCTCAGGTTCGAATTTTGGAGCACTTAAGGCCACTGAGGCACTTACGACTGGTGTGGATGCGGTGTTTTGGGATAGTACTTTTGGTGATCCTTTTGGGGATGGATTTGATTGGTATATTTCATCATTTGCACCGACGTCGAATATAAATGGACAAGAAGATTCCAACGGTGTGATTACTAAATATTTTGACTTGGATGTGGACAAAGTGCCCCAGCCTGCACGGGATTTTTATACTATTCAAGATTTGGATTTTACTATTACGCCTTTGTCGGTTTTAGATCCTCCTGCGGTGCTTCCAACTGGGTGGAGTTTGACGGGAACATGGGATTTGAAATTCCGACCTCTTATAGAAGTTACAAATATGGCGTTTAGTCAGGTGGCGAGTAATGGTCAGCCATTCTATAATTTTTTCCCAACTGCCCTGGATACTAATTTTTATATTCGAGGTATTATTATGAATTGGAATGCTTCTCCAAATGTTTTAACCAATGATATTGGTTATGAAAGTTCAACTACGGGAATTTCTGGTGGGGGTTGGGGGGCTTTGCCTTCGGTGGATGGTTATAAGGTTGATTATGATCTTTTCACTGATTTGAATCCTTCCTCTTTGACTAGTGCTTTAGTTTTCGGCGTGACTGGTGTGAATGCGAGTCAGGCTTTTTTTAATGTTGATACAAATACTCCATCTAATCTTATTGCGTTGGGGGCTAAGTTTTCTGCGCCACCTGCCAGTCAGTATGTTCCTGCAGGGATAAGCTCTGGGCGTGAATTGAATAATCCGGGAGCTTATTTCCTAGCTCCGACAGATGTTGAAACGGTTAACTTATCGTCTTCTCGTTTAGGGGGAGCAATTTTAAATGAGGCTCTTTATTCGACGACAATAAGTTATGTCATTATTGATCCACTGGAGATTACAAGGTCGATTCATGTGGCTTACAATTCTAATCGCCTTACCTCAACGCCTGCGTTGAGTTCGACTCCTTCGCCGATTCAGGCTTATCTCCCTGTTGATCCGGATCCGGGCGAGTACCTGGATTCTACTTCTACTGGACCGGGGACGATTGGTAGTTGGGGATCAGTTACACCTCCAAGTCTGAATATTGGATTAATGGAGAATGCCTTGATTGTTGGGTCTGTGACAGGTTCAACGGCTAATCAGACGATCGTTCCTAATGGAGATATTGTGCTGTTAGGGGATATCACGACTTATCGGACGCGTAATGCTTTGTTTCAGAGATTTTCTAAGTTGAAGAAAGGAGTTACGATAGGGAGTAATACGATTGCGCCTTTTTTAACGTCTGATCTTGAATTGCTTTCGTCGGGGGATGGAGCTGAATTATTGGATGGAGATTTGTTGTACTTTAAGGGTGACGTGAGATTTCCTGTGAATATTAATCCTGGCTATGATCAAAAGACGATTGTGGTGGAAGGAGGGGATGTTTATTTGGAAGGGGATTTGGATGGTTCAAATGCGATTGGCTTGGTGGTGTTTAAGGATTTCCAAGGGAATGGGGGGGATGTGTATATACATAGTAATGTGCAAGAACTTTCTAAGTTGAATATTTTTGCGGATGGGAGTGTGATGTCGACCGATACTTTTGGGACTCCTCCTGTTTTTTCTAATATTACAAATAGACAGTTAGCACTTAAGAGGCAGCTTTATATTGGAGGCTCGCTGATTTCTAAGAACACGATTGGAGGGGTTCGTTCAGATCCCCAATTATTGCCAACTGGAGCCATTGCTCCTTATACATTTGAAGCGGCCAGATATGACTTAAATCACTTAAGAGAGTTTCAGGTTTGTTGGTATGAAGTTCAGGCAGACCCATTGGCGCCAAGCCAGCCGGCGTTTCCTTTCACGGTTTTAAATGCGGCTGGAACACCGTGGACAGGACCTGCCTTGCCGGATGTGTCTTATTTTGTGGATTGTCCTGGCTATTTACGTTCGCCGCAGGTTCCTGCGTCGATTAACGCACCGCTCTATATTGAATATATTCCACCACCACCAAGTTTGCCTCTGCTGGGAGAGACACAGTCAAGTGGGTTTACGGTGTTCTAAAACTCAATAACGAAGAACGTGACGAGGATGATTATCCAAACTGTGGTAACGGAAATTAGGTAGCCCGTAGTGGCTATCTTGTTTGTGCGTGTGAGGTTTTTTAGGCGTCGGGCTTGCATGATAGCGAGCGCACTAAAAATAACGTGTATAAGGAGAAGTACTAGAATGATAAGCAGAGTAGCTAGCTTCATAGATGAATTATAGCATGTGTGAGGCCCAGCTCATATCTACCACGTCATGTTGTTTCATGACATTGGCCACAATTTTCATCACTTCTGCGAGGCGCTCAGGATCGAGTGCTTCAAATCGCATGGTGAGATTGGGGGTGGTGTTTGAGCAGCGTATGATGCCCCACGTGGTGTCGTCGAATATGATTCGAACACCATCGATGGTGATGCAGTCATACTCTTTTTCAAAATGATCGCGGAGTTCTTTTACAACTTCGAACTTGGATTCATCTGGGCAGGGAACTTTAATTTCTGGAGTGGCATGAGTTTTTGGAAGGTTGGCGAAATGTTCAGAAAAGGGAATTTCGTGTCGTGCCAGAATGGAAAATGTTTTGAGTGCCGCAAGGAAGGCATCATCAAATCCATAATAATCTTCTGCGAAAAATAGGTGTCCGCTCACTTCTCCAGCGAGGAGGGCTCCTTTTTCATGCATGGTTTTTTCAATGAAAGAGTGTCCGGTTTTGGCCATGATTGGTTCGCCGGAATGTTCGCGAATTGTTTGTGGAACAACTTGAGATGCTTTGACGTCGAAGACCACATGTGAACGTGGATGACGTTCGAGTAGATCTTTGGCCAGAAGTAGCAGGTGGAGGTCGGCGGCATAGTGTTTCCCTTTTTCGTCGACAATTCCAATGCGGTCACCGTCTCCATCAAATCCGACGCCGATGTCGTATTTGCCTGTTTTCATGAGTTCGATCATGTCGAGTAGATTTTCTTCATCTTCGGGATTGGCTTCATGGTTTGGGAAGTTTCCATCAAGTTCACAATAAAGTTCGGTTACTTCACAGCCAAAGGCTCGAAATAAGTCACCGGCAAATTTCCCGGCGATTCCATTTCCTGCATCGACCACAACCTTGAGAGGTTTGGTGATTTCGATTTTTTCTTTCATGTCTGCAACATAGAGATCAAAAATATCGTCACGTTGAACGTACGATCCTTCTCCGGTTTTGAATGCACCTTCCTCGATGATGCAGAGAACTTCTTGGAGTGCATCTCCGCAGATTGCGTGGGCCATAGGGCCGACTAGCTTAACTCCATTGTATTGTTTAGGATTGTGGCTTGCGGTGATGTTGGTCCCGCCATCCATTTCAAGTTTGCATGTTGCGTAGTAGAGCATGGGTGAGGTTGCGAGGCCGATGTCAGTTACGTGGCAACCTGTTGAAAGAAGTCCGTTAATGTAGGCTTTTTTAAGTTCTGGTGTACTGAGTCTATTGTCTCCGCCTACTACAATATTTGGTCCAAATTTAGATTGAATGTAGGTTCCGGCTGCTTTCCCAATAAGACCAACTGTTTCAGGGGTGAGATCAACAGCTTTGTCGCATTTGGGTGTGAAAGCGATACCACGGATGTCGTAAGCACGAAATATGAGTGGATTGATGAGAGTCATTTGGAAGGAAAGGTTAATGGTTCACTAACTTTATACACGATAAAGATGAAAAAAATCTAAACAAAAGATGAAGGAGTGTATATAAGCGGTTTTCCCAGTTTAAGTCAAGGGGGAGTGGGTGGGGTCGACAGTTTGGGAAGGGTGGTCGTTGTGGTTATTCCATTTATGTCGCTTATCTACTATCTGTGTTGCCGAGTTGCGTGCTTTCGTTTTCCGCATCCCCGCTCTCGCTCTCGTGTCATGTTTTGTTCACCATTAGGATGCGGGTTCATAACGTCGCAAGGCGAAATGCTCTAGAAAGCTCGAATAACAGGTTGAAAAGTGGCATCATTGACCCTCAATAACCCCTCCAAATATGACTACCAAAGAGCTTCACAAACGGTTCTCTGCATGCGGAAAAAACATCAAAAAATTTATGAGAGAATGTGCCTTAATGTTACCTGAAATTGACCGTCAACGAATCTGGAAGAAGAAAGGATTTGGGTCAGTTTACGAATACGCAGCTAAGCTAGCTAATATGAGTCGCTATCAGGTTGAAATGGCACTGTGGACGGTCCGAAAAATAGAAAACATGCCGGCGTTGCTGAAGGTTGTCCAGGAAAAAGGGATTCATGCGGTGAGGCCTGTGGCAAATGTGGCAACAGAAGAGACGGCTGAGTTTTGGGCGGACAAGGCGGCAAATCTGACCGTTCGTGGGCTTGAAACGTATGTACGGGAAACTAAGAAATCTTGTCACGTGACAAGTCTCCAACCTGCAAAATCGTCCAAAATGATGATAAAAGTGGAGCTTCCCGAGCCCCTCGCCAAACGGTTGGACCGATTGAGTAAGCGAATAGACTTCGAAGCACTATTAGGCAAATTCCTGGATGAGGTTGAACAAGGGGAGGAAGTTGAAAAACCTGAACCAGCCCAAGTCAACTCTCGTCACGTCCCTGCCAAAATCCGCAAACACGTGACCACGCGAACCGGTAACAAATGCGCCTACCCAACCTGCAAAAAACCGATTTACCAACTTCATCATACGCAGCGGTGGGCGCTAAATCACGTGCACGATCCTGATCGACTGCAACCTCTTTGCAAAGAACATAACGAATTGGCCCACCGTGGGCTGATTGAGAATGAAGAAAAATTTCCGACGAGCTGGCGGATGAGAGATGAGGCGGATCGAACTCATCCTAAATATGCGATTGATCAACGGGTGGCGAGTTATGCGAGTTTGGCCACGGCTGGTGGAACTAGGTGATTCCATTTTTCTCCGTTTTTCATGCGGTCCCTAATTTGGGTGGCGCTGATTTTGTGGGTGAGGTTGACCGGTTTTATGGTTGTGTTATTGGATTGTTCGAAAAGTTCGCAAACGACGGGAGAACCGGTGTATAGAGCGCTAAAGGGGGGGGTGAGGTTTTGCACATGTTTTACCCATTTTTCAGAATCGTGAATGTCTGGGATAGCGATTATGGTGATTTTTGAGAGGGAGATGTTGGCTTCTTTGAGTGCGGCGCGGATCATGGCCTCACGTTCTTCGTAGGTGTAAGGGTTGATGTTGGTTTTTGAATATTGAGAGCTTCCGATTCCGATGACTAAATGGGTGTTCTCGGTGAGGATATCTTGAATTACGCTTAAATGGCCGAGGTGAAACGGTTGGAAACGACCAATGAAAAGGGCTATTTGTGACATGGCTTTATTGTAGCCTAAATGGCCAATACCGGTGGCATTTGGTTTTTGTGCTGATTGGCTTTGATTCGTTTTTTGACTTTTTCAACGAGGGGAAGTGGGTAGCCGGCTTTAACAATGCTATTGGTGCGTTTGTTTTCTTCGATCATTCGAAGAATTGCGTCGAGGACTTGGTAGTTGGCGCCTAGTTCTTTTTCGTCGGTTTGATCAAGTTCGAGTTCAGCGGTGGGGGCTTTGGTGATGATTTCGTAGGGAAGGTGAAGGAATTCAGCGAGTTTGTAGACATCGGTTTTGTAGAGGTTTCCTAGGATTTCTAGGTCGCCGGCTAGGTCGCCGTATTTGGTGCCGTACCCTAAGAGAAGTTCGCTTTTATTGGAAGTTCCGAGTACAAGTGCTTTTTCGGTGTTGGCGTAGCTGTATAGAAGCACGGCACGGATGCGGGCTTTGGTGTTCATTTGAGCAAGCTTGTTTGGTTTCCAAGGAGCGATGTTGAAATCTACGGCTAAGGTGTTAATGGGTTGATAGTATGTTTTTACGTTGAAGTAGGTGGCTAGTTGCTTGGCATGTTGAATGTTGAGATCAGAAGTTAATCCTAACTCTGGCATTATGATGGCTGCCACGTTTTTTGAACCGAGGGCATCAACAGCTAACTTGAATGTGGTTGCTGAATCTACTCCTCCACTAAGTCCAACCACGGCTTTGTTAAATCCGTTGGCGTGGGCGTAGTTTTGAAGCCCCTTGATTAATTTTTGAGCTACTTTTTTGATGTCCATGATGGTTGGTTATTTCATTCGTTGTCGGAGGTCTCGTTCAATGTCCTTTTTTTTGATGGATTCTCGTTTGTCGTGTTGTTTCTTTCCTCGGCAGACTCCTATTTGGATTTTTATCCGGTGATTTAGGAGAAATACCTTGAGAGGGACAATGGTGACCCCGGGGCTTTTTGTTTGGTGCTCGAGTTTATCAATTTCTTTGCGGTTGAGCAAGAGTTTCCGCTTTCTCTTGCCATTTTCTTCGGGTTGGTTCTTTGGCTGGTAGGCTGCGATTTGAACGTTTTCTAGCCAAGCTTCGCCGTTACGAATAGAAACATGTCCACCTTTTAGGTTTATTTGTTTGGCTCGAATAGATTTAACTTCGTAACCGTGCAGAATTGCGCCGGCATCAAATGTGTCGAGGATTTCGTAATCGAAAAAAGCTTTTTTGTTCTTTGCGAGTTCCATATGATATAAGCATATCATGCCCCGTCAAAAGCTCCAGCGATTTGCCGAAATGAAGTCCATGCCCAATGTGTTTGAGCCGGACAATCCTCATCATCCACAAGGGTGGGCGGCTGTTGATGTGAAGGGTAAATGGGGGATTGATGTTTTTCCTGTGGCTGCTTCGTTGATTGTTGAGTTGGGATGTGGGCGTGGTGATTATGTGATGGCGTTGGCGGAGCGATTTCCAGATAAGAATTTTGTAGGAGTGGATGTGAAAGGGTCTCGATTGTGGGCCGGAGCTAAAGAGGCCTTGGATAGAAAGCTTACGAATGTGGCGTTTTTGAGAATGAGGATTGAGGAATTGGGAGATCAGTTTGAGGAAGGAGAAGTGGATGAAATTTGGATCACATTTGCGGATCCGTTTCCTACTAAAAGTCGAGCTAATCGGAGACTCACGGCGCCGCGATTTATTGAAATGTATAAGCGGTTATTGAAAAAAGGAGGTCGGCTTCATTTGAAGCATGACAGTGAAGTGTTTTTTGATTATTCATTGGAGGTGCTAAGAGAGAGGGGATTTGTAGTGGAGCGTGAGGTGCGGAATGTGCACGAGGTGGAGGATTCATTGTTGACGGAAGTTCAAACTACGTATGAAAAGCGGCATATGAAGGATGGACGGACGATTTATTATTTGCGGTGCTCGACAAAATAGTTTATTATTTTTTCCTTAATGTTTTTTTATGGGCAATACTCATTTTTTTAGAAGGGAATTGACTGAGCCCTTGAGGGAGTCGGGGGTCTTGACTGGGCAAAGGGTGGGTATTAATTTTGAAGAAGGTCGTGACTTGAATCGGTTTGAACATGAAGAGTGGGGTTTGTCTGGAGAAAGTTTGGCTCAAGCACACGAGGATCTACGTGAACGGTTACGTTTGTTATGTGCAGGCCTGGAAGTAGCTAAGCAAGCATTTGGGGACCAGTTTAATCGGCATAGTGATATTGGCTGGGCGATGGCTAGTTTTATTGGTAGTACGAATGTAAGACCAGGATCTAGAATTGCAAGTGTTGGTTTTGTTGGACATTTGAAGTCACCTGCAGTGACGAGAGGTTTTTTAAGGGCTGAAGATGATTCTGGTGGGTATACTTTTTTGGATAGATTAAATGAATATTATCTTCCTTTTGCTATAGGGGTAGCATTTGACCGGGATGAGTTAGCGCAAAATCCTCAAGTTGTTTTTGCAAAAGCTGTTAAAGAGTATGAACCTGGAAAGAAAAATAGATTTGATGAAATTGTTGAGATTGAAGAACTTCCTTCGGGGATGTGTATTGTTTGGGGGAGGGGAGGCAAGGTTGGGAAGAAAGAGCGTATTTTAATGACGCTTCCTAAGGAGGCGGTGGTTGGGGTTTAATTATTTTTTGGCACTTGAATTTCTCCGTTGGCCTCAAGCTCTCCCATCTGTTTGACGTTTTCTTTGATTTGGTCGATTTGTTTTTTTACTTTTTCAGCGGTTTTCTTCGCTTCTTTTGAGGCTTGAATTTTTTCGGCTTCTTGGACTTGTCGGTGAACTTCCCATCCGCTGCGTTGGAATCTTAGGAGAGAAAAAACGATCATGCTTCCCATTAAAATTCCGACAAAGTTTAGGATGAAAATTAGCCCAAAGAAACGAGCAGCTTCTAATTCGAGTAATCCTAGCTCAATTCCGATCATGCTGAGTGGAGGGACTAATGAGACGGCGATGGAAATTCCGGGCATGATGTCTGCGATGTCTTTGCGTACCCAGGCGAGGGTGGCAGCCATTCCAGAGGTGGTTGCTACGATGAAATATAGCATGGCAGTCCGAAGTGTGTTGGGAAGGATTTGTTCTATGGTTTCCATCCCAAATGCGAAGGTGAGTGCGGCGGAAATAATAATGGTTAGAAGTACTGATTTTAGGATGAGTAATCCGGGTGTTTTGATGGCTTTGAGTTCTCCGACGATGATGCCGAGTGCAATGACAAGAATGGGGGTTAGAACAGGAGTGACTAACATTCCACCGATGACGATTGGTGCATTTTCTAGTAGAAGCCCGGTTACAATGATGAAAATTGATAGAATCAAGAGTGTGTAATAAACGGAATTGGGTTGGGCGCGTTCAAAAAGTTCATTTACAGTTTTGAACTGTTCCGCGGTGGAAACTTTGAGAATATCTCCTTTTTTTTCTTTTTCTTCGACGGAAGGAGGCGTGGCTGATGTTGGTGGGATGGTTTCGTTCATTGTGTTTAGGCACTATTAATCTGATTATTATACCTGAAAACGAGGGTTTTTTCAAGAGTGTGGATTGTTTGGTTTCTTCCAGGCCATTGACATATTCCTTATTCTTGTTAGAATAACTTCCGTGCTAGTTTTTGTTGTCTTTAGAAATGGCTAACATTCTGAAATGTTATCTATTCCTGAGGATAGACTCAGGCTCTGTGGTTAGCCTTGTAGATTTGAATGCCTTAGGGCGATTTAATTCTCGGTGAGCAGAGTTTTGACAACTGGATGATGTATATATTTGGGCATTGCTTTTTGTTTTTAATTTTTGAAAGTAGGAAGCAATGCCCAAGGATGTGAATGGTAGTTGCGGATGGGTAGTACGCGGAACACAGGATCTGAGGCGAGGGTTCGCCAACATGGTCTAGGAGTGAGTTGTGGCAGATTTGTTGGAGTACGTGGTGAAGCAGGGCGATGTGAGCCTCGAGGTCGAGATCACCAAGGATGGCACGGTCGTGTCGTTCGAAGGTGGCGACGGCGTCTGGGAGATCTTCGCCAAGGACGCGGACGAGGGCGAGCCCCGGCTGGGCTCGTTCGAGGTCGTGAACGGAGTCGCCGGGAAGGCGAAGTCGGTCCTGCGGATCGAGGTCTTCGAGGTCTTCGACCTGGGCGGCCTGGGTTCCCTGATGGACCTGATGGGTGGCCGGCGGCGGCCTCCGACCTTCCTGGATGGGCTGAAGGCGGCGCTCGGCTTCGGCGGAGAGTCCGAGCCGGACCCGCTGGGCGACCTGGACATTCTCTTCGGCTCCGGGTACTCCGGGCTGGGTGGGATGCTGGGAGGGCTGCTCGAGGAGCTCGGGACGGCCGAGAACTACGAGTGGATCGTGGCCAAGCTCGAGGGCCTCGAGGTCGCGGACTGGCAGATCAAGTCCGCCGAGGAGCTGTTCGGCTCCGGCCTGGAGTGGATCCAGTCGCTGGCCGACAAGGGCGAGGCGATGTGCGGGGTCTGCGGTGGCCACATGAAGGAGCTGACCAGCTTCGGGTTCGAGGACATGGAGGCGGTGGTCGCGATGATCGACCGCATCCACGCGCTGAAGACCCGGCAGTCGGAGGCCGCCGAGGCCTCCCCGGCCACGCCCCCCGAGCCCGCCCCGGCCCCCGAGGCCCCCGAGGCCGACCAGGGAGCCATCCCGGCGTCCTGATCCTGGCTGCCCACCAGGAAAACCACCTTCAGCGTTCTGCTGTGAGGTGACGTAAACCATTTGATGCGATCCCGCGGCCGGCCCTTCCGGTCGGCCGCGGGAATACGCACCGCAAGTACATCATCCAGTTGTCCAATCCCATTATGGGGTTTTTTGTATTTTTTTATCTAATTGAGGAGAGTTGTGGACGACGCTAGCGGCTATTCTTGTCGTGCTTGACAATTCCCTCTAATGCGCTATTGTTTAATGGTGTATTGATTAATCTTCCTCAAAATGATAGAGAAAGAACCAGCGGAAGGCTTTAAGAGAGAAACTCCCGAAAAGCAAGCGGGCGATCCTTCTGAAGTAGTAGGGTTATTGGTAGAATCGGACCACGGGGAGCGATTTGAAGTCGCGATAAGAGCTATTCCGGAATTAGGTGCATCAGGCGTTGAACTTCTCGATGAACGATTAAGAACGCTTGTCGCGGAGCCCATTGATGTGAAATACCCTTGTGGTGTTTCCATCGCTGGTGAAGTTCGCAGCGGTGAAGATATTGCTCGTGCCATCCCTGATGTAGAAGCTTTCTTGGCTGAAGTTAATTTGCAAGCAGAAAGAAGTGTGGAAGAAGGGGGCCCAATTCTTATGTGCTTCTTTGAAATTAATGAAGAAGGCCAGTTAGTGATGAAGGATGACTGTGAGGAAGCTTATGGTCTATATGAGAGCGGATGCCAGGCTAAAATTCGTCAAAAACGTATTGTATATAGAGGCGATAGTGGTCAAATTCATGTAATGACAGGCGAAAATTGCTTTAAGGTTCTTCTAAGAGATAAAGAAGGTAGACCCGATTATATAATATTATCCGAAGCAGCCGAAAAAATAGACCTACAATCAATTCTTATGGTTCGTGGGCTACCTACGTTACATTGGGATAATGGAACTCGAAGTCATAGTGGTGAATGCGTTCGGATGCAGCGCGATCAGGGAATTAATAGCAAAACAAATTATTGGACTGAGGACGATTTAATTGACTCTGGGGATATCCGGCATATCGAACGGGTTGAGAAGTGGAGGGGAGAGGAGCATGGCATAGCCTCAAAGGTATGCTCAGGCTGGAGTCGTATTAGAAATGTTGGTTCTATTGGCGTGTTAAGAGTAAAATTGAATTTTGAATCTTAGTGGCGGAGAGAGAGGGATTCGAACCCTCGAGGAGCTTGCGCCCCTATTACTTTTCGAGAGTAACGCCTTCAACCACTCGGCCATCTCTCCTTATTTTTCGGGGGAATTATAGCAGTGGACAGAGTTGTTCGTAAGTATTAGACTGGGCGCATGAAAAAATCCTCCAAACCTAAATCATCGGTTCGTGCTGTGTCTTCTTCGTCTTCTGGTAGTAGTTTTTTGATGGTGGTTTTAGCTTTTTTAATTGGTGCGGGAGGGGTTTATATTTTGTCTCAAGATCCTGCGGCAGTAATTCCTACTCCTCAAGTGATAGAGGCGGACGCTCCAGTAGAAGCACCTGCTCTGGTGAAGCGGGAAGGATTTACGGTCCAGGATTCAGAGGTTCCGGGATATAAGAAATTTAATGATGAGTTGTATAGTTTTACTATTGATTATCCAGAAAAGTGGGTACTAGAAACGCCTAATTTTGATTTGGTGGCGGCTATGTTTTTTGTGCCATCAGGGGATGGAGAAATGGAAGAAGAGGGAGCTTCTCAGTTTTTCACAAATGTTAATGTGACAGTAGATGATGTGTCGAAGTATCCGGATGTTTCATTGGAGCAGTATGCTGCTGATGCGACGGCTCAGTTGGAATCTGTGTTTCCTGAATATGAATTGGTGGGGCAAGGCCCTAGATTACTTGGAGATTTGGATGGATATTTTTTGAGAGCGAGTTATTTTGATGGAATAAATAATTTGGATATTTTCTCATTATTCACAATGACAGATAAGCATGTGTACGCGATTACTTACTCTGATATGAGTGAAGAAAAGGGACTTATTGAGCCTTTTGTTGATCGTATGATTGAAAGTTTTAGGTTGCTTTAGAAAAGGGACCTTTGGCCATAGGGGGCTTGAGGTCTTTGTTTTTGGCTACGGTCTTGACATTTTCCGCTAATTTGTTATTACATCCTCCTTGTTAATTTAAATGTTTTTTATGGATGAGAGATTTCCTGACTATGCTGAGGATTGTCCGATTCAAGATCCAGATCCTGATGCTCTTGTTTATCTCGATTTAGATCAGGAGCGGCAAGAGTCGGCGCCTCCTAGTGTTACAAGCCCTAGTCACCTTAGTGGTTTTGAAGTTATTGATTCTGATACGGTTGCTGGCTGTTATAAGGCGACGATTAATGCTGAATTAGGTACCGGAAGGCATGTGTATGCTCCAGATATACTTTTGGGTATTGGCTCATTGTTGCGTGTATGGAAGGGTGATGATTCTTTTATTCGAGAAATTGATCGGTTGATTTTTAGAAGGGAAATGGAAACTGATTGCAGGATGCTTATGCATGAAGGACCTGATCATTCTAGGGTTTTGCGTAGATTGGCTCAGGAGCGAGGCGAGGCGGCACTTGTTTTGGCTGGTGCGTTGACTACCCGGCAGGGAAAGGAGATAGGGTTTCATATGTATGAGACAGATCAGATTATTACTGCAGTTACGGGGACTCGTAATCCTTTTTCACAAGATATTGCGAGAAATTTTTATCGAGGGCCTCAAGAAATGGAAGGTGGGTGGTATGGGTTTTCATTGAGTTCTTTGTCGGAATTTAGTGGGGAAGCTTATGAGTACCATACTGAAGAAAATTCTGCGGTGTTAACGCATATGGTTTTGGACTTATTTATTCATGCTTTTTATGAAACTCAAATTTATCAGGGAGGAAGGGAATCGCTTCGGCGATTTGTTTTGACTGGCTTGAATGATCTTCAGATTCCTAATCCCGGGGTGGTCACTGGAGGGAATGGGTCTCAGATTTTGATTAAACCTGCTGGAGATCCATCGAAGCCTGGAATTTTCTCATATGAAGTTTTGTTTTTAGATGGCCATAGACGTCGAGCGGGTGGTGGTACGATTAAATTATTATTTATAGATTCTCATGGTGCTTGATTTCCCAGATGATTATGGCTTGTTAGCTGCCTACCCTGAAGCAGATGGGTGGTGTGAGGGGCGTTCGCAGAAATTGTCTGACGCTGCGGGTATGTTAGGGATTCATGGCATTTTGTATGGGAGTGGGCGGACTGGAGTTAATCTTGAAACGCAGTACTGGGTTCAGAAAGGGGCAATGCCTCATATAGGGGTGACCCCAACCGGACATTTATTGTTTGATGTTGAAGAAATCCAGGCGTTAACTGGACGTACAACAGAAAGAATTCATTCTATGATGGAAAGATGGTGTAAGAGATGGGATCATCCTGCTAATGATTTTCCGGAGCCGCCGAATAATACCCCTAAGTTAGTTAGAGTTTCTTAATGAAAACTGGCGGAGAGGGGGGGATTCGAACCCCCGGTGACGTAAAACGCCACACACGCTTTCCAAGCGTGCTCCTTCAGCCACTCGGACACCTCTCCGTATTTGCCTGTAGGGCGAGCCCATGATACGGGTTTGCGGGTTTTTTTCAATCAAAAAAATCCCCGAGTGGAGACTTCTTTGGATTGAGGTAGTTTTCTTAAATCTTCTTATTCAGGGTCCGTAGACAGCGAGTGCACATTTTAATCTTTAGGAAGATTTTTTTAGGTGCAAACCATATACGTTTAGTGAAAAGGTTTGGAAGAAATCGACGCTTGGTCTTGCGTTGAGAATAACTGACATTGTTACCGGTTGTGGGGCGTTTTCCGCACCCTTCGCAAACTCGTGACATTTTGTATAATTTAAGCCTTAAAGCAGGAGGAGATTACTATGGGTTTCTCCTTTTGGCAAGGGGAAATTGTGATACACTAGCGTGGCTATGGGAATTAATTTTATTGTTGCCCTTGTGGTGGCCATCACCGTTCATGAATTTTCGCACGCGTGGGTGGCTAATTACCTGGGTGATCCGACCGCTAAATATCATGGGAGAATTACGTTGAATCCATTGGCTCACCTTGATGTGATGGGCACAATTATGTTGTTTATGGTTGGATTGGGTTGGGGGAAGCCTGTGCCGGTGAACCCCGCTAATTTGCGAAATCCTAAGAGAGATTCTGCGCTGGTGTCGTTGGCGGGACCTGGGTCGAATATTTTAACCGCCATTGTGATTGCTATCCCTTATAAGTTTTTGATCACAAATGGGGGAACACCGGAAATAGTTTATTTTTTACGTGCTGTGTTTGATTTGAATATCCTATTGGCGTTGTTTAATTTTATTCCTTTGCCTCCGCTTGATGGGTCTAAAATGATCGGTATTTTTGTTCCGGATCATAGATACCGTGAATACCTCCATTTTTTAAATAATGGGGTGAAGTATTTTATAGCGTTTATTTTGATTGATTCGTTTGTGTTGCCGTCGTTGTTTGGTGTGTCCTTTCTTTGGATTGTGATGGGTGGAGCCTACGATGTGTTGAGCTCAATTATTTTGATTGGGACTTAGGTTGTTCCTTCTGGCTGGAATGCATGTGACATGAAATGAGCTGCGTATGTTTTGATTGCCTGTTCGGTTGTTCTGCTTTGTGTAGCGTTTATGTCTTGCCGTATATGGTTCTGGATTTTTTGTCTGAGGTTGGGAATTGTTTCGAATATTTTTTCAACAAAGGCTTCGGTTTGGTTCCCGTATTGTGTTGCGGGTTGGTCGAAGTCGTGATGGAGGACGTAATCTATGGCGCCGGTTGCGCTTATTAGCGCGTATCCTAATTCTGTGGTGACTACAATTTCTTTTGAGAGTGGAGCGACCCAACCTTTTATAATTGAGTCCGCAATGGTGCTGTCGGTGAGATAATTATTTGAGCCTAAAGCATAAAGGTATTCAATGGCAGCATTTGGTCCAAGGGCTTCCATATATTTTATTCCAGCGTCTGGTTTGGTTTTGAATTGTTCTGCTTTGTGGTCTTCGTGGAATTCTTTGTGTGTTTTAGTTAATTTGAGCATTTCAATTATTTCCTCAACGAAGTCATCCTTTAATTCGGGTATTGAGCTGTTCGGAGGAGGAGTTTGTAGTTCCTGAATGTTTTTTCTGAATTTTGTTATTTGTGGTCCGCTTAGGTTTGTGATGTGTTGCTCGACCTTTTCAGCTCGTCTTCTTGTTTGTCGTGTTTGTTGTACGATTTTATATATAAAACCAGGGCTATTCTGAATATTTTTTCGGTTTCTGAATGCTTTCGAATCACTGATTATTTCTGCTACATGTGGTAGAGGTAGTCCGTTCTTATAGTAGTATTCAATCATGTGTATCATTTCGATTTTTGCGAGGACTTTAGAGAGTCTACCGTCTTCCTGGTTTGTGGCCCTTCTCCGATGTTCTTCTAATTCGTTTATGTCAGTTGTTATTTTTCGGAATATTCCCGGAGTGATGGTTCTTAGTCCTAGAATTTTACAAATGTGAAATAGGCTGACTGTGGAAGTAAGTCCGGCGAAGCTGAAATGGACAGTGGTTTTTCCTTTTTCGAATTCCTGTTTGTACTCTTCACATTGTGCTTCTAATAGTTGTGCTTCTTTTTTGAGTCGTCTTAAGAGTGTGATGCGGAATCTTCTGACTTTTATTGGGGCTTGTGTCGAGAGGTATTCGTTAAACGCATCTAGTCCGATGTCTTTTAGTGTTGAAGTTAGTTTTCTTATTGGCCATCTTTCTCCGTAGTTTATTATTTTGTGCATTATTAGATTCATTCGTTCGTTGCTGTCTTCGTGGTGCATTTTCTCTCCTTCTTCTCCAGGATGAGTTAGTTTGTCGGCTAAACTTTTTAAGTGATGTGTCGGTATGTAAAAACGTGCGACACCTGTATTCGAAGGTATTTTGTGTTTAGGTAGCAGTTTATTAATTTGTTTTCCTAGTTGGAAAGGATTGGCACTTAAGTCAACACTTGGTTTTTTTGGATCTTCTAAGTTCGGAGGTGCTGATTTTTGGATTTCAAAAAGATAGATGCCCGCAATCGTGGATAGTGAGTTTCGGAATATATTTTTATCATGTTGATATCCATAAGCTAATGTCCCAAATAGTGGAGCTACGGTTGTATGGCTTATAGGTATTCCTAGCTCCCTGGCTAGGCAGTAAAGTTGAACATATTGACTGAATGGTTCTACTTTTAGGCGTTGGTAGATGATTTCATCATCCAGAAGAAGTTTGATGCGGCTTGTGCATCTTGTCTCAAGTTGAGTTGCCCTTGTTTTTAGTGTGTTTTGAACAGTTGCGTATAGTTCATCTTTTAGCTCAGGGTCTTGATTGAGAAATTGTTTGAATTTTTCATTTCCCTGAGCTGATAACTGTTGAAGACGTTCTAATGTTTTTTTTGTTCTTGAGTGATGACTTTTTGAGTCGATGATTGCTCGGGTTACGGCTTTACAGTAGTCGTCGTATAGTTTTTCGTTGATGCCTTCTGCTTTTGTTTTTTCTAGCCAGTCAATTTCGGCTTGGATGTCTGCGCTGGTAGTTTCTGGGTCGCTTAATTTGAGTCTTAATTCTTCTTTTGTTAAATTTCCCCCACGTACTATTCTGGCATAATTGAATCCTAATGGTGACCCTGTTGTAGGTGGAATTTCCTTGGGGAACGAGCTATCCCATGCTTTTTGGAGAGGTGGGGCTTGGGGTCCCCAGTTGACTAGGTGTTTTATGTTGAATTTTGGCCATTCTCCTGTGAATCTGCGTGGGAAAATGCCAATGGTCGGATTGGCTTTTGGTGTTGATGGTGGAGTGTCTCTTGCCTGGTCATGGTTGAAAGTTTTTATGTCTGTTTCGTAAAAGTCCCTAAAAGCAAATCGACTTGCCAGGATTCCAAAGGAATCAGTTGAGGAGCTGTATACAATTGGGGTGACTCTCCTGAGTGCATAACTTGCGTAGCGTAGGAAAATTTGTTGTTCCTGAACTGTTAATTCGTTTTCGGCACAAAATCGTTGCCAGCTTTGAGAACTGGCTAGTCGGCGTTGCATGCTTTGCATCATGGCTTGGGAGGCAGGGTGTTCTGTGTCTTCTGATAGTGTGCAGTCAGGGATAGCCGGGTTGGTGCTGATTTTTTTTGTTATACTAATTTGTGCTTGAGGTAGGACCACAAATCCTCCTTTTTGTGGGTCCTTGATTGTCTCAAGGGCTTCGACGTAAAGGCTTTCTTGTTGGTCATCTTTTGTGAATTTCAATCTGAGGTGTGTGTGTCCTTCTTTCTGATCTGGATTTTGGCTTGTAAATTTAAGGTTAATGATGGCTTCATTGTCTTTTTTTGTACAACCAAAGGGGTAGATATTTTTGGATTTTAGTATCCATGCTAAGGGAGATGTTGGGTCGTTTTCTTCTATCCATTTCTGGATTTCAGTTGTTAATGTCAATGCTGTATCGTTTGGAATTTCCTCATTTTTAGTGTGACTCAGTATCGGGGTGGGTTGTTCTTCTCTGATTTCGGTTACAACTCTGATGAAATCTTGAACGGAAACTAGAGCGGATGGTTCGGAGGGAGTTGGTGTGTCTTCTATTAACTCTTGTGGTTTTACTAACTCTCCCTCGTCATTTTCCAATGTGGGAGTTGTCTCGGTTGCCATGCCCATGAATAGTTCTAGGCAGAGGTCGTCGAATCGTATTTTCCGAGGGGTGCCGTCTGAATTTAAAGAAAAGCTATGATCGACAGATTCGGTGTCAGGATCGTAGTGGAAATCAACTTCAATGTTTCGTGAGGCGCATTGTCTGTGTTTAGCCTCTGCTGAGTCGCTAATGCGTTGAATGCCTATGATTTGGTCGACGGTTTTCCTGAGTCGACTTAGTAGTAGAAAATCATCAAAGCCACTGCTTAATGCATTGGTTGTATTGTTTAGGTGGAGGGCTGTTTCAAATACGGAGCCGGTACGATAGGCTCGCCTTTTTGCATATTGTTGTGCTGGAATGGGGCAAGGTAATACGCGACGACTAGAAGTGGCGGTGCGGAAAATTTTATTAAATTTCCTTCGTTGGCATGTTCGGACTCTTATTACTGGATCTCGGGATCCCGATTGGATGGCGGCTTTTTCGTTTAGTCGTTTGTTCTTTTCTACCCATTTGTCTCTTTCTTTTTCGTAATCATTTTGTCCGAACTCAAAGACTTTTCTAATAAAGGCTTTTGGGTTTTTTTGGATTTTAATCCAAGCAAGTTGAATGATAATTTCGCACACTCGTTTGTTGTGTGGATTGAATGCGCGTTGTGCATCTGGTGATGCATGTTTTAGTAGGTAGTACCCAACTAAGTCACGAATATGATTTGTATAAGAGATTCCTTCTTCTGGGCGGATACTATCTGCTGTGTTTGATTTGTCTAGGAGTGATTCGCCTGGAATTTCTTCGCGTAGGGTGTAGTTAAGAAAACTAGTATATATTCCTTGTGTTTTTGTTGAATCTTGGGTGGAGAGGAAATCGAAAAAATAGGTTCCTAGTATGCTTGTAGGATTATTAGTTTCATATTCATAATCAATGGATCGTTGTGTATCCATAAGATTCCTTAAATGTTTAATGAATCTAAAAGGAGATACCCTCATTATCATCCACTTCTGGCCTTTGGTTGCTTAGGCTGGTAAGCTCGACCCAGAGTTCTCGCGCAAGATCTCTGTCTTCTACGGTTTCCTTTGGCTCAACATCTCGTCCTGGTTTTTCAAGTTGATGAGAAACGGGCATTGCTGTGGCGAGCGATCTTTCTATGGCTGTTTCTACGCCATCCCTGATGTTGGCTGGGGTTTCCATTTCATCTTTGACAAGAATGCGTACAAGTAGTTGTAGTGCTCGTGCTCCTGTGTTCCATCTGTTGAATTGCGGAGTGCCATCTTTGAATCGAACTTCTGAGGTGAGGCAGGTGAGAACCATGAGCTTTATTAGGTGTGTGTAAACTTCATGGTCTACGAAGTTCATGGCTTTTAGTACAATAAGGGTCTCTTCGGAAATGCCATTAAAAAGGAATTCTGGGTCCGTTTCGAATGAGTCACCTGACTCTAATATTCCTTCTATTTCTGTGATTGTGAGGTTAGGTTTTAATCCTGTGATAGTGGTCCCTCTTATTATTCTTGAGGTTTTGGGTTCTCCCTGGCTATCTCTGTGGGTCACTGTTTCTCTAGGGATTAGTGTGGCTGTGAGTAGTTGTAGGCTAAGGACTTGTACAAGTTGGGGATTGTCGATTTCCTCATTACCTAGCTCAACTCTTTGTGCGTGATCTAATAGTCGCTTTACGCCTTCTTCGCTTAAATTTCCTTCTTCTCCGACCATCCATTCTATTACTTCATTGCGTCTTTCGTGTGCCAATCCTTTCTGGGAATTGCGTAACATTAGGCCCATGACGATCGTGGCATTTTCTAGGTCAAAGACATCTCCAAGGTGATTGTTTCTTAAAATGACGATTCCGTTGGGAGTGTTTTCCATTAGGTTTACCCATTCAATCACTCGCCTAATGCCATCTCCGAAGGCAAGTTTTTTCACCTCACTGGAGAAAGCGTCTCTCATCTGTTTTACTCGTTGAAAGGTTGATTCGCTTAGTCTAACTCTTGCTTCAAGAATCGGTTCACATTGTGTTTCTAGATCAGCAATGAGGGTTTCTAGCTCAGTAATTTTTGCGCTGAGGGCCAGTTGTTCCTCTTCGAAACCTACTTCTTCGTCTACGGTTAATTGGCGGCTGCCGGGGTGTGGTGAGTGTCCTTTTTGGACAGTTATGCCCATTGACTTGGACCTTAGTGCTGATTCGACAATTCTAAGACGAGTCCTTAATTTTTTGAGTTCGATTTTTAATTCATCGAGTCTATCTGTTTCAGGGGTTCTACATGAGTCTGTCTCAGTAATGGCATTTGCTAGCGGGCGATGGACTTTGTCTTGAATGGCAGCATATTCTGCTGCGGTCATCCCTGGTTTTCTTACTGTTCTGTGCGGAATAAGTGCGGCTATGGATGCTTCAAATTCACTCTGTCCCCCTTCTTGGACTACTAAATCTTGAGGTTTTTCGGCTGATCTTGCTATTAATTCTCTGATCATATCCTCTCGGGGAGCGGGGCTTTGCAGAGTAGTATGTTCTTTGAGGGCTTCAGCGGAGTCTGGCATGGTATTAGATTAAAAATTTAGTAAGCAAATATATGGTTAAACCTTATTTTTGTCAATCTTTTTATGGGGTCTATATGGGGTTTCTTGCGGTGTGGACCACCATATGTGGTAAGTAAGCTGGATTTAGTAGGTGGGACCTTTGACCAAATCTGATTTTTTAGCTAGAATTAACAAGCTCTACTGTGTACGAGTTGACCTTTAAATACTTTCTCGACTATACAAAAATAGGGATCCCAATATTTTTCTTCCGTCTTGCGGAGGGAGTGAGGGAGCCCACCTGATTCATCAGGGGTAGTATTTGGGTCAATCCCGACACAGCGGGGAGATCACTTGTGGTCTCTAATTGCGTTTAAGGAAGAACCCTCCTACTTGTAGGTGGGTTTTTCTGTAGTTATGAGTTTAGGGGTTATGGCTTAATTATGGTTGTTCCGGCGTAGGTGCTTAAGTTTGCTCGTGCATTGATGAGCATCTGAACTTCTCCTAGTGTTTGAGGGCGGTCTTCCCATCTGCGCTGAAGACCTCTTTTAAGGAATTCAATAATTCCATAGGCTTTTCTGCTTATTTCTCCGTAAATATCTTCTGGGTATTCTTTTCTGAGGTAAGCCTCCATGGCTTTAATGTCTGGGTCTTCTCCGGCATGGTTTTCTAATATTTCATATAGCTCCCCATGTAGTTTTATCCCTGCTGCGTGACTCAGTTTGCGTCCCATACATTCTAGGACTGAGTAACTTAAACTTGCTAGGTCTGAGGTGGGGGTTGGGTTTTTTGCTGCTGCTATTTCGAGGGGCATGTAGCGAATTGTTCCGTGTGTATATTTTGGGTTTTTTGGGCGATTCCTTCGATCAAATGTGTTCATTAGGTCTATATCCCATAGTCCTCCCTTCCGGGCTCTATTTCTGGGGATGGACATGTTTGAAGGTTTTGTATCACCATGAGTGATTCCTCTCTTGGATAATTCAAATAGGATGGGAGCAATAGCTTCAATCATTCGATGGGCCAAGTTAACTCTCCATATTTTTATTTCCATTCCATTGTCGAACCATGTTCTCTCTAGTTTCTCCCCGAGGTCATTGCGTGGACCTAGTAGATAGAAAGTCCCCATCATTCTATTTTCGATGGTTCGGTGGACTGGCATGGAAACTAGCTCTGGGGGTAGATCTGGATGTTCATTTCTAATGTCCATCCCTGTTTGAATCATGGGAAGTGCGGAGCTTTTCATTATTCTCTTTGCAGCTATTTTCCATGAGGGTTGCTCAATCATGTGTGCTCGGTAGGCAACTGCGACTCCTCCTTGTCCGATTCTTTTTTCGACTTCGTACTTTACTCCCCCGAGTTCAAATTGTGATCCTCTTTTCATAGTTTTTATTATAATTCTTCAATGTTCGGTTTGTTGTGGAGAAGTTGCCAGTGTTCTTCCATGGTCTGGGGTCGTTGGGATTGCATGGTCGAAAGGGCTCTTTCCAACCATCCTCTGAGGCGAAACATGGGTAGCTTTGAGCTCTCAGGGCAGCCTAAGCTCATGGCCTCTAAGTCGGCGTTTACTCTTGCTTTGAAGCTTCCGTTTCTTCGAGCGTGTAGAGTTTCCCATAAGGTCCCATCGGTTAAATCTCCTTCGAGTTCTTGATAGACGGTGCATGCGGCTTGGTAGGGGTCGGTGGTGTTGTTTAGGTTGTATCGGCTGGCTATCATCTCTGGTGTCATGATCACGGGGGTTCCTACGATGGCAGCTGCCTCTTGTTCTCTGCGGACCTCTTCTGCGGAGGTAAGCAGATCAATGTCACCAATTCCAATGCGGTCTCGTTGTAGTATTAGGTTTCCATCTTTTATGTCACGGTGGATGAGTTCCTTTTTTTGAAGAGGGGTTAGGGCTATCATTATTCTTAGAGCGATTTCCCAAGAACGTTGGATGATTATTCCAGGAGGAGAGTTTGTTAGTTGTAATTTTGAGCTAATCTTTTCTAAAGATGCTCCAGGAATAAGGCGAGTAACACTTAATTCGTGTCGTCCGCGCTCGCCACATTCATATACGGCTAAATCTTTGGGGCCAATTTCTGGATGGGCTGCTCGGAGGCGTATGGCGGTGTTTCTCATAGTGAGCGCGTCTCCGTAGGGGTCATGGGGTATTCTTTTTATTATGAATTCTCCTTGCAGTGAACCATCTGGGTTGATGCGCGTAGCAAGGCAAGTGCGGTTTTCTTCTGATCCTGTTTCCCCATGGACTCCAACCTCTAAAACGAGATAGGTGTGTTCATCGATAATGACCTGGTCTCCTCTGGATAAGGTCGGTTGTGGCTGGCTTGGATATGCTAGCGCCATTTATTGATATTAAGATTTAGTTTAGGACTTTAGCGTTTTTTTGCTTGGTGTGCAACTGAACCTTATGGTATCTTTTGGCGGCACAATTAAGCCGAGATAGCTCAGGGGTAGAGCACACTCCCGCGTTGCGGGATAAGGGTGGGGTCAATACAATTAAGCCGAGATAGCTCAGGGGTAGAGCACACCCATGGTAAGG
>CAZBGQ010000004.1:0-83811 GCA_964491515.1 uncultured Candidatus Peribacteria bacterium
TCTCTCGTGCGATATATTCTGAAAAAAGCTTACGGAGACAACTGGCATCGCAAAAAATTCAATGACGCCCATACATGGGGACAAATTGTTTTAACTCCTTCGCGCATTTATCACGCCTGCATCCTTGATATGATCGGCCGCTATAAGAAAGGAGAGACACGAATTCATCCAAAGGCCATTATTCATAATACGGGTGGAGGTCTTCCTGGGAATCTTCAAAGAATCCTCAAGAAAGTAGATCGTGGCGCTGTCATCGATCATGCTTTTCCTCCTCACCCTGCGATGCTTAAGCTTCAAAAATTGGGCAATGTTGGTGACGACGAAGCGTACCGAGCCTGGAACATGGGAATTGGTATGATGCTCATCGTGAATGAATCGCAAGTACGGGAAGTGATTGAAATTGCCCGAAAACATAATATCCCTGCTCAAACCATTGGGCATGTCACGGATGATCCCGGCATTACGATTGTGAGCCAAGGTCATTTTGGCCGCGGATTGACGTTGGAATTTTAAGGGAATACGCCGATTTATAGTCCCCTACTTTTGCACAGTGCAGTGTGTTTGACATGCGTGCTGATCCTCAACCTGAAAATGTGTTCTCCGAAAATCATTACTGCACACTAGAAAAAGGGTGGCATCAAATTCGCGTATTTTCTTACACAAATTCGCCACACTTTCCCCTCTCACGCCCCCTCCTCCTTTTCGTGTCAGCTTTTGTTCATTCATCATTCACATTCATGAAAGGTTTTGGTCATCTTTTTTTGTTAGTCTCTCCACATGGACGACATCAAAATCATTAAGAAGAAGGACTTTCCCCTTCAGCTCAAGGAAATCCGGCGTTGCCCCGCTCAACTCTATGCTCGAGGAAACCTAGAGCTCCTTAATACTAATGGGATCGCAGTGGTTGGTACTCGCGCAAACACACCTTATGGCAAAGTGAATGCCATTAATTTCACGCGGGGGTTAGTGAGTTATGGCCTCACAATTATTAGTGGGCTTGCATTTGGGATTGACGCGATTGCACACGAAGTTGCCCTTGAGTATGGAGGCAATACCATTGCTATTTTAGGGAATGGAATTGATCAGATATTCCCCAAATACAATGAATCACTTGGCCGAGAAATTCTAAAAAAGGGTGGATTGATTTTGAGTGAGTATGGAGAAAATACGAAATATCAAACGCGGCATTATCCTGCTCGTAACCGACTCATCGCTGGACTGGCAATGGCCACGCTTGTGATTGAAGCTCCTAAAAAATCCGGTGCTCTCATTACCGCACGTCGCGCTTTTGAGGAAAACAGGGATGTATTCGCGGTGCCTGGCGATCTGACTCGTGAAAAAAACAAGGGCAACCTTAACTTGATTGCCGACAATATCGCGCGGCTTGTCCGGTCACCGGAAGATATTTTAGGGCACCTCAGTCGACAGCCACGTTTAAGTCTCGAGCCGCTGGAGGACCCTCTTTCACTTACCCCCACATTCGACACCCCTGCTCAAAAAAAAGTGTGGGAGGTGATCTCGGGAGAGCCACTTCACACCGACGACATTCTTCATCAAAGCGAACTGTCTGTTGTAGACGTTAATGTCGCACTGTCTTATCTAGAATTACGCGGCTTGATTCGGAGGGTTGGGTACGGTCGGTTTGTTCGGAACGGGTAATGGAGATGGCGCGGGAGCAGACGGCGCTTCTTCTTCGGGTTTAGCTTCCTCCTCCATGAGTACCATGGTGACGCGGTGAACTTCCTCGAGGGTGGTTTCATTGGCCAATACTTTCAAAATCCCATCTTCCTTCATAGTGAGCATTCCATTTTTTCGGGCGGCTTCGGTGAGTTCTTTTAGGCTCGCATTTTTCAAAATCATCTCTCTCATCACATCATCCATCAACAAAATTTCATGAACAGGGACTCGTCCGGAATAGCCAGTATGACTACATTGTTTACATTCGCGTGGATGCCACATTTCAGTAGGGATTTCGAATTTTGTAGAGGGTGAAACTTTTGCAATCTCCGCGCCAACCGATTCAAGTTCATTACGTTCAACTTCGCTAAGAGGCGATTTGTATTTGCAGTGTTCACACAGTTTACGGACTAGGCGCTGAGCTACAACCATGTGCAGTGATGGAGCAACCATGAATGGCGGCAATCCAATGTTGATGAGGCGTGGAATGGTTTCAAGCGCACTATTGGTGTGCAGAGTCGATAAGAGGACATGTCCGGTTAGGGCGGCTTGAGCGGCCGTTTCAGCGGTTTCTTGATCTCTGATTTCACCTACCATCACCACGTCTGGATCTTGACGCAAAATCGATCGAAGCCCACTCGGAAATGTAAATCCACGTTTTTGGTTGATCTGACTTTGAGTGATTCCTTTAAGATGATATTCAATCGGATCTTCCAGTGTAATAACTTTGGCATCCGGCTGGTTGAATTCCTGCAGCATTGAGTACAGCGTAGTCGTTTTACCAGATCCAGTCGGTCCAGTGACAAGAATCATGCCATGAGAAATTCTAGTCGCACGTTGCATTAGATCCAGATTTCGCCCAATAAATTTACAGTCCACTAAGCTTTTAAACCCTTTTCCACTGTCGAGTAGACGATTAACCACACTTTCCCCATACTCGGTCGGCAAAATAGAAACACGAATATCAATCTTGCGTTCATTGAAAAGAAAACTATCTCGTCCATCCTGTGGAATGTTGTTGATATTGAGTTTCATCCCGGCACGGTATTTGAGCTGATTTAGCAAATTATCATACGTTTTGTGGTCCAATTCCATGACTTTTTGAAGGAAGCCATCAATACGAAATCGAACGATGACCATGTCTTCCTCAGGTTGAATGTGAATGTCAGAGGTTCCGGTTTTGATAGCGCCAATATTGAGCATATTAAGCCCTTCTTCAGCAGTGGCTACCTTAAGTTTGTTGGCAAGTTGAGAAAGATTTTCAAGCTCTTTCTCGTACGTTTCAATTTCGCTGACGTTTACTTCTGTCACCAATTCACGTTTTGTGATTTTGTTCATGTTTTCAAACAAGCGATCTAGTGCACTGCGAATTCCATCATCAGAAGCCAGGTTCAAGTTGAGTAAATAACCTTCAGTTTTTAGTGAAACAAACAATGCCTTAGTAGCAGGACTGTCCGGGTCGGCCACCGCTACTCGAAGCTTTTTTCCGACTCTAAAAAATGGGACTACCAGTGCGGTCGTTGCTTTGTCCTGTGGAATGATGGCAGCCATGTCCGGGTTGAGTGGAACTTTTTCTAAATCAATATAGCTGATGCCGAGTTGTTTGGCTTTCTCAGCAATCGCACGTTCTTTCAACTGATGATTGATTTTATCCAAAGGACTGGGTGTGGCGCTCGAGGCTGGTACTGGCGCTTGGGCAGGTTCCGCCGCGGGAGTTGCGGGCGCCGGAGTTGCGGGCGCCGGAGTTGCAGCCACCGGTTGAGCGCTTCCGGTACCCCCTTGAGGAGTTCCTGATTGTGGAGTTGGATCCGTCATAGCATTAATTTAGGTTCAACAAATCATATTATTTTACCATAAAACAGATTAAAAAGAAAGGTCCATCACTCCCGCCTAGCCATGATTTAGCACTTCAAAAAAGATGTAAGTTGTGGTATAATAATATGATTATTTAATCCTTATGTATGACCGCAGGAGAAACTTCTCGTGGAATAGATGTAGCCGAACAATCCGCTACTCAAGAAACGCAGGACGCCCTGGGAGGATTGGCTGCACAAATAGGAGTTACACATGAAGCCACAGAGCAAGGCGAAGCATTACAAGGAGAGATTTTAGTCGAAGATTTACGACGTGCCGATATCGAAAAGAATATTAGTGAACTTGAAGGAGTTGAAAACGTTGAAGATCTTAGGGCTCTTTCGGTAGATCAATTGATATCATTGGAAGACAAACATGAAGGAATTCTGCTTTACGCATTCACTGATTTTGCGAGAGGTGGAGATGCTTTAGATCTTGAACATTTTGCGGAATTTTATAGAAGTCCTCAACCAGGAGCCAAGTTACGTGTGAGTTTTAGAGGAAACGCTGAGGCAGAGAGTAAGATTGGAGCAGCAGATATATTTCCGCCATCAGTTCGTAGAATTACTATTTACCGGCAAGGCGATACAAGTCGAGCACGTACAAGTACTCGTCGAGTTGGTCTTAAAGGAAGAAATGACGCAGGCACTGGTTTCTATGATCAACGTGGTTATATGTCTATTTTCTCTGAAGATGAGGTAATTATCGGAGGTGATAAACTATCTGGAACGGGAGTAAAAATGGGATTTGAAAGAAAGTATCGAGAGCGAGTGCCAGGAAAGCCCGCAGAGCGAGGTGCATTAGATTACGGAAAATACCAAAGAGAAAGGGGAACGGCTGATCAGCAATTTTTAGGAAGAGTTTCCAGGCGAGCAGAGCGATCAAGACGTAGAGGAGGAGCTCCTTTGAGCCGAAGGCTGAGAGGGCCCATGGGATTGGAGGAAGATTTGACAACCTCCTCAGAGAATATTGGAGAAGTCCTTGGACGCCAGCCAGATCTCTATCGTTATGCCAGTCAGGCACGGGCAAAATATCGTGGGAAAACCGGATTAGACATCAGCGAAAGCATCATGTTTGGAGTGACCAATGTTGAATCTTCATTCGGAGTGATGGCAAAAAATCCAACCAGTAGTGCCACTGGTCTACTACAGTTTACCAATGGGACTTGGATGGATTTTCTTAGTGCTAACCCTGATGTGAAGCAGAGAATGAGTACTGATCCATCATGGAAAGATGTTAAGGAACTTGATTGGCGATTCAACCCGGAGATCATGATGGACGCTGGGTATTGGTTGGCCACTAGAAACATGAAATACCTTCAAAGTAAAAAGAACTCAATCGGTTACAGTGAATTCAGAAATAGTAATTTCTATAAAACAGGCACAGTGAAGGCTGGCGATGCTTGGTTGCTTTATTTAGGTCATCACGAAGGCCCAGGAGGGATGGTTCAACTATTGAAATATCAAGGACTCAGAGAGGCCGGGGACAGTAGGCAGCAGGCAGCGTCACAGGTCCAGCTTGCTGAATTTCAGAAAAACCCAAGCCCTGATCAACATTGGCGTACTGTACGAGACTATTCAGGGAGGTGTGAGCGTTGGGCCAGAACGTATGAGACTCAAATGGCATCAATGGATCTAGCCAGTATAGAGGGAGATGGAACATGGGGCTGGGTACAGGCATCTCAAGAACAGCAGCAGGTGGCATCTGGGTCTGAGCGCTATGAAGATCCAAGTGTGCTTGATCAGTTGGCGCAAAATCCCACACTTGAGGGTAGGACGCTATTGATTGGATCGTCTTCAACCAACGGATACGCTGAAAGACTCAGGGGAGATATCGAAGTGGATTCCGCTCAGGGTCGTTCCATTGTAGAGATGAACCGAAATTTGCATGCCATGCCTCTCTCGGAACTACGATCGTTTGATCGCGTTGTCTTGCAAGGAGGCGTCAAAAATACTGATCGAGACGAAGCGACAATCGGTAGATCATTGCGAGCTATTGATTCCATGGTCGACTACTTAAGAGAAAATGCACCCGGGGTCAAAGTCTATGTTACGGAAGTCACTCCTTGGAACAATCGATATGATCCAAAAATTAGAGAGTTCAATGATCATCTAAATAGTCCAGACTTTTTAGCACGAGTCGACGGGGTAATTCCAACCTATGACGTTATGGACGATGGAAGCGGCAAGCTCAGTTCGAATTTCGGAACAGCCGGAACATTGCATGTATCAAGGTACGACCGTTATGCCGGTGTTATTGCCGATTGGGTCACTCGCCGAGAAACGGCTGCGCAAAGGGACGATGGTATTGACTCGGCAGTAGCTTAGTCAGAGTCTATTTCGCTTTCTTCAACGCTTTGACGACCATCTTGGCTTCTTTTTCAGTGATGCCTTCAATGGAAAGGAAGTCTTTTTCAGACAATCCCTTGAGCTGTTCAACTTCGACCAAGTTTACAGAAGCTAGTTTCTCTACAACCTCCTCAGAAACACCGCTAAGGTCGGAAACCTGTGCGATTTCTTTTTTAGGTGCGACGGCAGATTCAACGCCTTCCTTCGTGGTTTTAGGAGTATCACTTTTCTTTAGGTCGGCTTCGCTGAGATCGGTCACGTCGAGAATATCGATTTCCCATCCAGCTAGCTTAGAGGCCAGTCGAACATTTTGTCCCTGTTTACCAATGGCAAGTGGACGTTGATCAGGAGCCACGTACACGCTGGCACGACGCTGTTTCTCATTCAGTTTGATGTGCGTGACTTTGGCAGGCGCCAAGGCGGTTGCAATGAATTTGGATGGTTCTTCAAAGTATTGAATGATGTCGATTCGTTCACCGTTGAGCTCCTCCATAACGGCGGTCACTCGAACTCCTTTTTGTCCGACACAGGCTCCAATAGGATCAACTTTGGGATCATTAGAAGAAACAGCCACCTTACATCGAACGCCAGGGTCTCGTGCCACTTCTTTGATTTCAACAATGCTCTCTTTGATCTCAGGGATTTCTAGTTCCATCAATTGACGCACCAAACTTGGATGAGTGCGTGAAATCAAGAGTTGTGGACCTTTCGTAGTTTTAATTACTTTATCCAAATACAATTTAATACGTTGTCCTCCGTAATAACGTTCTCCAGGGATCTGTTGATCATAGGGAAGGAAAGTTGTGATTGAACCTAAATCTACGTACACATTTCGATCGTCCACACGGTGAACAAGCGCATTTATGAGTTCGTTTTCACGGTCTTTGAACGTTTCATACATCATGTCACGTTCAGCTTCCTGTAGTCGTTGGATGATGACTTGTTTGGCAGATTGAGCCGCAATACGTCCATAGGTAACAGGAGTAACATCAGTTTTAATGAAGTCTCCTACTTTGGAGCCTTTCTTGATTTTTTGAGCTTCTTTTACGGTGAGATGATTGTCTTCGTCGAAAATTTCTTCTCCTTCTTCGTCTTCTCCGAAGTTGTTTGCCACCACTTCCTGGACACGTAAAACAGTCGCAAAATTCCCCGAATCATTTAGTACAATTTCAACATTTTGATCACGGGTTCCGTAATCTTTTCGGTAGGCAGCTTTAAGGGCAGCTTTAACGGTGTCGAGAACAACTTCTTTTGAAAGATTTTTTTGCTCACAGAGTTCATTGAGAGCGGCTAGGAATTGACCTTGCATGGTGTGGGGGATAAGGAGATATAAGTTTGAAAAAATCCGCAGGATGAACTTCATCCCACGTAACAAAACCACTTTAGTATGGGATTTGGGCTTTGTCAAGCGGGGAATCCTTTGCTGAACTAGCAATGACTTCCTGAATAACCCTGTGATTAAATCCTTTCGACGCTAAATGTCGGTACAGTTTTTCGCGAACCTTTCGCGGCTCACCAGTGACCCGTTCGCGCTTTTTCTCATAAATTCGTAAGGCCAGAGCTACTTCATCAATCTCTCCATAGTCAGTCCAGAACTGTTCGAGTAGATCTTTGGGAATGCCTTTTTTTCTTAGCTCTTGATCGAGCATGAACTTACCCCGCGGTCGCATTCGCGACCGCTCCTCTACCCACATTCGACAGTATTTGAGGTCATCCAAAAGTCGGAGCTCCACAAGGCGTTCAATGATTTCGGGGATGGATTCAACGGAGAGGCGGCGTTTGCGTGCACGTCCCTCCAGTTTTTCGCGTATTCCAGCGCAGGTATACGAACGCTGGGACAGGAGTCCCAGCGCGTAATCTTTTAATGATGAGGCATCTTCACTCATACGAGCTGTTCTTTAACTTTGGCTCGGATTTTTTTGTCTAATTCCTTGGTCACTTTGACATTATCTTCAAGGAATTTTTTGGAGTTTTCGCGGCCTTGTCCCAACTTGAGTTCTCCGTAGCTATAGAAGGCACCCGCTCGATGGACGAACTCATACTGAGTGGCTAGATCTAATAGATCGCCGGTATAAGACATCCCTTTAGAATACATGATATCGAACTCAGCCACCTTAAATGGAGGTGCAATCTTATTCTTGACGATTTTTATTTTGACACGATTTCCCGTGAGTTCTTTTCCGCTTTCCGTGTTACCCTCGATTTTACCAATACGACGAATGTCCATGCGTACTGTGGAATAAAACTTAAGGGCATTTCCACCTGTTGTGGTTTCGGGATTGCCATACATCACACCAATTTTCATGCGAATCTGATTGATGAAGATAACAGATACTTTTGAGCGACTGATTGCGGCGGTTAATTTACGAAGTGCTTGGCTCATGAGTCGAGCTTGGAGTCCCATGTGTGAATCACCCATTTCTCCTTCTATCTCTGCCCGAGGAGTGAGTGCGGCGACTGAATCCACGACAATAACATCTACCGCATTGGAGCGAACCAATGTTTCAGTGATTTCTAGCGCTTGCTCTCCATTGTCCGGTTGAGCAACAAGAAGATTGTCCACATCTACGCCGATTTTTCGGGCATAGGAAGGGTCCAGCGCGTGTTCCGCATCAATAAAGGCAGCTTGGCCTCCCAGTTTTTGCGCTTCGGCAATTATGTGCAGTGCAACCGTGGTTTTACCGGAAGATTCCGGGCCAAAGATTTCTACAATACGTCCCTTTGGGATTCCACCGCCCAAGGCAATGTCGAGAGAAAGACATCCCGTGGGGATGGTTTCAACATCGATGTGGGTGGATTCACCCATGCGCATGATGGCGCCTTTCCCGAAATTTTTCTCAATTTGAGCCAAGGCGAGATCCACAGCTTTCTTTTTGTTGTCGTCAGACATGGTTAGAGGATTAGGAATAGAAGGTGAGAGTACGTTCACTATAGGTGAGTAAATCTTCACGGTCAATAGTTTTTTTGACTAGGTATTTTATAGCACAGAAACATGACAAAAACCTTTCAAAAAAATGAAATAAATATGAATAGAATCTGACTGTTCATCCCTCCTCGAGGCTCTTGTCTCAGCGACGAATAATATCTAAGTAAAAATCCAAACCTAAAAGGAGTTGACAAAAGCCAAACAAATGATAAGATACAAAACTGTTAAATTAGTAACAAATAATCTATGGAAGTGAAAGATGAGGCTGCAGCCTTGGAAGAGCAAATTGGAGATCAACAAGGGGTATTAGCTGGTATGAGAGGTCAAGCGGATTTTTTACGGAAGCGAATAGAGGATGATAGCGCTGCTCTTGCTGCATTAGAAGCTAGAAGTAGACCAGCTTCAATTTCCGCAGTGGAAGCTACCCTTGGTGCTTTACAGCAAAAGCTAAAACAGGTCCGATATGGACGCCCTTTAAAAGCCTTCCTGGGAAGAGTAGGGATAGAGAATCCTTATAGCCCTAGCGGTGTTAAGTTACCAGAGCATCAAAACGCAATTTTCCATTTTTTAGTAGGTGGGACATTATGCGAAGTTGGTTGGTTTAATGATGGGATGCTCCAAATTGTTCTGCATCCAGACACTTTAGACCGGAGACCAGAAAGTAGGGTTCGAACAATGTTTGAAACTCTAATTACTCAAATCAGCACTCAGCTCGGATCTATTCCTAGTTCCCAAGTTTTGGATGCTCAGGACTGGGTTATCAGGTGGGAAAACATCCTTCCAGAGACGCTCCAAGAGCGTGAGGACTAATCTTATTTTTTAGTTGCTTTAGTGGCTGCCTCCTCTTTGGCAGCAAGTTCAGCTTGCTTGGCTCGTTTCCGCTCCTTTTCGTCTAAGTGGAAAAAGCTACGAATACTACGAGTTGTCCCAAACGCTACATTTTTAGTTCCACACGCGTTGCAAGTATAAACATACCGTGAGCCCACTCGTGAAACATCTCCAATGGCTTGGCAGTCTTTACAGTAAAAAACAACCGTATCTGCAAGTCCGGTGGGTTTGGGTTTGACCGCAGGTTTCGCAGGTTCAGCAGCAGTAACGGGGGCAGCAGCAGCGGCCACGGCCACAGGTTTCGCAGGCGTGGTGCCAGCAGCAGTGTCAGTGACAGGCGCGGGAGCAGAAGCAGGTATTGGTTCGGCTTTTTTAGTTGGTTCGGAAGCTTCAGCGGCCACCATAATAGGAGCGGGTTATTAAGTTATAAATCCATGCGAAGAGGTTGAGGGCCAGCGTCGGCTGAGCCACTCTCAATTGGTTCTTTTCTAGGGGCGGGGGTGGTTTCGCGAGCTTCAAGGACTTCGCGGTTTAGTGAATCGATAGATCGTTCTACAGGACCTTGGGTATATGAACTGATGGTTGATTTTCCTGCGTAATGAGAGGGGTCTCGGTCTCTTTCTACTCTTTCTACCGGAGCACGTCGAGGTGCACGTGTGGTTTCTGGCGTGGGCATTTTAATCAGGGGTTCCAATCGTCCTTCTGGGCTGATTGATGAACGTCTTTTCTCTTCTTGTTTGTAGAGGCGATAGCCGCTCCAAATCAGTAGCAATACGCCTGCGGCCGCAATAATCATTCCAAATTTTGTATTTTTGAGAGTGATATTTACTCCGAATTTGGGATGAAAAAACACTGAATTAGCGACCAATAGCAGTACTAAATCTTGAATACCGAGAAATGCGAATAATGCTCCTTCTTTTATGGGAAGTGCTGGGAGTCGTCGCCCAAGTGTTGGCGCTAAAACCCAGTAACTAACAAATGCAGCAGAAGCCAAAACCATCAATCCAACCAAGAATAAAGGCCCGGTCACACCTAGGTAAAGATCTCCGGCTCCAAACGCATCTAAATCTTCATACCAAGGAAGAACTGCGCTGATTCCCACTAAAACAGTGCTAATCAGTATCAACTTACGAGTTGTGTCTAAGCGAGAAATCGCAGAATTAAGTCGTCGATGTGCCATGATCCGAGGGGTTAGGAACGCCTAAAGAATACCGCTAAATGGGGGATGCATGCAAGGCTCCTTTGCGTTAAAATGAAAAGGAATCTTCCCGATCTCCTTAATTACCCTATTACCTTATTACCCTATTACCTCCAAAAAGATTGCCATCGACATTCGTGAAGCTAGTGGTCCCAAAGTTGGGAAAGGCTGGTATACCTTTGTGATGGTTAAGGAGTTGCTCAAGCAAGATTCGGACAATCAATATATTCTTTACACGAACCAGGCTACATCTGCGTACGACAAGTATGAGAATGCCACTCAACGGATTATTACAAAAAAAGGCATTTGGTGGCACTTGGCTGTTTTACGTGATTTGTTAAAACTAAAACCGGACGTATTTTGGGCGCCCACCAGTTACATCATTCCTGCACTTGCTCCACGTTCTCTAAAAACCGTCATCACCGTTCATGACATTGTGGCATTTCTATTTCCGGATGGTCACAACAAAAAAGCGGTCTGGGCTGAACGACTTACTCTAAAACGTGCAGTCAAAAAAGCGCATCATATTTTCACTGTTTCTCGTCACACCAAAGATGATTTAATGAAGGTCTTTCATCTCGCAGATGAGAAAATTCTCATCGCTTCATGTGCGGCTAGTAAAATTTTTAAACCCATTACCGATCACGATAAGCTCAAAAACGTCACTTTAAAGTACGGACTTCCCAAGAAATTTATCCTTGCAGTTGGCACTCTCTCTCCTCGGAAAAATTTCGCTCGTCTCATCCAAGCCTACGCACGCATCGTTCCCAAGCATGATGACACTCATTTAGTGATTGTGGGGCCAAAGGGCTGGAATTTTGAAGACATTCTCCAATTTGAAGCCAGCGATAAAGTTCATATGATTGGATATGCGGACGGAGAGGACATCGCGTCTATTTACACACTCGCCAAGTTATTCGTCTTTCCATCACTCTACGAAGGATTTGGCATGCCTCCACTTGAAGCAATGGCCTCCGGTTGTCCTGTCATAACCTCAAATGTTTCGTCCTTACCCGAAGTAGCAGGAAACGCCGCCATGCTGGTTGATCCATATTCCGTAGATGAAATAGCCAAAGCCATGGATGTGATTTTATCCAACTATTACATCGCTCTCGACTTAAAAGAAAAAGGATTGGAACGCGCCAAAAAATTTGACTGGAAAACCAGTGCTCAATCAATCCTGGAGATCCTTAACGAAAACTAGTAAACTGGTCTTATGATCGCCAAGCCTAAGACAATCAAAACCGTCGCCCTTGTGGCCAACTCTCGACTAGATCGCTCGGGGAAATCTATCCTTAAAAAGGTAGATACCTTTCTTCAAAAAAGAGAAATAAAAGTGTGTTATCAAAGGCATGCCGCGGTTGTTTTCAAAAAGAAACCAACGTCTACAAAAGTCATCATGGAAAAAGTGGATGCAGTGATCACCTTTGGCGGAGATGGGACTCTTATCAAATTAGCTCGTCATGCCACCTACAAAGACATCCCAGTATTCTCAATCAATCTAGGGACCGTTGGGTTTCTCACCGAAATTCAAAAAACGGAAAAAGTTATCGAAAATCTCGAACGCTTAATGAGCAACAAATACCGGTTGGATGTACGTAACCTTCTTCGTGTTACGTTGTACCGTAAAGGGAAAAAAATAGAGACTTTTGTGGCGCTCAATGAAGCGGTTATCAACCAAGGAAACTTTGCTCGCCTCATTGAACTCAGCGCCGAAATCAATCAACGTCGCATGGTTCGGTTCAAAGCCGATGGCATCATCGTAGCCACACCAACAGGTTCAACTGGTCATTCATTATCTGCTGGAGGACCAATCGTGCATCCCCAGCTAAATGCATTTGTATTCACACCGGTTTGTCCATCTGCACTCACCATGCGTCCGATCATTATTCCAAATAATCGCCAGCTCACACTCACGATTGAGACCGAACGAAAATTTAAGGATAATCAGATTGCTCTCACAATTGATGGTCAAATCGTCGTCCCTCTTAAGTATGGAGATAAGATAAAAATCCGCCGTTCGACACGTCATTTTCTCTTGGCACGCATGACCAACACGCGGTACTACCGAATGTTAAGAGATAAGTTACACTGGGGGCATTAACCCTCCACGTGGTTAGGTAGTTACTTTACTCCCCACTCCGGCTCCATCAAGTGCACGTGAACGCCGAGGGCCTTCGATTCCTCGTTCTTTGAGCACCGCTTGGGCTGCCGCGAGACGAGCAATAGGCACTCGATAGGGTGAACAACTCACATAATCGAGCCCAATTTCGTGACAGAATTCAACAGAACGTGGATCGCCTCCATGTTCACCGCAGATTCCAATTTCAAGATCCGGTTTGCTCTGTCTCCCTAGTTTTACACAGGTTTTCATTAGTGAGCCCACGCCTTCTCGATCGATGGTTGACGTTGGATCATCAGGAATAATTCCAGCCTCTAAGTAGTGATGAAGGAAAGTTCCGACATCATCACGGCTGTAGGCAAAGGTGGCCTGGGTGAGATCGTTGGTTCCAAAAGAGAAAAAGTCAGCTTCATGTGCGATTTTATCGGCGGTGAGACAGGCGCGTGGAACTTCGATCATGGTGCCAATTTTATATTCAAAATTGATGCCATCTTTGAGGTCTTCCACTACCTCCGCGATGATTTGTTTAACCGCTTTGAGCTCTTCAACCGTGCCCACAAGTGGCACTTCAATTTCTGGGAGAATTCGCACGCCACGTGCATGGCAATCGATTGCGGCCGTGAGAATAGCTCGAACTTGCATAGAATAAATTTCAGGGTACGTGATTCCCAAACGACAACCACGATGTCCTAACATTGGGTTAATTTCATGCAGTCCTTCAATCACCATCCGGAGTGCTTCATAGCTCACACCAAGTTCACTGGCCAATGCTTCGGCTTGAGTGCGTTGCTCGACGCCTGGTAAAAATTCATGCAACGGTGGATCAAACAATCGAATTGTGACTGGAAGACCTGTCATGACTTCGAATAGTGCTACAAAATCAGCTTTCTGGACTGGTAAGAGTAGCTCAATCGCAGCCGCACGTTTGGCTGGATCGTCTTTTGATAGAATCATTTTTCGCATCAAATGAATTCGGTCTTCTTCGAAAAACATATGTTCTGTTCGACAGAGTCCAATGCCTTCCGCTCCAAAATCTCGAGCCACTTGAGCGTCTTCCGGTGTATCTGCATTAGTGCGTACACGTAATTCCCTAACATTGTCGGCCCATTCCATAATTTGTTCAAATTCCGCACTTAAATTCGGTTCACTCATGGGAACTTCTCCGATAATCACTTCTCCGGTGGTGCCATTCAAGGTGATAATATCGCCTTCTTTGACTATGATTTCACCAACACGAAATTCCTTCGCGCGGCTATCTACTTTTACATCGCCGGCCCCGGCGACACAACATTTACCCATGCCGCGCGCAACCACGGCCGCATGACTCGTATTTCCTCCAGTCGAGGTCAAAATTCCCTGAGCCGCATGCATTCCATGAATGTCTTCGGGACTGGTCTCTTTTCGGACTAAAATAACGGCCACTCCTTCTTCGGCACATTCGGCTGCGGTGTCCGCATCAAAAACCACTTTCCCTACCGCAGCTCCTGGACTGGCAGGGAGTCCCTTTGAAAGCACATCGTATTTCGTTTTAGCATCAATCGATGGGTGCAATAGCTGTTTTAATTGATTGGGGTCCACGCGCATGAGCGCTTCTTGTTTGTTGATGAGCTGTTCATTGACCATGTCGACCGCAATCTTAACGGCCGCTGCCGCGGTGCGTTTTCCCGTGCGTGTTTGAAGCAGGAATAATCGTTCTTTTTCAATCGTGAATTCAATGTCTTGCATGTCTCGGTAATGCTTTTCGAGTCTATCCTTGATCATCACCAATTCTTGATAAATCTTGGGCATCACTTTTTCCAACTCGCTGATGTGGTGAGGGGTTCGAATTCCAGCCACTACATCTTCACCTTGGGCGTCCATCAAATATTCACCATAAAAGGCGGTGTCTCCGGTTGCAGGATCGCGCGTGAAAGCCACACCAGTTCCAGAATCATCTCCCATATTCCCAAACACCATGGCTTGAATATTTACCGCCGTTCCTAGGTTATGAGGAATACCATTTAAGTTGCGATAGGTGATGGCACGTTTGTTGTTCCATGAGCTGAATACCGCATCAATAGCCAACTTTAGTTGATCTTCCGGGTCGTTGGGGAATTCACGGCCAGCTTTTTCTCGAATTACAGATTTATAGATGCTTACTAATTCTTTCCAATCATTGGCACCTAATTGTGTGTCCATGATGACTCCTCGTTCTTCTTTTAATCCTTCAAGTGCTTCTTCAAAATGGTGGTGGTCGACATTCATGACCACATTTCCAAACATTTGAATAAATCGTCGGTAGGAATCATATGAAAAACGCTCATTCCCAGTCTGATCGATCAATCCTTGAACAGTTTCATCGTTCAGTCCCAGGTTAAGAACCGTGTCCATCATGCCCGGCATAGAAATTTTAGCTCCAGATCGTACAGAGACCAATAAGGGGTTACTTGTATCACCCAATCGCTTTCCCATGGACGCTTCTAAATCTGCTAATTT
Source organism: uncultured Candidatus Peribacteria bacterium (assembly GCA_964491515.1). Classification (GTDB taxonomy): domain Bacteria; phylum Patescibacteriota; class Gracilibacteria; order UBA1369; family UBA12473; genus CAZBGQ01. The sequence goes on from CAZBGQ010000004.1 coordinate 15,429, forward strand.
GTCTTTCATCTCTTCAAAAAAACCTTCCGGATAACCTTCATTGATTAAGTAGTAGTTGCAAGCTTCAGTCGTAACAGTGAATCCTGGAGGAACAGGAAGTCCCAATTTAGTCATTTCTCCTAGGTTGGCTCCTTTTCCGCCAAGGACGTCTTTCATGTTGGCAGAACCTTCCGTAAACGAATAGATATACTTCATAGTTGAGTTGACAAAGTGTAAGAAAAAATGAGTCAATCGATCCCTGTATTCGGAGGTAACTATATCTAAATTATCCCTAACGAACAACGTCAAATGTCCCTCAAATCACTCGAAAAAAGCGCTGCAATAGGAGCTCTTAGAAAATTTGAAGAGCTTTACCACCCGCGCATCTTCATCGAAGCCTCTAACCGCTTGAGAGCAGAAATGAACGCCGCTTCACGTAACGTAGAGTGATGTTTTTTGGAAAGCTCGTGTACATCCTTCCAAGCACGCACCATGATTCCCTTGAGACGTCCCTGGATTTCTTCCGCAGACCAATAGAAGTTCATTTGGTTTTGAACCAACTCAAAATAACTGACCGTGACGCCGCCTGCATTCGCAAGAATATCTGGGATCACAATCACTCCATTATTGGCCAAAATTTCATCCGCTTCTGGAGTTGTTGGACCATTAGCAAGTTCCAAAATAACTTTGGCTTTGATATTGGAAGCATTGTCTTGAGTGACTTGGTTTTCCATGGCCGACAGTACCAAAACATCACAGTCTAATTCTAATAATTCTGCATTTGTTAGCATTTTACAGGCAGCTCCTTCCGACGCCTTTTTGGTTGCATCGTATTCGATGCCTGCCACAAAGCATTCTCCCACATGGCCTTTTTCTCGTTTGCACGCGATCGCTTCTTTCGGATGAATTCCACCTTTACAGTGTAGCGCTCCTTTTGAGTCTGACACACCAATGATTTTGAATCCTTCATCCTCGAGTAAGTGGGCAACATTGGCTCCCGCATTCCCAAATCCTTGAATAACCACTCTGGTTTCTTCGGGCTTCATATTGAGCCCTTTGAGTGCTTCCAGTAATACGTACACCCCTCCTTGAGAAGTGGCTTCTCCTCGTCCTTCTGACCCTCCTACTTCCAATGGTTTTCCTGTGACCACACCTAATTTGTTGCGTCCTTTTAGCACGGAAAATTCATCTGCCATCCACGCCATGATCTGGGGGTTGGTGTACACATCTGGCGCAGGAATGTCTTTTTCTGGTCCTACAATTGGTTCTACAGCTCGGATGTATCCACGAGATAATTCTTCCAATTCACGTGGGCTCAATTCTTTTGAATCTACGATCACTCCACCTTTAGCTCCCCCAAGAGGAATTCCGACCACCGCACATTTGATCGTCATCCACATGGCCAATGCTTTCACTTCTTCCATGTCCACTTCTGGATGAAATCGTACGCCTCCTTTATAGGGGCCGCGTGCGTTGTTGTGTTGAACTCGAAATCCACGATAAACCTGCACCGCTCCATTATCGCGATGAATAGGTATGCTGACCTCTAAGATTCTTTGAGGATGGCTGAGGTGCGTTTCTATGTGAGTATCCAGCTTCATGAGCTTAGAAGCCCGTTGCATTTGCGTGATGGTGTTTTGAAAGAGGGACATGGCGATTAATTTTTAGTTGATAGTGGTATAATAGCAGGGGTTTTCCTACCCACACAAATAACTCTTTGTGATGGCGGCCGCTTTTTTGACGTTCTCTAACGATGTATTCACCACTGAGGCGCGGACAGTGTTTCGGCGATCTTTGCTGGCCCGATCTGCCTGCGAGAAAAATAAATTAGATGGAATAAATACTACTCCTCTTTTAGCCAGTTCTAGTAATTTTTCTTCTGGTGGGACGTGCTGTTTTCGTGAACCTTTAACTTCATTTAAATCAAAAATAATATAGTACTGGTTTCCCACATGAGGTAGCCCCAATGTTTCGGTGAAGGCTGTCATATTGCCAGCCACCGCTACTTTATACTCTTCGCGTTCTTTCTCGCCGAGCACCATGTGCGCCGCTCCTAAGAATTGCGCGGGCCCGGGGACGAAAGTTGTGTGCTGAAACTCACCCAGGATGCTCCCGGGCCCCTTGGCCGTTCTAAATAGATTGGTCCATGAAAGTCCTCGTTCTCCGGTGCCTTCTAAGTAGTCTTTGAATATGGACTCCATAATATATTGTTGCGCTTCTTTGGTGACAAGCACATCTCCAAATCGCAACCCGGTGCTTCGTTCAATCTTGGATCGTGCATTGATTCTGATCGTTCGTTCTGGGCAAATATCGACCATGGTTTTCTTGTCATCGAAAAACGAGCTATAAACTTCATCGGTGATGATAAGACTGTCTTTCCGTTTCGCGAAAGCTCCAATCGCTTCCAATGTTTCCTCATCCATCGAAAATCCACTTGGATTGTTGGGATCGATCAAAAGAACTACCTTAACATCACCCTCGTCAGTCTCTAGTGCCTTTTTAGAGGCCTCGGAAATTTTTCCGGTAACTGGGTTGATTTCAAGTGCCAACACGTCTAATCCACGACTTTCTAGAATACTATTATAAGGAGCATACACCGGTGAGGTGATCATCGCTCGATCTCCTTTAGTAAGGTAGCCAATGCCTTCTTCCCCCATCAGTTTGAACAATGTACCAATCGCATGAGAGGCTCCGGCCGTAAAAATCACATCTCGATAATCCACAGACTGAGCCAGGCTTTTTTGATGCCACCAGGCCACAATCACACGCACAACTTCTTCACCAATCGGATCATGGTACGTTCCTCCACTCACGTTGGAATATTTGAATAGCTCATAGAAAACTTGATAAGGAGAGTAGGGCAGTCCCTGTGCTCGTCCCATCGTAGTCACTTCACGTAGAAAGGTGTCCAAGTCTCGGAGTAGTCGTTCACAAGTCGCGGCTCCATATTCAGCACGTGTTATGTCTTCTATCCGTGTCCAGATGTCATCCCATTCTTCGGCTTTCAGATCGGTCACAACTCGTCGAGTTGTAGTGTTTAGTTTTGAATCCAAAAACACCAAATATGAGAAAAATTGTCGACCTCGCACTCCTGGCGTGAATCCATATCCTGGGTCCCCACGAGATAGATCTACAACTTTTTCTTCACCCACATTCTCTCGGGCTATTCCTTGTAAAATTCGGAAAATCCTAAATGGATTATTCTCTGCAATGGAAAATCCCCATTGATTGTCAGTGAGTCGAAGGGTCATGTTGAGTGGGTCAAAAATAAGCGTCGTCACTATAACGAGGCTCTGGTATCCCCGCAAAGTAATTTGTCACAATAAAGGTCTTAGGCCCTTAGTTTCCACCACTTTTTCTTCTTAGGCGCCTCAAGTAGCTTAATCTGATCTTCGAGCGTTAGAATACGTTTCTGGAAAATTTCAAGCAATTCAAACAAACGCTTTTTATCATCACGATGTTGTTGGATAAGTTGTGTCATCACCGACTGAAAATGAGCATCTAGTTTTTCGCTCTGAGCGGGTGGAGGTTTAGGAGTTGCATTAATTTCTTGACGGTACTGATTGATTTTAAACGCTGGTTGCTGAGAGGGGGGCGCTTCACGGCCGACTGAGCTTTCTGGTTTAACTTCTTTTACAATGGGATCAAATTCTTCCACTAGTTCTGCTTCTTCCGCTTCCTCTGTTGCATCGTCATTTTTTTCGCTCCCGAAATAATTCATCAAACTATTTTTCTCAACCAAATAAGTGAAACCTTGTGGCGTCTTATATTTACGGTATCGAAGCTTGCTACCCTTCACCAACCGACGAATTGTTTGCGGCGATTTATCGGCTAAAAGCGCGGCATCTTGCAGGCTGACATATTGATTATTCCCCATTCAAATCTGTTATGACTAGGCGCCGACTAATCAAGAAAATGATTAGGTAACACGATTTATAGCGCATGATCGCCGACTAATCAAGCTCGAGTTTTCCGCTTCGTAAGAACGAAAGTAGCTAATCGTGGCTTGATGCAAGCAAAGAGGAGCTTATAAGGAGCACGCCTACGCCAAACAGGCGCACAGACGATATGTCTATGATTTTAGTGGTGGGTCAGGTGGGATTTGAACCCACGGCTGTCGGCTTAAAAGGCCGCCGCTCTACCCCTGAGCTACTGACCCACCGGCATTATACAGATCAGGGCTGAAACGCCAAGAGAATTTTTTTTACCCACATTTTCATTCGTGGCCTATTCATCGGCCGTTCATTAAATGTTCATGATCTCATGATTGAACCTTGGAGTTTTGAACAGTAGAATTCATTTGACATGACCTCGAAATCGAACCTGGAAATATGGTCTCCCAAATTTGCAATTCTACAGTTAAAAAAACGCGACCACAAAAACATTGACGCACGGCACAAACCTCCCTCCTTCTCTTTACTCCTCCTGTCCTTCCAGAAAGCTCACCACTACAAATGCGATTGCCGGCAATGAGAACCATAAACTGTGGTTTTCAATCATAAGTTGAACCAGTATTGACTCACTTCCTAAGGTTGCCGCCGTTTGGAGGCCATCTGCAGCAATCAGGGATAGTCCGGATACATACAATAGTAGAGTGCTTACAATCAGACCTGCATTTAGCACCCCAAACAAGAATGTGATCAAAAATCGCACCATCATTTTCTGCTCATTGAGAATAGACACAACAAATCCACCTCGTACTGAAATGATTACGATCACGGTGATAAAAATCAAAATCTTCATCATGATGAAAAACTCATCCGAATTTGGCCCATCGAGGAATTTCAAGATTGGCTGAGGCCCCCCTAAGTATTTTTCTACTAAATTCGCTAAACCATCAGCGGTAAGCGCTGCAATGTAACTTCCGATAATGATCTTGAGAGTCTGGTTGCGCCCCACAATAAAGCTGTAAGCAATAATGATGGAGAAAAACACAACAATGAACAGGTCCCAGGAGAGTTGAACATTCATATCCCTATGGTAGCCTTACCTAATCAACTTTTCAAGAAAACCGCCTTCACCTTTTATATCTAGCCCGGATTCTTTGACTAAGTCTGCGTAAAGCTCTTTCTCGCGTTTTGATAGTTTCTTGGGAATTTCAACACTTACCTTTACATAGTGATCCCCGTTTCCGTTTCCACGCATGTGTGGAATTCCTTTTCCTTTTACCTTGAAGACTTGATCAGACTGTGTGCCAGCAGGAATTTTGAGAGTCACACCTCCATGTAGCGTTTCAATAGTAACCTCATCCCCCAGGACACTTTGTAGTAGGTGTAGATTTTGAGCCGAGTGCACATCGTATCCACGTCGTTCAAATTGAGCGTGTGGACGAATCTGAATATGTAGATAAAGGTCTCCATAGTTTCCTCCACGTATGCCGGCCTCTCCTTTTCCCTGGAGTCGTATGGTGGCTCCATTCTCAATCCCCGCAGGAATTTTTACGGTGACCAGGCTTTTTTGGCGTGTTCGCATTTGGCCATGGCAGCTTTTACATTTCTTTTCGGGGATTTTCCCCTGACCTTGGCAACGTGTACAAGTACGCATGGTTTGAATCTGACCTAGGATGGTTTGACGCACTGAGCGTACTTGTCCCGTTCCTTGGCACTCTTCACACGTTATAATGGAACTTCCTTTTTCGGCGCCAACTCCTTCACAGGGAGTACAGATATCAGCCTTGGTGAGTTCTAGTTGTTTTTCGGAGCCAAAGGCAGCCTCCTCAAATGAAAGAGTTAGAAGACTTTCTATATCATTGCCTGGCTGTGGCCCATTGGGCTTGGGGCGTGAGCTACGTCCTCCCCTCCCTCCAAAGAAAGTTTCAAATACATCTGAAAAGTCTCCACTAAAACTAGAAGGATCAAATCCAGAAAAACCACCGCCACCCCCACCGTTACCAGTAGATCCGAATTGATCATATTGTCGCCGTTTCTTATTATCTGACAATACCTCGTAAGCAAGATTTACTTCTTTGAATTTAGTTTCAGCCTCAGGTTTGTCCGCATTCACATCTGGGTGATACTTCTGGGCCAGCTTGCGGTATGATCGTTTGATGTCTGCATCAGAGGCATCTTTGGAGACACCTAAAACATCGTAAAGATTTTTTTCCATAGTGGACACAGTGTAGCAAAAAGATCGGAAAAGCCAACAGGTTGGATTATAAAACATACAAAAGGATTGTAAAGGGGAATTAATAAATAACACAAAACCGATTTTTTGCTCATCTGTAAGACCAGGACAGGTTGTTGGGGTATCAATAATGAGTGCATAGGGTCACTGGTGCTTGGATATGTCCTCAAAGGGATGATCCCGGGGCTTTGACTAGTCAAAGGGGCGTGTTGATTAACTACTAAATTTGATTCCTCTCGAAAAGTGAAAGTATATTAGGAAACATTTAGGGTTGATTAGTCAAAGAGGCAAATGGTGAATAGGCGAGAAATCCCTTCTGTTAAATAGAAATAGGGATTGGCACTAGTATGACTAGTCGGAATTAGTGACTACTACTTGTTTGAAGAATGTGCATAAGTTGTGGAAAAGATGTTGATAAGTCGAAGCCCATTTTTTTGTGAACTTTTTTGTAATTTAAAATGGCGATAATCGTTTACAAATAAACAAAAAGGTGGACCTGAGTAGTCGACAAGTCTGACATGTTGGGTAGTCAACGGGTCGATAGAAAACGTTTCGAGGTTCTATTTAGGGCTTGCGCAAGCGAAAAAGGCCTTGCTCTGGGTTTCAGGATACAGTAAGGTTCGAAAGGTAATATTTTCTCCAGGGGGCCTCAGGCAGAAGCCAAAAACAGGGTCCCATCGTCTAGTGGCCTAGGACACCACCCTCTCACGGTGGAGACACGGGTTCGACTCCCGTTGGGACTACCAAGTAGTGAAGGCCAATGAAAGGCTCCCCAGAAGAGGAAATTAAAAACATAAAAACAAATCATGTCACCAGAATGAGAGTAACGATTGTAACGGCTCCAGAGTTATCTATACACGTACGATTGAAGGATAAGACCGCACCTTGAAAACTAGTGAAAAAAGAGACCGATGAACCTGAAAAGTTCGTCCCGAATATTATGTGAATGATTGAGTTAGTTCTCATGTCTGACCTTATTGCATAGGTCAAAGTTTAATTTCAAATTACGATTCCTCTTTATGAGGCGACGCCCCCTTACCTATATATAGGCGGCGGTCCCACTAGATTGGATTCCTTATTTTTCTTAGTTAGTTTCATTATTTATTTTTTTAATACTCTCCACATTATGGAAAAGTTACGCAAATTCATTGCGGGCTTGAGTGTGACTGCGCTTCTCGCATCCGTTATCGGATTCGGGGCCATCGCCTCAGCTGCTACTTTCACCGATGTTGACAGTGACCATTGGGCTTATAGCTCTGTGGAGGATCTCGCCAGCCAAGGCGTAGTCGAAGGATTCAGCGATGGATCATTCGGTTGTGCTGCTACGGCTAACCGTGCGGAATTCTCAAAGATGGTTGCTCTCGCATTCGGTTTCGACGCTAGTACGGATTACGATGCCGGCTTCAGCGATGTATCAAGCGATGCTTGGTATGCTGGGTACGTAAACGTGCTTGCACAAAATGGTGTCGTTGGTGGTTACACTGACGCGGACGGCGATGCTACCGGACTATTTGGTCCTGGTGACACTGTCACTCGCGCAGCTGCTGCCAAGATGCTTGTTGCTGCCGCTGGTCTTGAGACCATGTCAGGTGGTAACTATTTCTCAGATGTCTCATCTGGAGCTTGGTACTACGATGCTGTTGAAACTCTTTACGCTAATAGCGTAGTAGACGGATACGGTGACGGACGATTTGGCCCTGGTGACGACCTACAACGTTGTGCTCTAGCCAAAATGGTTGTTGGAGCTCAGAACCCTGTCCTTCGAGACATGGGTGACGACGACGTTACTGGTGACGACGACGAAGTTGTTGATCCAGAAGAAGAAGTTGTAGTATCTACTGGTGCTTTGTCTGTCGCTATGGGAGACACTGTTACTGGTGCCGCTGTACCTAAAGGTGCAACCGGTGTTGAAATGCTCAACGTTGAAGTCAGTGCTGCTTCCGACGCCGTTCGTTTGAACGAGTTGGTGTTTCACAGACATGGAGTTGGTGCAAGCACCGATTTCTCTAATGTTTACCTTTACGAAGGAGCTGATCGTCTCACAACTGGTCGAACAATCAGTTCAGAGACTAATAACGTTACCTTCAGTGGTTTACGTCTAGATCTTGATGCCGGAGAAACTCGAACACTTACTGTTGTTGGTGATTTCGCTACTGGCGCTAGTGCTTCTAATACAGACGGATTTGAATTGTTGAGTGCGGATGGAGTTAGCCACAATGGCGCTTCAACCGGAGGGACTTTCCCACTCGTCGGTCCTGCCTTCTCTGTTAGTGGAGCATCTGCTGGATCTGTTACTATTACTAAACAAGGAAGCCTTTCCAACGTAACTGTTGGTGACGAAGGCGCTCAGGTTGCTAAATTCAGACTCTCCGCTTCAGGAGAAGATGTTTGGCTACACAATGTTGCTCTTCGATTACGTGGAAGCGTCAGTTCTTCTCTCGTATCAAACTTCACACTCTGGCAAGGTACTACCGAGCTAGCTACTGTTGATGCTTTGAACAGTCAAGACTTGATGGTCTTCGTGTTAGCTGATCCACTTGAGATCGACAACGGAAGTGATACTAACTTCACAGTGACTGCCGATATCGGCGCTGCTGATGCCAATGACACGATTCTCATCGACCTTGATGAAGATACTGACTTGGTAGCGGTTGGAGCTGTTTATGGTTACGGAGCTCAAGTTGATTCTGATGACTCAAATGGTTATGACGGAAATACAACAAGTGCTGTAACTTCTAGTTGTTCTGGTTGGACAGATGCATCTTGTGTGACTGTGGAAGGTGGACAATTCACCATTTCATTCAACGGTCCTTCAACATCTGATATTCCTACCAATGGTAACGACGTTGTTTTTGGTCGCTACACACTCACTTCTGAAGTGGATGTTGAAGTTCGACAACTACAAGTTACTTTTGCAATGACAACTGTCGATGCAGCTGGAGGTCTTTATAATACAACAGCGTCTACTCCTAACTTCACCAACATTAAACTTGTTGACGAAGATACAGGAGACGTTCTTGGGTCACCTCAAGATCTTGATTCAAGTAGCGATACAAGCCAAACTTTGGATTACACAGACATCTTCTACATTGATGCAGGAGAATCTAGAAATCTTAAAGTAACAGCTGATGTTGCTAATAACTCTTCATTGGACGGACAAATCATCACAGCTACACTAGAAGAAATTAGTACTAGTGAAGGTGTTCGTGATCTATCTACTGGTGAATATGTTACGGATATTGTTCCAGCTAGCGCTGTTGCAGGTAATCCAATGACCGTTCAAACACCTACTCTATCTGTAGCCTTGGCTTCTCCAAGTACTTCAGACACGATTGTAAAAGGAACTAACGACTTCGATGCAGGCTTCTTTGCCTTCACCGCTGGCGATGCCAGTGACATTACTGTCACAGACATGACTGTTTCTTGTTACTTCGATGAGGATGCTGATTCAACTGCTGCAAAGGGATCTGAGAATTCTCAGCTCTGTTCTGACGTTGTAACTTCAATCACTCTATTCGATGGTGATGGTGCTCAAGTATCTACCTCAAGCAAAACCTTCTCTTCTGCAGGTGAAGCTACTTTCACTGGTATGACTTGGACTATCCCTGCTGGACAGACAGAACGTCTTGTCCCAGTTGTAAACATCGGACGAAGTGGTGTACCTACTGCAGGTACTAGCGATATCTTCGCAATTGATTTCACTACTTTAAGTACTGATGTCACTGCTCAAGATGTGGATGGGAATAGTGTCACTTTGAGTGGAACTACTCCAAATGGAGGAACAACTCCAACACGTGAGATCACGGTTCAAACCGCCGGTCTTATCACTGTTGCTGCCTCTAACGATCCTATCCGAGATGACAAAGTTCTTGCTAACGATAACTCTGCCAACCCAACGTTGGTAAGTCGTTTCAAGATCTATGGTCAAGACGAAGACTTCCAAGTCACTGAGCTAGCATTCGAAAACGATGCTACTGGTGCAACCCTCCTTGAAAATGACGGAGCGGTTATGAGTGTCTACCTACAATACCCAACTTCACTTAGTGCTCCAGACGTACTTGATGGATCAGCTTCTACTATTCTAAATAGTAGCGGTCAAGCACTATTCACTGGTCTTGATATGATGGTTCCTGAATCAGAAACCAGTGAGAATGCTGTGAACGTTGAAGTATATGTCACTACTAATGCAGTAGGACAAGGTAGTGTTAGTGGTGATCTAGTCGTAATGGACTTCAATGAAGGCCTAGGATTTAAAGCTGTTGGGCAAGGTTCTGGAACCACGGTAACTCATGGTTCAGCTGCTACGCTCTTCGGTACCACCTCTGATATTGCTGGAAATGCAATCGCTATCTATAAGAGTTTGCCAACCTTCGCTAAAGATACGTCAAGCACAGCCCCATGTCCTGCTTCAGGATTGGTTGCTGGTTCTGACTCAGCAGTTTACTGTTTCTCAGTCACTGCAAGCTCTGGAGGAGACGTTGCTCTTTATCAGTTGACCTTTGATGCAACTCAAAACCTACTTAACACAGGTACATTGGGTGGAACTGCCGGATTCACGCTCTTCAAGTATGAAAGCGATGGAGGCATCATTCAAAGCTCACTCGGAAGTGGAACATGGGCTAGCAATCAAGTTGCTATCTCCTTCACCTCTGAGGAATTGGTCAGTAAGTCAGCAACTAACTACTACGTGCTTAAGGCACCGGTTACTTACACTGACAGTACTGATACATCAAGTTTGAGTGTTCGTTTGGCAGCTGAGACCGTAACGGAGCACACTGCTAACGTAGCTGCAGCCGCTGCTGCTGCTGCCGGACTACAAGCTTGGTCTGATATCTCAGCTACTACTCACTCTGTGACTAGTACTGATTGGACCAATGCTTACAAGCTTGAGAACCTACCTAGTGGATACCTACAGCTCTCTGAGTCGTAGACTAGAAACGAAGTAAGTCTCTTAGCTACTAGCTAACATTTAAGGGTCCCCCGAAAGGGGGGCCCTTTTTGTGTATAAAGAACACGCCGAAAAAGGTTTATCTGCTTAGGGACTGAGATGTTATAATAAAAAAGATTAATTTTTCTTTTGCTAATAATGAAATACATAGTCACTGGAGGGGCAGGATTTATAGGAAGTCATCTTTGTACAGCACTTTTAGCTGATGGGCATAGTGTTCTATGTGTGGATGATTTCTCGACGGGAACCAAAGAGAATATTATTGAATTGAAAGAGAGTAATGATTTTAAGTGCGTCGAGCATGATATTACAGAGCCATTGGGTGACTTAGTGGAAGAAGTAGATGGTATTTACCACTTGGCTTGTCCAGCTTCCCCTGTGGATTATGCAGCATTTCCTATAAAAACTTTATTGACCTCTTCACTGGGAACTAAAAATGTCTTAGATTATGCCGTAAAGAAAAAAGCTCGGGTACTATTTACCTCAACTTCCGAGGTTTATGGGTCTCCCCTTGAGCATCCACAGGTGGAAACTTACTGGGGGAACGTGAATAGCGTAGGCCCGCGGTCATGCTACGATGAAGGAAAACGTTATGCAGAAAGCTTGGTTACTAATTATGGAGGGGAGCTCGGATTGGATGCAAGGATAATTCGCATTTTTAACACGTATGGGCCGCGCATGAGAGCTTATGACGGGCGGGTGATTCCTAATTTCATAAGGCAAGCTTTAGAGGGCAAGGAAATAACTATTTATGGAGACGGAAAGCAAACACGTTCTTTTTGTTATGTAGATGACATGGTGAAAGGGTTACGCGGGATTATGGAAGCCGACCATGTTGCTGGGCCTGTTAATTGGGGAAATCCTGAAGAGGTGACAATGTTAGAACTTGCAAACTTAATATTAGAGCTAACTAAAAGTAAGAGTAGTATTATAAAAAAGAAATTGCCGATCGACGATCCTACTCGTCGTTGCCCTGATATTTCAAAGGGAAAGGCGTTACTCGGATTTGAGCCGACAGTGTCACTAGAGGTTGGCTTGGGTCGAATGCTTGAGTCGTGGGTATAGAATAAGAATAAATTAAAAGTTTATGAAAATTTGTATTGTAGGTACCGGATATGTTGGTTTGGTCACAGGCGCTTGCTTGGCAGACTGGGGGAACACCGTAGTTTGTGTTGATATTAATAAGGAAAAAATTGAGCGATTGAATCAAGGGATTTTGCCGATTTACGAACCGGAGCTTGGGGCGGTTGTTGATCGGAATAAAAGGAATGGAAATTTGAGTTTTTCGATGGACATAGCATCTGCGATCAGCTCCTCAGCGGTGGTTGTTAATGCCGTAGGCACTCCACTAGGTAAAGATGGGGAAGCGGATTTAGGTGCCGTGGAAAGTGTAGCGAGAGATTTTGGAAGATACGCCAAGGGCTACGCGCTTTTTGTCAATAAGTCGACCATCCCCATGGGGAAAAGTGAGTATTTGAAATCTCTCATTCAAGACGAATATGATCAGAGGGAACTATCTCTACGGGAGGGGTTAGTATTTGATGTAGTCAATAATCCCGAATTCTTAAGAGAAGGAAGTGCTGTGAAAGATTTCACAGATCCTGATCGTGTAATTGTAGGAGTGGAGTCTGATCAGGCCGGGGAGATAATGAGAAAGCTATATGAGCCCTTAATTGAGAGGGGAATTTCATACATGGAAACGTCATGTAGTAATGCGGAAGCGATTAAGTACGCATCTAATGCTTTTTTGGCTACGAAGATTTCATTTGTTAATGAGATGGCTATGCTCTGCGAAAAATACGGAGCAAATATTGAGGAGGTTGCATTGGGGATGGGGATGGATCCTAGGATTGCTCCGGCTTTTTTAAAGGCAGGAATCGGTTATGGAGGAAGTTGTTTGCCGAAGGATGTAGCTCAACTCATCGTCTCCGGTCAGAGTCAGGGGGTTGATATGCTTTTGTTAAAAGCGGTAAATGAAATAAATCAGGCTCAATCGGATCGGTTTATTGATCGGCTTAAAGAAGTTTACCCGGATCTAAGCGGGTTAACCGTGGCGGTATGGGGTTTGACGTTTAAGCCAGAGACAGATGATATTCGCGAGGCGGCCGCTTTTCGAATTATCCCCAAATTATTAAAGAAGGGGGTCACTGTTCAGGTTTTTGACCCGGAGGGTATGGAAAATGCTAAAGCTCAGCTTGGGGAAAGTGTGGTTTACGCAAAGACACCCTATAAGGCGTTAGAGGCTGCGGATGGATTACTCATTTTAACGGAATGGGATGTTTTTAGGAATGCAGATCTGGTGGAGGTCAAAAAACATTTAAAAAAAGCGGTAGTCATTGATGGACGAAACCTTTATGATCTGAATGAAATGGAATCAATGGAGTTTATTTACAGGAGTATTGGGCGCACACTAAAATCAATTAATTAGTCATTATGAAGTATATTATTACCGGTGGAGCGGGATTCATTGGCTCTCATATTGTCGAAGCATTAGTCAGAGGAGGCGATAGCGTAGTGGTTGTTGATGACTTTTCAACAGGAAAGCATGAAAATTTAGCTCCATGGAAAAATGAAATTGAAATTGTCGAGGGAAGTATCGAAAACTTAGAGCTTCTTTCTCGTGCTTTTAAAGGGGCAGATTATGTGCTTCATCAAGCGGCCCTGCCCTCGGTTCCTAGATCCATAAAGCTGCCACTTGCAACGCATAATATTAATATGACCGGAACTTTAAATGTGTTATTAGCAGCAAGAGACAATGGTGTTAAAAGGGTTGTTTGTGCAAGTTCCTCCTCTGTATATGGAAATCAAAAAGAGGATCAAGCGAAGATAGAATCTATGCGTACGCAGGCGTTATCCCCTTATGCTTTGACTAAGTTGGGAGGAGAGGAATACGCGCGTATTTTTTATGAAATGTACGGATTGGAAACGGTAAGCCTTAGATATTTTAATGTATTTGGGCCACGCCAGGATCCTGCGTCTGCTTATGCAGCAGTGATTCCTAAGTTTATTCATGCGGCGCTTACGAATTCTCCAGCTACTATTCATGGGGATGGGATGCAAAGTCGAGATTTTACCTACGTGACCAATAATGTGTCAGCGAATTTGCTAGCATGTACTGCGCCCGCAGAAAAAGTAGCGGGAAAAGTATTCAATATTGCCGCGGGTGATAACATCACTCTTTTGGATTTGCTCAGTGGGATAGAAAAAAATATGGGAGTTTCTATCGAGAAAGTTTTTGAAAACCCACGGGAGGGAGATATCCATTTTTCTCAGGCCGATATTACGAAAGCCACCAAAGCACTGAATTACAAGGTCGATGTAGCTTTTGAGGAGGGGCTTATGCGGACAATTGAGTGGTTTGAAATGGATAAAGATAAATAGAATTATGAAATTTTTAAGACAAGCCATTCTCATTTTGGTTCTGAGTAATTTATGGAATGGGGTGGGTCACGTATTGGCAAGTGAAATGGAAACGGTTACCTCTCCTCTGGGGGTATATTTAGAGGCCAAGGATTATAGAGTTGAAACTTTTCCCTGTGAAAATTTAATCCCTTTAGATACATCTCTTGATGAGGATGAGGAGACAGGTCCTACTTGCCTGATTGAGGGAAATAGCGACGTTAATGAGGAGAGTTTTTATTTGTTTGAGAAAAGTTTCCAGGAGGGGCAAGACATGTTGATTTCAGGGCAACGGGAAGTATTAGACTTTTTTGGAGTTGATTTCTATGAAGATGATATAAAAAAGGGGGTTCAAATTGTTTCGGATAAAACAAGTGTGATATTTGTTGATGATTCTGTGGGTAAAAAAGAGTTCAGTCAGTGTATTAGTCAGGAGCTTATTTATACTAATGAAGAAGTTGGCCCGATGGCGGCACAATGGCTTTGCCTTCAAGGTGAAAGCGATAATTTGCAAAAAATCACATTCATGAGCCCCGATGTGATGTTGCTTTTAGATGCACAAAGAGATGGTATTTTTGAGGAGATTCGGCGGTCAGGGGGGAGCATAGAAGAAGGTGAATATATAGCTGAAGTATTAGGCGAAAATAATTCCTGGGGTAAGGTGATTACGATTGTGGGCGGTGCCATTTGTTTATTTTGGATTGTTTTTATTATTCAAAAATTGATTGAGGTTAAAAAAAGAAAACCAGAAGTATTAGTTAAAATTTTTAGCTGGATATTGTTGATATGCACATTAAACATGGTGACACTTTATATGTTGGGAGTTTTACCAAGCGGGGCGTTTAGTATCTATATTGTGATTTACATATTGGCCAGCATGGCATTAGTTAGGGGGTGGAGAATGATTTCCACTGGATCAATTTTGGGGAAATGGTTGCATGGAAGCGATAAAGAGTTTTTGCTAAGAAAGTGGGCCTTTCGCTTATTGAGTATCTGCGGCGTAGTTTGGTTGTATACATTTTTCTTATGGCCAGAACAACAATCGATTCCAGTAATGGGTTTTTTGATTGCAGTCACTGTGCTTGTAATTACAGAGGGAGAGATTAGGGAGGATAATGAAAATTATAGAAAATTTATTCTTTCAGCTTTTAAGTGGCTTCCCGTTATTTTTATAGTTTTTGCAATGTGGAATAACTTTAATGTGAAGAACGAGCAAACTTGGAGGGCGGAGGATGTAGGCTTGAAACAAGGTGTGGAACTATCAAATATGTCTGAGGGCTCATTAGACGGACGGAGTAGTAATAATGGAATAATTCTAAGTGAGCCAACACTTATTACGGTTAAAAATCCTAGCAGGATAATAGGGAAAAGCTTTGAGCATGCAACTATTTATGCCAAGGTCCAAAGTAATCAGGTGTTGAACTTGATAGATGATAATGGGAAAGCTTTTCAGGAAGACTCAGTTTTTACTATTCCAGATCAGGAAGAGTACAGTTTGATTGCAAGGCATAAGGTCAGTGGATTAGCATTTTACAGAGAAAAATCATCACCACTTATTAAGATCTCACAGGAGGAAACAATACAGGAAATTTTAGATAATAAATTTGAGGAAAATAATGTTTTGAGTGATCTGTCCCAATCGGCTGGGGGGAGTAATCTCAAGAAAACTTTTGGTTTTATTGAACCGGAAGTCGAACCGGAAACGGAAGACGAAGAGAGCATTGATGAACCTATTGTAACGACAGGAAGTGTTTGGGATATCCCATTAAAGGGCGGAAAAGGTTATAGTTTTTTTATTGAAGCAGGAAAAGATCCGCTGAGTCTAGATTTAGATCTAACTAAATTTGAAAGCAATACAATTGAAGATGAATTTATCGAGATTAGTATCTTTAATGATAAAGGTGTAAATGAAAAATTTTATAATATAAAAATAGATCAAGCCCAATTACAGGAGATTCATATTGAAGATTTATTGAGGCCAGGTATCTATCGGGTTCAAATTAATGGTATATCGGATTCACCGATTGATGATCAGAAGTACGTAAGAACTAATCATAGGATTGATAGAATCGAAAGCAATAGTCCTATCCTGATTTTTCATGTTAAGGATATGGAAATGTTGGGAGCAGGGGACATTACCTTCTATGATGTAGGTGATCAAACTGTTATTAAGAAAGATGGTACAGAGAGGAGGAATTATAGTAAAAAAACACTTGAGACGGTTAGTTTCCCTGAGGAGGGAGGTAGAATTCATTCGGACTCACCATTGTTGATTGCTTCTTCTCCTGAAAGGTGGCGTTCGCCTTTTTCTGTGAATAAAATTAGAAATATAAGAAACACTACACAATATATCTTAGTGAAGGATGGTGCTTTGGGGACTATTACACAAAGTGAAGAAGGGCTAGTTTTCGAGAAAACATTCGAAATCCCTAGGAGTTTTGGGAATCTTCGTTGGAAGTTGATGATTGGTGATGGGCAGGAAGGGGCTGGGTTTTATGAAATCAAAGAAATTAAGATAAAATTTTCATAATATGAAATCATTTTTTAGTGAATATATAGAGCGAGGGGCCTACAGTCTTCTGTTAACATCATTGATCGCATTTTTAATGCAATCAATGGCACCTTCTTTGGGTTGGGCTATCTTAGTAGGGATCGCAGCCACTGTTGGCAATGGAGTGGTATTTAAAGAAGGTTTAAGGAAGTTAAAGTTTCCTTATTTAGAAGGTTTAGCCCTTAATGATAGGTATTTACTATGGCTAGGGGGCTTGTCAATCGTGACAGGGGGGATTATGGTAAAGGTATTTATGTATCTCACAAAAGTTGAGTATGCAATCTTGTTGGGGCTACTAAGTGGGATCGCTTCATTTTTATGTTTGATTATTTTATATTATGAAAAAGATTGATTGGAAATCAGCGAATAAGAAAATAGCAATTCCAATAGGGTTGGCCTTGGTTGCATTGCTAGTAGCAACATTATTGAAATTTGATTATATTTTAGTATTGAAAGGGGCGATTGGTATCCCACTCCTTGCTATTTTGCCAGGGTGGATATGGATTGGCATTCTTTCCCCCAAAACGACAGGAATTATTGAGAAGTTGGCACTGAGTTGGATGTTATCAATAGTATTGGTTGGTTGGTCAGTTTATGGATTGCGGTATTTAGTTTTTGAAAAAATAACAAATGTGACTATTATTATGGCGCTTACTTTGGTTGTGGGGTTAGGGTTAGTTTTACAATTTATCAAAAAAAAGAAATGAACAATAAGCAACAAGTGATTTGTGTTGTAGGGCTTGGATATGTAGGAATGCCTTTGGCCGTGGCTTTCGGGCGTACGGAGCATCCGACATATGGGTACGATATTTCTACGGAGAAAGTGAATTCATTGAAAAACGACATAGATCTTAATAATGAAATAACTGAAGAAGAGCTAAAGAGTACAACGGTTAATTATAGTGATGAGCCGGAGGTAATTGGACTTGCAGATGTAGTAATAGCGGCCGTCCCAACACCTATCGATAGCGAAAGAAACCCAGATTTAACACCCGTTGAAAGCGCGTCACGAACAATTGGTAAGCATATGAAAAAAGGCGTGACAGTCGTCTATGAGTCAACCGTTTATCCTGGCCTAACGGAGGAAATTTGTGTTCCTATCTTAGAAGAAGAGTCTGGGCTTAAGTTCGGGGAGGATTTTGAAATCGGGTATTCACCGGAAAGAATTAATCCTGGAGATAAAGAACACACCTTGGAACGAATTAAAAAAATTGTAGCTGGAAGTACTCCAGAAACATTGGAAATGTTAAGTGCGCTTTATGGAGAAGTAGTCCTTGCAGGCATCCACGAAGCTCCAAGTATCAAGGTAGCAGAAGCAGCAAAGGTCATTGAAAACGTACAACGTGATTTGAATATTGCGTTGGTGAATGAACTGTCACTTATTTTTAAAAAACTAGGGATCAATACTATTGATGTGCTGAAGGCTGCAGAGACAAAATGGAATTTCCATAGTTATCGTCCAGGGTTGGTAGGTGGACATTGTATTGGCGTGGATCCTTATTATTTGACCTATAAAGCTCAAAAATCGGGATACGATCCGCAGGTTATATTGGCTGGAAGGAAGATCAACGATAATATGGCAAGTTGGGTGGTGGACTATTTAGCAAAGGAACTGGGAAAAATGGACCGTCCGCTTGAATCAGCGAAGATATTGATGTTGGGGGTTACATTTAAGGAGAATGTGGCAGATTTAAGGAATTCAAGAGCCAAGGATATTATTAAAATTTTAAAGGAGAGAGGGGCAGAGGTGTTTGGCTACGACCCATTATTAAGTAAGGAATCTATTGAAAGCAATTTCAGTGTGCCTGTCTTCGAAAACGTAGAGGAGCGTGAAGTATTTGATGGAATGATCTTATTTTCTCCTCATGACGAAATCGTTGATAACGTAGAAGATTTAATCAGATGGGGGAAATCCCCTGTAGCTTTTGTTGATGTGAAATCTAAGGTGCGAGATAAATTAGAAAAAAAAGAAGCTATTTTTTATGAAACATTATAATTAGACTAATCGTTGGGCAATTTTTGTAGCAAGGTGAAAAGGCCAGCGGCCCAGGTAGGAGGTAAAAATAAGGCCATAGGTCTTTAGGCTTGGGGCATTTTGGGTCGCAAGCTTTAAGGCTTTGCGGCCTTCTACTTTGTTTCCAGAAAGAAAATATAAGTGAGCCATAACACATAGATAGTGTGCATATAATTTGGGGTTCACCCGTCTCATGTCTGTCCCAAAGGCATCTAAAAATTTCTTATAAGAACGAGCTCTTGGTTCTGCCCACTCCGGTTTCATGAGTTGGCGTGTTTGGCGGTTATTATTATCAGCTTCATAAATTCGGACCACCGTATTGTGAATCAATATTTTGTATTTCTGAAAGAGCTTAAGCCAAAAATATTTTTCAAAAGCAACCATGTCTTCGGGAAACATTTCATCGGCAAACACTTTTCTTCGAACCATTGCTAGGAATTCTCCTTTCAAGGTTAACTCCCCCACCCATTCATCATAGGATACAATGCCTTTTTTTTTATGGAAATGTGATTTCATTTTCCCGCTAGCTCGATCTTTTGTCCCGTAAAAGATTAGTGCAACGTCTTCACTTAATTCCGAAATATCCCTTTTCATTACCTCAAAGGCATTTTCAGTGAGCTTATCGTCACTGTCTAATAATACAAGCCATTCTCCAGTGGCCATCTCTATGGCACGGTTTCGAGAAAAGTTAACCCCCCTATTTTTTGGGTCTCGACCTATTTTAATCCTTTTGTCTCCGATTGAGCGTACGACATCAGCCGTACCATCGGTGCTCCCATCGTCAAAAACAATAATCTCAAAATTCGATTCCTTTTGTCTTAATGCACTACGTATTGAATCTTTTATGCAATACGCACGATTGAAGGCCGGCATTATTACGCTAAATAAGGGAGGCATAGAATATGATTATAATTCTTAATTTATTTTAAGCTAAGGCGAAAGGAAGTGGAATAGCTTCTTTATAGTACATGGTATTGATGGAATTCGAAATTTGCAGGAGTGGCACCTTCCGAGTATGATTTGTATTATACTAAATAAATATTACAATTTCTTGTGAAATCAGTATTCCGCACCATTGTTCATAATAGTTTTTTCCGTACCCTTATTGAGGGGACAAAGGCAATAAGCGGAATTATTCTAGTGGTATTTCTCGCGCGAACTATTGGTCCTGAGCAGTATGGACGACTTGCTTTTGCTTTTGCGATAACCGGTCTTGCTTCTATTGTTATGAATCTTGGATTTCCTCTTACTTTTGTAAGAGATGGTGCACGAGATATAAATTTTTTACGCAAGAATCTTGCCACTGCACTTCTATTTCAACTAATTGCCGCTTTCCTATTATTCATTACGCTGAGTGGAGCTTTGATGGTTTCTCCTCTGTTGCGCCAAGATACGTTTCTGCTGGTTGTGGCTCTTTTTTATACAATGTTTGGTATTATTACAAATTTTCTCTATAGCTCTTTTCAGGCCACTCATAGAATGCATCTAGAGGCTATTGCTGTAGGCGCTCAGCACCTTTCGCTGATTGTTTTTGTGCTCTTCTTTATTTTTTCCATTGGGACAACGGAGGCTATTATGGTGGGGTATCTGGGGTCAAGTCTTTTGGGATTCGTGATCACACTCTTCTTGGTAAGGAGATATCTTTTTTCCTGGGTATGGAAAATTAATTGGAGTACGGGAAGGGCATTACTTGCTAAGTCGTGGCCACTTATGGCGGGTAGCGCCCTGAGTACTATTTATTTCTCCCTTGACTCTGTTATGTTGCAATTTTTTGAGGGAAGTGAAGCGGTGGGAATCTATAGTGCTATGTATAAAATCATTTTTGCATTCTATTTATTCGCCACGCTCTATGGGACTAGTATTTTCCCTGTCCTCTCCCAGCTTTTTACGCAAGCACGCTCTCAGTTCATGAATCTCTATTGTCGGTCAGTGCAGATGATGGCAAGTTTGGGTTTGCTGATTGGGCTGTTGATTACACTATTTGCTAAGCCTATCATTCAGCTGTTTTTTGGTAAGGAGTACCTGGCGGGTACTTTGACCTTACAAATTTCTATTTGGTCAATCATGATTTTCTTGGTTGGGCTGATTTTATATGACACATTGATAGTGGCTGGAAAGCAAAAAGAGCTGCTTTGGAGTGTATTAGCTAGCACGCTACTAAATGCGATTTTTAATATAATTCTTATTCCCGTCTGGGGGATGGTCGGAGCGGCTATAGCAACGGTAATTGCCCAGGCTGTGCAGTTGTTATTTAATGCGTATCTCTTAAGAAAAATCATATCTTCAAATTTCTTCCAGATTGTCGCAAAGCCATTACTAATTGCAATTAGCTGTATCTTCTTGTTTTTCTTGCTATCTATGCCCTTTGGCTTATTGGGGGCTACCTCCTTATCTGTATTAGTATATATTATACTGTTATTTCTTAGCGGGATTGTACGTAAACAGGAAATTCATCATATGGTGCAAATTTTAATGAAAAGGACGAAATTGATTTAATATGGTAATGGTGATTTCGTGGCAATGATTCTCTTCACCCTGGAGCAAGAACTTGCTATACTTTTAAGGAAAAATTTAGAAAGCTAGTGTCTCTTAATATTTAGAATAAACAACATTATGAAAGTAGTAATACTCTGTGGTGGATTAGGGACGCGACTTAAAGAGGAAACTGAATATCGCCCAAAACCAATGGTTCATATCGGACCTTGGCCAATATTGTGGCATATAATGAAGCTTTACGCTCACTTTGGATACAACGAATTTATCCTAGCATTGGGGTATAAGGGTGATTTTATTAAAGAGTATTTTAATAATTATGAGCTCATGAATAACGATGTAACGCTCGAGCTTGGGAGGCCTGACAATTTGGTTGTCCATCAGAAGCATAATGATGTTGGATGGAAAATTACATTGGTGAATACCGGGGAGTCCACGCTTAAGGGTGGACGCTTAAAGCGTGTTGAGAAATATATTGATGGGGATGATTTCATGGTGACTTATGGCGATAGTGTGGCAAATGTGGATATAGGTAAGCTTGTTAAATTTCACCATGAGCACGGGAAATTGGCGACTGTGACAGCAGTAACGCCGGCTTCACGGTTTGGGGAGTTAACGATTAAGGATAATTTAATAGAGAGTTTTGTGGAAAAGCCAAAGGTGGGTTCCGTATTAACTAATGGAGGTTATTTTGTGTTTAAGAAGGGAATCCTTAGTCATCTCTCTGAGAAGGAAGATTGCGATTTGGAATATGGAGTTTTGGAGAAAATTGCTGGTGACTCACAGCTAATGGCATATAAGCATGATGGTTTTTGGGAGTGTATGGATACATTTCGCGACATGGAGTATCTGAATAAGCTTTGGAATGAAGGTAAGGCTGAGTGGAAAATTTGGTAATGTGACGTATCCTTTATGTTTAATAATATTTATAGTGGAAAGAAAATCCTTATAACCGGGCATACCGGTTTTAAGGGGGGATGGCTTGCATTATGGCTCCATAGTTTAGGTGCGGATGTTTTAGGGTATAGCTTGGCGCCGCCGACCACTCCTAATTTATTTACAGTTGCTGGTGTTCAAGAAAAGGTAGATTCCGTAATTGCTGACGTCAGAGACAAGGAGGCGTTGTTAAAAGCCTTTCAACAGCATAAGCCAGAGATCGTTTTCCATTTGGCCGCACAGGCGCTTGTAAGGCCTTCATACGCTGATCCAGTGGGAACGTACGAAACAAACATAATGGGCACGGTGAATTTGCTTGAGGCGTGTCGTTTGACTCCTTCTGTACGTGCGGTGGTTAATGTTACAAGTGATAAATGTTATGAAAATACGGGGAAAGCAGGGGGGTATGTGGAGGATGATAAAATGGGAGGTGGGGATCCTTATAGTGCAAGTAAGGGATGTTCTGAGCTTGTAATGCAGTCTTATTTAAAGTCTTTTTTTAATCCCGATGATTATTCTGAGCATGGTGTCGCGCTCGCATCGGGAAGGGCTGGGAATGTTATTGGCGGTGGCGATTGGGCGGTCGATCGCTTGATCCCGGATTGTATCCGGGCTTTTGAGGGGAAGAAAGAAATCATTATTCGTTATCCCAATGCAACTCGCCCATGGCAATACGTTCTGGAGCCTCTTTATGGGTACCTGCTGCTTGCTCAGTATCTTTACGAAGGCGGGGCACGTTATACGGGGGGATGGAATTTTGGGTCAAACAATGAAAATTCAAAGCCGGTCCATTGGCTTGCTGATAAAATGGTTGAATTGTGGGGTGGAGATTCATCGTGGGCCACGGATGGAGGGCGACTGCTCGCAGAGGCGAATTCGCTTACACTTAATTGTTCAAAGGCAATCAAGCAGCTTGGATGGGAGCCCAAATATGACCTGGGAAGTACGTTGGAAAATACAATTGAATGGTACAAAGCCTTTGGAAATAAGCAGGAAATGATTAAGTATACTATTGAACAAATTCATTCCTATGAAAAAAATATTAACTAAATTTTTACTATGAACTGTCGTGCTTGTACCACTGAACTTATTCCATTTTTCTCTTTGGGGGAAATGCCACTCGTTAATAATTTCTTACGAGAAGAAGAGATCGCTAATGAGGAAAAATATAACTTAGCGGTCGGATTCTGTCCTAAGTGTTATTTAGTGCAACTTTTGGAGACAGTATCTCCTTCGGAATTATTTGTAGATTATATTTATCGTTCATCAACTTCTTCATCTTTCCTTGCGCATTGTAAGGAATTAGCTGCTTATTTTGCAGAGAGGTTTGATCTTGGATCGGATAGCCTAGTACTTGAAATTGCTAGTAACGATGGATCTTTTTTGGAACAAATAAAGGCGTTAGATATTCAAATAGTGGGGGTTGACCCTGCTAAAAATATTGCCGAAATAGCGAATAAAAAGGGGATAAGAACCATGCCGGAGTTTTTTAGTTATTCATTTGCTGAAAAATTAAAAAGTCAGGAGAGTATTCAAGCCGATCTAATTTATGGGGCAAATGTTCTTGCACATGTGCCCGAAATTATTGATTTTGTAAAAGGGGTTAAAACTATCTTAAAGAATGGCGGAACCGCTATTTTTGAGTTTCCGTACATTGCGGGATTAATGGAGAACAAATTTGATACGATATACGATGAGCATGTTTTTTACTATTCTCTTATTGCTTTGCAGAATCTTTTCCGAGAAGCGGGGTTGGAAATTTACGACGTAGAGCTGACTCCTATGCAGGGAGGCTCTTTGATGATATTTGCTGCTCACCCCGGTCAATTCTCCGTGACTGAGAATATGAAAGAGCTTAAAGAAAAAGAGATAAGCGAAGGATTCGATCGGATTGAGACTTATCGAGAAATTGAAAGGAATGTTGGTGAATTAAAAAAAGAACTTCTCAGTTTGTTGAAAAAAATAAAAGATGAGGGCAAAAAAATTGCGGCCTACAGCGCCTCTGCAAAGGGCAATGTCTTACTGAATTATTTTGGGATTGGATCTGATATCCTTGATTTCATAGTGGATAAAGCTGAATTTAAACAGGGACTCTATACGCCGGGAACTCATTTAATGGTTTATCCGCCGGGGAAAATACAAGAAGAAAAACCGGATTACCTTTTGGTTTTGTGCTGGAATATTTCGGGAGAAATTGTGAAACAATTAAGCGATTACCATGGTGCTGGCGGGAAATTTATTATTCCGATTCCTAATATAAGAGTTTTATGATTTTTCAAGAGACTAAATTAAAGGGTGTGTATGTTATTGAGCCTGAGCCATTGGTGGATGGGAGAGGTTATTTCAGTCGTGTCTTTTGTGAAAATGAATTCAGGGAAAGAGGGATGGAATTTAGTATCAAGCAAGTTAACCGTTCGGTTACAGAAAAAAAGGGTGTAATTAGGGGCATGCATCTGCAGTCTAAGCCGGTAGAGGAGGCAAAAGTGATTCAATGCACAAAGGGAGCTATCTATGATGTTGCCGTCGATCTAAGGGCAGAGTCGCCCACGTTTAAGCAGTGGGTAGCTGTTGAGCTTACCGCGGAAAATAAAAAAATGCTTTTCATCCCTGAGGGATTAGCGCATGGGTGCCAAACTCTTGTGGATGAGTGTGAAGTACTTTATTTCATGTCAGAGTTTTATGAGCCAAAATATTCAAAAGGCGTTTTATGGAATGATCCGCTTTTTGAGATAAATTGGCCAATAGATGATCCAACCCTTTCGGATAAGGATAAAATTTGGCCATCATTTAAACCCAATGCAAATGATTAGGATTCCTATTACGGGACCATCGATTACTAACTTAGAAGTTGAGTGGATCACAAAAGCAGCGCAGGATGGGTGGGATGAAAATGCCACAAAATATGTAAACCTATTTGAGGGAGCATTTGCGAAATATGTTGGGAGGAAATATGCATTGGCGACTTCTTCTTGTACGGGGGCCTTGCATTTGGCTTATTTAGGCTTGGGCTTGAAGCCTGAGGATGAGGTGATTGCTCCCAATGCTACCTGGATTGCAAGTGTCGAGCCGCTTTACTGGATAGGGGCAAAGGTGGTTTATGCTGATATTGATCCTAAGACTTGGTGCATTGATCCAGCGGACATTGAGAGAAAAATCACTCCTAAGACAAAGGCGATTTTGGTTGTTAATTTGTACGGGCATGTAGCGGAAATGGATGAGATTTTGAGAATTGCGAAAAAGCATAATTTGAAAATCATAGAGGATGCTGCTGAGTCGGTGGGGTCGGAATATAAGGGTAAAATGGCAGGGAGTTTTGGTGATGCTTCCTGTTTCAGTTTTCATGGATCAAAAACACTCACCACGGGAGAAGGAGGCATGATTCTAACGGATGACGAAGAAGTAATCAGAAAAGCTCGTTATTACAATGATCATTGTAAGGACACGGGGAAATTTTTTTGGAATTTGGAAATTGGATATAAATACAAGATGTCCAATTTTCAAGCCGCCTGCGGGATAGCACAGCTTTCTCGTGTCGAAGAGTTAATTGCTAAGAAGAGGGAAATATTTAAATGGTATAAAGAACGGCTTGAAGGTGTTGAAGGTGTACAATTGAACACTGAGGCTCCGGAGACAAAAAACACCTTTTGGATGGTGACCGTTGTGTTTGATAAGGGAAATGATTTTGATAAGTCGAAATTAATAAACAGTTTTGATGAATTCGGGATTCAGACACGTCCTTTTTTCTATCCGGTTTCAAGTTTGCCGGCAATAAATATTCCAGCGGAGACACCTGTTGCATTCGATATTTCGCAACGCGCTATCAATCTTCCCTGCTCTCAAAATATTACCGAGAATCAAGTAGATTATATTTGTAAAAGCTTAGTTAAAATCTTAGAAACATGAAGAAAAATATTCTTATCGCCGGTATAGGGGGGGCTTCCTTGGGTACAGAGATTTTCAAGAATCTCACAATGGCTGGATATGAAAATATTTATGGAGCGGACATCTCTCCGTACGCTTTTGGATTGTATCAATCGGGTTTTTTGGGGACCTACGTCATTAATAGAGAAAAATATATCCAAGATCTTCTTGAGATTTGTGAAAAGATGAAAATTGAAATCATTATCCCCGGGGGAGAAGGCCCTCAAAGTTTATTAAACGAAAACAGGAAATTATTTGAAGAAAATAATATCTTATTGGCAATGAATTCTCCGGAGGTAATTAAGCTTTGTACTGACAAAATAAAGACTTTTGATTATTTGAGTGAGAGAGGTGTTTCGGTCCCAGTGACAAAAATAATAGATACGCTTGATGACATCGAGGGTTTTTCTTACCCGTGTATTATTAAACCCACTAAAGATAGTGGAGGAAGTGCTTTTGTGAGTCTGGCGAATGACAAAGAAGATGCGCATATTTTCTCAGAGCAAATAATGAAAAGCGGGAGAACTCCCCTATTTCAAGAGTATATTCCCTTAGCGGAAGGAGAATATTCATTCAGTGTGTTATCTGCTCCAGATGGAGAGATTTTTGGTGGAATTGGCATTAAAAAGAATTTTGACACAAAGCTAACATATACATTTAAGTCTGACCAAGGCATCATCTCTGGAGGTTATAGTCAGGGCTTGATTAGTGATTTTCCTGAAATATTTAGTCAAGTTTGCGAAATCTCAAAAGTTCTAAAAAGCCGTGGTCCTCTAAATATAGAAGGCAGAGTTGTAAACGGTAAGTTTTTGCCGTTCGAAGTTAACCCACGATTTAGCGCATCGACTTATCTTTGGGCTAAGGCAGGGTTTAATGATGTAGATAATTTCATCAGATTAATGGACGACACGTCATTTGATAAAAAACCTTTGATCACGGAAGGGTTTTGCTTGAGGTCCTTTAGTGAAATATTTATCTCTAAGGATCAGATTAAGGGGGCGCGTAATATTTAAAATAATAGTATAAACTTATGTCACATAGTAAAAGTCATAAAATTTGGGACGAACAAGGCGGATATATTCTCCCTGCAACTAAGTTTATTGAGCCAGTACTTCAGAGAGGAGAGGGTTCTTATGTGTGGGATGTTGATGGGAATAAATATCTTGATTTAAATGGTGGGCAATTTTGTTTGTGTTTTGGGCATGCCTATCCAGCACTTACTGAGGCAGTTATCAAGCAAATGGGAAATATTATCCATACAAATACCAATACCATCTCGAGTATTGTTTTTGACGCACTTCAGGAACTTATTGAAATTAATAACGAGGTATTTAAGGCGGGGATTTTACTATCAACTGGAGCTGAAGCGGTTGAGTTCGCGTTACGCTTTTCTAAGTCAATTAAGAAAAGTAACAAGATGATTTATTTGAATGAGGGCTACCACGGGTCGTCTCTTGGGGCTCAGAGCGTTTCTTCTTATGGGAAATGGGCTTTCCCCACGGTCGATGAAACATTCGGTGTTTCTGTCCCAAGAACAACGAGCGAGATTGGTCCTTGTGTAGAAAAAATAGAACAAATTTTCAGAGAAAATCCTAAGGAAATTGCTGCTCTAATAATGGAGCCGATTTTGGGGGCGGGCGGAATGATTTTCCCTTCTGCGGATTTCTTGAAAAAAGTTAGAGAGCTCTGCGATAAGTACAAGGCGAT
The DNA here is from genome assembly GCA_964491515.1 of uncultured Candidatus Peribacteria bacterium. Taxonomy (GTDB): domain Bacteria; phylum Patescibacteriota; class Gracilibacteria; order UBA1369; family UBA12473; genus CAZBGQ01. The sequence continues at coordinate 43,500 of CAZBGQ010000004.1, forward strand.
TTTAATTTTCGATGAATGTCAGACAGGCTTTGGTAGAACGGGGAGTTGGTTTTGTTATCAAAAGTACAATGTTTCCCCAGATATTCTTGTCTTTGCTAAGGCGGGGGGGGCAGGCATGCCTGTCTCGGGAGTATTATTTGTTGAAAATCTTGCCGAAGAGATGAGGAGTGGAAATCTCACTCATTTTGCTTCACATCAGAACGATCCTTTGTCGGCAGCTATTACCCTATTTGTTATTGAGGAAATTAAGAAGAAAAATATACTGGAGAAAGTTGGAAATTCCGGGGAAATTTTCTTAGATAAGATAACTGAAATTTCCACTCAAAGTGATGTGATAGTTAATCCTCGGGGTGTAGGTTTAATGATAGCTTTCGATATAAATGAAGACCTTTTTGATCGTGAAAAAAATCCAGGCCATGAATTGATGAACAAATTACTCTCTCGGGGGATAATTATTCAATGTATTAATCGAGGAAGAACTTTTAGGATAATACCAAATTTTTTAATTTCCACTGAGGAAATTGATTTTTTCATTGAGAAACTAAACGAATCTCTTAACGAATTTTTAAATGAATAATTTTGTTTTTCACAACCCCACTAGAATTGTTTTTGGGAAAGGAACTATTGCTAGACTTTCTGAATTTATTCCTCAAGGAGCCAGGGTTTTATTGTTGTCTGGTAAAGGGTCAATGCATAAAAATGGTGTATATGAGCAAGTTATCTCGGCAATTGGGGATAAAATTGTGGTCGAATATGAGGGGATTTTACCTAATCCCACTCACGAACAATGTAGTAGCGTACAAAAAAAGATAGAGGGGGTTGGAGTGAATTTCATTCTGGCTGTGGGAGGCGGATCCGTAATTGATGCAGCAAAATATATTGCAGTCGGCTCTCAGTTGCCCCCTTCTGAGTCCTGTTGGGACTTTATTGAGAAGAGGGTACCGATTAGTAAGGCTTTGCCAGTTGGAGTAATTTTAACAGCACCGGCTTCTGGCTCTGAGATGAATTCTAATGCTGTTATATTGAATGTGGAGAAAAAGTCAAAACGCTCACTGAAGAGCGAAAAAGTATTTCCGTCATTTTCAATTTTAGATCCAGAAGTAACAAAAACACTCTCTCCCAGACAAATTAGAAATGGTATTATTGATTCTTATTCTCATGTGATTGAACAATATTTGACCTTCCCGTCAGATTCTCGAATTCAAGATAGGTTTTCGGAGAGTATTTTGTCGACCTTGCTTGAAATAGGACCACTTCTCATTGCAAATCCTTATGATTATGATTTGATGGCAAATTTTATGTGGGCATCTACGTGCGCTTTAAACGGATTTATTTGTTGCGGGGTTCCACAAGATTGGAGTACTCATATGATTGGGCACGAACTCACTGCTGAATATGGGCTTGTTCACGCAGAATCAATTGGGATTGTTTTGCCCGGGGTAATGAATTACATGAAGCAGGAAAAAAGGGAAAAGCTTATTCAATACGGAAGAAGAGTTTTTGGATTGGGTGAAATGACTGATGACGAAATTGTCCAGGAAGCTATTGATAAGACTGAAGAGTTTTTTGTGTCACTTGGTCAATCTGTCCGGTTTTCCGATTTTGGACTGACTGAAGAAGTTGCTGATAATATTTCAAAGAAGATTGGGAGTTACCCGGTAAAAATTGGAGAGAGGAAAAATATAGGGGAGAAAGAGGTACGGGAAATTTTGCTAATGAGAGTTTAGGGATATTCATTCCTACGAAGAATCATTAACATTGATATTAGGGTAAGTTTAAGGCATTATTATATTAAAAATAATTATCTATAAATAAGTGCCTTATGGATCCAATCGAACAGTTCAAATCACAAGTTCAGGAAAATATTTCCCTGCAAGGTAAGGATGAGGGTTTAAGTAATTTGGGCATGCAATTTATGACAAATTCCATGGCTAATAATTACTCTTACAACTTTACTTGGATGGGGCGGCCGATCATACAATTCCCTCAAGATCTGGTGGCTATGCAAGAAATCATATGGGAGGTGAAGCCTGATCTTATCATTGAGATGGGGATCGCACATGGTGGATCACTCATATTTTATGCCTCCATGTTGGAACTTTTGGGAGAAGACGGTCGTGTAGTAGCGGTTGATATTGATATTCGCGAGCATAATCGGGTTGAAATTGAAAAGCACCCCATGGCTAAGCGAATTACCATGATAGAAGGATCTGCCATTGATGAACAAATCGCAGAAAAGGTTCGCGGATTTGTTAAAGAAGGCATGAAGGTGCTTGTCGTACTCGATTCTTTTCACACGCACGATCATGTATTAAAAGAGTTAGAGCTTTATTCTCCACTTGTTACAAAAGATAGTTATTTGGTCGTATTTGACACGGTAGTGGAAGACCTACCAGAAGATTCTTATCCGGATCGTCCCTGGGGGAAAGGAAATAATCCGAAAACAGCCGCGTGGGAATTTCTCAAGCACAACGATCGATTCGTGATTGATGAAAAAATTCAAAATAAGCTGGTCATGACGGTGGCCCCAGATGGGTATCTGAAATGCATTAAAGATTAACACTTCAATGAGTAGTCCTCCCCCTCTGATTAGTATCGGCTTGCCAACCTATAATCGGGCTTCTCTTCTTTGTGACGCCCTTGATTCTTTATTGGGGCAGACATACAAAAATATTGAATTAATCATCTCTGACAATGCGTCCATGGACGGCACGCAGGAGATTTGCAGGAAATATGCTGAAAAAGATAAGCGAATAAAGTACACAAGACAAAAGAAAAATATCGGAGCCACCGATAATTTCAATTTTGTTTTAAAGCAAGGAATCGGTGATTATTTTATGTGGGCTGCGGATGATGATTTGTGGGAGCCAGATTTTGTCAGTGAATTGGTGGAGCTTCATGTTAGAAATAAGGAGGCTGCCGTAACATTTTGCGCCTACGATAACATCACCTTTTCAGGGGAAGTGATCAAGACTGATCCGGTTTTATTTGAGGAAGGCGAGAATCTTAGTAAATACAAACGATTTAAGCGTTTTCTCTTGGATCGAGGCGGAAAATGTAATTATGTTTATGGGCTGGTTAATAGAGAGTATTTAATTGATGTGAAGGGTTTTAGGGAATTCAAGGGGATTCCGGATTGTTGTAGCTCTGCAGATACTTTTTTTGCACTTGAAATGTTAGTGAAGGGCTCATTTATAGCAACAGATAAATTGCTTTATCATAAGCGATGCAATAGAGATGACTTTATGGCGGAGGAAAAAGTTCAAAATCTAAGCATATTTAGTAAAAAAGCAGTATTCTTAAAGGGCCTTATTGGTTTTGTGAAAACACCTTATTATCATTTTTTCCATTACCGAATCATTAACGATATCATAAAAAAATCATTTACTTCTTTCTATGATCGGATTCGACTTTATTTTTTCAATACGTATCATTTTTTAGGGTCTGTATTTAGAATAATGCCATGGGCAATGAAACTATTTTTAAGCTTTATAATAGGAATTAAAAGAAAATTAACATCATGAATAAAAAAATCTACTACTATACCGCTCGTCAGATGCACAACATTCACAAGCAGGAGGCAAAGTGCTCTCCTGAAGGATTTGAATATGTGGCATCCAATCCAGCCCTATTTCAGACCATTGGGGTAAATAAGCGAAAGGGTAAGTCCCTGTTGGGGACGATTAGTGGTTGGATTTATGCAAAAGTTGTAAAATTTTTAATTAAGTTAGCAGTTCCTAAGGTGGAATACGCTCGAAATCTGCCAGCGGGTATTGATATGATCCATAGTGGACATTTCCCCCTTCTTAATAGAAAGATTCCATGGATGATGGAAATGGAGCAAGTCACTCAACTGACTTGGTACAATCGAAGCGCATTTGATAAGAAGCGTAATCAGCGATATTTTGAGCGGATGTTTAAGCGTAGTTCATGTCGTGGGATTTTGGCATGGACCGAGGCTGCAAAGCGTAGTGTATTAAGCGGGCTTAATTGCAAGGGGTTTGAGGACAAAATTCATGTCGTGCCGCTCACTATGGAGGCACGAAAAAATCAAATTAAACGAGATTTTAAGAAGAATCGTGTAAACCTGCTTTTCCTTTCTACTGTTTTTGATCACAAAGGGGGGATGGAAGTCTTATTAGCTACTGAGCTTCTTGCAAAATCATATGATGTACATTTAGCGATGGCTTCCAAGGTTCCAGTCGATATTGCAAAGAGGTTTGAGGACAATCCTAATATCCATATCAAGGAGCCATCCTCTCGGGATGAATTGATTCAAATGTACGAAGAGGCGGATATTTTTGTGATGCCTGGGCATTTTGAAGCGTACGGATTTGTTTATTTGGAGGCATTTTCTTTTGGTCTCCCATGTATTGCCGCCGGTGGCTATGCAGCTGAGGATATTATTGAGGATGGGGTACGAGGAAAAGTTATCCCCAATTATCTATCCCTGTTTGATGAAAATTACATTTCAACGCTAAAAAGTGATCAGCATAGAGAAGAATTGACAAGGAAAACTTTGTCACCCCCAGTGGACTATGTGCAAAGATTAGCCAAGGCAATAGAAGAGCTAATCATAAATCCTAAGCTCCGAGAAGAAATGAGCTACAATGCGTATGAAAGTATACAGTCCGGCAAATTCTCTCAAGCACATCGTAGAAAACTTTTAAAAGAGATTTATAATAAAGCACTTAGCTAATAACCATCCGGATGATTAAGATACTTGCCCATCGTGGCTATTGGAAGGAGGAATCAGAGCAGAACACGCTTAAGTCCTTTGAGGATGCATTGGACCGGGGAGTCGGGCTAGAAACCGATTTCAGGGACTATAACGGGCGCTTGGTGATTTCCCATGACATGCCCACTGCCAGCTCACCCTTAGCTGCTGATATATTTGAGGCACTACAAGTACATCCTAATTTTTTAAAAGTCACTTACGCGATTAATATAAAATCGGATGGGACTCAATCACTCGTTAAACAGTTCATTGATCAATTCAACTTACATGATAATAGTTTTGTTTTTGATATGTCTGGCCCCTCTCATTTAGGGTTTACCAAAGTGATCCCTTCCAAGAATATTGGGACTCGAATCAGTGACATTGAGTATCCCCCGCTGCTTCTCGATAAGAGTCAATGGATATGGGTGGATCAGTTTGAGGATTTCATTTTTGAACCGGAAGAACTCAGCGCATTTCAGGAACAAGGGAAAATATTAGCCTTTGTTTCTTCGGAGCTTCATAAGCGTTTACACGCATCCCTATGGGATTTCATAGAAGAACACTTTGCAACAAGTTTAATCTATTTATGCACTGACCTTGTGGATGAAGCAAAGAGCCGCTTTAATAGTGGTAACAATAATCCAATTAAATGTGATTAAAGCAGTTCTTTTCGACCTTGATGGAGTACTCGTGGATGCCACTGAATGGCATTACGAGGCGCTCAACAAGGCGCTGGGTTTATTTGGTTACACGATAGACAGGCAGAGACATCTTGGGTTTTATAATGGATTACCAACTCGCGTGAAGTTGAGTCATCTAACGGAAGAGTTCGAGATGCCAGAGTCATTGCATGATTTTATATATGATATGAAACAACAGTATACGATTGATTTCATTTATAAATTGTGTCGTCCAGATTTCCAGAAGCAGCTCATGTTCAAGCACCTTAAGAAAAAGGGATTTAAGGTTGGCGTATGTTCAAACTCAATCAGTGAAACCTTGGAGATGATGCTAAGGAAAAGCGATTTATTTAATGATTGTGATGTGGTAATTTCTAACCAGGATGTTAAGAAAAGTAAACCTGATCCGGAAATGTATTTGAAGGGGATGGAGGCGCTGGGTGTCTCTCCGGAAGAAACGATCATTGTGGAAGATTCTCCACATGGAATCGAGGCGGCAGAGGCAAGTGGCGGCCACGTATGTGTGGTAAAGGGTGTCCAAGACGTTCACCTTGGTTTGATTGAAGGCTATATATCTAAATTGTAAATTTTAACCCTAATAGCATGCTGAATATTGTTATTCCAATGGCGGGGAAAGGCACTCGTTTTGCAGAAAAAGGCTACACGTTCCCTAAGCCATTGATTGAAGTAAATGGGAAGCCAATGATTCAAGTGGTAATTGAGAATCTGAGACCTAATACAGAGCACAGTTTTACTTTTATTTGCCAAAAAGAGCATTACGATAAGTATTCACTCCATGAACTACTTAATTTAGTGGCTCCCAATTGTAATATTGTGAAGTTGGAGAAATTTACAGAGGGGGCGGCCTGTACAATGCTTCTTGCCAAAGAATATATGAATAATGATGATGAGCTTTTGATCGCAAATTCCGATCAATTTGTGGAGATGAAGATTGATGAATTCCTGAAAGACGCACGAGATGCGAATGCAGATGGCTCAATCTTGACGTTTCATGCCACTCATCCAAAATGGTCATTCGCAAAAGTAAATGAGAATGGGCGAGTGATTGAGGTCGCAGAAAAAAAACCCATAAGTAACAATGCTACTGTTGGGATTTATTATTATAAAAAGGGACGCGATTTCGTTCAAGGAGCAGAAGATATGATTAGAAAGGATATCCGCATGAATAATGAGTTTTATGTTTGTCCTGTATACAATGAGATGTTACTAAAGGATCGTGATATTAAAATCTTTGAGATAAGCCCCGATGAAATGCATGGCATGGGAACTCCTGAGGATTTAGTAGAGTTCGAAAAAACAGAAGTATTTAAGCGAATCTAAGACTTTTATGAGTTTTGATTTTATAAAGAAAAGTTCATGGAGCAGTTCAGTCTTTATGCTTCAACTTATTTTGGGATTAGAGTTTGTATATATTCTTTTATGGATAGCTCAGAGTTCCTTGCTCTTTATACCTGGGCTTATTCTTATCGTCTTATTAGGAGCTGGGCTTAGGAAGGCGCTTTTTATAAGAGCTGAAGATAAGTATGAGGTTCCATGGTTTTTAATTTTTATTGTGAATTGTGCACTAGGTGTAATGGGAATTGTTTGTCTTGCGGTTCTTTTATCTCTGACATACTTCTTTAATGAAATTATTCTAAAATTAAGTTTTCTGGGGATTACATTGGGACTGTCATTGATCCCTGTCCTGAGGAGCAGGAATTTGGAAGGGAAAGGAAAATCAAAAAATAATCAAATCCTACGCGTTATCCCGTCTTTATCGGTGAAATGGACAAATATATTGGCTATTATGTCTGTTGTTTTGGCGACTTCAATAATGGTGTATTTACGCAGCTCAGCGCCATTTCCAACGTTTGGAGGCCTTGATCATTTTCATTATATGACTAAGGTTTTTAAATTATTCGAGGAGGGGGGTCTCACGAATCTTTTTCTATCGGGCAGTAGCAGTATTATGGGAATAATTGAGCAACCTCTTAGCTATTATTCATTAATTGGTGCGTTTTTGATATTATTGGATGTTCATTTTCTTAGTCTGTTCTTTTGGGGGCCATTTTTTGTTCTGCCGCTTTATGCGATTCTTATCTTTACCCTTGGATTGAAAATATTTAAAAATGAATGGCTTGCTTTCTTCGCCGTATTTATGGGGCTAACGATTACGGGGCAAGGTCATTTTTATGGGGCTCATGATATTTATGCTACGTCCATTTCGCAGATGCTATTTATTATAATGTGGTTCTATTTTTATCTTATTCGTGACAAATTAGGGGTAAAGGAGTTTATATTTATGGGGATGCTTTCTGGTTTATTGTTTTTGATTTATCCATTTACTTTGATCATAAATATTCCTTTGGTGGCATTTTATGTAAGGGACAAGAAAAAGCAAAAATATCTATTCTCAGCTCTCGTGATAATGATTATTTTGGGTGTAATTTATGCTCAAGGCATTTTCCCTGAAAATTGGTCACATTCATATCAGGTTGACCGTCGTTGGAAGCTCCTTAATATTTCATATTCATGGATACACATGGGCTTGGGAATTATTGGAATAATTCTTTTGGCTCTTAAGTCCGTGAGGGCTAAAATTAGTAGCTCCTTCCTTGTACCGGCTCTGGCATATTCTGCTTTATTAATTGGTTTTTATTGGAGCGGCCTGCCTCAGTATACGATACGATTTGAATGGTATTGGAGGATATTTTTCACATTGGCAATTGCGATTCCCTTTTTAGGAATAACTCAGATAAAAAAGGCTCAGGTGAGAAAGTATACAATGATAGCAGTAGTTCTGTTTCTTTTCATTTGTGAGGGAATGGGGTTTAGCCAAAAGGGATTAATGTCTCCGTGGTTGGTTTCCCGGCCGATATACGACTCACACAATGCTCAAAAATTTATGGGAGGGGCTATCTCTCAGGAGGAATTTTCAGCAATGAAGTGGCTTGAAAAAAATACAACACCTAGCGACTATATTGTGACGGATCCCTACATGGGTGATATTTTAAGAGGAACAATTAATCGCCAGACATCATCTGCCTTAACGCTTTCCTCCGGAGAGTCCCCAAGTGTTAGTTCTCCTCGCTATTCAACTCTTAGAATTCTGAATTTTGAATTTCTGAATTTCTTTAGAGCTAAAGGGGATTATCTAAATCATACTATCGGGAAATCGGTAGAATCTAATCTTCCAGAAAATGAAGAATATTCCTTGAATAAGGGGAATGGAGCAGAAAACTTAGTAGATGGGAAGAACGGGACATCGGCCTATCCCGGATCGAAGGTTCTAGATTATACCGTGGATCTTGGGGCATATTTGCCCATCGATCTTATAAAAATTACGTGGGGTGAATATGGCTTTCCATCAGAGGATGGAAGTTCCTATATTTCTGAATGGAAAGTCTCAGGAAAAACAGAAGAGGGATGGAAGGATCTTGCTTTTGGGCTTATCCCGAATAAATCCTCATACGAGGGCGAGATACAACGTCAATTTGTGAGTATGTTGAGATTGTATGCATCCGGTGAGAATTGGAATGGAGTATATGAATTCTCAGGGGAGGAGCGTGTAGATAACCTTAATTTAGCTCAAGTCAAAGAGGAAATGGAAGAAGAGCTTGAGAGGATTGAATTAAAGATAACCCCTAAGCCAAAATACCTTCTAATTACACCTAGGATGAGTTACTGGTTACAGTATAACCAACTTAAAAAGGAGGATGGCACACCAAATAAAGCATTAGGGAAATTAGCAAACTGGCCTATTGTTTCTACAGAAGTTAATACATGGGATTATGAAAAGATGGCGGAGAAGTTGAAGTGGGCGATTAGCTATCAAACAGAAAATATTTTCATTGTAGAAATACCATGATAGTTTTTTATAGGTTGGATGAGTGTGGCTACGGATTGTATTGGTAGATCTGAGTTTCCCCATTGTCATAAATAATCTCAAACAAGGCGCTAGTCGAAAATTTCCCCTCCCCTACGAAATCATAGTCTTTGGCACGCATGATAACCCGAGAATCATGCGTTTTAGGTTTTTCACTTTCAGCGAAACGAGCAATGGCCTCTCTAGTACGAGGAGATATAATTACAAAAAGTTTATCGGCTTTAAATATTTGTTGAGATTCGGTTAAGAAATCAATGGATTCTGTGGAGAAGAAAGGGTCTGAAAAAATGCTATATATAGTCTTCATTTGGGGTGACCTAAGGTTGAGGTAGCTATGAAGGCTGGCTTCTTCGTCAGACCAATTTTTTGGCGCTTTATTTTGAAAATAGTTGGAATTGAGTGTGTTGACATGAAACATAGAAGTGAAAATAGTAGCATAATCAGAAATGAGGAGATCATTAGATACATCTTGTTTTTCAATCCACTCAAAAGCACTTACCTCACTTGGGATCATGGTTGGAATCACTGCGATATCAGTTGCATAGGTATACCCTGCTCTGTAAAAAGCAAAAATAAAGTAGCACACCAAGAGGAAGGGCAGAGACTTTTTAAGAAGACTATTTTTAATAGTGGCGTTTGAATAATCGTAGCCAATTCCAATCAATAAGAAGCAGGAAAGAAAGAATAGAAAAAACATACGTGTATGTATATGGGTTCCTAATATGATATAAAAGAAAAATGAGGTAAAAAGAAGAGAAATAGCTATGCGAATAGAAGATTTAAAATGAGAATGAGAAAACTTGGGATAAAGAATAATTAGCCCAGCAAGTGCAGGTAAATAAATGTAAAAATAGCTCCATAGAGTCGCAAGATAATCAGGAGTGTTAGAACTTGAAAAGTTGGAGACTAATAGAAAGAAGTGCGATAAATCTAGGAATGGCTGAAAGGTGAGCATTAACTTAAGAAGTACAAAGGCACCGATTGAGAGTATTAAGTGCTTTAGGGATAATGGATTAAAATAGTAAATTAGAATAAAAGCGATTAACGGAAGAATACCCCACCAAAATAAGAGAGTACAAAGGAGTAAAACCATGAAAACTCTATTACGGTTTCTCCCTAAAAGGAGGGGGATAATGAGGAGAAGGGATAGGCTTAGGAAATGAGATGGAACCATGTAGGCCTGTCCCGGGAAAAACTGTGGAGAAAGTGAAAATCCAATTAAGATGGCCACAATCAATCCAGTAGTTTTGCTAAAGCGCTGACCTAATCGATATCCCAGGAAAATCAAAAGAAACAAAACAAATCCATGCATTAGAAGCGTTAAAGTTTCTAAGGGGATATTGGTCAAGCTATGTACAATGCCAAGCCAATAAGAATATAATAATGGGCTTCCCTGGAAAGGGGTTAGAATAGCTTCTTTGTTTTCAAAAATAACCATACGCCGAGCAATGCCCATATAAGCATATTCGTCGGTTCCATTAGGCAACCAAAAATTCTGGAGATTATTTGCCAAAAAGCTCATAAGCCAAACCACGCTTAAAAGAGCATAGGACAAAATTTTGCGCGAAGAAGAGGAAATGTGATTAATCATGATTATATCCTAACACTATGCAATCTCGTGAGAAAGGCCCATTGCTTCTAGGCATGCAACATACTTAGAGCTCTGGCACAGACGGAGGCGTAGGGGGTTCAGGAGGCGCTCTATTCGCTCAGGAGAGCCTACGGGGATCTTACATTCAAGTATGATTAAGTGGGGGAGATGATGAGCATATTTAAGACGGGGTCTGCGCGCCTGTAGTTGATTGTAATAACCAATATTATAATCAAGAGTGAGACGAATTTTACTGTGAGGATCACGGAAATATTCTCGCTGATACTCATTGATTAGAACCGGATCGGATCGGAATAAAAATCGCTCGTATTGTTCTAGTGAAAGATGTTGGCGGAGTTGGGCTTTTAGTTCTCTGTAGGTGAGTTGATAGATTGGAGTAGTAAGTTGGATTTCGACTCGATCTTTTGAAGAGAAAATATTGGAGCGCTCTTTGAATTCGAAAAAAATGGTTTTATCTGATGAGTCATACCAGCGAATCCGTGATTTCCAACGACGAGAAATACCAGATTTGTTTTCATCATAGGAAGAAAAAGAAATATCATCAAAATAGAGTGTCCGATTGGTCGAGACTCGTTTGTGGTGAATAATCGGAAGACAGTTGGAGTTAAGAATTCTGCGTATATAGCTTAAGTCTCCTCCAATGATCTGAAATTTACGTTCAGCTCGATGGAATGTGACTTGATCCGCTTGGGTGGTGGCTTTAATCATTATAGGTTGGGATTGGTTTCAACCATTTCAGCAAACACGTCATGTGAGGCGTTGCGATTAGGAGGGAGGAGTACGTCATTCAAATAAACAGTAGATCCTTCATGTACCACCATCTGATCTGTTGAAATAGTTTTATCCGTTGTGAGAGAGAGTGACGAAGCTCCAAATTCAGATTTTTTTGTATAAGCCGCCAAGTCAAAATAAGTGTTAGCGAGATTTACGTCAGAAGCGGTAAGAGATGAAAGATCTTTACTGGTCAGGCCGATAAATGCATCAACAATAGTAGCGCCCGTAAGCGTGACGGTGCTTCCTTCTCCGGCGCTAACGCCTTTATCTCCAGTTCCTCTTACTAAGAGGTCATTGATCTCTATAACCGTTCCACTGACATCAATACTGTCGTTCCCAATATCTAAAAAGGTTATGTCTTCGATGGTACCTTTTGAGAAATCCCCGTCAAAGGCATCTGAAAAAGTTCGAGCTAGGGTCACAGATTTTAGCGCAAATTCAGATTCGACAATATTTAAGCCATCTTCTCCGTGCATATCTTGGATAGTTACATTGTCCATATTTACGTTGCTTCGAAAAAATGTAACGCCTCCTGTTAAATTATACGTATCATTAACTTGTTGTGAGCCACCTGAGAACTGCACATGTTCTAGGGTAGAAGGTGAGTCACCATTTAATACAATGAAAACACCCCAGGGCTCTTCTGGGTTGAGTGCCTCAATTATTATGGGAGAAGATTCAGTGCCTATAAACTCGAGTGGGGCATAGGAATAGATAGAAACAGAGGGGGCGAGCCGAAGGCGAGCGCCAGGTTCTGCTTTGAGTGTGTAGCCCGAGGGAATAATTAAGTCATCATTCAAATCCCAGCTCCCAGAGGAGATAGTTACAGTTTTAGAACGTGTATCCTTTATTATGAATGGAAAGGATTCTATGTTGGCATTAGACTCCAAGACACGATTTTTTGGGAATGAGGGGGTTAGGGGTGTCCCAGCTACAGTCTCTTGGAAATCCGTTCCCGAAATACTAAAGTGAACCTCAACATTATGAGGGGTGTCTGTGGACGCTATGTCTAGGCAAATTGATTGATAGTTTGGTGGGGCCAGGTAAAGCGTAGGCGAAAGCTGGAACTCGTCAAAATAATTAGTGGTTCCACATTGTTGAAGTTCTCTCATTGGAAATAATTTCTCATCGACTTCAACGGAATGAATAGTAAGCGCAAGGGGAACAAAGTTACCCAGCTGAATTTCAAGGTGATCTAACCCTTCTTCAAGAGATCGAGCCTCGAAACGTGCGTGCAGAAATTGGGGAGGATTGAATAGTGATCGGATACTATATGCATTAGAGTCAATAGTGTGTCGAATATCTTTGATATTTGTGAAAGGGAATTCTCTCCATAAAAATCCCTGTAAGTGTCTAAGCTGAGGCTCATAGTGAGACCATAAAGTTTCAACATAATTTTCTTGGCTGACACGCCATAGTTCACTCTGGTAAAGAGGGGAGAATCTTTCATCTTGCAGGGCGTAGTAAATCAGCCCACGAAAATCAACGATCCCAAGGAGGACTCCTGTTGAACGCTGAACAGCATAATTATCAAAGCTAATAGGCTCAAAATGAGAAGTAATGGGATTGTAGTAAAAGCGCTCATTATGCCAAAAGTTTCCATGTTCCGCCCCAAATAGTGTTTGAAGTGAAAAATAACGTGCGTACTGTTCACAATCAAAAACATCACAAAAGCTCATATTTTCTTGGTCGAACTCTTCTAATAGTGCATAGGCTGATTGTAGCCATTGTGCCTTTTGGGGATCTTCTTGTATGTCGTTGAGCTCAAAGGGTTCAAGAGTGGCTGGATTGTGGAGTATGTCATCATGCCCAAAGAGAAGGGTGCTTGCAACAGTTTCTTTCTCGAGGACATTCATGTGTGTGGCTCGATCATCCCAGAGAAAGTCTTCATTGTATTTAAAGATTATTGAATCTCGTCGTCCCATACTTTCGACAAGCTCTTTTGTGAAGAATTCAGAGGTGGCCATTACTCCGATTGATTTCCCATTGAGAATCGCATCAATAAATTCATAGCGTGGCGCAAGTATATTTTCATCTCGTAGTGCTTTGAATAGAAGCCATTCCCCAAGAAAGTTACGAGTTTTGGGGCTTTGCATTGAGAAGGTTGAAAGACCATTCCATGATTTTGAGTTGCGTATTTTTACGCGAAGAGAGGGTTTGTCTAAATCTAAGTGGTCGAGCCAGTCCCCCTTTAATCTAATTTTGGTTTTATACTCCCCTCCTTTAGAGGAGCTAATGGTAGCTTTTACATAATCATCACTTGAGGAGATTAGAATCCCGACTTGAAGCGCCTCTTGTGCTTTCGCTTCTACTTTTTGCCAATTTTCAAAAGGAACATCTATGTAAATTGTTTCAAGCTCTTCATTGAAAAGAGGATGTATATAGGATGAAGCATAATGAATGGGGAGAAGTGCGGAATTTTGAAATTGACGAACAAAACGATCTACAAGATAAGGAAGCGCGTAGCCATACGTCGAATATACAAGGTAGCCAAAGGTTGAGAGAAGAACGAAAAAGAGGCTCAACGCTACTAATATTAGGCGCTTAAATAACCGACCACGATGACACTGTTTTAAAACAGAAAGAGCTCGGGACCACCAAGTAAAAGTAGATTCGGGGGGGGTAAGTCTCACGTTTAGAGAAGATTATCCATATCAACAAAAGAGATCAGCGAAGCAGGGAACTCCTTTTTAAGCAGAACGACAAGGTTAAGTAATGACTTTGAATCCTTGGCCTTAATGAGTACACGAGATTGAAGAACGTCTCCTTCGACATCAATCCGACGCAAATCTGCCACTTTTGTATGCTGATTGATCAAATCTAAGAATTTAGATTCTCCTTTTAAGATGAAATCCTTGTCTTCCCCTTCAAAAGTAATCATGAAATTATGAGAACTCCTTTTGGTTATAAATCGGTCTCGTACCGTAAGCATAACTGCGATGAATAATACGGCGACAATCGTCGGCCAGCGCTGATCTGCTCCTAGGGAGAGTCCAACCGCGAGCGCAAGGAAAAGATAGATCAGTTCTTCCGGCTCCTTAATGGCAGAGCGAAAACGCACGATAGAAAGCGCTCCAACTAATCCCAGGGAAAGGGCTAGAGAAGATTTAACGACGGAAATGATTAAAATCGTAATTAAAGTAAGAAGCGGGAAAATGTTAGCTAGGCTCTCTTTATTTGAAAGCGTGTGAGAATAACGCAAGTAAAGCCATCGAACGACAAAGGCCAACGCGGTTCCCAGAATCAGGTTGATTAGCAAGCTCTCAATTGAGAGGTGAGCAGGTGTTGTGAGGTCTAATTGGAGTAAATCATTCATCTGAAAAAATATAGAGTTTTAAGGTCTATTTGTAAAGGAGGATTTCAAAAAATCGTCTAGTAAATTAATCGAATATTGAATGTCAAAAGACTCCGCAGCTTTGAGGGCATTTAGGTGCAACGTTTCTTGAAGAGATTTATCCTGAAGAACTGTAAGTATTGCCCTTGCAAAGGCTTCCGGTTCTCTTGGGGGCGCAAGGTAGGCTTCTTTCAAATGAGTTAAGATAGCTGTGTTGCCAGGCACAGAGGTGGTAACAATAGGAGTGCCTGCCGCAAGTGATTCTAGAATGGTAGTGGACATGCCTTCTAATCGGGTGGACATAACCATGAGGTCGAGGATACCTAATAATTCGGGGATGTCATTTCGATTACCAAGGAATAAAACTGAATCTTCCAATTTTAAGTTTTGTGCCATTTCTTGGAGAATGGATTTATCGGGGCCATCTCCGATCAGAAGGAGCCTGGCATTGGGGAATTTCGCTCTAACCATTTTGAAAGCTTTTAACAAATCATCCTGTCCTTTTTCATGCATGCGTAATTTCGCCACACATCCGAGGATAGGGGAGTGACCAGTTAAGTTAAGAGATTTTAATTTCGCTACTTTATCTACAGGTCTTTGGAATTTTGTTATTTCTATCCCATTGGGGACCACGAGAATTCGATCTGGCTTGAAATGGTACATTTTCAAATAGCTCTCTTTAATAACGGGAGAAACCGAAAAAAATGTAGGCACCAAAAAGGAAGTTAATCGATTTGAGAAATATTGAAGCCAATACAAGCGACGGAACTTTTTATCAGGAACTGAGTGAAGATATCCATAGATTTTTTTGATTCCAAAAAGTCGTCCAAAAACCCGCCCAAATAAATCTGCATGTGGAAGATGCGTGATCATGGATTGAGGTTTGTGATGTTTAATTAATGTACGAAATTTTCTAATCGCACCTATGGATAGTACGTGCTTGGCATCTAAATAGTGGACTGGTACTCCTCGGGATTCCAGTTCTTTCCCGAGTTCTCCTCGTTCACGTAAACACACCACATGAGGTGTGTGTTGTGTCATTTTGGGAAGCATTTTCACTAATAAAACCTCGCAGCCTCCAATTTCTAACCCCGTTACAAAATGAAAAACAATAGGCTTCATGATGAGAGAATATCAGATTAGAACGTCTGAAGCCATTGTTCCAACATCAAGAGTGTCCACAGCCGCTGACTGTGATCCAAGTCTGTATTCAGATGCTCATATACGAGTTTTTCGGTTTGAGCGCGATCGTAATAATCATGGAGTTTTGCGTTGGGAGACAACAGCGCATCTCGAAGGAATTCTTTCATTGGTCCACGGAACCATTCTCCGATGGGTATTTCAAATCCGCGTTTTCCTTTAAATACTCCTTCTGGGAGTTTGTTTTTAAATACTGATTTAAGGATTCGCTTCCCATTTTTATAATCTGCTGGCAATTGTGCTAAAAATTCCATCAATTGATGATCCAAGAATGGAGAGCGTCCCTCCAAGCTATAAGCCATCGTAGCCACATCCACCTTTACTAATAAATCATCTGTTAAGCGGTGGGAAATGTCCACCCACATCAATTGATCCATGGGGTCGTCCCCCTTGAATCCTGCAAATTTCGCTTCCATTAATTCTGTTCCATTGAATTGATTTCCTGCAATCTCATCAGGAGAAAAATGAGAAGTGTATGACAAGTATCGTTCAGGTGAAGGTTTGTGAGAAGATTGAAGAAACCGTTTCAATCGGAAAGTGAATAAGGACGGTTTAATTCCCAAAAACGGCGAAGCTGAACCTGCTAATAAGCGTTGGAGTGGTTTGGGAATAATCCCATATTTCAATGAAAACTGAAAGTATTTGTACATACGGTACCCTAACAAGCTTTCATCTCCTCCATCACCGTTTAAGGCTACGGTCACATGTTTCCGTGTCATTTGAGCCAAGTAAAAGGAAGGGATTGCGGAGGAGTCGGCATAGGGTTCTTCGTAATGGTCTATGAGCTGAGGGAGAATCTTGAGAGCGTGAGGTTCCACAATAAATTCTTGATGATTGGTGTTGAATGTTTGGGCTACTTGACGAGCTAGGGGCAATTCATTGAATTTTTCTTCTTTAAATCCAATGGAAAACGTATTGATGGGCTGATCCGAAATCTGACTCATCACTGCAGTCACAGCACTTGAGTCCATTCCTCCACTTAAGAAAACTCCTAGTGGTACATCGCTTATCATGCGTAAGCGGACGGCCTCTGTGAATTTTGCAAGAAATTGCTCGCCGGCCTCCTCAAAAGAAAGAGTGGATTTTGGAGAGTAGTGAAGTTCCCAATATCGTTCCATGCGGATGTTACCTTTTTCAAACACTAGAAAATGAGCAGGTGGAAGTTTTTGGATCCCCTTAAATCCTGTGAGTGGGTGAGGGACAAACCCAAAATGCAAATACGCCTCGATTGCTTCAGGATCAATTTCCCTCTTCACAGAGTCATCCTTAAGAATCGAACGAATGCAGGATCCAAAAACTAATTTAGTGCCATCATAAAAATATTTAAGTGGCTTTTGGCCCACGCGATCGCGTATTAAAATCAATTTCTGTTTAGGTCGGTCCCAAATTGCAATCGCAAACATTCCACGTAAATACTCCATGCAGCGTTCTCCATATTTTTCATATAAATAGATAATGACTTCCGTGTCGGATTCAGATTTAAATGAATATCCTTCTTTTTCCATCTCCTTACGAATTTCACGATAATTATAAATTTCTCCATTTAGCATCACAGTCACATCGCCATCTTGGCTCTGCATTGGTTGGTGGCCTTTTTCTGACAAATCAATGATCGCCAATCTTTTAAATGCAAACCCTGCCGGTCCATCTTTAAAAAGGCCTTCATCGTCGGGCCCCCTGTGAGTCATGGCTGTTGCCATATTCTTTAACAATTCAGAAGAAACCTCCTTGTTGTAATCGGTAAAAACTTTACCGGCAATTCCACACATAAATTACTTGTCATCAATATCTTTAAGCGCCAATGCGCGAACCAATTTTTCGACACGGTTTTGCATACGTTTCACTACTAAATAATTGTGTAGTAGGAGAAGAAAGCCAAATAGAAATGCAATCACCACCACAAAGTCCATGAGTCGAGCAAATCCCATATGTCTTACATAAGGGCTAACGAATTGAGGGAATAATGATACAAATAAAAATCCAACCCATAAAAGTAACCAGAAAAACAGTTCACGCCCGGAAAAATCTTTGCGACGATAGTTTGTATAAGAAAAAAAGATGGCCACAAGAGCGAACGCAACGGAGATGATTTGAATGCCGATCATAAGCTAAAGCGCCAGAGAAAAATTTGAAAAAGTAACTTGAGTCCATCCACGACCGTCATGCCTTTGAAGTCATCATGATAGATCGTATCAATATCAATTTGTCTATATTTTAGATGATACTTCCCCGTCCGTACAGTCATTTCTGCGTCCGCATGATAACCCTGCGAGCTCCATTTTAGTTTATCGTAGACATCGGAACGAAAGGCTCGATAACCAGATTGAATATCTTTGATTGTGATGCCAAATAAAACGTGTACCGCAACTTCGAGCGACCGATTGCCTAAGCTACGAACAAAGGGCATTTTGTGGCCGCCCTTCCGCCCGCCGATAACAATTTGAATGCCCTCATTTTCTATGGGCTTAATAAATCGGGGCATATCCTTGGGAAGATGTTGTCCGTCGCTGTCCATAAAAATTATAATGTCAGCCTTGAGCTTGATGGCTGCCTCGGCTCCAGTCTTGAGTGCAGCTGCTTTGCCAAGGTTCACCCGATGACGTAACGCAATAGCACCGGCTTTTTTAGCAATATTGTGGCTGTCATCACGTGAGCCATCGTCCACCGTGATCACCATGTCGACATAAGCCTTAGCTTCTTGAATTAGTTTCGCTAAATAGCGAGATTCATTATAAACCGGGAGGACGAGTGCAGTGGTCATGCCTTATAAGATTCAAGGGTTTTCCTAAGTCCGTCGATGAGCTTGTGCTGAGGTCTGAAATTAAGCAATCGTTGGATTTTACTTACATCTGGGAAACGGTGCTTAATGTCATTGCGAACATCATCCATGAATTCTGGTTTGATAGAATCTTCTTTACCAGTAAGTTGAATGATGTCTTCGGCCAAATCTAGGATTGTCATAGGACGTCCGGTTCCAACATTGATAACTTCTCCTGCTGTCTTGGGAGACTCCATGGTAAGAATAGCCGCTTCAATGTTGTCATCAATGAACACAAAATCACGTGTTTGTGTCCCATCTCCAAAAATAGTAGGAGCTTTGCCTTCCAGTATTTGTCGAATGAAAATCCCAACCACAAATCCGTAGGCGCTGCTTTCTTGTCCAGGGCCATATACATTGAAGAAACGAAGAGAAGTAGTATCGAGTCCGTGCATTTGGTGATAAGCCTCAAGTAGTTTCTCTCCAATAAGTTTAACCACCGCATAGGGAAGTTTGGCATTCACATGGCCATCTTCAACTTCGGGAATTTCTACCGGTTCTCCGTAGACTTCTGAGCTGGACGCATAAATAACTTTTTTCACATCATTCCGTCGAGAAAGTTCTAATATATTTTGAATTCCTTTTACATCATCTAAAACTGAGATAGGATCTTCCAATGTGCGTTTTACTCCTACGACCGCCGCATAGTGAAAAACAGTATCAATAGGATGGGCTTCAAACACAGCTTCTAACTGCTCCATCTTATTGCAGTTTCCTTCTACGAAAGCAATTTGGTCGGCGACATCTTTGAGATTATTTAAATTACCTGTGCTCAAGTCATCAAAACAAATAACCTCATGGCCGTCTTTTAATAGACGACGACAAAGGTGGCTTCCGATGAAACCCGCACCTCCAGTGACAAGAACGACTCTTTTATTCATGGCGACATCATTGCACAACTTCATGGAAGAGATCAACGTAAGATCGAAGGATTGTGTGCCATGAGAAATCAGTATCCACCCGTTTGCGTGCAGCATTCCCTAGTTGATCGCATAAATCGCCATTCTCCAAAAGACGGTGGAGATATCCCTCCATATCCTGTTTTTGATCAGGTTGGAAAATAAGACCACTTTTTTCATGGGAAATGATTTCAATCGTGCCTCCTACATCGCTGGCCACAATAGGAAGTCCAGCGGCTGCCGCTTCGAGAATGGAACGTGGTAATCCTTCTGAATGAGAAGGATTGATGAAGAAATCTGACAATTGCATGCATTCAATAACTTCAGGCCCGGAGAGCAGTCCTAAGAAACGTACATGCTTGCTAAGTCCGGCTTGCTTGATTTCCGATTCTAGGGTCTCGCGATAAACACCTTCGCCTACAATTCCAAGAACTAGATTTGGCTCTTTTTTAATCAATCCCGGCAAATAGGGAAGTACATCTTGAACTCCCTTGGCAAAAACCAGCCGACCTACAAATAGAAGAATTTTGTCGCTAGAGGAAAAACCCCATTTTTTACGGCGAGAAATCCGCCCTGAGGCAGAAAGCGTTGGAGGAAGGGCTACACCATTAGGGATAAAACGAACATTTCGTCCATGTAGATGCTTGATAAATTCACATGCGGCCTGGGACACTCCCACATTTCGTTTAGCTCGACGCACCACAAACCATCCCATTGTATGATCAATGAAGCGACTGGCAAGATCTACAAAGCGACTTTGCACTACACTGTGGTAGGCGCCTCGTTCGGTATGGACTAGCGGCTTGAATCGAACTGTTGCATAGAGAGCGCCCAAAAGAGAGGTTACAAAAAAGCGTGTTTGTGTACTGACCACGTCTACCTTGAGCCGCATAAGTTTGAACAACATCCAAAGTGCTTTGGGAGTTGGTGCTACAACAGGATAAGTTCCGCCCAAAAGGTGCCAACCCGGAAGTCTTGTTACATGAACACCGTCGATGATCTCATCGGAAGGAGCTTTGGAAACATTATTGGTCACAATCCGTACTGTATGGCCCTCTTTTACCAGTGACTTAGATAGACCATGGAGGCTTTCAACATATCCCCCACGGTAAGGTAGGTAGTATCCGGCAAAAATAAGAATGGAGAGGGGTTTCATTAGTAGCGATAATGATCCGGCTTATATGGCCCGTCAACCGGGATTCCTAAGTAGTCTGCTTGTTCTTGGGAGAGTTTCTCGAGGCGAACTCCAATTTTTTCAAGATGGAGTCGTGCTACTTCTTCGTCTAATTTTTTAGGTAAAACAAACACGCCAACTTCATAGTCGTCCGGCTTGGTGAAAAGTTCGATTTGAGCCAAAACTTGATTGGTGAAAGAGTTACTCATAACAAAGGAAGGATGACCGGTGGCACATCCAAGATTGACCAAACGGCCTTGAGCTAAGAGTACAATTTCTTTCCCATCAGGGAATACATATTGATCGACTTGAGGTTTGATATTGATCAGTTTCATTCGTCCAGTTTCGGCTTCGGTATTGAGCCAATTTACATCGATTTCAAGGTCAAAGTGTCCAATGTTGCACACGATGGCTTGATCCGGCATAGATTGAAAGTGCTCTGCTCTGATGATGTCACGACAACCGGTTGTGGTCACAAAAATATTACCTTCTTTAGCGGCATCATCCATGGGCATGACTTCAAATCCTTCCATGGCTGCTTGTAGGGCAATGATGGGATCGATTTCAGTAATAATGACACGAGCACCAAATCCGCGCATAGAGTGAGCACATCCTTTCCCAACGTCTCCATAGCCAGCTACCACTACCACCTTTCCAGCAATCATGACGTCGGTGGCACGCTTGAGCCCATCAGCTAACGATTCTCGGCATCCATACAAATTGTCGAACTTACTTTTTGTTACCGAGTCATTGATGTTGATGGCAGGAACTTTGAGCTCACCTTTTTCCATCATTTGGTAAAGGCGATGAACACCTGTTGTGGTTTCTTCAGTGATGCCTTTTACATCTTTGAGAAGTTCTGGGTATTTTTCATGCATCATGACAGTGAGGTCTCCCCCGTCGTCGAGGATCATGTTGGGAACCCATCCATCCGGTCCTTTAATCGTTTGTTCGACACACCAGTTATACTCTTCTTCAGTTTCTCCTTTCCATGCAAAGACAGGAACTCCAATCACCGCAATCGCTGCAGCTGCGTGATCTTGTGTGGAGTAAATATTACAGCTAGACCAACGAACTTCCGCGCCTAATGCGGTCAAGGTTTCAATCAAAACGGCGGTCTGGATAGTCATGTGGATACATCCAGCAATACGGGCTCCAGTTAAGGGCTTCGAATCGCCATAGCGTTCACGTAATGCCATGAGCCCCGGCATTTCTTTTTCAGCAATAGAAATTTCTTTGCGGCCGAATTCAGCCAAGGCAATGTCAGCAACTTTATAATCAGTCATTTTTAGGAGGATTAATTTAGGAATAAAGTGCGGATAAAATAACACAGATTATGGGTTGGAGCTACGTGGAATGTATTTGACATTGGCGCCTCCTGTGATAGGTTTTGTTACTAAATATATGCACTTATCGAAATGCAGCCCCCACCACTCAGCACGGAAGGATCGTTAGAACGAGCAGACGATGACTTGTTGATGCTTGCAGGTGAAAGTTACGAAGAATTATTACGAATGCGCATTCGTGCAGAAACTTTACTCAAAGATGAAAGGTTGATACCCACAAGCATTGCTAATATTCGTGCTTATTTTAGGCGATTGGCTTTGGGAGTTGAGTTCATGAGAAAGCAGGTAGGGGCGGCTAATATCCCCCGAAATTTTGTTGTATGGGGTGTCACGCCAGGGTTGAGTAGCCCCGTGAATCCTGAAATACCACAATTTTTACCAAGTTCTACTTATGACACGTTGGGAATTAGTCCCGCTGTATTGGTTAAATGTAATGTCGATTTTTATGCGCACGGGAATCATCCGAGGAGAATGCGAGCACAATCAATGACAATCCCCGATCGGCTATGTTTAGCTTATGAATATAGAAGTTATTTGCCAGTGCAACAGGTTATGGATGAGTGTCATAGACTAGCTTTACATCGAGGGGCTACATTGCCTTCCCCTGAGAGCTTAAAAGCTAGTCTTGTCCAAGAATGGGGACTACATGGCTACGTTTTTAGAGGGAAAATAGGAGAGTCAGGAGGATTAGAGAAAGTTGAGCTCAATCCCGATGAATTCGCAGCTCATTATTTAAGAGATGAGATAAATTAAAAGACCCGTTAAGGGCCTTTTAATAGTGATGATTTATTTATACTTACGCGAGGCCTGCTGCTTTATTCAAAGCGTCCGCTTTATCAGTTCGTTCCCAAGAGAATGTATCTTCCTCTCGTCCGAAGTGTCCATAGGCGGCGGTTTTTTTGTAGATAGGTCGGCGAAGGTCAAGCGTTTTAATGATGCCTTTGGGTGTGAGATCGAAATGGTCACGAACCAAAGTTTCAAGGGCGGTGTCTTCTATTTTTCCGGTGCCAAACGTATCGACATGAATGGAAACCGGTTCTACCACTCCAATGGCATAGGCAAGCTGAACTTCACATTTGTCAGCCAATCCTGCAGCCACAATGTTCTTGGCCACATAACGAGCCGCGTAGGCACCAGACCGATCGACCTTAGAAGGGTCTTTCCCGGAGAAACAACCACCACCATGTCTTCCCATCCCACCATATGTGTCGACAATGATTTTTCGTCCAGTCAGACCACAATCCCCAGGAGGCCCCCCAATGATGAATTGTCCAGTCGGATTGATGTGATAAATGGTGTCATCGTTTAGGTAGTCGCCACAAATAGGTTTGATCACTTGCTCGATCATGTCTTGGCGAATTTGATCCTGATCCGCTTCGGGCCCATGTTGAGTCGAAATAACCACGGTGTGAACGCGTTTTGGTTTTCCGTCTTCGTATTCCACTGTGACCTGACTTTTACCGTCGGGACGCAAATAGGGAACGGTGCCGTCTTTTCGCACGTCAGCCAAACGTTTGACCAATTTGTGAGACAAGCTAATAGGAAGTGGCATGAGCTCAGGCGTTTCGTTGATGGCAAAACCGAACATCATTCCTTGATCTCCCGCGCCTTCACGATCCACACCCATGGCAATGTCGGGGCTTTGTTCGTCAATGGCGGTGAGAACGGAACAGGCTTTGTGGTCAAATCCATACGTTCCATCGTTGTAACCAATTTTTTCGATGGTGCCTCTGACCAATTTAGGGATATCCACATAGGCACTTGTGGTGATTTCTCCGGAGACAAGCACAAGTCCCGTGGTGATCATAGTTTCGCACGCAACACGTGCCTTGGGATCTTGTTCGAAAATCGCATCTAAAATGGAATCAGAAATTTGATCTGCCATTTTATCAGGATGACCTTCGGTCACTGATTCAGAGGTAAAAAGTTGTGTGGACATAAGTAGAAAAGTAAGAAAATAAAAAAAATCTTTCCGAGGAAAGATTAAGGTTTTAGATTATCTTTCCCCTTTCGGGGCGGAATGAGCACCTTGCACCCGTTAGGGGCTGGTTGCTGTGGAATCATAGGGCCGTATCCCTCCTCCACTCTTGATAATGTCGAATTGTGAAAAGACTAAGTCGATGATACGGGGATAAAAAAACAAGGTCAAGTTCTATTTTTCAGATAAAGTCCTAACATAAAACGCCTCTAAGGAGGGACGTGATAAAAAGAAAAGAATTGTGACTTTATCAGATACCTTGGTAGAATTCTGTCACAAGAATCTAAATCTCACAGAGTATTAAAAAGCGCATCAAATACGATAAATGGATGGGGGTAATTATTTTAATAGCCTTATTGAAGGGTTTGGTGTGGACCTCTGTTTTTCCATTATTTCAATCCCCTGATGAAGAGGCTCATTTTTCCTATGTTCAATATTGGGTAGAGAATGGGGAAAGTCCTTGGTTAAGATTAAAAGAAAAAGAGAGGGAACTATCTCAAGGATTTGAAAATACCCTGAAGTATTTGGAGTTTCGTGAAGTAAGGTTTAACCAGCTTTATCATCAATCATTCCTGGATAATTCAATGGACGGGAATAATGAGTCGATGCTTGTTGGAAATCACTGGGATTCTCGGCCCACTCATTATTATCAGGGATATAGTTACCCTCCTTTGCCGCATCTGTTAAATATTCCCGCTTACCTTTTATTTCAGGGGAGCATTTTGAGTCAGGCAATGGCTATGAGAATAACCTCCGTGTTGTTATCGATAATAACGATGGTGTTGTTTTACATTGGGGCTAAGGAAGTATTTAAAGATAAAAAATTGGCTATTGGGACAACCTTGCTGATTTTGTTTCACCCAATGTTTTCATATCTTTCTGCCGTTATTAATAATGATGTTTTATTGAATTTGGCGTACGCAGGGTTTTTTATGACAGCTATTAAACTCCTTAAAAAGAAGTCACAGCTTACTTTGAAAGAATCGGGGAAATTATTTTTATGGGTTGCATTAGGAATTGCTTCAAAAACACAAGGGTATGCTTTACTTGGTTTATTCGGAATTTTTCTTTTGATGAAAATTAAGATCCCGATTAGGAATCGACTCAAAAAATATGTATCAGCAATGGTCGGAGGAATATTGCTTGTATTGATGGGGGTCCGTTTTTTTGCGAAAAATAAGATGGAGCTCTATAGGGATTTCCTTGGGAATCATTCTCTGGGCGATATTATAACTAGCATCGGTTTGTATTTCAGGGCGATATTTGAAAGTTTTTGGGGAAATTTTGGATGGATGGATACCTTGATTCCAAGGAGTATATTTGCAGTGATTTCCTTAATCATCATTTTGAGTCTATTCGGATTCCTTTATTATTTATGGAAAAACCGAAAGGCACTGGATGAAACCGTAGTATTCTTGGCCCTTTGTAGTGTGACAATAACTACTCTCTATCTTTTGTATTATCTAGATGGCTACCTCACGACAGAAATTTTAAGAAATGGGCGAGCCACACAAGGAAGGTATTATTTCATTATTATCTTCCCGTTGTTTGTTTTAGGGGTTAAGGGCTTAGTAAGTTTTGTAAAAAAAGAGACAAGACCGGTATTAATGTTTGGTTTATGTATGCTCATGATTTTAGCTCATTTTATGGTTTTATTTAGTGTCATCATCCCTCGTTACTATGTCTAAGTTTCAAAAAAATAGTGTGATTATCCTGAGCGTGAGCATCTTAGCCTTAACGATTCTGGGGTTATGGGGGAGTAAGGATTTTTTATACAGTAATGGTCTCCCTATGGAGCATCGAAGCGTTGTACTAAACCAGGGCCAAACCATAGGACAAGTATTTAAAGCGACATCGAATAATTTGAAGAAAGTAGAGGTTTTGATGGAGTCTGTTGCTGCGAAGACAAAAGGAAGCTTTACCGTGGAAGATCTGGAAGGAACAACGATTAGGGAGGGTCATTTTGTAGTTGGGAAAAATCAAAATATTATAAAATTTGAGTTTGAACCCATTGGGGAATCTGACAATGAACTATTTTATATACATTCTAAGATAGACCCGCAATATTCAGGAGCAATACGATTTTTTGTGGCGAGTGAGCCGATGGAAGGTCATATAAAGAATAATCATAAGGAGGAAGAGGGTGATTTGGTGATGCGCTTAGGATATAAGCTAGACTTATCTTCCGGTGAATTTTTATCAATTCTTAGCCAGCGAATGAGTCAGTATAAGCCGGCATGGGTAAAAGCTCCTTATCTTTATGTTTACTGGATATCATTTATAATGAGTGTTGTATGGGTGATAGTGCTTATGGCTGAAGAGTTCTTAGGGCTTAAATCATCTAATCCATCCTTGAAAAAATAAGTACATGAAACCTTTCATTGAATTAGATCCTCAGAAAATCCAAGGCTATTTTATATTTCTTGATATTGATGGAACCTTGACTCACGATAAATTGTCCTCTGTGGAGGAAGGCATCATTAAGCAAATTTCGGAACTTAAGAAGCACAACGACATTGTGCTTTGTTCCAATAGGAATGACCATAACCGTAATGGACAGGTGGCTGGATTGACGAAGGTTCCGTACCTTCACACTAATTTAAGAAAGCCAAGCAAACGAATTCTTCAGCTTATCAAAAATCAGGATAAAAAACCTCTCATGGTGATTGGCGATAAATTTCTCACTGATGGTCTGTTTGCTAGAGGTATTAAGGCTAAATTCATTAAGGTTAAGCGATTGACTTCTCATAGGGATGGGCTTTTGACTCAGTTGGTCTATGGATTAGACAATCTCGCATTTAAACTGTTTACATGACATCTGTAAAACCGGTGCTTTCGATTATTCTCATTGGCTACAATAGTAAAAAATTCCTCAAGTATTGCTTGGGTGGCGTTATGGCACAAACTGCCCAAAATATTGAAACGATTTTTATCGACAACGATTCGCACGATGATTCTGTCGCATTTGTGAAGAAAAAGTATCCCCGTGTTAAGGTCATTGCTAACAAAGAGAATACTGGTTATGTGGGGGCTGCCAATCAAGGAATCAAGCTGAGTCATGCAAAGTATGTGATGATTCTGAATCCGGATCTCATCATGACTAAAGATTATTTGAAGCACGCGATTGCTCGCATGGAAAAAGACAAAAAGATAGGTGTTATCACGGGGAAAGTGCTCAAATATGACTTCGAAAAAGATCAGCCTACAGATAAAGTCGACACCACCGGTCTCTATTGTTATCGAAATCGTCGTGTGATTGATCGAGGGCAAGGGCTCAAAGACGAAGGTCAGTACGATAAACCAGAAGAAGTGTTTGGCGTGTCAGGAGCGGTTCCTATCTATCGACGGGAGGCTTTGGAGGATACGAAATTACCTACATTTAGAAAGGGGGGGCCACTTGAGGATCTTTATGAATATTTGGATGAAGATTTCTTCATGTACAAGGAAGACATAGATTTGTCATGGAGACTTCGCTTGAGGGGATGGAAATGTTTTTATGACCCTGCAGCACTCGCTCATCACGGCCGCGGAACCGGTGTTCTTAAAAGGTTTACCCATTGGGAAGTATATAAAGGTCGAAAAGGTCTGAGCCGATTTGCTAAGTTTTACGCTTACAAAAATCAAAGGCTCATGCAGATAAAAAACGAACAGTGGTCCAACGTGCTTAGAGATATTTTTTCTATCGCGATGAAGGAAATTCTCATTTCAGGGTATATACTGATTCGGGAACCTCATTTAATAAAAGCTCAGTGGGCTTTTATTCGGCAGCTTCCACGCGCATTGAAAAAGCGTCGACTCATTCAGCATCGCGCCAAAGTGTCAGCAAAAAAGATGCATAAATGGATTGATGGCAGCGCAAGAGCATAAATCTATCCTCCCGACACCCAGTTGCTTATGAAATCTTATCTGAAAATTCTGGATCAAAACAACCTCTCTCTATTCCTTCTTGTTTTGTCTGACTTGTTTTGGGGCGGATCCGCTTTCATTGTGGCGTATTACATCAGGAATAATCTTCTCGGAGCTAGTATCCAGCCTTTTCCAGAATACCTTCAAGCAATGCCGGTAGTGGCGATTATTTTAGTGGGAACTTTTTATTCCTTTGGTCTTTATGAGCGGCGGCAAAGAACCACTCAAATCAGTGAACTCTACAACCTATTTAGAGCGATAACATTTGTCTGGTTATTCATTATGGCCGCCTCGTTTCTTTATAAGTACGATTACTCTCGAATATTTGTAGTGATGTTTTATGCGCTTGGCATTGTTTTTATTAATTTCGGACGATACATAATTCGAAGTATTTATCGTGGTCTTCATAAAAGAGGAGTTAGTGTGACCAGGGTACTTATTATAGGTGCAGGGAAACCTGGAAAGCAGGTGGCAGAAAAACTAAAAGATTATGACGAATTTGGTTATAGAGTCCTTGGTTTTGTTGATGATCATGCAAAGGGGAAGGGGAGCACGCAGATCCTGGGGAAATTGGACGATCTCATTGCTTTGATTAAACGCCATAACATCCAGGAAATTTTTGTAACCGATCCCAGTATTTCTCATGAGCGGATTTTAGAATTAATTCATCACTGTGAGCAGTCCAATGTGAAGTTTAAGGTGGTGTCTGATTTATTTGAAATAGTGGCTGGAGATATTGATCTCAATGAACTGGAGGGGCTGCCAAGTTTGGATTTACGCAAACATGAAACGCGGATTTTTTATCACGTGTTTAAGCGTTGTGCCGATATGGGTTTTTCTATTGTGATACTTATATTATTTTCTCCATTTTGGCTGTTGATCGTTCTAGCCATTCGTCTCGAATCTCCGGGGAAAGCTTTGTTTAGCCAGGATCGTGTGGGGAAGAATGGGAAGGTGTTTACCATCTATAAATTCAGAACCATGCGTCATGAGGTGAATCCAAATGATTTCGCTCCCACAGATAAAAAGGACACCCGGATCACGAGAATTGGGAGATTCCTGCGAAAGACCAGTCTCGATGAATTCCCTCAGTTTTGGAATGTAATAAAGGGAAATATGTCAGTCGTGGGGCCACGCCCGGAAATGCCATTTATTGTAGAAACATATAAAGAATGGCAGCGAAGACGACTTGATGCTAAGCCGGGAATAACTGGATTGTGGCAAATTTTAGGGAGGAAAGACCTCCCGCTTCATGAAAATATCGAGTATGATTTCTACTACATTAAGAATCAATCACTTCTTTTGGATCTTGTTATCTTAATTAAAACAGTTGCCGCGGTTTTCCGAGGTAAAGGTGCCTACTAATATGAAATCAAAAATATCCATTCAGGATCTTATTCGCTGGTGTATCTATGCATTGGTGGTGTTCGTGCCCGCGGTCTATCACACAGGGTTTGATTCCGCATTCACGCTTCCCAAGCTCACACTTATTCGTGTTGTGACCTTGATAATTATTGGGTTGTGGGGCGTTCAGATTTTTGCGCAGGGTCATGTTCGAGTGCGGCGATCTCCTCTTAATAAATGGCTGATTGGGTATGGTCTCGTCTCGGCGCTTACAACGCTATTTTCTACTTATTTCTGGGTGAGTTTTTTTGGGGATCAGGGGCGATTTATTGGGTTGATGACATGGGTGAACCTATTGTTTTTGATCTTTGTAGTCATCACCTTTTTCCAAAATAAGCGGGATATTCAGACTTACCTTAGATTATCTGTGTGGACAGCAATTATTTTATCTATTTATGGGTTGCTTCAGTTTAAAGGGATTGTGGGAGCAGAAGGGTGGGATCACGATCCTACATTGCGCATATTTGGGACACTGGGACACAGTAACCATTTTGGTGCATATATTACCTTTCACATAATGTTGCTTGTGGGGATGTGGTTCAATGCCAGGACCGTTAGTAGGAAGTGGCTTTATGGCATTGCCGTGTTGCCTATGGTTACAACCATTTTTGCCACTGCTAGTAGGGGTGCCTTTTTCTCATTGGTAGCCGCAGTTTTTGTTTTTACTTGTGCGATTGCCTTTCAACACCGGAAATGGATTCATAAGAAGCGGAAACAGTGGATAACCGTTTTTGTGATTGCCATAGTTGCGATCGGGATATTTAACAAGCCGCTCATTAATCGGTTTGAGAATTTAAGTTTAACTCAGCGAACAGTCTCCACGATGCAGTTCATTAAAGAAGGGAATGTTCCGGATCGTGTGAGTTGGTGGTACAGCGCATTGGCCATGACACGGGATAATCCGGTTTTTGGGCATGGCCTTTCAACCTTTCGAGATGTTTACAATTCATATCGGCGTACTGATTATCGCGTTCCCGGAGATATACAAGACACGTTTTCTCCCGAAACCGCACACATGGAATATCTGCACATTGCAGCCACGCAAGGATTGGCTGGTCTCTTTTTCTATCTAGGATTGATTTTTTGTTGGGCTTCATTTCTGTTTAAGGTAATGCGTGATCCTGATGTGGGAGGGGCTAAAAAAATAACCGCTCTTTCATTATTTTCTGCCGGCATTGTTTATTTGGTTCAAGTCCTAATGAGTTTTGGTGTGATTGGAACCTTACTCCCGTTTGTCTTAATGATCGGTGTTTCTGCAAGTTTATATCACATGGAATCGGATCCACTTCCTCAATCTAAGCAGTTTAAGACACTCCACTTAGTTCGTGGTAGGAAGGCGGCTTTTGTATTGGTAGTGCTTACATTTGTGGCATTTAGTGCTTGGTTTACATTACGTCAGGCTAAGGCTGAGTTTCAATTGAGGCAAGGTGACATTGCAAAAAGCCAAGGAGAAGTAGCGTTGATGTTGGATCATTACAAAGAAGCCACACACACCATGCCTTGGATGTATGAGTACTGGCAAAGATTAGGGGAAGGAGCTTTCTATTTTGGAACATACGACAATGATGATCTTGATATTCTAGAAATCCTGATTGAAACATCTGTTGATGCGTATGAACAGGCATATAAACGCATGAGAACCATGCCTTCTATTCAAGGAAATTTGGCGCTTTCGATTACTGTATATGCGGATATTTTGGAGGCAAAAGGCCAAACAGTGGGGTTGGAAGAACTTAGGGAGCGTAGCCTCGAACTTTATCGTGAAGCCATTGATGTGGCGGTTAATAACCCTATTTTCCCTTATACCTATGGGAAGTTGCTCCGCTCGCACAATCGCCTCGATGAGGCGCGTAATACATTTCTCTATGTGCTTGAGTTGCGCGACCCTTACCAAGACACGTACACACAGTTGGCGACCATCGAAACTGATCAAAAGAATTACGAACAAGCCCGCACGTACATCCAGCAAGGTCTTCGTGTGACCCCGGGTGATGAGAATTTGAAAGCAATTCAGCAACGAGTGAATGGGGAATCAAGCTCATAATTCCTTTGCGCGATCGTAGTTCGCCTTCATTGCATCCTTGAATATTGTTTTTAAGTCAGCTTTATCAAACGTTTGGATGGCTCGTTCGGTGGTTCCGCCTTTGGAGGTGACATTCGCCCGAAGTTGCTTTAACTCGTCGAGAGAATGAACTCCTTGTGCCATCGCGGCTCCCCCCATCACTGTTTGAATGGCAAGGATGAGTGCTTGTTGTCCATCCAGTCCTAACGCTTCCCCCCCTTCGATTAAGGCTTCTAAAAAATAGAAAACATAAGCCGGTCCACTGCCTGAAAGTGGAGTCACTTTATCAATGGTTTCTTCGTCAGCAACTTCTATTTCCATGCCGAATGAAGAAAACATGGCGCTCATAAGATCCCGTTGTTTTTTGCTCACGGATTCAGAGGCAAACCAAGCGGACACCCCTTCCCCAACAGTAATGGGAGTATTGGGCATGACGCGTACGACCGAGTCACAGTCAGCGCCTTTTTGTAGGCGTTCGACCGAAACACCGGCTGCAATAGAAACAAGCAATGAGCCTTTGACCATGCGTCCATATAAGGCTGCCAAGACAGGATTAAGGTCTTGAGGTTTTACAGCGACAAGCACAACTGTTTCTTCATCAATGAATCCTTCTTCTATAGAATCCACTAGAGTAACTCCTTCTAATTCATGGGATTTTTCGCTGGATCGATCATACACTTCAATATCATCAAAAAGGGCATCGCTCGATAATGCATTAACAATCGCTGAGCCCATATTTCCGCACCCGATGAGAAAAAGTTTCATGATTCTATGGTCGTCATTTTACTTCACGCCTTCAGCTTTTAATGCGGCTTCTAGTGCTGCAATGGCTACCTCTTCCATGTCGTCGTCTGGTTTTTTGGTGGTGATTTTTTGAAGCCATAATCCAGGCACAGTGACCCAATGCATCCACCATTTAGTTTCATATTTTGCGCTTATTTTAAGCACCTCATAGGAAAGTCCGGCAATTAAGGGAAGCGCCGCAACGCGTTCAAGTAGTTTAATTTCAAATGAAGCATGGCTCGGCAGAAAGGTGTAAATAATCACACTTAGCAGTAGCACTAAAACAATAAAACTAGTTCCACAAC
Organism: uncultured Candidatus Peribacteria bacterium; assembly: GCA_964491515.1. Classification (GTDB taxonomy): domain Bacteria; phylum Patescibacteriota; class Gracilibacteria; order UBA1369; family UBA12473; genus CAZBGQ01. The sequence goes on from CAZBGQ010000004.1 coordinate 76,381, forward strand.
GTGGATGTTCGGGGTGTTCTTTTTGTGCATTCTTAACGGTAAGTGCTTTCCCTTTCTCATATGCCCAGATGGCTTGGTGCTCCGCCCCATGATAGGCAAAAACCCGTTTGATATCTGGCAAGAGTGAGATCAAAAATATATAAGTTAAAAACACAACCACTTTTGTCATTCCATCAATTAGATTAAATAAAATGTAGTGGTCAGAAACCAGCGGAGACCATTGTTCTATTTGGGATGCCATGAAAAGCGGAACAAATTTAAACAAGAAAATCGCAAAGGCAAATATAAACACAAAGTAAGCCGCCATGCCTACTCCTTTAAAAATTGTTTTCCAGAGCGGATCTTTGAGAGTTTTCTCTTTCTTCTTTTTCTTGTCACCCTTTTTTTCTGTTTCCTCCCGATCAATGTCCTCCATCATAATTTTGTTGGAAAACATAAGCGCATTCATTCCGAGTAGGAGAGATTCGTACAAGACGGCAATTCCACGCAATAAAGGCCATTTCCAAAACCATGTTCGCTGCGTTAGGCTAATATATTTTCGTGATTCTACTTCAATCTTTTTGTTTGAGCGTCGTACCGCCATTGAGTAATAGCGTGGAGATCGCATCATCACGCCTTCAATAATGGCTTGGCCACCAATTCCTATTTTTTTGGGAGTTTTTTTAGGCATCGCATACTACATTACACCAATCCAATCACACTTCCAAACCGACCTGCGCCTGGATTATTGACGCGTTATTTTATGCTTCCGGGGTTAGCTCTTTTGCCAGCCTTGATAGAGGGGTAATCACTATTTAGCCTAGCAATTCTTGAATGGTGTAAGGGAGCCGATGCGCTAAATCAGTGGCATTGAATGCGTGTGCTTTTTGGAGGGCAAGTTCATCTCCTGCCGTTCCTACAATAAAAGCACCTAGGCGAGCACCGTCATACGGAGATAAGCCGCCAGCCAGGAGGCGACCAATCAATCCTGCTAAGACATCTCCGGTACCTCCGGACGTCAGCCCCGCATTGCCAGTTTGATTGATGCAGTAATCCCCGTTTTTGGGAGCAGCAATCACATCAGTCGGCCCTTTAAGTGAAATCGCGACATTGAACTCTCGTGCTAATTTTTTCACCATATTCACGCGTTCAATCAGTAAAATGGGTAGGCGTTTATTGAAGATAGTAAAAAATTCTTCTGCATGAGGCGTGATCACAATTTGGGAATTGTCCCGCAAAGACTGTGACGAAATAACCTGCGCTATTGCAGTATCAAGAACCATTGGAGAGTGAATTTTTTTAATCAATGCGTTCACCGCTTCTAATGTGGCGGCGGCGGTTCCCATGCCCGGGCCCATGATGACGCAGTCCTGTTCAATGGCCGTAGCGGTAACTATTTCAACGCCACGTGCATCCAATCGTTCTCCCGGAAATGATTTCACAATAAAGTCCGGATAGTAACTTCGGCTTACCTCGAAATTGCATTCCGGAACCATTAAGGTCACTAAATCCGCCCCCCCAAAGAGCGCTCCCATGGCTGTCAAAATTGGCGCACCATAATAGTCAATGCTCCCGCCCACAATCAACACGCGCCCATTGTCACCCTTGTGAGAATCCTTATCAGGAACAGGATACAACTCACGCACCTCCGATTTTTTAACTTCGGTGAGCATGATGAAACATGTTAGGAACCCTCTGATGATCCTAATTATACACCTTTTGGGGCTCATTTGGGAATGAGCTAATCCAAATTTTTGGGGTCGTCCTGTATTCAGGAGTGATTAAACCTTGTTAAGGGTTGACAAAAACAGGTATAAATGTTAAATTAATCGCCTTTCTTTAATCCGGAGGCAATGCTCTCTCATTTCGAAACCGGTGGTGCTTTAGCTGCACAAGTCAGCACCCCTCTCTCCGAGGTAGCTCTGCTCAAGCGAATGCTCGAAGGAGGAGGATTAGGAATAGAGCCTATATCTGACTCTCCTATCCCAGGGTTAGTCTGTCATCAAATAAAAAATGGAGGCGGAGAACCGTTTCCGAGAATTGAACTGGCCACTATGCTCGATCGAGTTGTGGGCGCATTGTGTCGGTTCGATGAAACACGTCATTTATTTGTGCTTCGAGATCCTAAAACTGATTCAGGAGGAGTGGCCGATGCCATTCGCACGCTCCATAAAGGGCGACATGCACTAGAATTAAATAATGGTGGAGTGGAATGGGTTCAAAGTGAAGTACGTCAGCGCTTAAGGACACTCACAGAAACCACCCCGGCCCTCCAGGCCGGCCCCTCAGAACCACCTATATTCACCGTTGGGCAATGGAGTAACGAACGTATTCAAACTTTGGCCAGCCAAGATGACTCTTATGAAAAAGCAATTTGGCGCAGTCGAGGACAACGTTTAGGCTGGACTATTTTCCCGAATGGACGAGCCTCCATCCCTGACGACGAAGGATTGGTCATGATGTTTCCTGGAGATATTTCCGATGCGAAGGCACCTGTCAAAGAGTTTCTTTCATGGTCGGAACTGGGATTCATCGCACCTGATGATTTTATTTTTCTTGAGAAAAATCCTAGAGTGCGGGGTCGTTTAGCTCGAAATTCTCTGTACAGTGATATTCCGATTGTAGGGAGAACCTTTGGGCAAACTGGTTATAAGACAGGTAAAAAGCCTAGTACACGTGTTATTTCTGAAGCTCGAAATAAAGGCCGGGCTTATTCCGTACTTAGCTTTGATCCAAATAATAATTTGTCGCGAAGTTTCATCGATGAAATTGGGTGGGTTCTAAGGTATGGAAAGATTGGAAAGGAGGCATGGGTTGGTGTGAATTTTTCAGCCGATCGGGTCGATGTGAAGAAAATCCCTCTTTACGAAGAAATGGCTGGGGGAAGCTTAGCTGAAATGTTTCATGGAAATATAGACGCATTGCGTGAAGCAGCGATTCGAAACGTCATTCCTTCAGTGATTCCTGCGGGAATGGGTGAGGTTTCTCAGCACACTCTATCCGGAAGTTATCAGGGAAATAGTGGCAATACGCGCATGTTTTACGCCATGCATCATTTAACAAGTAATCCATATAAATGGAGGTAAATTTTACATCAGCTGCGCAAGTGCCTCCGTCGTCTATCCTGGTTCACCTGGATGAGTTGTTGAGTCGCACGAGTATAGATATAGAACTTATCTCGGAATTTTATCAAACGCTTCAAAGCGTGCCTGATGAAATGGCCGAAGGATTGGAAGACCGTCGTTATCAGATCCGTGCAAAGAAAAAAATCATTGAGGCTTTTTTGGAAGGTCGTCGTCGTGGTCAGCTCATCATGGGAACTGGCGGAGGGAAAACCGCGGTGGCTATGAGTATTATTGCGCAAACAAAAGGTCGAACGCTGTGGCTTGCACCTTCTAAAATTGCGGTCAATCGTGGGATTTCAGAAGCGGAAAAATTTGCTCCTCACAAAACCTGGCATCGCCCGAAGGGAAAAGATTTTCAGGATTTTGATGACACAAAAGATATTACCTTTGGGACGTCTAGTATGTTTATTTACGGGGAAAAAGGTGCCAATGGCGGAGGAGATGAGGAGCACGCTCGAAACGACGAAGAACTCACATCACAAGAAGAAGCAGCCATTGTACGCCGATTCAAACAATTCCCCCCTGATTATTTCGACATAATTGTGCTTGATGAAGCACACCATTTTATGGGGAAAGTGATCAAAGAAATCGCCGAACATTTTACCGGTGCCTGTCAGCTCTACATGACCGCAACGCCAGCCAATGCAAAAAGTCATGTGGATGATATTGTCCCAGATCACTTTGATGACACCTGTAGCTCAGACTATCTCATCGATAAAGAGGGTTACCCTTCCGTTGTTTATTATCCTATGGTGGCCGAGGGAGAACATCTCGAAAAAGCCACAGTCAACAATCGAATTCAGATTAAAGATGGGCAAGAAGGAGAGGTGCTCAATATGCCTTTCCGTTATCAAGCAACCCTTCAAGCCTTTGAAACGGCCATTGAAAAGGGTGAGAAAATTCTGGGTTTTTTGCCCTCAGTGAATTCTTCCTACAACTTCATTCATAATGCGGCTCTTAAGGCGCATCCTGACTGGGCGGGAAAAATTGCTCATGTGGATGGAAGCATGAACGCCAAGGAAATTGAGGACATTGAGAGAAAATTTCGTAGTGGAGAAATTCTTGGTGTGACCTGTAATGCGCTCTGGGAAGAAAGTTTAGATGTGCCGGATATTCAACACATTGTATTAGCTAATCCAACCACGTCTCCTCGCCGTATTGAGCAGGCCATTGGTCGTGGACGTCGTCCCGCTGAAGGGAAGACACATTTATACCTTTGGGATGTGGTCTCATCGTTGGCCAATCTAACCCCTGAACAGTTAGGAAACACACGAACGCCGGTGAGCATTCCGGAGCTACTCGGGTTTGAAGAAGTGGGCTATGGACAAGTTCTCGAAGGTCCAAACCGTGGTAAAAAATTGGTCACCACCGCTCCTGCAAAAAGGGGAGCTGATGTTCCTGATTTGGTCTATGCCGACTTTAAACGAGGAGAGCTTCAGTACCTTGAATATAATGAGAGGATCAGAAACATGGCCTTCCTTCGTGATGGGAAAGTAGCCGCAAATCTTTATCGCTGTTTTGCGGAGAATGTGTTTGATACACATCCGCTTAACCTGATTCTCTCGCCTGACTTGTTCATGGATCGCGACGAGAAGGTCCAAGTCCAAGACGAAAATACCGGTCTGGAATTCATGATCACATTCAAAGATGCCTTTCATGCTGCCAAGTTGTACCGTGCTCTAGACAATATTCAAGAAGAAATCCTTCAGGATGTGGACGTGCTTTGTGATCAAGTTCATGAACGTGTTGTCGACGTGTTGGCAGAAGAATTAAAATTCGAAAAGTATCGACAATCTGAAGAAGAATATTATGGATGGTTTATAGCCTTACTTGAAAATTACTATGATGGATTGTTGGAAACACAAGGCCGAGATGAATTTGAAGATTATTTACACACCACTCAGTGGATGGATGTAGCTATGGGTATGTTGACAGAGGTAGACAAACTAAGGCCGCATGAAATGGAAGAAGGGATGGTAACTGAACTGGCACTATGGATGGCTGGTGACTCGAGTGAATGTGCAAAGGCAAAACAAGCTTTTATACGTGCCTCACGTACTACCTTAAGATTAAAAACAAAGCCCGGGTTGCCGCCTATTCCAATGTGGCAACCAGATTATGAGGGAGCTCAAGAAGCCATCCAAGACGGACGAATTGGAGCCAGGCTGGAAGGCTACAGGCAGGCAATAGTTTTCGAAAAATACCGTTGTTCAGTAGAAGACTATGCACATTGGATAGAAGATTTTCTTTTGTATTGTCATTGTAAGGATGAACTATTTGCACTTTTGAGAGTTGAAATTTTCGCACAGGTAGCAACTAGCATCCGAGAGGAAGAAGGAGGATACATCACTGAAGTGAAAGATGAGGCTTTTATAGCAGGCCTTACTACTTGGTTAATGAAAGACAATAAGGAAAGAGCCAAGGCAAATGAGGCGCTTCGAGGATGTATCAAAAATATTATTTTATATGGAGATCGAGAGGCTAGATCCGCTCTTCCTAGCGAGATCAGGGGTGACGATTTTTACGTGGGAGCTGCAACTCAAGAAGAACTCAAGAAGGTTCTGGAACATGTTCATATTATCGTAAATCATCATGAGTCATCCTCGGTTACTTCATCTCCTGAAACGCTCGAATTCGAAGCTTTTCGTCCAAATCAAGAGACTTATGAAACCGCCATCTGGGAGGATGGATTTAGGGGAAATGGGATCCCCGACTATGCTCCCCCAGGATTTGATGGATGGTTAAGAAATGATCTGTTTATGATGGCAGCCATGCACGCCTATTCGGAATGGGAAAATGAGGAATTTTTAGCTGGCTTTGCTCGTTGGCTGATGTCCCAACCTGAAGAACGGAAAAAGGCAAAGGCTGCTATGAGAACTTTCATTTCTCATAAAGAGAACAAAGGAACGTGGGTTGGTGCGCTTGCATCTGGTATGAGAGTGAAATACATAGAGGATGAAGCGACGAGAGCCGAAGTCACTGCGACAATAGAGTATCATTTCAAAAAGATAAAAGAAGAAATAGCGGAAGAGGATTCTCTGGTAGAAGAAGCGAGAAAACGTGATCGGATTCCGCGCGCAATGCAGAGACTTAGACATACAATCACGCAGGAGGTCCGAGCCAATGGGCCAACGTATGCAGATTTAGAAGAGGCCATTAAACAAATCGTGGATCATTATTTGAGACATAACCCTGGTCAAACTATTTGGTACGAGATGGAGACGGGCGGTGAGTTTAAAGAAAACATGCTTGCAATGGACACTGGACTTATAGGAAATCTACGGCGGCTTACCGATGACTTGATGTGGGAAAATCATTTAGCAATGCTGTATGTCACGGATCAGTGGCCTGATGACCTTAGTGATTACATTGAAAAGCATACGGGGGACCTGAGAAACATGGAGTCTCTTGCAGTCTCAAAAATGCAGGCATTGGCACAATTGTTAAATATTTCTCCTCGTAGTAGTGCATTGGCTTTGAATATATTTGGAGAGCAATATGTCTCTCAGCAAGAAGACGATGCACGATCTGCCTACTATGATAATTTGGCAGCCGCTCGTGCGGCGGTCGAATCAGCGGAATCGGATATCGATCCAAATACGTCTATTGGAGAAGCGGTGTTTTCAGAGCAGGTTCATTCTTTGGTTCTGATTCATAGGGTAGATGAATTAAAGCCTGAAGAGAGTGCAAAGAAAATGATCAGCAATATTTTTGCTCGAGCGGTTGAAAGTCATATGAATACGTTGCGTCGTCAAGGAGTTATGTGTAAAGAAAATGCTGTCGAATTGGAGGAAAGTTTTAAAAAGAATCCAGTACAGGTAGGTTATGCGATGGTAGCTATTGCCAATGCAACCGGCATATCAATAGAAGAGGTTCGTAGTCTATGTGTGGAGATGGGAGATGAACTCAACGTTCCCCCTTCAATGCATGAGACTCTATTTAGTAGAGAAGTGACTTTCGATACTCAAAATAGGCAGCACCTGGCTCATCTGTGGGGGCAGGTCAAAGATCAGCTAAGAAAAGAGGGACAAGTGGAAATAAAAGTATCCACTATTGATTACTATCTTGAAAAAGAAGGAAAAGATCTTACTCCTAGTAATCGACATTTTTTCATACTTGGATTTTTTGTTGGGCTGGCAAATAACAACTTTTCGGTTAACTACGATGAGTTAGAGAAAGACCTAGCTGATGAAGGCTCAGTCATGCTTAAGCTAGAAAGCAAAACACCTGAGGAATTCGAAAAAAAGGAAAGGATTCTTCGTTTTAGGGCGATCCTCAGAAGTGAGTTTATTCAGGAAGGATTTGGACAAACATGGAATGATTATGT
>CAZBGQ010000005.1:0-3443 GCA_964491515.1 uncultured Candidatus Peribacteria bacterium
AAAAACGGTTCGGCTTTGGCGGAGACGTTTTTAAAGTAGCCGAATTCGAGTTTGTGAAGGTTCCGGCATCGAGCGAGAGAGGGGTAGTGAGCTTGTATCCTTAAATGCTCTCAACCAACTTCCTACTACCATCGCATGTAACTCGGATTAAATCACCATCTTGAAATTCTTTATAATCCCCTACAGTAGAGGAGCTTAAATCAACAATTCCTCCTCCTGGATGGGCTAAACATTTTTGAGCAAATCTAGTGCTTTGATGTGACAAATAAGGTTTTAAACTGACAACATACCCCCTTATTGCTAGGAGCTGTTCCTGCAAGGTTAGTCTTTGAGTAGTGCCTTTTGCGGCAAGATCAAACAAGTAGGGAACATTCGGATTTTTTTGTTCGAAATCTAGTGCTCTTTGGCGTGTTTCCCCCTGAATATAAACCAGTTCAATCCCTTCTGGAGGGGTAACTCCTATGAGCCGATTTCTGCCATATACAAGTTTTCCTTGTGGTAATTCAAAATCGGCTACTCTTCTAGGCGCAAATAAACGTATCTGAAGTAACCAATGAGGCAGATCATTCCCTCTACAGGCCCCTTCATATTGGTATGCTTCTAGTCCGTGATCTAACAGGCCGGCTTCTATAATTAATCTTCTTGTGTCTAACCCTGCGTCAAATAATTCTTCATTGTTAGTTATAAGCCTTCCTCTCATTTCTTCCCCAACAAAATTGACGGCTTCACTTAATGCCATTCCACGAGATCCTTCATAGCGGTCATATGTTTTATAAGGGGGAAAAGGCCGATGAACATCAACCATTACAGTTTCAGGTTGATTTGGATGTTCTGTGATTGTGGAATGCGGATATGGGAGTTGTGGAGAAAAAGAGACTGTAACTTTGGAAAGATCTAACTCTACACCGTCTTGTTTTGCGAATTTCTTGAAACCGTACGGCCCTTCAAGTTGTTCTATTAAAGTTCTGGCTACTGATGGAGGATAATCATCAGTTAAGACCCCAACGGGAAGATGTGAAATAGTTTCTTCTGCGTCAACTAACGCACTCCAATCACCCGGAAATCCCGGGACACTTGTCCTTGCAATAAACTCAGTTGCACCGACCTCTGCACAAGCAGCGCGAAGTCCCCTGGTTAATTCTGGTGCTGTTCGCATTTGGCTTAACTCTTGAAGATTAGCAATCTCCATAGGAGGAACTAAATTTCGTCCACCAGACACTTGCTCCCGAATGTAAAGCAAAGGTCCATGTTTGCCGCCATATTCTTCGATATGTTCTCTAAATTTTGAATTCATATAATTTTGGACAGGGGAGAATTAAATCATCTCAATCTGTTGTAGTCAAAGAAAAGCCATTTATAATGCATCATGAACGGGGATGTTAGTTAGGCAAGTAATCGATGAGCTAATTCTACCGCCCATTCTTGATCCATATAGCCAGGGGAGCTAGCAATGGTTACGCAACCTGCAAGAGGAATGAGCATTTTTAGTAACTGAATGTGGTAGGCCACAAGAAATACATCATCTTTAATTGGCACAAAATAGTCCAAATCGATATCAAGAACAAAATCACGAGGATCGGGTGGATTTTTTAGTATTTCGGATACGGCATGGCCTGTGAGTTTTGTTTTTAAATTGCCAAAAGAATTGTAGTGTCTTGAGCCCCATGATTGACGTCTACCATGCCAGCCGAATGATTCTTCTTTGTGGGTGGGTGGAGCGACCCATAAACTCCCTTCCCTCACTAATCCAGCTCGTATAGCTGGTTCAATAAATTGCTGCACTTCTAGTAATGTACCCGAAAAATCTGCCATCATTGATAAATTGTTGATATCAAAAGGTTCTGAATACATCCCCTTAAGTACTATTTCCCAGGCATCGGAGTCACTATGATCATCTACATGAATTAAATAAGCGCCTGGTCTAATTAATCCCTCTTTTAGCGCTTCGGTCCATGCAAAAAGCGCTAGATTATGATTATCGATGACATATATCCTTGGGCGATCAGTAAGTCTAACAAGCGAATGTAATCCTTTATGTGTGTAGTCATCGTTCCCCGACTTCATAGAGCATGGTCCGTAATGCGTCCATTCATCGCCTGCATAGGCGCCAATATCTTGAACAGTCCCTAGAATTAAGGGGGTTCTTCGGTAACTACTGTCGGGCGTAATATCCGGTTCAGGGAAATGAATTGATCGTCCTCCTTCATATTCGACGGGGATTCCTGCTGCTTGCCTTCTTGCCCAAATAGTCGGGTCTATGGGGAGAGCTTTGTGCTCGAGTTCTCTATCCTTGATAGGTGCGGGCCAGAATTCTCTTTCAAACATTAGGCTAATTTAAAACAATAGTGGCGAATTATAGGTCAGGTTAAGACATATGGCAAGAATATGGCATGGCATACATGAAAACTTCGAATTCCATCAGGGGGCTTCGCTTTCTAACCTGTAAAAAACGGGGGTAAACCTGTTAAGCTAAGCTTCGCCCACGGAATCTTCTAAATAGATATTCAGATACCAACGAGCTTCAGTAAGTAATTGCGAAATTCGTGAGTCACTTACCCCGAAGATTTCTCCAATTTCTTTTAATTTTAGATCGTGATAATAGTACAAATTAACTATTTCACGAAGGCGAGGGGGGAGATATTTAATACAGTTTCGAAGAGCAGCCTGATATTCTTGAGCCCCTAGGTCAACATCAGACGGGATGGCTTTGTGGTCTGGGATAGTATCTAGTAAAACATCTTCCGTTGAATCAGAACGATGCACTACCTTGAGATGAGGTTCCTCACAATCAGCTAAAAGTTTGTAATATTGGGGCATGGTAAGACCGATTTCATCGGCCACTTCTTGATGAATGGGGGCACGTTTTAACTGTTGAGCCAAGCGTTGCTTCGTTTTTTCCAATTTAGTTTTCTCTTCCCTCCTTGTGCGTGACATAGGATCTTGCGCACGTAGAGCGTCGAGGATCGCTCCTTTAATGCGCCATTCAACATAGGTCCCAAATTTTGCTTTTGTGTGATCAAATTTATTTAGAGCATCTAAAAACCCTAAAAACCCCTCATTAATTAAATCGTCTAACTGAATAGAAGCTCCACTAGGTAACCTACTAGCAATACGTCGCGCGATGAAAGTAACTTTAGGCGAATATATAGCAATCGCTTCTTCACGCGTCATGCCGTCATAACTAATAGCTGGTTTATGTTCTTCCACATATTTCTCTTCTTGTCTCGCTTGCTCTCTCGCAAGAACAGGAGCTACGAAAATAGGTCGACCTAATATTTTAAATGATCCAGGAAGTTGAATAGCTTTAACACTCTCTGGACTAAATTCTTCTCCTTTAGCAGCAACTAGCTCACGAACTAGAGCTAAGATAAATTCCTCTGGATCATCCAGTAATAATGCATCGATCCCTTCACTATTCGTCGAATATTTGATTCCTTTGGTGA
>CAZBGQ010000005.1:3543-16400 GCA_964491515.1 uncultured Candidatus Peribacteria bacterium
CTACAGATAGATCTTCTTCTATCTCTACGCTTTCCTGGGTCTTGGCAATAAAAGACTCATAGATTAAGGGAAGTGGGGCTTCCAAAATATCCATCAAGTCCATTCCCTTTTGAGCTTCTAAGCACCTTATGGCATCTTCCCGATCAAATTTGCATCCAAGTCTTCGCCCTGCCATATCGAGAGCTTCACCGATGATTTCTCGTCGTTGATCTGTAGATAATCCAGGAATATTTTGAGCTAATAATCGCACACAATTTACACCTTCCTCTGTAGCAGTAAGCTCGATTAATCCAGCTTTTGATAATAATTTAAGAGGTTCTCGAAGTCCCATATAAATAGCCGAGTTGGATTTGCCTCTAAATAGTCCAGCTAAGTACTCTTTAGTGAGAACTAGTTCGTTTGTCGATGATAGAATCAGTGCTTGTAAAAGAGGAGCGGAATATTTTGAGGGCGGAATTTTTATAGAAGAAAGAATTCCTATTATATAAGCTCGAGCAAAAGTATATTTTAGAATATCCTCAAAATCACAAATATTGATTTGTTCTCGCGGTTCGGGCGACTCTAAAGTATCTCTAGTTTGAGTAGATATTGAAGTCTTCATTCCAAGGATTGGCAAGTCCAAATCAAATTCATTCAAGCGGGCATCAGAAGCATCCATCGTTTTAGTTTCCCCAAATTGTTCAAGGAGTCTTGGGTTGGGATAATAGCGTTCTCCATCTCTATAAATAATATCGTGATGACCTTTGCTTTGAAGTTGGTTAAATAACTTTTGCGCGTGACCACGATGAGGAGGGTGAGGTAAGAAACCAGCCATCCCCATTGCCATAACTCTCATCGCGAATTTTCGTAGACGTTCATCTTTCAAATTGAGACTATTACTCCATACTAATGCGCTTGAAAAGCGATGTTCTTCTTTTGCTCGAGCAATAATGTCTTCATGAATGTCGGTCAAAGCTACCGCAGGAAGAAGAGCACGAACCAAACGCATTTTTGTCATTCTTCCTATAAATTCACTAGCAGCTAGAGGAGGATCCAATTCAAGCAAAGGGATTCTTTTTTCTAGTATTCGTCTGCGCAACCATTTGATGGCTTGACTCATACTTATATCTATTCCTGACTCTAATGCATATGGATTTCGTTCTCGGAAATAGGCAGCAGTAGTTCTTTTAGGTACCCATTCATCAACTTTCATGGCCAAGGGGGCCATTATTTGTGGGAAAGATCTATTATTCCTTGCCATCAGCCCGAGTTCTACTAGAGCTGATGATATATACGCTTCAGCAACATGATTAGCTTTGACAATAGATGTCGGTGGTTCGTCAGGCTCCGAAGGGCCGCATTTACCTAGATGTCCTTCAAACATATATAAATAGTATTTTTGACTTTGGGGAGATAATAACAGCGACTCTAAGATACACAAAAGTAGAGAATACAAAATTTGTATTGTTGCATAAAATGGACTACTTCTTAACCTGTGAAAAGACTTGGGTGGCTATTGCATGACCTAATAGATTCTGATAAGCTAATACTCTAAATTATCGCTTTCTTATGCAATGCACTCAATGTAAATCACAATTTGATTACGCATCAGGGGAACAAGAAGCCTATGCAGGATTTGATGCGGAACTACCCACAATATGCCCCCAATGCAGACACAAAAGGCACTTGATTTTTCGCAATGAAAGAAGACTTTTTTACAATAAAAGTCATAAGTCTGGTAAAAAAATCATTTCCACTTACCCGGAAAGCAGTCCCTTTAAAATCATTGATAAGGACGAATGGTGGGATGACAGCTTTGACGCAACCGCTTATGGCCGTGATTTTGATTTCAATCGACCTTTTTTCGAACAATTCAAAGACCTCCAAAAAGAGGTCCCACGTTGGGCAAGAATGTACATCAACTGTGAAAATAGTGAATTCACAAACAACAGCGCAGAAATCAAAGATAGTTACCTGACATTCTCATCGTATGATAGTGAAAATCTCTATTATTGCATGAGAGTAATAGGATCAACTAGCTGTATTGACTGCCTTAACGTACGGAAAAGCGAATTTTGTTCACAATGCGTAGAATGCAAAAAATGCTACAACCTTCATTATTCTCAACTCTCGGAGAGCTGCAATGACTCGTATTTTCTTTACGATTGTAAGAATTGCAACGACTGCATTATGTCTGTGCAACTTCGAAACAAGCAGTATATGATTTTGAATCAGCAGTATTCCAAAGAAGAATACAAAGAAAAAAAAGAAATGTTTCTGAAAGCATTGGCTGAAAACAGAGAGGGGATTGTTAAGCAATTTCAAGATTTTAAGGAGAAATTCACGCACAAGAATTTGCGAATAATCAACTGCGAAAATTGTTCGGGCGATTTTATAAACGATTCAAAAAACATACAAAATAGTTTTTATGTATCCGGATCGGAAGACTCTATCAACCTTTATGATTGTCACAATGACAAGAACTGTTATGACAACATGGCAAACGAAGAATCAGAACTTTGTCTTGAATGTGATACAGCTTACGATCTTTATAATGCCAAATTTTGTTCCTATACAGTCACGGGAAGTAATCTCACTTACTGCGACCAATGCGTGAACGTGAAGAACTGTTTTGGTTGCGTAGGATTACATCGCGCTGAGTATGCAATCCTTAATAAAAAATACTCAAAAGAGGAATACGAAGCTTTGTTGCCAAAGATCATTGAGCACATGAAACAAACCGGAGAATATGGGAAACCTTTCCCAAGCACTCTATCTTCTTTCCCATATAACATAACCGTAGCCCAAGAATACTATCCTTTGACCAAGGAAGAAGCATTAGCTAGTGGCTACATGTGGCATGACGAAGAAGAGAAGAAAGACAAAGCTTATAGAATAATACCTCAAGAAATGAAGTTCTATGAAAAATTTAGATTACCACCACCAAAAGTTTCACCTGATGAAAGGTATCGAGAACTTTTGGCACTTCAGCCACCAAAAATGCTCGTTGACGAAAAATGCTCGAACTGTAACAAAGACATAAAAAGCGTATACCCCAAAGATAGTAATTATAGAATAGTTTGCGAAGACTGCTATCTGTCAAAAGTCTATTAAACGCAACCGATTCAAATAATCCCTTCGAGCCATGGAGAGTGAAGTCAAATTAGTGGAACCAATGTACCCTTGCCAAGATATGCCGGTAGTCGTTTTTGAAAACCGTTGCCCTCAAGCCTGTCTATATTGCGATCTATGCGAAAGAGGCTTTGACGATGAGGAAGTCATAGCATCAGGGAGAAAAGAAGTTTTGGAGGCGTTAGTAGGTTACGGTAAAGCATACTTTAGTGCCGTTACCGACTGTCTTTTGGGCGGAAATGAAGAGATAACTTACGAGCTACTTAATGGTGTTTGGCAGCGTAGAGAAGATTTCATGCCCTTGGTAATAACAAAACAGGTTATAAGTGAAAGGATCTTAGCTCTTTTAGCTGAACACTCGGGACAAGCCAACGTCTTCGTTTCAGTCCCAAGCTTAAACGACGACCTACTTGCACTATTAGAACCGGGAGCCGCCAAAGCTTCAGACAGAATAGAAAGCATCGGAAGATTAACGGAAGCAGGAGTTGATGTTGTAGCCGTCATTATGCCTTGGTTCAATATTTACGAAGAAGGAGAAAGTATCGAAGATCTACCAGCAGAACTGGCAAGAGTGGGGGTTAGATATTGCGTCCTAGGTACAGGGGTTTTACCTGAGATCCAATTACAAAAATTCTTGAGCACCGGAAACGCAGCAATAATAAGATTTGTGCGAGAAATGCAAGAACAACAACAGGTCGCAACCAAAATCGGCTACGTAATGCCTCTCGATAGAAGGGTTGAATTATTCGGAGAAATGATCGCGGCACTAACAAAACATGGTATCCAGGGAAAAATATGTACCGCAGACAATCCTGATTTCGATGTTAAAAGTGGGCTACCTCTTTGTGCCAAGGCAAATGAACCTTTGTGTGCAACATTAACAAGTTCAATGGTTTGATCTGATCTTTGATCTATCACTCACATTATAATCAACTGATTCTATAAACTTCTTGACTATAATTGTCTGGATTCTGGGGGACAGGTATTCGGCTATAGTTTCCACTCCCGCTATCTGGGTTGTTTGCTTCAAAATCATCCATTTCACTTTCAATATCATAAGGCTCGCTGGTCATCCCTTCCACAGGAGGGCCAATATAAAGCCCTTGTGGATTTGTCGGGAAATGTTCTTCAATCATACGACTCGCAAATATACGTGCCTGAGTAAATGAAAGATCAGGATTCATTTCATAGGCTAAAGCAAAATAATAATCATAGGGATTATCAGAATCTTGTGACAGTTCATTGCTATGAATCAATTGATCATGTGGTTCAAAAGTAGTCGTTTCAGAATTTATGCCACTTGCTGAATAAATCATTACTCCCTGCAGGTCTTCATTCTGGGCAAAAACCTCCTGCATCTTCGCAACTTGCCACCCTCCACGACACGTATGCGAAAGAATCGTGATTTTGATTTTGTCAGCATACTTGTTTAATAATTCAGCCAGTTTGGTGGCATCTAAAGGGTGACCTCCAATCCCAATTTCCCCTCCAGCATATCCATGCGCCATGTACTCTAAAACAAACTCGGATTGGCCCTGGTCAATAGCGTCTTGGATGCTTTCTCCGATTAGTGCAAAAATCTGTTCAAGGTCCATATTCTCAACTTCTGCGACGGACAAATTATCGTGATCAACCCCATAATTTTCTGTGTAAATTGATTGTTTTCTTTGTAAGTCATCTTGATAAGTTTCGCGGGTGCTGTTTGGATAAGTCACAAGCAATAAGACACTGGCCTGTCCCTCTCCTGCTATGTCAAAAGCTGAATGACTACCTGTCTCATAAATTTCCGTCTCTTCCGGGTTGCGAGTTAATTCTTGTTCATAGGCAGTAGCAAGCAGTGCTTCACAGTCTCCATCCTTCAATTCCTGTAAAGATAATTTAAACAACAATGGCATTTTGTTTGTTCCCTTAAAAGTATTAGTAAGAATCACTTGATCTGATTTGTTAATACCTACCGTCTCCAATGAAAGTCCCTTTTCATCATTAAATGAATTCAGAGAGTCACTAAAATCATCCCCTAGCAATTCATTCAAAATCATTCCTTGATCATTGAAATTTAATCTACCAACTATTTCTCCCATGCAAAAACCAGCACCTTCCTCGTATATTTTTCGAGCAAGTTCTTGTTTCCGGCTCAGATCTAATGAATCAATCTTAGATTGGATATCTACTAAAGTAAGTGTGCTCAAATCTAAGTCATTAAATTCCGGTTCGTTGATAAGATGGCAAAAGGCAATAAAGGTATTGAGGGATGGAGCATATTTAGTATAGCCAATTTGCCTGAAGATAGTGTTAGGGCATTGAGTCAAAAGAGTAATCGCATTGGGGATTTTGTACAATTTAAGTGAATTATTTAGTGCTTCAGGAGTACAAGATTCTCCAGTGAAAGCAAGATATTGCTTAGCAAAAGAAATGAACTGATCTTTGTCAGAAATTTGTCCATCAATCTGACCCAATATCGCAATGTCAGAAAGGTCTAAGTCATACGCTAATTCAACTCTTAACAAATCAATGAAAGCAGTAGGGATTTCTTGGGAACTAGCAGCTAAAGCCATGGCTTCATCGAGTAGGCCAATATTTTCATCCAAAGAAAATCCCAAAGTCTCGAGTTCTTGAATGAATTGTAATTGTGGTTCCGATAGTTCTTGATACTTCCCTCTGAATTGTAATTCTCCTGCGGTTTTCATATCAGTTAAATATATCGAGCCGTGAGATTCCACTACCTTGAAAAGTGAGAATCCACCACTTGTAAAAGCTGATTCACTACCTAAGGATATAAGCTTTAGGGCGGCTAACTGATTGTCATCAAGAGAAGTGATTAATGGTGAATCGGGATTATAGCCTTGATCATCAAGAAACGTTCTCAAAATTTGAGGTAACTGATCTGTTGAAATCGTCCTCATTTCTAATCCTTCAGGGATATCGGATTGCTCTTCAGCTTCAAGCTGTTGATCAATGGAAAAATCACCCGTAATATCATCCAAATCACCCTGTAAATCTGTGATCATAGATGCTGCTTCTTCAAGCAGCATAAGCGCATCTGGATTGTCATTATAATCAGCTTTTAATGTTTCGACTCGATCACTTAACTGAGTTAGATTAGTTTGAATATCAAAACTCTCATCTTGAATGGCCTCACTAACTGTGGCGTATTTCCTATCTAAACTAACAATAGTTGATTGCAATGCTTCCGGAGTTTGTATGTCTTCCGGAGAAGCTTCTGTCTCGGAAGCAGATTCGGGGAGTTCAGGCATTTCTCTAAAAAGTAATCTTTGCGATTCATTTTTCTTAAAATGGATACATGTAAAAAACATCTAATTCAATTTATTAATATCTCCCTCTAAACTTGAAAGATCCTCAGACTCTGACAAAGTAGATAATTTTTCTTCAATTTTATTTATAGTCTTTTTTTTACGCTTCAATGCTGAAAAGATAGTTTCAGCCTTACATAAATTAGATTTCTTTTCTTCACATTTCCTGCGCAAAATTTGAATATCGTCATGAGCCATAATGATCCTTTTAAATCTTATAATTATACAGAAAATAATGGAATTTATCAATCGAAACCCAAGAAGCACACATAGAATGGGAGAATGAACTAAAGTCTAAATGTCTGCCCACTTTCTCAAGATCTCTTTCTTCGTTTTTTCGGAGCTCTCTTTCCCATTGCTTTCTTTCGAGCCAAATAATCAAGATGCTTAACGTGCATCCAAAATCTTTCCAAAAGCCAAGCAGAAGCATTGTTCAACGCAAGACATTCATTTCGGCCATGGGCGACACCCGTGATTACTTTGCCATCATCAATAGTCAGATCAAGTGAGCACTTAATGACCGTTTTTGAATTTTCATTTTCCTCATCAACTCTCTCGACCTCATAGGCCGGCTCGGAGATAGACATGCCATGCTGGGTGGCTAGAAGGGCGGCTTTCCTAGAAAAGATAGGCGCGCCGCGGTAGGCTGGAACTAGGTGTCTTAACATGTATTCTGTGACTTCTTGCAATGCAAATTTAGCAGATCCAGAAGTAGCCGTTTTCCGAATGACATCTCCTTCAGCGGTGGTGATTTCACATTCGTATCTCACGCCCCTTCGCTTTTTGCCAACGTTGAAAACGGGATGATATTTAGGAGCCCCGTGGCCTTGTTGCTGACAAACCAATTGAAGTTCCTTTACAGGCTCAGTCAATGCTAGGAATCCGAGGGGAATGATTTCATTGTCTTCGATTTCTTCCGGGATTTTTGGCAGGTCATCTGGCAATAAATCAGGATGAGAAGCCGCAATCCGCTTCAAAAGTTCTTGAGCAGCAACATTCATGGCAATACGTTCTGATTCAGTTTCAACGGATGCGGAAGTGGTATGAAATACCTCGCCTCGGACTTCAGCGGTAGCTTTCACGAGGATCCTGAAATGCTGATTGCCAAACGTAAAAATGGAAGTATCAGTATCTGCAAGTTGAGTGAGCAATCCTAGTGGAGTGGAAGGATCTCTTTTGTCTCTAGTGAGAGCTTGTCGATCAGCCGATGATTCAAAAAATTCAGGAAGTTGTTTGAGGATTTTCTCTGCAGCAATATCAATGGCTTCATGATTTGAGAAGTCTGATTTTCCGGTTGCTGTGACTTCCTTATCTCCAATTTTAATCGTAACCCGATAGACATTGGTCCATACTTCCTCAGTGAGGGGCTCAGGCCATCGATTTTTACGGCAAACTCTCATGAGCTGAGTGATTGGACGAAATTCAGTCTCTACATCAATGGATCGCTGGCGGGGGCGGTTAAAATTTAGGTTATTCAAAACTCGATTTCTCCATTTTCGTCGTCTCGTCTCCCAGATTGCAGCCTCCGTCATTTCTTCTATCCCAAGATCGCGTCGTATCACGTGAAGCGCATGGCCAGCGGCAAGATTAGTGGCACGTCCTGCATGATCCATTGGGCGATCACCAACAATTGGCGCTGGAACCGCAGTCATACCATGGATGACAGTTGTGTGAGTTTGACTGCCTTCGGGACCCTCGGGGATTTTAACAAATTGAGGAGTTCCTAGACCACCAACACTTGAGGTAATATGAAGTAAATCAGCTGCCATTGGATCAACTTCTGTGGGGGGCTCTTCCGGGAGCTCAAATGATTTAGGATGTGGACATTGAACCGGAGATTCAACAACCTCAGTTGGTTCTTTCGCGCTAAGTAAGGTGCCCTGAATAAAATGCTCCCAAAACAATAAAGCCGAGCGATCCGCTGCTACATTGGCTGACGTGAGATGGAGTTTTTGAGGGATAGTAAAAATTTCTCCATCAATTGAAGCAGTGACCCATGCCTGCCAACTATAGTCCCCAGGAACAAGTTTAAAGTCAATTGAGTCCCAATCCTCATTTTTGCGGAGACTCATTCTTAAGAATTGGTAGGGATCTCTGTATTTGACTCTTTTTAAGCATTTCATTCGAATATCTTTCCATCCTGGAGCCCCATAACGTGGTGCGCCTAGGATAGAAATTTGATCTTCAGCGGAATCTAAGCTGCCTCCGTCAAGACGGCAATGGATTTCTTGAGATACATGGGCTGGGGGAGTGTCTAGTTTAGCAACGAGCTCAACAAGAACTCTGAAGTCACGAGTAGAAACAAACTCAAAGGATGCAGTCTCATCATCAATTAGCTTTTGCATACGACGCTGAGCATTCTTTTCATAAAATTCACCGCGTCCAGTTTCAGCCAATGTTAGGTAGTTTCCAAGCAAGGTTAGATCCTCTCTAGAATATGGAAACGGTTCACCCCTCAAAAAGGCGCTCACATTACACATATTCACAAAAGCAGAAGCATCACGAAGGGGATTGCTAAAAACAGCATAGGCTTTTCGATTGAGACCGAAATGTCCACGAGGTTTAGGAGAATAACTATTCTCGAATTCTAGGTCAGAAAAAATAGCCTTCAAATTACGAATAGTTCTTGGGTGCTCAGGATCCTTTCTGAAGGCACTAACCACTCGACGCTGGAAGCCGGTTGTAGGGATTGGTTGCTGATTGAGATGCAGTACCGGTATCTTATGCGCACGAGCAAAGGCAGTAACTTCGGTATTGAAAAAGATCATGAGCCGAGCAATGGCATCCTGCACTCCCAGATTCTCTTTTACCGGAACATGGTTTGAATCTTGAAACAACTCTGTCAGGAGTTTCCTATTTCCCTTAAGCACCCTGGAAATAGCATTAACCCCTCTCATTAATTCATGATAATTATCAGAAGGATCTCCGCTGGCAGCCCGGGCGCGTCGAAGATCTATATCCTCCTCAACCTGAGACTGTGTTAGTGATAGCTGGTCTAGCTCAACCGTTCCTGTGGCTTCATCAAATTTTAGTAAGGCTGAAAGAGTAGGATACCAAAAATCATCCTTGGCAATGAGGCTTAGATCTTCCAATAGTCGCTCTGGTAAGATCGGCCGGCGCTCTTGCTCTGCCGTATAGTGAGGCTTTCCACGTGCGAGTAATTCTCGAACAAGCCGACCTGCAGTCGACAAGTGACCCGGGTCAACAACATCTATGGAAAACTGGTCGCCACTAATGTGAAATCCATCTTCCCGAAGCCTAGTATGTCTATGGTCTAGAGGAACCGTCGACTGTGTTGGACGATCAGAATCCCTTTTTCCATGGGTCAATACTTGAGCAATTTCAGGGTCAAGATCCTCAGGGAATTCTCCGGGATCACCAACGTAGGCAGGATTCAGAATTAAGGACATAGTGGGTTTTAAATCTACAAAGAGGAGAATGGTACAACTTAATCTTATTTCTGTCAATAGGTTGTGCCAAATTGGTCCACTGCTGGAAGAAGGGGACCTATCGAGTTATTGCTTGTTAAGCAGCCTTCTCGTAAATCTTCACCATGCTGTCGATGTGTCGAAACTGGCGTGGCATGTCTGGGCGAATGAGAATAGGACGTAAATCAAATCGGTTCGCATCCGGACTGTAGCTTTCAGCGTGCACGGCAGGAGTAAGCACCGGGAGTTTATGGCGGTTGATGATCTGTCGGCGAAAGAATTTTTTAACTTTTATGGCAATCTCTGCAATTGGCATATTCATATCTGAGCCTGGACCCCACTCATTCACAAGGTGTTCAAACATACTGGCAGGACCCATGCGTTTTTCCTTTCGTAACTTGCCAAAAATGCTGGCCTCAACGTAAGTGATTCCCATGTCTTCCTCATCAGTCTGAGGGGCTTGTCCTTCAAGGGGCTGCAATTCAGCTGTGGGCGCCGCGGCAAGGACATCTATCAATGTATGATAGCCGAACGTTTCAGCTGCATACGCCAAGAATGATCGAAGATCCATCTTATTGAGACCTCCAATTGGATTCAAGTCGCCGGACGAACAGTCGTATTTTGTCATGTAGCCCATGAGAGCTTCATCCACATTGGCACTACTGAGAACAAGCATAAATCCTTGGCGCCCCTTACTTGTCTGATAGAGCTGAGCAATGTAGTAGGAGAGCATCATTCGGATACGGGCCTGAATATTTTGCAGTGCAAGGTCTTCAGCTCTTGTCCCTCCTTGGCTCTCAAATTTAGGGTCAATACCAAGTACTTCCATTATGGTTTGGCGATAGGCTTCAACTTCAGGGCTGATATCGGCATCATAATGATCGGCACCAATTTCGCTAGAAAGATTTTTTGCGCGTTCCTTGGTCTCATCTGAACTTGTGCCCTCATTTCCCATAAAGGTTGTGACGAAAATTCGTCCCGCAATATCCTGGGGATTTGTGGGTATAAAATCTGGATCTTTAACAATTTTCTGAAGGTCACTTAGAACGTTAGTGTTTCCTTCTTGAATTTCTTCAAAAACCATATGACACATGGATCCAACAATGGAACCTGTAGAGGAACTGTCTACACCCCCAGAAAGAGGAAGAAAGAATCCCGACGCACCAGAGCGACGAAGGTAGTCCCAAAGCCATAAGGCAGGACCTTTGGCGATTTCTTCTTCAGGGGAGAGGAGGGTTGGATCAATAGATTTTGCTGGGCTTTGAGATAGATCATCAGTGCCCATCTTGAATTCAATGTCCATGTCTCGTCTGATGTTGATTCTAGGAAACGACTGAGTCGCATCAGCTTGAATTCCAAGGCTGCGGATGCTCCCACGCTCAGATTGAACTGCCTCAAAATCAACCACCGCCGTGAGAGTTTGAACCTCCTTTAAGGAAAATTGATCTCCTTGAGCAACAAGCTGCCCATTAGCGGCGATCATAGAAGATCCATCAAAAAGAAGTCGCCCCCCATCACAACCAGACAAGTTAGAATAAGCATAAACGCCTGAGGCTTGGGTAACGAGCCTTACACGATCCTGAAGCTTCCGAATCTGCCAGTGAGATCCTGAACTGTTTCCTAGCATCTCAGCTCCATCCAAGCCCAAATCAATCCCTGGGTTACGTGGAGCAAACATCTCTTCGCACTTTTCAGCGCCAAGCACAGTATCCTCAGTTTCAATAATAAAATCCCCAATTGGTACATTATCTTGCTCAGTCACAGCGCGCAAAAGAGGAGGAAGTCTAAATGATTCCACTTGTCGATCTTTACTCCATGAAGTGAACCATCGAGGCTCACGGTAGTTCCCATCATCTGCCAAAATCTTCTTAGGTCGTATGCCAACAATTTTCTTATTCAGAACAAACACATCACAGTTATAGCGAACTCCTTGGTGCATGATGGGCATTCCAATGCTACACAAAATATCCTCCGTCACACCAGAGTGCAAAATTTCTGCAAGCACCTCACCAGAATGAGTGAGAGTATCCGGCTCATAAAAATAATCGTCACAAGAATACCCGGTGACTTCCAGCTCAGGCCCAAGTCGGTATCGAGCTCCCGCAGCCTTGGCCTGCTGAATGGATTCAATGATTCGATCACGATTCCCATCAAAATCCATGGCCCATTGATTGAGTGTGGACACTGCAATGAGAGCCTGACGACGAGTGGTCTGGGGAATATCAAATTCAGCATAAAGATCGTCGGCTTGCTCGGGACATGAGGGCATGGGCATGAGTGATGATTTAAAGCTAAAACTAATACAGAGAATATTATTAGCATTTTGGCAAGGATGAGTCAATAGGTGTGATATGCTCGCTGTTGCGCAACGTATTCATCGGCTTTATGGCAAATAATAAATGCAGGAAATTTTTATGTTAAAATTAAATCATGAAAAACCTTGGTCTAACTATTTTCTGGGTAAGTGTCGCCGCTTTGTTTGGGTATGGCATTTTCGAGCTCATAAGCAGTTTTTTCCTAAAAAGCGACGAACCTTTAATGATTAAACTTGGAATCACAGGTTTAATTCTTGGAATCTTACTCATGCTAATCTCACTCGTTTTTGAGCGAATTAGCGATAAAAAATCTGAACACTTCAAACTATGATTATTTCAACAACCGACACCATTCCGAATAAAGAAATCAAAAAAATCCTAGGAATTGCCAAAGGAAATACAATCCGTGCCAAGCACATTGGGAAAGATATTTTGGCTGGCCTTAGAACGATTGTTGGTGGCGAAATCAAGGAATATGTTGAGGCCATTGGCGAAGCACGAGAGGAATCAATCAAAAGAATGATCGCAGACGCAGAAAAAATGGGTGCTGATGCCATCGTTAATGTCCGCTTCACAACCTCCCAAGTCATGACCGGCGCCGCCGAACTCATGGTTTATGGGACAGCGGTTAAGTTGTAGGGGGGGGGGGATACTTTTAGCGGAGCCCCTCAATCTTTCTTTACCTAGCCCTC
>CAZBGQ010000005.1:16410-76154 GCA_964491515.1 uncultured Candidatus Peribacteria bacterium
CCCCCCCCCCCCCCCCCCCCCCCCCCCCCCCCCCCCCCCCCCCCCCCCCACCCCGCCCCCCACACTATTAGCGGAGCCCCTCAATCTTTCTTTACCTAGCCCTCTTCCTCTCATGCTCAGTGAGGAAACGTTTTCGTAGACGAACACGAGTGGGCGTGATTTCAACGTACTCATCGTCCTTGATGTATTCAATCGCCTTTTCGAGGGTCATGGGAACAATAGGAGTTAGGTTGAGCGCCTCATCCGCACCAGAAGAACGTACATTCGTGAGCTGCTTATTTTTGGTAGGATTGACCGTTAAATCGGTGCCTTGGTTGTGTTCTCCGATGATCATGCCTTCGTAAACCTCGGTGGCGGCTCCAATGAAGAGCGGCCCACGTTCCTGAAGTTTCCAGAGTGAAAAAGCCATGGTGGCTCCGGTGATACCAGAGATCATGGAACCAACTGTGCGTTTTTCGATAGACCCCATATGCGGAGCAAAGTGCTCAAATGAGTGATAAAGCGTACCTTCTCCACGAGTGAGTAGAAGAAAAACTCCACGGAATCCTAATAATCCTCGGGTTGGAATTTCAAACTCCAGCAAGGTGTTTCCATTTTCAGATTTCATATTTTGCATGATCCCTCTACGGCCACTCATAGCCTCGATGATCGTGCCAGACATAGCATCGGGGACATTGATGACTGCCATCTCAATGGGTTCGCACTGGACGCCATCGATTTCTTGCATAATGACTTCAGGTTGAGAAATCTGAAGCTCAAACCCTTCACGACGCATTGTTTCAATCAATACCGCGATGTGCATTTCTCCGCGGCCAAATACTTTGATTGCATCACTGTTTGGAATGGGCTCAATCTTTAGTCCGACATTTGTTTCCAACTCCTTTTCTAATCGATCCTTAATATGACGTGTTGTAACAAAAGATCCTTCGCGCCCAGCAAAAGGGGAGTCATTCACCATGAACGTGATCGCCAAAGCAGGCGGATCAACCTTAATGGCCGGCAGTGATTCGGTGGTCTCATCATTGGTGATGGTTTCTCCTACATAAATTTCAGGCAGTCCGGCAATAGCTACCATGTCTCCAGCACGTGCCTCTTCAACTTCATAGCGTTCCATCCCTTCAAAGGCAAAAATCTTAGTGACCTTACCAGTGTATTTTTCTCCACCTGGCCTAAGGACCGTGACCGATTCATTTGTTCTAAGTACACCCTCGTAGACGCGTCCGATCGCAAGTCGTCCCAAGAAATTGTCGTATTTCAATGTTGCTGGTTGCATTCGGAATGGTGCTTCTGTATTGCTTTCGGCCGGCTTAACATTCTCAAAAATGAAGTCGATCAGAGGAGTGATATCTTTGTGTTCATCGTCCAGCTCTCGAATGGCAATGCCATCTCTCGCGATCGTATAAAGATAAGGGAAGTCCAACTGTTCATCTGTGGCTCCGAGTGTGCCAAACAGATCAAAAGTTAAATCAACCACTTCATCAGGGCGAGCCATGGGTTTGTCGATTTTGTTGATAACAACCAATACTTTATGTCCAAGTTCAAGAGATTTCTTCAAAACAAACTTAGTCTGAGGCATGGGACCTTCATAGGCATCCACTACCAAGATAACGGCATCCACTGTTCGGAGCACACGTTCAACTTCCGATCCGAAGTCTGCATGTCCGGGAGTGTCTACAATATTTATTTTTTTCCCATCATGAGTGATGGCCGCATTTTTCGCATAAATAGTAATTCCACGTTCTTTTTCCTGGTCATTGCTATCCATCGCACGTTCCTCCAATCCTTTGTGCTCATCAAAGCTGTCGCTCGATTTCAAAAGCGCATCCACCAACGTCGTTTTTCCATGATCCACATGGGCCACAATCGCAACATTAAAAATTTCCATAATATCTTTTTTAGGGTCAAATCCCGGAGAGTCTAACCGGGTTAATAGGTTTGCGCAACATCACTTAGCTTCGGCGTCCACGATGGCCACCAGATCGACCTCGGTAACCACCACCGCTTTTCCCACGATAGCCACCACCGCCGCTTCTGCCTCCGCCATATCCACCGCCACCTCCACCACCGCGTCGTCGTCCTCCGCCTCCGGAACCACGAGTAGATTGAAGTCCGGTTGCCTCACAAGTAACCTTTACGGGCTTGTCGTCCATAGTGGCGCGACCAAAACAGTCCAGCACTTTATTTTTTAAACGTTCATCTGCCTCAAAAGTTGTGTGGTCATTGCCTAACTCAATGTTCCCCAATTCAATGCCTTTTAGCTCATTTTGGCTATTTACGAAATCAAAGAATTCCTTCATGTCCAATCCAGCATTTCGTCCTGCATTGATCTTGAATCGTGCAAATAGAATCGAAGAAGTAGAGCGTGATTCTCTCTCATTGCCGCCAGCACGCACATTGGTATTTAAGTCGGGCGCATTTTGGTAATGATCAATGAATCGGTTGAATTCTTCAGAAACGAACCTCTTAATAAGCTCATCACGATCCATTTCTTCAAATTTTTTGGTGATCAAGCTTAAATATTTTTCAATCTGAGCCTCATTGACATCAATATTGCAGACTTTATCAACAAGATTAAATAGTTGTTTTTCACATACATCATCTCCGGTAGGGATACGCGCTTTTTCAAATGTTTTGCCCACTTTGCTTTCCAGCATTCGAATTTTATGTCGCTCGCGAAGGTTCACAATAACAAGAGAGATACCACTATTGCTGGCACGACCTGTACGTCCACTGCGATGAACATACGCCTCAGCTTTGTCAGGTGGGTTGTAGTTGATAACATGCGTCAAAGCATCCACATCAATTCCACGTGCTGCTACATCAGTGGCCACAAGTAGTTGAATTTTTTTCTTACGAAACCGCTCCATCACACTGGTTCGTTGACTCTGTGAAATTTCTCCATGAATCGGTTCGGCCGAGTAGTGATCTTGAATTAGTTTGTCAGCAACTTGCTGAGTTTCACGGCGAGTTCTACAGAAAACAATCCCATGAATATCTGGATTTGAATCTGCAATACGGCGAAGCGCTTGATAACGATCTTTCTCATGAACCACATAATAGAAATGGTGGACATTGTCGGCACCCTGATTCTTGTTCCCAACACTGATATCTTCCGGCTTATTCATGTAGTTGC
Source organism: uncultured Candidatus Peribacteria bacterium (assembly GCA_964491515.1). Lineage (GTDB taxonomy): Bacteria > Patescibacteriota > Gracilibacteria > UBA1369 > UBA12473 > CAZBGQ01. Next base: position 19,544 of record CAZBGQ010000005.1, read on the forward strand.
TTGCAATGCGTCGAACCTGCTTATTCATAGTCGCTGAAAAGAGCAAAACCTGTTTTTCGGCAGGAGTATTTCCTAAAATTTCATCCAGTTCATCCTTGAATCCCATATCGAGCATTTGGTCGGCTTCATCTAAAATGAGCCACTGAATAGCTCCAACTTTCAAAACGCGTCGTTTGATCATGTCGTTCACACGCCCAGGAGTTCCAACCACGATTTGCGGCTTCTTCTTCAAGGCACGAATCTGTCGTTCAATGCTATCTCCTCCATAAACCGCCACCACAGAAACGGTGGGTAAATATTTAATGTAAGTCTTGATATCACTGGCAATTTGAATGGCCAGCTCACGAGTAGGACAGAGAATCAACGATTGAATTGCTTCCTCATTGTCGTCTAGTTGTTGAATAACAGGTAAAGAAAAGGCCGCTGTCTTACCGGTTCCGGTTTGGGCCATGGCAATCAAGTCTTGGTCAGAATTGATCAAATGAGGAATGGCTTTGCTCTGAATAGGGGTGGGGGTCTCGAAGCCAATGTCGCCTAGCGCTTGCAGGATCATAGGGTTCAAACCGAGGTCTTTGAATGCAGTCATACAGATGTTTAATAAGTTTGAGGCTGAAGATTAGCATATATATATAAAAAAGCAACAGAAAAGCCCTTTTGGCAAGCAGGACATAAGCAGGATTTATTATTTAAAATGAAAAACACAGTGGAGTGCTTGTCATTATGGGGTTTTTCATCATCGGATGCTCGAAGTATTTTTTAGTAATTCGAAAAAAGACTTTACAGAAAAGCAAAACTACTGAATAATACTCGCGTTAGTAAGTACATCAGTTCAAAGGGTTTCCTAGGATTAGATGCTTACATTCATCTAATTCTTTAACCCCATTAAGATGAACAACAAATTATTCGTAGGCGGAATCGCCTGGGCCACAACTAACGAAAGTCTCCGAGAGGCTTTTGAACAAGCTGGTACAGTTGAAGACGCAACTATCCTCACAGATCGCGACACTGGTCGCTCTCGTGGATTCGGTTTTGTGACTATGTCTTCCGAGGCAGAAGCACAAGCTGCTATCGAAATGTGGGACGGTAAGGAACTTGATGGCCGAGCTATCAAGGTCAATGTTGCCAAACCACGTGAGGAAAGGTAATTTCATCCTCATAAAGAAAAGGGCCCCGAAAGGGGCTCTTTTTGATGCAATAAACAGTAAAGGCTTGACAAAAATACAAAAAAAGCATAAATTTACAGCCTTGTTTTTACTTCATCTCTATGTCAGAGCAACCAACCATCGGAAATGAAACCCCTCAGAATTTATGGGAATGGATCCAAGGTGCGCTACGAACACTAGCAACCGTACATGAGGGGACCAAAAATTTTGACCTCCTATCTCTATTTCTGAGAGGGGAGAGTCTTAGTGAAACAGCTCTATTTAGAATTCGTGAAGGCAGCATCGACATCGATGGAGAAGAGCTCATTCTTGTAAAAGATGATGAAGACCATGTTGTAAGGGAGAAATTAACCGCATTTCTGCGGGCACTTTTGGATAAGGTTACGCCGGTACCACCACCAAGGGAGAGGCCCTCATCGGACGGATTCGATCCAAGTGAAACACCAAGAAGACCATTCCCTATAGCGCCGGACACCGATCCAGGGTTCGATGTTGTGCCGGAAGACGCAGAAGAAACCATCGATAGAATCCTAGAAGAGGTGGACAGAGGCGTGGAAGAGGCAATAAAAGCGGTAGACAGAGGCGTGGAAGAGGCTCTGAGAGATAAGGATCGAGCGGTAAAGAAGGCCCTGGACCAGTTAGAAGGGAGAACACCAAGACCGAGAGGAGAGGGCATTTCGGATCAGGATACTGATCCAGGGGTGCCTGAAAGTCTGGACGACAAAATTGTACGATGGAGTAGAGAAATAGAAGTTCATTACAACTCCCTGACGCCAGGAGAGCAATTAGAATCAGGAGTCATGGTGGATGTAAGTAGCTTGAGCCACACAGAAAAAGCTAAACTTAAAGGCGCATTATTTTGTGCTAACTTGTTTAATACGGCAAGAGGTGAAAGAATACTTCAGCTTAAGCCTGGAGGGAGAAGAGAAACTGATGCTCAGCTTAGAGTCACAAAAGGAGGCCGGCAGCCAAGGATAGTCACCACAGTGGCTATCAAATTGATATAGTAAATTGATGACGAGGATTAAGATTTCACAGGGAGATTTTTGCATGCTATTCTCTCACGGAAACTTTTAACCCCTCTTACATGATTCAGGACAAAATTATTCTTGCCCTACAAGATTTAGGCAAGATGAAAGACGAACTTAAGGAAGTCAAAAAAGACTTAAAGGCCGAAGAGAAAATTGGTGACGAACAATACGACACACTTAAAAAAAGTGCCAAAGAACTCAAAGCCCAAGTAAAGGATTTTGAAGAAGAATGGACACGCGAATTGATGCAAGACGAAAACTACAACAAGCTACGTGAAATGAAGATGGAAAAGGAGGAAGAAATGGCAGAAAAAAACGAAGAACTCTTCAGCCTCATTGCTCAATTACCCCCCAAAGCATTCGAACTCAACATGGATACCGAAGCCGGTCCCGTCCGCGTCCAGGTACAACCGGAGATGAGAGTTTACCTTAATGGAAGAGAAGAGAAGAAGAGGGCTTAAGACATGGCATTAATTAGCGCTTCCACCTCGGACGCGCTTTTTGCTTGCATGAGCTGACCGCGTAAAGCACGAGCTCCAGGGAATCCCTGACAATACCATGCCAGGTGTTTTCGGATGATGTCAAAATGCCAATCTGGGAATGTTTCTTCGAAGTAGTGGGAATGCTCCACGGCTGCCTGCATGAATTCCTGAGGTGTGGGGGAGTGGTCGCTGAAAAACCAAGGATTTCCAAACGTCGCGCGCCCCACCAAGACACCATCCAAACCAGGCATAGCCTCCATTCGTGAATGAGCGTCCTCCATGGTTTTAACATCTCCATTTCCTAAGAAAAGCGTATCAGTGGGGCCGAGAACTGCTGCCGCCTTAGCAATTTCTTCCCAGTCAGAGAGGCCGCGATAGAGTTGTTTGAGCGTGCGCCCGTGCAATGTGATCGCGGCCGGTTCAACAGCCAACAGATGATTCATCCATTCTTCAGTCACCGGTTTGTCATAGCCAATACGCGTTTTAACGGAGATAGGGATTTCGTTTCGAGGCATTTGAGCGAAAGGAAGAGGACGCATGGAGTTGCATGCCTCAATAATTGCTGGGTGAACACCGGCTTTTTCAAGGGAAATGCCTTCCGCCCAGTCCCGCGCACCTCGTTGGGAAGCCTTCACAATGTCTTGGGCGAGCTCGGGAGTTCGAATGAGTCCTGCGCCGGATCCTTGCTTCGCGACCTTATTCACTGGGCAGCCCATATTGATGTCCACTCCATCAAATCCAAGAGAGGCCAACATAACAGTGGTCGAGTAGAATGATTCCACCTCAATCCCGAAAATCTGTGCCACCACCGGTCGCTCAGCTTCTTCATAGTGAAACGCACGCAACATGACCGTGGCCCCGCGGGCCAATCCTTCTACATTTGTGAATTCAGTGAATACCACCGATGGTTTTCCATATTTGCACACCATGTGTCGAAACGGCGCATCTGTCACGCCATCCATCGGCGCCAATCCAATAATGGGACGTTTCAAATCCGCCCAAAAGCCCAAATTCATAGGTACATTTTATTTAGTGTGCAATAGCATATTTTTTATACCACATTTCCAGATTCAATTTCGAGGTCATGTCAAACGTACTGCACTGTGCAAAAGTCAGGGACACTATTTTTCGCTCTCAACTTCAAATCCCGCCTTCTCCCAAGCAGCAACACCTCCTTTAACATTTACCACATTCGACAGGCCAAGGCCTGCTAGCGTTTTGCATCCGCGACTACTACGTCCTCCCATTTTGCAATGAGTGTAAACCGTTTCAAAACCACGAAGCCAGTCTGCCTGAACTTCCAATTCATCCAAGGAAATATTCTTGGCTCCGGGGATATGCGAATCCCGATGTTCACCTGGAGAACGCACATCAATAAGGATGGTGGATTCAGAGTCCAGCACCAAGGAATGTAATTCTTCAACAGAGATAGATTTCATACTAAAAGCCTAATGCATCCAAGACCGCGCGTCCAGTGTGACGATTTTCCCCTTCATAGGGAAAGTCATGGAAATAAAGCACCGGATTGAAGTTCAGTTCAATGATTCCATAATCGTGCTCTCCCACAATCATATCCACCCCACAGATACGAGCCCCTGCGGCACGAGCGGCGTTCACCGCCACTTTCTTATAACGCTCATCCATCTCATCCGTTTGATCAATGCTATCTCCACCAGTACTGATGTTGGAATTTTCACGGAGAAAAACCTGCACGTTCTGGTCTGGCACGGAGTCAACTCCCATTCCGGCAGTACGTAAGACATCCAACTCAACGTCGCCCAATTCAATCCGTTCAAGCGGAGTTCGGTAACCTTTGCCACGGCGAGGATCCTCGTTTTTGATGTCCACCAATTCACGAATGGTGTTTTTCCCATCGCCGATCACATTCGCAGGAACACGATTGAGAACCGCCTCCACCTCATCATCAATCACTAGAAATCGATATTCAGGGCCCTCAATGAATTCTTCCACCACCACCGTAGTGTCATGACGAAACGCATCACGAAACGCAGCCTCAAAATAAGATTGAGGCGCCGACTCTGGAAGTAACGTAATACCAATTCCGAAGTTAGTGGTTTTTGGTTTTACCACCCAGCGTCCTGATGAAAACTGGCCATAAGCTGTTCGCGCATCAGGTTCGTTTGCGAATAAATAGCCACGAGGCACTTTGATTTTTTGCTCCTCCAAAATCTGCTTGGTTACCCACTTATTTCCCAAAATCAGGCTCACAATATACGAATCCAACGAAGTCCTAGTACCTTCCTGGATGTACTCAATGCGCTTGCCCTTAGTGAGACGAATAAACTGCGCGGCAGCATCAAGAACCTCAACGGAAACTCCGCGATCGAGGGCTTCCGCGATTACTATTTGTGTAGACAATTCAAGGTGTTCATACCCTGGTGTCTGAAAAGAAAGTGTGGACATCGTGTGCTTTGGTTAATCCATAATCAATAAAATCTTGGTCACCCATTTCCTCAAGAAAAACTGCCCAAGGCAGCTGGTCTGGGTGTTCACATTGATCAATATAATGGTCGATAACGTCATAATATGGCGCGCTCATTAGGCGGGCCAAAGGCCGCATTGCATTGAGTAGAGAACAAATCTCTTCGCGCCAGGGCCCTGGTAAATCCTGACCCCGAAGCGCCACATCTTGTTGGCGATGAGTCGCAATTTCCATGTCATGAGGAGTCATGTCGGGATTGTCGGAGAACAGACAGTACAACAAAAATAAGTGTGCAAAATGAAGCTGATTCAAATCCACACCAGACGGTTGCAGCGGATTTACATCAAACAATCGAAGCTCAATGTAATGAACACCTCTACGCTTGAGTCCCTCAAGGAGATCTTCTTCGCCGGGGTGAGCCTTGAGGCGAATGGAGGAGTAATACTCATTAATAATCTGAAGAATGTTGTCATTGAGTTGTGGTCCCAAATCAGAATAGGGAGGATGCGGTGTGTTGACCGCCTCTTCAAGCTCAGCCACATGGTCTTTAAATGAATTGTAGGAAACATTCATCCCGGCAGGATTTGCATAACCACAACGGCTCAGTCGGAGCGAAACCGCTTGATCACGATCTCTGGACATCATCGGACATTGATAGGAGTCACCAAGTACCGGTGACGCTCCAAATAAATAAATCAACATCCATCTATGCCGCATGAAATTTCGTGCGATCGACATGTACCCATTATTGATGAAATCTTGTCTCTCTAGTCCGTCTCCAAATTTTCCCCACAAGGTATCCCAAAACGCTTCAGAAAAAGAAACATTATAGTGGACGCCAGAGAGCATTTGCATGGTTTTCCCATAACGAGTGGCTAGACCTTTACGATAAAGTTCCTTCTGCTGCGCGCGCTCAGATTCACCATAGCGCGCAATCGGGATCAACGCTTCATCGGGAAGGCGGCAAGGCATACTAAATGGCCACACCAATTCTCCTTTAGGAAGATTCTGAATCACACGACGGTGAACTTTTTCCAGCGCATTCAAAGCTTGTTCAGGAGTTTCAAGTGGAGGAGTGATGAGCTCAAGTTGGCTTTCTGAGAAATCTGTGGTGATTTCTGGATCAGTGAAACTAGACCCGAGCGAAGCAGGGTGAGGAGTGAGCGCCAAGTCCCCATTCATCAAAACACGCAGGCTTTCCTTTTCTAGTCCATGAAGCCCTTCATTCAAATGTTCACGGTTTCCGTCAGATTCAAATAATTCAATTATTGTCTCAAAATTCCAATGCATATCGGAAGTTTATACGATATGATGAACCTCGTCTATGAAAGCTATCACACTCAAATCAATCAAGAAAATATATAGAGGAGGAACACGCGCGCTCAAAGGCGTAGACCTCACTATTGAGGAGGGAGATTTTTTCGCACTACTCGGAGCAAATGGAGCGGGAAAGACCACTCTCATTGGCATTTTAACTGGAACGGTGAATAAAACAGGTGGAAGTGCCTTCGTATTTGGACATGACATTGATAAGGATTTCGATCGTGCTAAAGAACAAGTGGGTGTCGTTCCTCAGGAATTCAACTTCAATATTTTCGAAAAAGTCATCGACATTGTAGTGACTCAAGCTGGTTATTTCGGAATCCCACGTAAACAAGCTCTTAAGGACGCCGAGCCCATCCTAAAAACCCTTGAACTGTGGGATAAACGCAATCAACCCTCGATGCGCCTCTCAGGAGGGATGAAACGTCGTCTCATGATTGCCCGTGCTCTTATCCATCATCCTAAACTTCTTCTGCTGGATGAACCAACCGCGGGTGTGGATGTAAATCTTCGGCATTCGATGTGGGACTATTTACGAGACCTAAATAAGAAGGGGACAACCATCCTACTCACCACCCACTACATTGAAGAAGCCGAGAAATTATGTCGCAACGTGGCCATTATCGAGGAAGGAGAAATTGTCCGACAAGGCAGCGTAAAAAAACTCATTCAAGATTTCGAGAGAAAGACCTTCGTTCTCGATGTGGATCGTCCAAATATCACCATTAAAGGTTACGACATTCAAGCCGTTGATGACTTCACAATTTCAGTCAATCTGACTCCTAAGCAAAACATTGCCGATTTCATGGTCGCTCTTACAACCGCCAACGTGCACGTGCACGATATCAAGCCCAGTGGTAATCGTTTGGAAGAATTATTCCTCGACACTTTAAAAAAATAATCATGACCATAAAGCGCCAATGGATCGCCTTCATGACCATCCTTCGAAAGGAAGTGGTGCGATTCCTTCGTATTTGGAAACAAACGCTTTTGCCTCCAGTCATCAATCAGTTTTTGTATTTCATTATTTTTGGGGCTTTCATCGGTTCACAAATCCGAGACATTGATGGAATTTCTTATATGGCGTTCATTGTGCCAGGTCTCGTCATGATGGGGGTGATCAATAGCTCATTCATGAATGTGGTTAGTTCCTTTTTTGGTGCCAAATTTCAGAACAACATTGAAGAACTCCTGGTATCTCCTACCTCTGTCCCTCTTATCATTGCTGGCTATGTCATGGGAGGCGCGCTTAGGGGATTGATAGTAGGAGTGCTCGTATTTTTTGTTTCTATTGCCTTTACCTCGCCAGTTATTTTCAATGGGGGCTTGATTTTGTTATTCAGTTTTCTGACCGCCATTCTGTTTGCTCTGGGTGGACTACTTAATGGTATTTTTGCGCAGTCCTTCGATGATATTGGCCTATTTACTACTTTTATTCTGACCCCACTTACGTACTTTGGAGGAGTATTCTATTCCATTCATGACTTGCCGGAATTCTGGCAAATAGTCTCACGATTCAACCCAATACTGTACATGGTGAACGGGTTTCGATATGGGTTTTATGGAGTGACCGACGTCAATGTGTGGATCAGCGTTAGTATCTTATGCGGATTTGTGCTGCTGCTTGGTACCCTTAACTATGTTTTGATCAAGCGAGGAATAGGGCTGAGGTCGTAATGAATATATAGTTCGCTCTCAAATTTATATCTAGAACTTGTATAAAATATGATAACCACAACAACACTCATTGGACTTGGTGCCGCACTCTGCACTACGTTTTCGTTTGTTCCTCAGGCGCTCAAAGTCATCAAAACTAAGAACACCAAAGATCTATCTTTGGGAATGTACGTGGTGTTTGTTGTGGGCGTGAGTTTATGGCTAGCTTATGGATTACTTCTCGAAGACTTGCCCATGATTCTTGCCAATGTTGTGACGCTGGTTTTGTCCCTCACTATTTTGGGCTACAAGATTCGATATAAGTAGTGGACCCTCTGAAAAACACACCGATGACTGCAATTTTCCTCATTCGGCTACAAATAATTCATACCTCCTCAGCGTATCGTAACCTTATACGCTATTGTTGGTTTTCATCATTTTCGCTCGAATGGTTGAAAATTTCGTAACAACGCCGTATTTACCAGAGGGTCCAGCCTAAGCAAGCCATCCTTTCAAAATCGCCAAATCATCCGCATGGGTACGCCCATCTTTTTCAGGAGTCTCTAAAATCATAGGGACTTCATGATCTCGAGCCCACTGCGCCATCAATTTTAAGCCATTACCAATCTGACCGACCTCAAGGACTTCATGACGGTCGCGGTTTTCCCCTAGTCCTTTTTTTGAGTCATTAAAATGAAAAACCGTGATGCGATCTAATCCAATCAAACGATCAAAATCTGCCAGAACCTTCTTGATTGAGTCGGCCGTCCTAAGATCATAGCCGCCGGCAAACGCATGACAGGTATCAAAGCAGATGGACACGCGTTCTGGTCGTCCCAGCTTATCTAGAATAGAGGCAAGTTGTTCAAAGCTAACTCCCATCTCCGTGCCTTGGCCAGACATGTTCTCCAAGAGAATGTGGGCCTTTAAGTCGGCGGTTGCATCAAGGACACGTTTCAAATTCTCAACTAGAAAATCTTCGGCCTCTTCATAGGGGAGGGTCAATGTCTTGCCGGTATGCAAAACCACTCCTGCACCACCCAGTGACTCCGCCGATCGTAAGTCCGCTACCAATGAATCAATGGGCCATGGATCATCATTGCTCACAGGCTTTGCCAAATTCAAAAGATACGATCCATGTACAATCACAAACCGTAGGTCATTCTCCTCAGAAAACGCACGAAACTCAGCCGCACTCTCCGATGTCAGTTTTGTCACACCACGACCTCGAGGACTTTTACAAAAAAGCTGAAGGGCGGAAGCGCCATAAACGCTCGTTGCCTTACGTGCCGCTGCCACAAATCCGGGAGCAATAGACATGTGCGCACCTAAAATAGGGGAAGGATGAGTCATCCCAGTTACCATATCATGGAATTCGCTAACTTACTCGCCTTGCTCCCAGAAATCATTTTCAGTTGGTGCATCTTCGTCCTCTTCTTCAGAAGTTTCTTCAGGGACACTATTCTCCAATGTTTGCTTGATGTCCACAATTAGAGGGGGAGTATATTCAAGCAATCCAGCCTCCTTGAGGTCATCCAATTCAACATCATCAATGCCTTCTGCTTCGAGTGCATTGGCAAGTTTTTGTTGCATCATGAGTAAGTATTTTTCAGGTATTTTTTGCCATTTGGATTCTGGGATATAGTCCAATGGAAGGTATTCCAATGGATCGACACGAATTCCATCTTGAAACACTTCAAGGTGAAGGTGGGCACCTGTCGTTCGAGCGCCGGCACCTGGAGTTCCAGGAGTACCACCGGTCAGTCCAAGTATCTGCCCCTTCTTTACAAAATCTCCCTCTCTGACTAAAGAGGCACCAATATGGCCATACAACGTCATGACGCCTTTGCGGTGAGCCACAATCATATAACCATAACCCAGACGCTCAAGGGGATCGTCCAATGATGCGGTGTCCTTAACTTTATAGACCACTCCATCAGCAGGAGAAGAGAAAATTGAATGATGAGCAACAGGAATATCCAATGCATGATGAGCGACTCCAAACGTGGCTACATAACCAGAATCATCAAAGAAAGCACTCAGTCCCAACGAAGGAAGTACCGGCCAGGCCAAATCTAGAAAGCTAGACGCGGTAGCCACTCCAAAATTACGATTCGATTCATCCCGAATAGCATCAAGCTGCTCGAGGTCATAGGAGGACAGTTGGGGCGCAATGAGAGAAATTCGCTGATCCAAAACATCCATATTTGTACGGAATAGGTTGATTTCACCTAAAATGACGTCTTGCGCCAATTTATACGAAGCAAACAATTCACGGTAGATTTCATCGCTATTCAGAGTGGTATCTAATAGATTTTTCTTGCCCTGATATTCTGCCGCTAGATTGCGTTCCTCTCCATCCAACTGAAGCCTCAATAATCCCAATTGCTGACGTTTGCTGACAAGTTCAACCTTGGCTGCACGGATATTAAACTCAATGGAATTAAGTTGTGTCATGGTGGCCTCAGTCTGTTGCTCCAAGATACGAATATAGGTTCCTTCTTGTAGCGCAGTTGAGAGCGTATTTCCCTGAAGGAAGAGCTTGAAGCTATTCAATTGATTGGTTTGACCAAAGTAGATATTTTTCTCGAAATAAAGTAGTCGAAGGGTTTTCAGGAGCGTATTCTCTTGATCCAGCCGCTGAACTTCGTTGAATTCAATGGCCTCCATAAGAGAGGCTATATCCTGTTCCTTAACCTGGATCTGTTCTTCTACATTTCGAATCTTATGAGTGCTTTCCTCCATCAAAATTTCCAGGTGCTGTAACTGACCTTCGAGTGTTGAGATTTTATCGCGATTTTCCTCAATTTCTGATCGAGTATCGTCAATTTTAGACTGAAGTGAAGAGAAACTCTGATTAGCACTTTCCAAATAGTTTTGAAGGCGAACCAATAAGTACGCATTACGAAGCACCCCGTCCGAAGCCCCACTTGGCTGAGCATAGAGAGGAGGAGCCGTGGCAGTGATCATGAGAACCATGAGGCTAAGAGCCACTAGCGCCGTTTTGAGGCGTGAAAAACGCATACAACAGAGATTTATAAATCATATAATTATACCTGATTTTCAGGTAAAAATCCAGGGCAGGAAGAGATCACGAGCCAAATAAGGACGGGCGGCGAGAGGTTCTTCCCGCTCTTACGGCGGGCTTTTTTCGTTCGCGGGCGAGCGGTTTTTTGGAGGAGCGGGGATTCACGCTTCTACCACCTCCCTCCACTTTCCCTGCACACACCGATTCACGGAATGTGCCACCGCATGATGTTCACGACACAGTGGAGCCATTAAACGCGGATCATGCACCGGATTGATCGAGAACGGTACTAGATGATGCACTTCCTTCGCAATCCACGGACAAGATTTTACCGCGCATTTAGATCCCCATTCCGCATTTATCACTCGCTCCACCTGAACGGTCATTGATCGGGGTTGTTCTTTTGGTAGGTTCGTAGCAATGGCCTCTTTTTCATATTCAATAGCCATTTCTCTCTCCACAAGCGCTTTCATCAAAAATTCATCCACATCAATGCCTCTATTCTGCATTTCCTGCAATTTTACCTCCACCTCTGCAGACAAATCCAGTCTGTGCGCGTGCACACTTTTTATTTCGATTTTTGGCTTACGTAAGCCATCCAGATTTTGAAACTGAACATCTTTCACCAACCGCTCCACCGCCCGATGTGGCAAAGCTTTCACGTGCGCCACCCACGCTTCTTCGGTTTTAACATCCGCCACCGACACCACTCGTGCCAATTTGTTCGGGCTAACTTCTCCCTCAACCAAAAGTTCGCGCAACTGAAACACTCTATTTGCTTCAAACCGTTTGTCCATATTCAGCACACGACTAACCTGATCCCGACTCACCCCAGCCGTTTGAGCGGCAAAATGAAACACAGACAAAAAGCCACGTTTTTCCCACAACCGACGACGCTCAATTTCAGGCAAAAGTCCCAAAAATTTCCATCGCCACTTAAGTGAACGACGGCCATAATCTTGGCATCGTTTGAGCAACTGCTTATCGCTTAATTTTTCCAGGATTTTAAGGTTAGAAGGTCCCTTAATTTTAGCAAAAGTAAGCCAAAAAATCGACCCCTCAGTACCACTTTCTATTGCCCCATTAAGACCTCGTATTCTGATGGTGAACAAAAGATGAACAAAGCATGACGCGGGGACGGACTGAAGGAATTTTCCGAGCAGAAAGACTCCTCAAAACAACCCTAAAATTTCCCCTTGCCATAAGGAGTAATTTCTTATAGATTAGTGAAGCCTAATTTTGAGGCAGATTTAATTCATGTTCACATGTCAAAGACAAAAGCTGGAGGATCAACTAAGAACGGACGCGACTCGAATGCCAAACGCCGTGGTGTTAAACGGTTTGGTGGACAGGTTGTGACCGCTGGAAACATCCTCGTTCGACAAAAAGGAACCAAGTTTTTCCCAGGAAACAATGTACGTATGGGTAGAGATTTCACTCTATTCGCCTCTAAGGATGGTGTCGTGCATTTCACTGAAAAACGATTGGAAAAATTCGATGGACGCAAACTTAAAGGAACGTTGGTACACGTTAATTAATTTTTAATCCTCCCTCATATGAAGCTTTCAATCAAAGCTTTCGCGCTTGCCGCAGGTTTTTTCTGGGGACTTATCATTTGCATAAGTACTCTAGTAGCAGTGTATTCAGGTTACCTTGGCGATCACCTTATGTGGTTGGTAGGGCTCTATCCTTGGTATGACATCACTCTCGCTGGTGCCTTTATTGGGCTTGCCGGTGGGTTTGTCGATGGCTTTTTCGGAGGTTTAGTCTTCGCGTGGCTCTACAATAAATTTGTGTGTTGCGGTGGAGATGGACACTGCCATTCCAAAGCAAAAGCAGTTCCTTCAAAAGCTCCTGCTGCTAAAGCACCGGCTAAAAAGAAGGCTGCTGCTAAAAAGAAAGCGGCTCAAAAAAAGAAAACAACCACTAAGAAGAAGTAATCTAGCCAAAAGGCACAGAGAATTGTACAATTTAGGAGGTACCACTGAGGTGCCTCCTTTTTTAAGACCAGGATATGTCTATTGATTCATTTATAGGATTTGACTCCGCTGACGGCGGCATTAGCCCCGAACAGGTTCGAGAGTATCAAGCGCGCATGGCCCGCAATGCCAAACATATGGCAGCGGCTCGTAAACAAGAAAAAAAGCAGAAGAAAAAAGAGGATCGACTTTTCTTGATTCTACTCAAATTCATTCGAGATAATAAGCGAAACGACATCACCCTATTGGTGTCACGTTGTTTAGAGCAGAATATCCCCGCGGTGTTCATTTTGGCGATCTTGATGCTGGACAATGAGGAATTACAGAAAGAGTTTGGGATCCAGTTTGAACTGCTAGAAGGGCCGGAAAGTGCCTCTGAGCAGGACGATCTCCCAGATCCGCCCCCACAACTCGAATCACCTAAAAATACCACGCCCTCACCTAATGCTTTGGTGGCCTTTGGAGAGAATAATACTTTCCCACTTGAAATGAGGATTGCTCTCGATTTATGGACAAAAAATATTTGGGACGCAGTCTCTCCAATCCCCGAAAGAATTTTCAAAACCGCAGTGGAATTCAATGAAGACCCCAAGGCAGAGCCCGAAGCAAAAGAGGTGGTCATTCAGCTCACAGCCTTCATCTTAAGAGACTACTTCACCGACCATGGGAGTGAACAGCTTTTCGATAATATCAAATCATTCGCTGACTTTTTCTTAAAAGGACTACTTAAGCGCCTCAAAGAACAAATGAAAGATCAGATCCAATTGGAGGGTGAGGAGTATTAATTTCTACTCCTGCACATGAATGATGTTAACCGGACAGGCGGCGGCCGCCTTTTTGTTAGCTTCTACATCGCACTCAAATAGATCGGCGACATGAGTTTCCCCTTTTTTCTTGCTGCCAATCAAGCGAGATTTTCCTTCACGTTGGTCCATGACCCATGTTTGAGGAGCAATCGTGACACACGAATTACAGCCGATACAGTTTTTCCGGTAATGGATAACTTTAAGTGATGACATTGAGGGCGCGCTTTTTGAGAATATAGACCTTATCATTCAATCGAACACGCTTCTTTAGAGGAATCGTCACTAGGTCAGGTTTATCAGTTTCTTCAATCACCTGGTCGTCTTTTACGATTGATTCCACATCTCCATATTCAACGCCGGTGGTTTTTCCCATAATCACGAGACGATCACCTTTTTTGAGTTTATGTGCCTGAACTTTGATTTCCGCGACTTTAATTTTAGAGAAATAGTGAGTCACAATTCCAATAAAAGTACGTTCGTCTGTGGACTGATTCTTAGAATATTTACTCCATTCCGGGAGCGGTTTTCCCAGATAGTAACCGTCGGCAAAATCGCGATTATAAACAGATCGGAGTCGAACCATCCAGTCATCGATCTTTTCTTGGGTGTAGGTTTCATCTGCAATGGCATCCACAGCTTCTCGATACACACGAACCACCATGTCAACATAATGAGGGGAGCGACCACGGCCTTCAATTTTAAAAACTCCAATGCCAGCCTCTGCCAACTGGTCCAAGAAAGGTAGCGCGCAGAGATCACGAGGACTCATGATGTATCCATCTCTAAGAACCATCTCTTGCCCTGTCTCTTCCTCGATGACGCGATAAGACTTGCGGCATTCATTTAAACACGCGCCGCGCTGAGCTGAAGTATTATTTTGCATCAAACTCATCTGGCAACGCCCAGCTTGAGCAATGCAGAGAGATCCATGCACAAACACTTCAATTTTGACCAATTCGCCAGAAGGGCCACAGACATTTTCTTGCTTCACTCGATCGCAAATATCTTTCATCATGATCAAGTCCAATTCGCGGGCCAACACAATGGTATCGGCATATTGGGCATAAAATTTAGCCGTTTCAAAATTAGAAATCGAAAGCTGTGTCGACGCCTGAATAGGCATTTCAATCGAATGCGCATACTGAATAGCTGCCATGTCTTGCACAATGATAGAAGTAATTCCGGCCTCTTTTGCCGTATCAACAATCTTCCGCATCAAAGTCATGTCGTGAGGATAAAGAAGAGTGTTGAGTGTTATATAACTATTGATACCAGCCTCTCGACACGTTTCAGCCACTTGCTTCAATTCCTCCAAAGAGAAATTATGAGATGAACGGGCTCGCATGTTGAGCTGTTCCACGCCAAAATACACACTGTCACAACCGGCATTGATGGCGGCAGCTAAGGCTTCGAACGACCCTACAGGGGCCATGACTTCTGGTTTAATCTGAGACATGAAAAAATGTTAAGCGCGCCTGATAATAGCAGAGGATAAACGTATACAAAAGGTGATGATTCTCGCCCATCAGGGGCTGTTATTTTAAACTTGATTTAGATACAATGAATACATGAAAAAATACGATCTTATCATCATAGGTGGGGGAGGCGGATTGAAACTACGTCCAGCTTCTGAATTAGGTAAAAAGGTGGCCGTGATCGAAAAGGAAGACCTGGGAGGAACCTGTCTCAATAGAGGCTGCATTCCTTCAAAAATGTTGATCCACGCAGCTGACGTCGCAGATGAAGTCAGAAACGCGCCGCACTACAATCTGAAAAAACTCCCCACCCCTCAAGTCAATTTCAAGGAGCTATTTGATCGAGTAACAACATTCATCCAGGGTGATTCCAAAAGCATCGTAAAAAGTTACAAAAAAAATCCCAATGTGGATTTCTATCATGGGCACGCTCGATTTGTGGACAATCAGACAATTCAAGTAAAAGGAAAGAAGCTCACCGCAGACAAAATTTATCTCGCGCCCGGGACCCGTCCCTCAATTCCTGCCATTCCAGGACTGGAAGGAACCCCTTTCCTGACCAGCCGAGAAGCCTTGCGACAAACCAAACAGCCCAAGTCCATGATCGTGATTGGAGGAGGGTACATTGCCACTGAATTGGGTCATTTGTATGGAGCTTTGGGGACGAAAGTTGAATTTTTCGTGAGAAGCACATTACTCCGCCAGGAAGATAACGAGGTGTCCGCAGAATTTTCCCGTGAATTCACATCAAAGTACAAAGTAAATCTTCATACCATCACCACGCGCGTGGATTACAAAAAAGGAAAGTTCACAGTCTGGGGGAAAACCGAGCAGGGGAAAACCATCAAACGAACAGCAGAAGCGCTCTTGGTAAGCACCGGAATTCAGCCAAATACGGACGATCTCGGCTTGGAAAATACTTCCATCAAAATCGATGATAACGGCTACATAAAAGTAGACAAACGACTTCAAACTTCAGTGAAAAACGTGTATGCATTGGGGGACGTGATCGGACGCTATTTTTTCCGGCACAGCGTTAATTTCGAAGGGGAGTACCTATTGGAAAGTCACTACACAAATCCTTCAACCAAACCCATTAAATATTCACCTATGCCACACGCCGTATTCTCTAGCCCTCAAGTGGCTGGAGTAGGCGCCACGGAAGAACAACTCAAGGAAAACGGCATTGATTACGTCAAAGGCTTAAATCACTACAAAAACAGTGCCATGGGGGACGCTCTTCGATCAGAATACGGATTTGCCAAGCTTCTATTCGACCGAAAGACGAAAAAGCTCTTAGGTGCTCACATTGTTGGTCGCGAAGCCTCTAACATGATTCATATGCTCATTGCATATATGAATATGAATGCCACTCTCGACGACATCTTGAAAACCATCTACATTCATCCAGCCTTACCAGAAATTGTCCGCAATGCCGCGCGGAAAGCAAAGAAGGCGCTATTAGTCCGCTAGTATTTGATGAGCCAAATTGCGATGGTCTGGAAGAATTCGAACTGAAGTAGGGCCGCCAAAACCACGCAGCCCTTCAAATGTTACTCTGCTAGCCACAGATCTCTCATCCCTACCTGTAAAACGAGCCAACTTCTCAACAAGCCAACGTTGTACTTCCTCGGGGGGAGCAGTTGGGTCATCGCATAAAACTGTAATTTCCATGAAAGTCGCGATGTCAATCCGACCACCAAGTATTTCTGCTCTCAAGGCACGTATCGCTTCAATAATCTCCTCATCTGGCCTTTCGGAGGCGTACAGACGTTCTTCCGTCCCGGCCAATACTATCTGAGTCCCAGCCGGAGCTTCTCCATGATTAATTGAGCGTTGCAATTCTTGAAAGGAATCAACAGTTATAACATTTATACTTGGCACAAGTGAGTGGGTTAGGGGGTGCTAGTCAAACTGCAGCACTTGAGTTCTTTCTCCGAAATGCTTCAATCATGAACTACTTAACGCTCGCTGCAGATCAACCTCTCCTGCGGCTACTTTCTCAAATAGCTCAGTCAAGAACTCCGCGTATGACCTTCTCCCAAAGTGAACACCTGTTAGTTCGACCAGGGCGTCCGACCCAGCAGTTGACCTCACAACTTGGCTTAAATGCTCAAGAGCCCCTTGGTCAACGACCACACCCTTCATGTCGGTCGCAGCCATAGCTTCCTGAACAGGTCTCCATACGCCTAATTCCATAATAATAATTTAAAATTGTAGAGGCAACTATATTGAGTTTGTGTATATTTGTCAAGGGGCGAGGGTCCGAGGAAGCATGGGCTTGACAGAAACAGCCAAGAATGTTATTAATTAGTTGTAAACTTTAACCAACAACACAATGAGTGAAAAAGCATATGGCAATGAGGGATTCAGGAGGCGAATACAACAAGAAGCTGGACAAGGACATGAACGCCTTAAGGCAGGGGAGAACGTCGAACTCGGAGTGCGCGAAGATGAGCTCGGGGCCCGATCATTGGCCGTAGATCTCGCACACGAGATTTCACCAAGGGACGACGCAAGCCACGGAATGTTCCTAGCTGGCCCTCATGGGACAGATATCAGGCCAAGCGCGGATGTTTCATTGGGTCTCAAGGGGCGATGGTTGAAGAGCTCAGCACTTTCACCTGACGAACTAAGAGGCTTAGTGGCTAGGGTGATTCCGGCAATAATCGATGGGAGATCATTTGAACTAAAAGGCGATCGAGATTCCTCTGAAAGATATGGAAAATTTGAAAACTTAGGTAGCGATGAGCCCAGCCTAGCTACTTATAATGGGGCATTGCCAACTGAAGCTACACTCCAGGCCCAATACGGTGGACAAGTAGCAGCCGTTGACTTTGCCAGGTTAAAAGAAGACTCAATGGCGGCCGCCGGACATCATTTGGAAATTACCGCTCTAGATGTTCTAAGGGAATTAGCCGCTCAATTCGGAAAAAGATTAAAGGCCGAGAATCCATCTTCTCCTAAAGCACAGGGCAGGCTAAAAATTGAAGTGGAAAACATGTAGGCGCCTAATTCGGCTTGGTGTGACGGATTTACTCTCTAGGGTCGTCTTGCAACAATAACATTACTCTTGATCGTATTTGGAACACGTTCAAGATGGGCTTCAAACCCACTAACGGGAATAATAGTGACCTCCACACTTGCGATGCTATAATGGGCTAAACTAGCCTGCTATATGACCACCTGCAAAAACTGTTCACAGGAATTTGAGATTACGGAGGAGGATCTTGAATTTTATGAAAAGGTATCTCCCTCGTTCAATGGGAAAAAGTATACAATTCCAGCCCCAACCCATTGCCCCGATTGTAGGGAGCAACGCAGGCTAGGGCAATGCAACGAACTCAATCTTTATAAGGGGAAATGTGACTTATGCCAAAAATTCACTTTGACCTATTTCCCGCCTCAGGCAAAGCAGCCAATTTATTGCAGGAAGTGTTGGCATTCCGATAAGTGGGATCCAAAAGATTATGGACAAGCATATGATCCCAGTCGACCCTTTTTTGAGCAGTGGGAGGAGGTAAGAAAAAAAACTCCTGCTCAAGCATTGAGTATCCAAGGCACCATAGAAAACTCAGAGTACGTTCACCTAACAGGTGACTCCAAAAATTGTTACCTTACCATGCACGCAGATCACAATGAGGACTGCTATTACGGATATGGAATAAAAAAATGTAGAAGTTGTGTGGATGGGTTTTACAATATCTATTCAGAGCTGTGCTACGAAGGTATTGATTGTCACAGTTGCTATGGTCTCAAGAATTCGCAGGACTGTTTCAGTTGCTCAGATAGTGCCTTCCTAAGAGATTGCAAAGGCTCACGGAATTGCTTCCTTTCAACAGGCTTGAGGAACAAGGAATACTACTTCATGAATAAGTCCTACAGCAGAAAAGAGTATGAAAAGCTCATGGAAAAAATTGATCTTGGATCATACCAGCAATACAAAAAGTGTCTGGCCATATTTGAGGATCTCCAAAAAGCACATATTTATAAAGAATTCCAGGGTCATAAGTTAGAGAATTCCTCAGGGATGCATCTGTATAACTGCAAAGATACAACTTACAGCTTTGACTGCGATGATGTAGAACATGGGAAGTACTTATATCAGGTCGTGATTGGAGCAAAGGATGTCTACGATATTTATCAATATGGAAACAAACTCGAACTTTCATACGAATCTGCGGTTTGTGGACTATCTAGCTACAACCTTCTTTTCTGTTTCGAAACTCATTATTCAACCAATGTTTATTACTCATGGTACATAGAGCACGGAAAGAATTTGTTTGGATGTTCAAATCTACACCATCAAGAATACTGCATTTTGAATAAACAATACTCAAAAGAAGAATACGAAGCACTTGTCCCCAAGATAATTGAAAATATGATCCGAGATGGTGAGTATGGAGAGTATTTCCCGATTGAACGGTCACCATTTGGATACAACAAAACGATGAGCCAGATCTTTTATCCACTCACACGAGAAGAAGTTACACAGAAAGGCTGGGGTTGGGATGAATTTGAGCCACAATTGGAAGGGATGGAAACAATCAAGGCATCAGAGCTCCCTGACCATATAAGAGACGTGGATGATTCTATTCTAGAAAAGGGTATCATTTGCGAAGTTTCCGGCAGGCCATTCAAAATGACCAAACAAGAATTGCAATTTTATAGAGCTCAAAATCTCCCTCTCCCTCGAAGGCATTGGCTAGAGCGGTATAAGACCCGCTTAAGTAAACGAACTCCACGAAGATTTTGGGATAGAAAATGCGATAGATGCTCTAAAGAAATCAAAACAAGTTACCCTCCGGCCCGACCCGAAAAAATATATTGTGAGAAGTGTTACTTGGGCGAGATGTATTAATAATGCCAAAAAATTATTTCATCCGAATCTTATATTCATCGATTGCTTTAAGGAAGGCGACAAAGTCCTCATAAGGAAATTTAAAGTCATCTGAATCAGCATTGTCCTTGAAGTAAAAGTGCCTTCGGGATAGCGAAAGCAATACATCTATATCGGCTTGATCTTGAGCTCCAAGTTGTTCAACTTGTGAAATAGCCTCATCTCTCACAGCCTTATCAGAATTTTCAAGGGCGGCCACCATATTCATTAGGGATTCACCACGTTCACCATGTATGACAGATGAAATGGATCTGAGTGTACCTTTTTGCAAAATCCACTGAATCTTGGACTCAAGTAGGGCAGTATCAGTATAGGTTTGAATATCGCATTTTTGATAGATGGCAATTTCATGTCTTAGAGTGGTAACGATAGCCAAGGCTTCTCTTGCTTCATGACTTGGGATGAAGAGATATCGCATCTTAGCGGCGCTCAGTCGCAAGTCAATCATTTCAGCAAACAATGAAACCTGTTCATCAATATCCTCTGGTGAGCCCAAGAAAGCACGAGCAGGAAGCTCGCTAACTCTCCGCGGCTCTTCAGTCAGCAATGCCTCCGTAAGAACAAGATCTACCTTATGAAGACCCATCCCAAGATGAGTATTATCCTCGGGCAAATCGAAGAATTCAAGCGCCCGCCCGCTTATATAAACCATTTTGACAGGACCTTGGTGATCAAGCACCACCGGTTCACGGAAAAAAGCAGTACTTAATGTCGCTGGACCAACACCATGCGCATCATGATGGAGCATATCAAGGGTGCCATAATCATAGGGATGGAGAGACTCACTTGGTCCACCTTTATCCTTATGGAAATCTGCATGCGACCAAAGCCCTCGCGTCCCATCAGGGCCATCAGCGACGGTAATGAAGCGGTTTTGTTCCCCTAGATCCATAGTTAAACCAGCAGACGTAGGAGCTAAAACCACACACCCTCCCTCAGGTACCTCGAGTTCACCAAGACAAGCCTGGA
This sequence comes from uncultured Candidatus Peribacteria bacterium, assembly GCA_964491515.1. Lineage (GTDB taxonomy): Bacteria > Patescibacteriota > Gracilibacteria > UBA1369 > UBA12473 > CAZBGQ01. The sequence continues at coordinate 40,799 of CAZBGQ010000005.1, forward strand.
CTTCGGCAGTCGTCCCATCGATCCAACTTCTAGAGGTAGGCACATGTTCTACTCCTCTCATAGTTTGTTATTTTAAATAGTAAGACCTAACTCTAATATTGAAGCTCTCAAAAATAAACTAAAAGCGCTTGCTTATGCGAAAAATCATGGCAATGAATCTCCTATCTGGCTCTTTACCTGTTCCTAGTTTTATGTCAAGATGGGCAACTTATTATTATATCCATGAGAGATTTATTAACAGATTCACTTTGCAAAGTTATTAAGGATGTTCCTTACAATTCATTTGGCAAAGCTATTCTAGCGAACGGAGGAACATATAACCTTCAGGCCTTCGGGGGTAACTGTGTTTTGCAAGCAAGAGAGTTAACCAAAGAATTAATAGCTCGTGGATTGTCTCAAGACGATATCCGATATACAACGGCGATGGAACGTCCCCATTGGGTGCCTTTAGTTCGTGATGGAGAGCACTTATGGTTTGTAGATCCATTCTTGCTTTGCCCTGAACCAATTGATGTGAATTCGGTTAGAGATAACAAAGACATTGAATTAGATGCCTATCCATTTTGGGGAAAAACAACGGGCTTAGTGAGGGGGACTCAAGTACACGGAGGCATGGAATTAAGACTGTTCCGACCTAAACCAACGGGAGGTAGAAAAAGGGTGTTAACCTATAGTTTTCAGTTTGATAGCCCGTTAGCAGTCGAACTTCCTAGCAATGACTATCAACTATTAGCCACTTTGGAACAAAACAATTTAGTTTATACAGCTGTCCATCCCGACACTTCGGTTACTATGATTTATGTGTCCTCCGATAATCAAGATATGCATTTGTTCAAAGTGGGGAAGGGACCTCGGTTCTCTGCCAAGGATGAACCCCAAAAAGCTCATTCACTTTTGACCCGCATTGCTGAAGAACGAGGAGAAACACATCAACAGCTTATGAATTTTTTTGAGGATGGATTTAAGTCTTACCATGAAGTACGAGAGTCAATTTCAAGTTAGCAAAATGTACTCTCCAAATAGCCCTATTCTCAAGAGACAAAAAAGAATTAGCGATTAATGCGCATGGAGGCATGAACCTGAGGGTACTGACGGTCTCCCAATAAGGTCACTTCATAGGTGTCATCTTGTACGTGGCCACCTCTATCGCTTAGCCATGAATAAAAATCAGATCGCAATTGATTTGAGGCACTTTCGCATTGAGCCTGGACAATCTCAGGGACTTCAGAGAGAGGGATGTCTCCACATAGTATCCGATTTAAGGCATCAATTATTATGGGGCGAAAAAAATAATACACATCTCGCTCAAAATCAGGAGGGAATCGATGCCATTCTTCAGCTATGATATCTCCTTTCCCCTCATTTTCTAATAAATAATCCTTAATAGCCCCCCAAAGTGTATCCTTAACTCTCTGAGCTACTTCATTAAAACTAGATGGCAAGAAATAGCTCCTAAGAAGAGCTTTAATTTGCGCCAAAGCCCTTTCAACGGGAGCCTCTGGTAATGGTGCTTCAAATTTACGAAGCGTCCCCCTTGAGAGTTTCAGGGACATATGGTCATCAGGGCTAGAAGTATCGGCGGCAGGTAGATCGCCGGGGGTTGCAATAGACATAAGTAGTATTTAAGGTGTAAGGTCCCGAGGAGAAAAACATAATTCAATATAAGAGATTAGTCAAATGGGAAATACTTAACTGTGGCCACAGTTTGACCTCAAGTTAAACAAGTGGGAAAATCAATTCATAATGAAAAATCCCATCAGCCCAAAATCTACCAAGTACTTTATCTCCATTATATCCATTCTCTATATTCTGGGTATTTTAGGTACGCCAGGGGTAGTAGCACCTTTTACTGGATTTTTCCTTATTGCGATCGTTTTGTTTAGCTTGAAAGAGTGGAAGAAGAGGCCGTTACTATTAGTTTTATCACTTATCATTACGTATCCTGTTTTTATATTCAGCGTATTCTATTTTGCATCTCGATCACAGATCCCGCATTCATCAACTGCAGGAATCATTTACTTTAGTATCTATAGTTTAATTTATATATATTTATTTAGGAATTTAGGTAGTTGGATCAAAAATAATAATAAAGCCCTTATCATTGGCTTAATTGTGATCGACGTTGTTGCCTTCATTTATAGTAACGTTTTGAGCTATTGCAATTGGGTAAATGTAGCAGAAAAGGGCGTCCTTGCATCACAAGTAGAAGTATGTCGTTATTTGAATCTTTACGAGCCAGGAGTAGGAATCTATAACTATTATGTGGGAATTGGAATATTTGGCCCACTATTTATAAGTATAGGGTTGCTTGCAATTTTACTTTTGGGTGCACTAAGAAAAAGCTGATTTTTTCTGTTAAAAGAGTGGATGGCTGAGCGGAGGCTTGTTTGGAGCGGGCCTCTAGGGCATAGCAGTCTTTTCAAGTAGTTCATAAACATCTCTAACTGAAGCATCTGCGCATCTGGCCCATACCTCCATGTCGCCTCTCTTTAGCTGACTTTCTTCAATGCAAACCGCAATCCCGGGGAAGCACTCAATTAGTCTTAGCCGTGTTTGATGTGCAGTTGCCTCATGACGGGCCACTCCAGTATCGATTCGGGTATTTTCGGGGCGAATGGGGCGGCCTACCATCCAAAGTTTAGGACCTAGGTTCTCTCGGAATGGACGGCAATTAGCAATAAAGCCATTCAGATCTGAACTGTCCTCGATCAGACAATTTCGCTCTCCGAAACGATCATGATGCCCAGATCCGGGACGCTTTATATGAATTCTTGTAACTCTTACAACTTCACAACGGACTCCGTTTTGCAAATTCGATATTAAAATAGCAACAGGGACATTATCTTCTACAGTGAGAGCACCTGGGAACTTGAGATTGCGATCATATGCCCTTACGAATTGGGGCTCAGCATTGGAGCAAAAAGGGACCTTTCTCTCGGCAGTAATAATACGATCGCCCTCGCCTAGGGCGAATTTATCAACTATGGATACTGGGATACTAAAAGACATAAACAACCTTAAAAGGAGCAAATGTAGTACATAAATATCAATCTGTCAATGCGCGAAGCTGCATGAGCGGAGGAAGTCGAACCAGTGGTCAATCTTAGGGGTTGACATCTTGCGGGAATCTGCTAACATTTTAACCAATCTAAAACTTCCTTATGTCTGCAGCAGAACAAACGGATTTCCAGCAGGTGTATCGTGTGTATCCTAAAACTCATCTTCGCCTTGTTGATGATGCCTTTGAAGCTATCGAGGCTGATTCAGCAATCGATAATATTCGGTCTATTACTAGGCGACAGGTCGAAGGGTGTGTAGATGGGGTTTTTGAAGTTGTTGTGGACTATAATGAGATGCCAGATCCTACGAACGATGAGAAAAGTCTTGCTGCACTTGAAAAACATTTGAAGGTTGTTGATATCCGAACAAGAATTCCACGTACAAATCCGATGGATGACTTGTCTGCACTTACTGCAGGTAGAGGAGCAAGGGCAGAGTCTGGTGCGAAGGTTTTGACTCTTGAAGAGCGTGGAATTGATGAAGCACTTTTAGGGGCAGTAAATGACGCTTCGGAGCCACCAATTGGGCGTGTCGCAGATTATATAGGCGAATTAGCTGAAGATATTGAAGGGGCAGATGATACTGCTATTGCGATGGCTACAGTTAATGATGGCGATTACATCACTGTTGGAAATGTCGGCCCCGAGGTTTTGACTAGCATTCAATCTGTGATTAAGCCGTTTCTGTTCTTGTATGCCTTACATAGAGGCTATTTGGCGGACGATATATCCGGAGGTGAAGCAGCAGCACGACCATTTAATCGTGACCCAATTACTGAAGGGCGAGACGAGACAACTGCGAAACATGCATTAAATAATGCTGGAGGAATTTCATCTGCTGGTGCCATTGATAACTGGGATGACTTCCTAGGATTTATGAGGGATATCACTGGCAATCCAACGCTAGGTGTAATGGAGGACGTATATCAGTCAGAAAAAGCAGATTGGCAGGGGAATCATACTATTGCTCAAGCTTTGGCTGGTGGTGGAAGGTTTCACGGCAATTCGAATACAGAAATGGGTGTTATTGAAACAGCTTCGGAGGAAGCGACTAGAGCTTTGGATAATTACACTAAGGCTTGTTCTATTGGATTCAGAATAGAAGATCTGGTGGAAGCAGGTTTGACACTTGCAAGAATGGGGAAAAACAAACATGGCAACCAAGTAGTCAACAGAGACCATTGTATAGAAGTTATGGCTGCAATGAATATGTTCGGATTTTATGAGAATACGGGGAGGACAACTAAAGGTCAGGCTGGAACCCTTCCGCTCACCGCAAAAACTGGTGTGGGGGGGCTCATGCTAAATGTTAATCCTGAAGAGGGCGTCTTTGTAACTCGTGGTCGTCGTTTAGATTCGATGGGAAATACAGTACATGGAACAATCGCTGGTATGGCACTTAATCCTTTAATGGGTCGTCCTGGCAGCGAAGGATCACGCTTTGGCCCCGAGGCTCAAAGAGCTTATCTGGAAGCTTATTTAGAGCGAGAAAGTACGGTCTTGACCGCTATGTACGTCGAGGAGGTGGCAGCAGCTTCTAATGATGAAGAAAAGCGCAGAATAAGAGGCCTATACCGACTGGAGGTCGGAGCTTTGAGAAGAAATATAAGAGAGAATTTAGAGAGGGTGACGGCGGCTGAAGTTATGATTCAAGAAGCCTAGATTAAATTGATAAAAACCACTTAAGTTCCATATTGGGTTACTATCAGAAGGATACCCTAAGAGGCCCTGGGCCTTGACATAATCCATGTTTAGTGTAGTATGGCAGCCTTGATCTTAACACATGAATATGAGTGAAATAGACAACTATATCGTAGAATATGATGCACCGGAGAGAGAAATCGAATACCAGGAAGGGAGCCCCAATTTTGCGGCTAACTGGAATTATGATTCACCTCCCGCAGTGAGGATGTTGGAGCTTATGAGCCGCCTATCTATGGAAGAATCAGGGCTGCACGGGGTGTAGAAGACGCCCAGGAAGCGACAAGAGGAACATTTGAAAGGGCAGTTTTCGAAGCCGCAAGAAACAGGAGAGTGGAGGTCCGCAGCAGTTATTTCGCAGAGCTAAGAGTAGCTGTAGAGGCAGAGATTCGAAGCAGTAATCAGCATACAAAAGTTGACAATAGGGCAATTCAGAAATGGACATCAAGTGAATTTGATCTTCTTGGTGAAGAGCTCGCAGATCCAAATATACCCTTACATCAGATTAAAGGCAGGTTCGTGATTAGCTCCCTTAGAATGTGGGAGTACATTAATAGCACATTTGGCTTCAGGGAAGCATTGTCACATGGCCTTGATCCATGGAATAGTAAAATTGCTGCTCGCGCAGCAGCCGAGAATCCCTTAAAACACGGAACCTCTAGCCCACACTTTGATAGACAGTACTCAGGTCTCCCTGATCTCATTGTTGAGATCAACGCTATCGCTCTACCTCAAGATGTAAGAGTAGATACGGACCGCTTAGTCGCAAGGTTTGCCCGAGCATAATAAACTAAAAGATTCCTGAATGGGTTTTATTTTTTCGGCCAATCTACTTTTGCTCAACTTGTAATTCGAAATCAGTAGAGTTTTATCCTGTATTTTTAATTGTACTTCGAAGGTCGATCTTTGGCCGATAGGAGAGAGCTCATCAGTTACTTCAACATCACGAAAGAATAGTTTCCTGGATTTTAATATTTTAATACTTTTGATTTCGTTAAAATAATATTTTTTCTTAAAAAAAGGCAACAGTCCGCGCCATCTATATATTTTCTGTGATTGAAGTTCAAAAATCGTGAAGATGGGAACGAAAAATGTTAGAAAAAAGCCAAAACTAAAAATTAAGATGCCAACGATAAATTCCCTTGAATGTTGCGCAATTGGCAGGTCAAGAAGTACATATAGAAGAACTATACTTCCTACTATTAGTAAGGCGATACCGAGAACGCCTGCTTCCAGGTGACGCTTAAATTTAAATATTTCAGAGTTTTTCATAGTCAAAGTATAGTAAACGTTCAAATTGCCATCAGGGGTCTTCGTTTTTTACCTGCAAAAATCAATGGGGTGGCTCATAGAGGATGTTCAGAATAGAATGGCAATGTCTTAATGAAAACTTGCGAGAGATGCCCGAACCCTTTTAATGATCCTCATTGGAACTCTATAGTCGCCTAATCCTTGATCTATAAATGCCTGGGGGTCCTCAATCAATACACTCCCATTCGGGTCCAAAATAGCAATTTCCGGAGCCTCACGATCAAACTGCCAAAATGTTAGATCTACATATAAACCAGCTTTGGTCCTGTTCCAACTGTGGGGACAGGTTCTTGCGGGATCAAGAGGATCTTGATAATGCCCGGAGACCCGGGGGAATCCTAGCTCGCTTTCTACAAGTAGCCCTGCAGGAAGACAAGAATTTTGACGTGGAAAACCTGGAAGCCCCTCAGATAGAGCCACGTGCATATTAAGTAATGAGACATGGGACTCCGTGTCTAATATTTTAGTATTTAGAAACTCATGGCCACCAGGCGTTCTAATCATAGGTAAGTACAGTAAGGAGACTAAGGCTAACACAGCCTGGTACTATGTCAATTCAATGGAGTGCTTGCCTGTGAGCCATTCGAACTTTAGGAGGGGAAGTTCGAACTAGGATACAATGTAAGTAGCCTAAGCTAGAAAAAGAGGAAATCGGCATTAGGGTGTATTCCTTTCTTCTGTGCCAAAAAGCCAGCAACAAGGCTAATGTCTGCATCTGGTGAAACAGTTAAAACAAGTCCCTCTCCATCTACCTGAACGTTACAATTTGTTAGTCCAGCTAATACTCGTGCGATCGAATCTTTGTCCCCTTCGATAGGTCCAAATTTGCATTGAGAGAAATCGCTCGGGATAAGATCCAACTTGGTTTGCCAGTCTTCGCTTGGTGAGGACATGGGAATTTATTAGATATAATTCTCTAAATTATACCCCTTTAGGGGACGAATTACAATCGTTTAATCTGTAAATTCGCTGGGGTGACTGCCTGGAGGACTACAAATTGAAGCCTTACGCTTACTTAAAATAGCCCACCTGGTATTAAGGTTGACATTTTGGCGAAAATTAGCCATGATTAATCCCTTTTGTCCCTAATTCATTCAATGGCAAACGCTTGGCCCGAACGTCAATTTTCATTCTATGATGCAGAACTTGGGTTAACTGAAAGAATCGGTGCCATTGTTCATAGGCATCAAAACTTGATTGAAGACAGCAAAGGTCTCTCTTATGTATTGAGGGAGTCTATAGGTTTATTAGGAGAAAAGCTTCAGGAACTTCCGATTGAAGAAGTTTGCAGAATCGCAGATTCCGTTATCAAAGAAAATCAAAGACTAATTGAGCATTTTACGTTCCACAAAAATCCAGAACGCATAGCGATGAACGAAGAAATCCTGGAGCTAAGAAGGGATGTAGCACGCTTAATTCGTGAGCAATTGGCTGAGGGGATAGAACGTGTGACTGGTATGCCAAGAATGGCGATTGACGATAAACTAAACCGGGCATTGAGGTTAACAATGGAAGATGGTGAAGACCGAGGACAAGGTCACATCGGGCGATTACTACGAAGGGCAGGAGTAGTGTCGAAGGAATACAACTCAGGCCCGAAGGGAAAAGATCGGTTCTTGAAGCCAATTTCACTAGAAGAGGCCAGAAATTTTGCAAACTCATTAGAAATAATTTTGGAACAGGGTGAACTTGGGAGTCAAATGGAGGAATTTAAAAGATTGAGTAGCGCAGAAATCTCCGGCAACGGACAAACACTATTTCCCGGAGTCATATTTCATAGAAGAGGCACAGATAATGGGTATTTAGGAGATATCTCATATCCGCTGCGAAATGCCATCACCATCGGAGAGTTTGTGTTAGCACAACTGGATCGATTAGAAGCTGGCGTATATACCGATAGAATCCGCACTGCAGTAGAAGATTTTTTGGGTAGCGATGCGCGAGCAAAACTTGAACAATTTGCCGGGGCTCAGGAAGCTGGTTTAAATGGCAATATATTGAGGTCGCGTGGTGATTATACCGATAATGTTATTCCTCAAATCGCGCAAACCATAACAGCGGAACACGCTGAAGTAGTAGGAGCTTACCAAGAAGCCCTTTGTCAATTTGAATATCTCTTAACGTGGGCAAATGTTTACGCTGATTGCGAAACTCCACACTGCAAAGCGGATATATCCGATGATTCATCAGCAGGCCTTGCAATAAATGGGAGTAAAAATCCCACACTAGTGCTCGCACTAGAAGATGCTAGAAGAGTTGTTCCAAACGACATAGAATTTTCACGAGCAACCTCTAACAGTGTTTGTTTATCCGGTGCAAATGGTGGAGGAAAAACACACGTATTGGAATCTGTAGCCAACAATGCAGGATTAGCACCCCACAGAGGGTTAAGAGCCACTGCAGATAGTGTAACAACACCTTCCCTTGGGGGTTTGGAATATTCAGTCAATGCTAGCCAACATTCGGAAACTAAGAGCTCCTTTCAAAATTGGGTCATATATCTGATATCCCTTCTGCGAGATTTCACAGACGGAGAAGCAATAGTATTCCCAGAGCTAGTATTGCTAGATGAACCAGGAAGAGGAACAGACGCTAAAGATGCCATTCCTCTGATTATTGGATTAATGAAATTTTTCCAAGATAGAGGTGTCTATTTTGGCTTTTCCACTCATTTCAATGAATTAGCTAAATACACAGAAATCATGGATGAATTGGGCATTACTGCTAGCTTTAATACTATGGAAAGAGAAACTCATAGAGTTGTCCCCGGAGTAGGACGAAGTAATGGTATAGCCCTAGCGGAAGAAGCCCAATGGCCTGAAGAAATCACAGTAACTGCAAGAGAAATAGCTGGGCAAGCCGAGGAACCGCAAATATCGACCGCACGTAGAATCTTAGCGGAGACTATTGAATCAATAGACCCCATCAGACTTAGTGAACGTGCAAGCGTTGAACTTGGCGTGCATGAGGTAGTTCGAGATGTGACCTATGGAATATACAATCAAGTTGGTGAGAATACTCGTATTTTTGCTTTACACTCCCCATTCAGATACGACTATGCAGATAGTAACTTAAGTGAGCGCAGCAAAGAAGGATTTGAGGGTCATACTCCATGCCTACGACAAGATGCAGCTCACGCTTTTTGTGAAGAGTATTCACGTCCTCTCACTACAGAAGAAAAAGTCGCGCGAGTGAGTACTTTAGACTTGTTAAGAGGAGAGGCGGGAGAAAGATTAACAGGAAATATGGAGCAACTAGTTGAAGCTGCCACTTTATTTACAGTGAACTATCAAGCAAAATACAGAGACCCAAGCCAAATCACTGAAAATATGACAGTCGGAAAAGAAGATAGAAGATCCTCATTGCACCGAAGAATGAGAGATTTCGAGAAGCGAGATGGAACAATTAGAAATACTATCGATAAGCAGATAGAATCTTGCCAAGGCATAGTAGATTCATTTGGAGATGCAGGAATATATCCAGCCCTAGAAGGATCAGTTGCGGGAATCGCAATATTTCTAGCTAGTGACGCTTGTGGTGAGCTTCAAGCGTTTTGGGAGGATGTTTATACATTTGAAGCAGCTAGTGTCTCCGATCATGCAAGAACATTTTTAGGGGGAATATCAAAAGTTTATGGCGCAAAACTAGCGGCAGAAAGAGGTCGACGTGTATATACAAGCGAACTTTGGGATCAATGGAATGCGCTATGTGCTAAACATGAAAAGGCAATTGCCGGACTTCACAATGCCATCCTGGAAGTGAATTTTTATAGCACGGTTGCCACGACCGTAGAAAAAGAAAATTTTTGTAAGCCAGCTATTGCCACGGATAACACAATAGCAATAAGGCAGGCCTACAACACAGGCTTAGAAGTAAGAAATAGAAAAAGAATAGAGGAGCATGAAGAGAAAACTCGTGAGTTGGAAGAGATCCCTGTCGAACACAGGGGAGAGCAAATGGTCGAGGAGCTTCAATTAGTAGATATTGTCCCTTCAGATATAGGCCTCTCCTTCGAGACTGGGGCAAAAATAATTGGAGGAAGTAATGGAGGAGGGAAAACAAAACTCTTATCAACTGTCGGGACCGAAGTACACAGAGCTCAGCAAATCGGATTCGTTGCCGCAGAGTCAGCCGAATTGCCTATAGTTTCACATGTAGACTTTTTAATAAGTACGGCTCTCCATGAAGAATTATCCAGTTCCGGAACGACGGAAGCACAAAAAATTAAAGCGGTTATAGATGCTTACGAAGCAGCAGGTTGCCCACGCAATGCCATAATTATGCTAGATGAGCCGGGTAAAGGGACTTCGGGAGAAGAAGCCATTCCTCTACTCATGGCATTAATGAGATATTGCGAAGAAAGAGGTGCCATGCTGGTGTTTACCACCCATTTTTCGAATATCTATGACTACATGGCTAGGTTAACAGCAGATTCTGAAATTCCACACGAAGTTTTCCATATGAATTTCTTCTCGGAAGATGGACAACGCTTTGTACTGCAAGAAGGAGAGGGCGCCAGTGAAGGAATCCGTGTATGTGAATATATGGGGCTAGGGGAAGAAGTCATTACAACGGCACGGTTTGTAGAGCGAAGAATTGGAGAATTAGCAGCATAGAATATAGTTAAATTACCCACTGATTTCTATCAGAGATTTTCGTTTTTAAACATGTGAAATCGATGGGGTGGCTGATGGGTCTCGAACCCACGGCCTTCGGAGCCACAATCCGACGCTCTAACCTACTGAGCTACAGCCACCATAATGTGTGAGACGCAAGAAAGGAGCGTCAACCTATTCAAGAGTGCCAGTGTTCTTTCGCGTGTGGCAGAACAAAACGGCCCGCCTATTCTACGATGTTCGGTTTACAAATACAAGAGAGTTGATACAATCCCTTCAGACTTTGATCATAACCTCCCATTCATGACGTCTAAAATCAACAAACGGCTCAAGTGGTTCCTCGGCCTTACCGGGTTAGCTATCCTTACTACGGTCTATTTAAGCTACATGCACTTCAGGCCCACAGCTAGCACTTTATGCAAGATCAATGACTACCTAGACTGCGATATTGTAAATAAGAGCATCTACTCTGAGCTTTTTGATATCCCAGTGGCCATTCTTGGAATGGTGACTTATGTTTTACTATTTATTCTAGGGTGGATGGTTTTAAGAAAGATCAAACTCACTCATATATGGAAGGCACTAAATCCAACAAATCTTCTCTGGTTCATGTTCGCCCTGACCGCGATTGGAGTACTCTTCTCAGCTTACTTAACGTACATTGAACTATTTGTTCTGCACGCAATATGTATTTTCTGTATGATTCAACAAGTCATTATTATTGTTAATTTTTTCCTACTCTTATCGATTTTAAGCACTATCGATAATAAAAAAACTTAATTTTAACCAACTATTTCCATGCTTATCAAAAACTTACTTCTCGGCGGTTCAGTACTTTCGCTCCTAATTCTCGCAGGATGCGGGGGAACATCAGGGGCAGACTATGCAGAATTCGCCCAGTGTCTAAACGATGAAGAAATTGTCATGTACGGGGCATTCTGGTGCCCTCACTGCGAGGATCAAAAGGACCTATTTGGTGATTCCTTCGAAAACATCAACTACGTAGAATGTGACGCCAACGGAGAAAATCCACAGCCTGAACTCTGTATTGCGAACCAGATCACTGGATATCCAACCTGGACACGAAGTGACGGAGAACAGATGGCTGGATTTCGAACATTGGAACAACTTGAAGCATTTTCAACTTGTGAACTGCCAGAGGGAGCTCCTCGTGAATCAGTAGAGCCGGCAGTTGAGGTTGTCGAACCAGTGGCGGAACCAACACCAGCACCGGTTGAAGAACTTGCGGGCGAGGAAGAAGTGGAAGAAACAGCCGAGCCGATTAGCGCTGAATAGTTACCTGGAATTACATAGACGAAGGGGCGAGTTGTCGCCCCTTTTTTCTTAGTGTAAGGATACAAAAGAATGCAAAAATTTGGACATGAAAAAACCCCCGCCCTCCCTTGAGTCAGGGGTTTCTTCGAATCTTGGAGGAGAGGTCTAGCCGAAGCCGGACAACCCTCAAGATTATAGTTTTATGAATCAGATGACTCCAGAAGGGTCAAGAATGACTCCAGATCATAGTCCAGGCGAGTGGTGTCGTAATGACGATCCATCACCTGCAGAATTGGAGGCAGTGCGTCTGACGTGAAATTAAATTCAGTGTCTTCAAACACTACATCCCGCATAAACTCATATTTATCATTAAGTGCACGATTGTGTGCTGCCTGGAAACGAAACAATGGTCCGTGAAGGACATACATCGCATAAGTTTCTGCAAACTCCTCATAAGGATTTTCCATGGCATATCCAGAAACAAAATCCCGTGTTCTTCCTGTAAAAGAGCTATTGTTCTTCCAAGACACACCATAAAGTGCGACGCTTGGATCGGAACTATACACAGTTTTTCCGCGATCCACAAATGTTGTTTTTTCACCGTAAAGTGATCGTCCCAGTAGTCCAGTATCAACCACATGGCCAACCTCATGAATGAGGACAGCAGTGGTCTCTTCAACGCTCATATTCACGCAACGGAGGATCAAAGTATTTCCACCAGCCAAGCCACGACGCATCGTGGGGTCAAAGCTGAGAGTTAAACTTCGAACCGCCTTTACATGCTCAGCAGGCAAAACCTGAAAAGCACGAGCAACGGTATCTTCACAACGCCGAAGCGAAGCTGGATTCGCATTGCCACGAATCGAATAAGGAACATTTAAAGAGAGGAAGTCACGGCTCCTTTGGTGGGCCTCACGAGCGGGGACCGCGACATCCTGAGTCAGATAACTTCCATAGACCACCTCGGAGGTGGGGGAGTAAAGGGGACTCTGTACAAGTATTAGTTGGAAAAGGGCAAGACCTATCAGAGATGAACGAAACATGGAGTAAAGCGCTTAAAGATAAGGTTTTCGGCGCTTTTGTTTTTGTGTTCAGTTACTCGGTAGGCAGGGAAGTATATGTTATATATTTAGTTTTGTCAAGGGGTGGGTTCTGGGCCCTAATCCGAAATGCACGTAACAGAAGCAAAAGGAGGAGAAAAGTGAACTGGGGATTTCCAAATCAAATGACGGTTAAGGGAAATCACTTCGTATATGAATATGTGCGCGTGCACACTTTTTGTGCTGATTTTAGGCTTAAATAAGGGATTTTACATATCGAAAAAAACCGCCAGGATGCGGAAGTGGGAAAACAAAATGGATTGGACTCGGGAGAGGTCAGTGAGGAAAGGCGCCGGACAGGGAAGCTGTACGAGCCAAAAATCAATCTAATCCTCTCCCGCGTAATGCGGGAGTTTTGAGTGTTCTAAAGGAGATCAAAAATGAAAAGGTCCTTTCTAGGGGCGGCCGCCGAAGCGGCCGCCCCCAAAGGCTTCAGGTTAGGAAAGGAGGAAAGGACAAAAGAGAGGAAGGATCAGAGGGAGGCAGGGGCGGGACGCCCCTTATACCACTTCCAGAACCACGTGATGGGTTCCCAGATGGTGACCACGAGGGCCACCATGGTCGCCCAGCTGAAGAACCCGAAGGTCCCCCAGTAGACGCCGAAGCAGACGGTCGCGAGCGTGATGCTCACGCCGCTCTGGATCGGGCCGGAGCCCTTCCAGACGCGGACAATGAACCCCAGGAAGAGGACGATGATGATCGCCCCTCCCTGAGCCATCTGTCCGAACCCTCGGAAGGGGTTCCACCCCTTGCTCTTCTTCTTGCTCTTCTTCGTCTTCTTCTTCCCCTTCTCTTCGGCCGCATCAGCGGCCTCCTCTCCGGCCTCGTAGGCCGCGAGTTCTCCCCGGAGGGAGTCGTCGCGATCCCAGCGGGACTGCCAGTCATCCGCGTCCTCGGCCTCGGTGGAGGTGGAGGACGACGAGCAACTGATCATTCCCAGGCTGAGGACCAGGAGGCACAGGGGGGTCAGCAGGAACTTCGACATAACGGATCTCCGGACGCGTGCAGGAGGCACGGGTCAATGTAAACACTCAGACAACTCGGATTCGAACCTGAAATTGCCGATTTCAGAGCCCAATCCGAGCCATCTTCTCAAACCGCATCACAGAGAGTCCAAGAAGACACAAATCACCAGTAAATGGCGGACTTATGCCCTCATCTCTCTCTGTCATGCTCCGAGTTTTCAAGGAACATCTCATCGGTACTGTCTAATAAAAATTTAGCACATTTATGCAAATATGTCAAGTGCCCAGCGGACGATATTCATTCCAATTAGCTTCTACCAAGGCCATCGATCGAACTTGATTGGCCCAATACGATGAGTGTACGTATATTCATCCACCATATTTCCCAATGTGCTTCCTAGTTCATCAAGCAAAGCTTCTTCCTCTCGCGCTCGTCGTCCGGGCTCTTTATATGGATTAGTCATAATATCCAAGACCGCCTCCTTGCGTTCATTTTCTGCAACATCGTAGAGTTCTTCGAGCCGCTTGGTGCGCTTTTTGTCTTTCTTCTTCTCCTTTTTGGATAGCTTTATTCGACCTGCTTCCAGGGCCTCCCTCATGGGATCTTCAAACTTAATCATGAAAACATGATTGGCCACTTCTTCGGCATGATCCCTCAAAGCAGGCACATGGTCCGGAGAACAAGGGTCACCCAATAGATCTTCACCTTCCTCTTCACACCGTTGAACCAGCCCATCCACATCAACTGTATAGTCTGGATGGTTGAGGAAATCAGGTTGAGCAGAAAACTCCTCAAAACTCAAAAGATCCAATTCATCCGGAATTTCATCCGCCCCAATCGCTTGATGATAGAAAGTTCCAGTAGTTCCTTCTCCATGTTCATCTGCATGGAACACCACACGCATAATTTCTTTATGGACGTAACGTAAGTAAGCCTCATGTGCATCAGAGAATTGATCAGCTGGAAGGTCGCTGATAAATCCAGTGTGCTTATGCTGAAGCGCCACAACACGATTTAGTACATCATGAGGAGTCCGTGCACCCATAACCTCACTTCCTTGGTAATTAAACTTGCTAGCTTCCGCGCGTAGCCGACGAATGGACTGGCGATAATGAAGGCTGTCATAACCCATGGACTGGGCCGCATAATAGATAGTGTCAAAGCGAGTCTCCGAGAATTTTTCTCTTGGATTTTTTCGAGTCATTTCATGGATTTCCTCCTTAAGTGCCTCACCATACATGGTAAAATCACGTAAGTATTTGTTTCCAAAATCCCCATCAAGTACACGTCGCCATGCATCAGATTTCTGCGTGGGAGTTAGCGAATCATCCAGCATAATACGAGTCAAATCGCGACGGTAATCATTAGCAGCTTCTTGGCGCTTGTAGTCAATGAGAGAATGCCATTTGTTCTGCATCACAGGTCCCTGGAATCCAGTCTCAAAGTCAAGACCAGCAAAGTCCCTCAATGAATGATCTTCCATGCCATCAAAAATATCTCTCAAATTATCAAATGGACGATTGAATTCAGGATGGGCTGTCGCATAATCAACCTGTGCATCAATCATTGTTGGAGTCATTTCCATGTCAGTAACATCAATGGTTTTCTTGCTGGGATCATATTCGCCAATCCAAACCACTGGCAATTTAGTTGCTGGATCAATTTCATCGAATGTTATCTTAATAGCATCACGTCCTGGAACTTTTTCCCATGTGTATGGAGTGTTTAGCCCACGAACTGAACCAACTAATAGCTCTAGAGCTGGGTCGCGTCCCTCAATTGTCTGCCACTCTTTATAGGTTGGCAATTTTCGCAATTCGGAAACAGCATCATCGAAATCATCTTTCGAGATAACTCGGTCAGCAGCATCTCCGCGTACACCTTTGTTTAAAATATGGTCAAATTTATCTTGAAGGTGGGTAAGGTACGCCTGCTCTGTAGCAGTGAACTTATCTCCTAGTGCGGCCGTGGACGCAGGGTCTAGTTTGCTGAATTCCTTAGTTCGGTCGTACCAAATATCTAGTACGGTAAATGTAAATTCCTGTTTGAATTCTGCGTTCTTATTATCAAGTCCCTGAACATCATATTGTTGGATAGAAGCCAAGAAATCATCAAATAGATCATCATACTCTTGATTAGGATGGCCGAGATGTTGGAGTTTTTTGTAGGCATCTTTTTCGCTCATGCCGGTCAATTGGGTTGGCCAGTGACGAAGGTTAGACAACGGATTGCCAACCTCTTCATCGTAGATGCGAGCGATGTCCTCCAAGCTCGTAGCTGAAGTCAATTCTTCTTCATAATTATCAAGGAAATGTTCTTGCTTAAAGTCGACCAACTCTTCCCAAAAGCGATTTGTAAGAGAACGTGGGACTAGCAATGGAGCTGCTTCTTTAATTTCGCCGAAAGAACTCCTAATAGACTCTTGAGCTATTTCCATCTTTTCTTGTACAAAGGAAGAAGTGACCTCAATTGAAGTAAATATATACTCTTGATGAGCGCCTGATGCTGACATAACAGATTTAAACTCAAACTTACCTCCACTAATCGTGCATTCACCTTGCCTCGCGGTTCCTGTGGCCGTAGCTCGGATATCAGGTATTTTAGTAACCGTGATTGGCATCTGAGACGTTGCCTCAATAACTTCAGTCAAACTTGAAAGGACTGAAGCTACCTGGTCTTTAATAATAGTGTCATCTAATTTAGTGAGAGATTGAGCTCCACCATCAAAGCTTAATTTATTTTTTCGATTAAATTCAACCACCACTCTTCGAGCGCTAGGGTCATGTCCGAAATCT
This sequence comes from uncultured Candidatus Peribacteria bacterium, assembly GCA_964491515.1. GTDB lineage: Bacteria > Patescibacteriota > Gracilibacteria > UBA1369 > UBA12473 > CAZBGQ01. The sequence continues at coordinate 57,622 of CAZBGQ010000005.1, forward strand.
TGAGCCGGTTTATACTCAGCGATAGCCCATTCCTTTTCCTCAGCGTCCCATTCAGGATTGATCGAAAGGCCGAGGGCCGCAACTTCTGTCGCCATCTGTGAATCCACATGCCGACTCAGAGTTGAAGCAAATGTTTCCTGAACAGCTTGATCAGCCGCATCACCGATTTCAAGTGTCATTGTTGAACCAGGTCCAACTTCAACTACATATCCAATCACTCCATCAGAGTCCTTTTTAGACTCATCAATCGTGTATTCAAATTTGTATCCCTTAATGAAAAGGTATCCTTTATCATTCTTTGGTTTCTCCACATCTACAGCCAAATCTTCAAATCCCTTAGCTTTAGATACAGAACGCGTACGATCGGAATCGACGTTTTGTCGAAGCTTAGATCCACCACTTTTCGTCGTATCCTTCGAACTTGTCCCTCCTGTAACCGCATCATTTGCAGCTTCGGTAAGGATAGGAGCTTTATCATATTTATCCATAAGCACACTCAACGTGGTCCAAGATCCAGTCGAAGGAATATAACGTTCTTTTGCCCTCGCAATGTCATCTTGATGAGGGCCAATCATGTCTTCCATTAAACGGTAAAACTCACGTCCACGAGATTGCTTAAAAATAGCTTCACTCATATTTTTCCTATACCTAGCAGGGATAGAGCGTCGAAGTCGTTTCATATCCATTTCACGAGAAGAAGTCCGGCTAGACCCGGTCGTAGCAGATTCATAAGATTTGAGTAGATATTTAAATGGTACATCTGCAAAACCAAACATGTATCGAAGCTGTTTCCGTGTGGCTTCTGAGGCATCGGGTAAATGGTCTTCAGCCAATGCAAGCAGTTCTTCTTGCTCTCCATCAGAAACCGAAGATTCAATGGCCTCAAACAAGGTCTGTCCATTGAAGATAGGGCCACCGAAATGATTGATTGCTAGAGCTCCTGCTCCACCTTTAACAATCCACTGGAAAAGAGGAATTCCTCCTTCTCCTCCAACCTTCTTGTTCCAGGCTTTGGCCGCAATCCATACCAAGACAACACCAGCCAATGTACTGGCTAGGGGGTTTTCCTTGAATCGATCTCCAACGTGCTCCACTGTCTTTCCTAGAAATCCCTCAGAAACATCCTCAGAAAGGACAGTAACGCCTTCTTCAAAGTTGAGAGATCGCTCTTTCTTCCCTTTAAGAAAACGAACAATCGCATCTAACATAGCCTTAGCATCCTCATCTCCAGATTCAAGTTTGCTAATGAATTCTTCTGAATTATCAGGCATAATCATTGCCATGGCTACCCGGAAATGGTCCTTAGCGACATCATCACCAGATTCAAGAACAGTATTCCAATCAGTGAAATAATCAACACGATTGGCTTCGCAGTACTCGATAACTTGCTGCATGTTGGCACGCAGTCCCTTTCTAATGTCTTTTTTTAATCCTTGTAGCGATTCATCCGTAGGATTAATCACATCCAAGGCTTCAATCTCAAAGTCTAGTTTTTCCGGAGTACCTGCTCCCATAAAGTTTAGGCTATATCCTTAAAATTTATCTTATAATTCTAGCATAAATAGCATGGTTTTGCAACAGGAGAAGCACGGTATATAGATAGCACGCAGTCGAAATGGCTTACTTAAGCCAAATAAGGAAAAGAAGGAGAAGGTAAGATTTTCCAAAAACTAGGCTTCATCAGCCTCGGCCAAAACCATTTGAACCGCTTCTTCACGTGCCATTACGTCATCATAGCTAGATATCAGGGCACCTTCAACAACCTCAGTAATGTTCGGGCGATTTGTAACCATGGCCTGGACCGCCTCTTGGACATCAGCTTGAGGGTGGGTACCAAGATAGTCATCATAAACCCTCCAATCATCTTCTGTGAGGGAATGGGCGAGTGCATCTTCAATCTGCTCATCCACAATGTCTCCAATACGCAGTTCGAGAGCTTTTTGCATATTAGGCCCAACTTTCCCAAGTTTGAGATCCTTTACAATACGGTGAATGAAATCGAGAAAAGTCTTCATACAAAAAAATTATTTGGGTGGGGGCAGTTGCTTAGCCTTATTCTTACCTCCGAAAAAATGACCAAGACGTGAGAGAATATTCCCAAGCCCCTTTCCGGCTAGAAAAAGATCGGCCCATCCGCCAAACCTTTCTATGGCGGCAAGGCGCTTTTGGGCCGCTTCGTCTCCACCTGCGGCACCTTCTTGGGCGCCCTCTAGACGACGGAGATTCTTCACTTCAGAAGCAGACATAACCTTAAGTGCGGAAACACCTTGGGGAAGAACGAAGCTTTCATCTAATAACTTCTTCAGAACAGTGGCCTTGTCGGCAGGGGTATTCTTGTCCTTCATGTCAGATACTATCTGACGCGCCTTAGCAGAATAGTAAACAATTTTGCACTTGTGAATAAGGGGTCGTATGTCCTCATTAAGCGCCAGATTCCCCCCTTCCATTTCATCGCGGGCTAAAAGCTCCAATTGGTAAATATACTTAAATAAAACCTCAGGAGTCAGAGATCCTGCACTAATCTTATCTGAAATTTCTTTAACTGTGGTTCCCAAATGAAAACCTTGAGTAGCCTTAAGTTCATTCTCCCGCTCAAACGTCTCAGTCTGAATTTCCGAGAAAGGGCGGTACTGGCCGGATTTCCGCCATTGTCCGACTTTTGAGGTGGCAATGCCCTGAGCTCGACGAAGGGTTGTGCCTTCTTCCACCGTATTATTCGCTGAATCCAGGAGCATAAGTGTACGGAGAGCAGCACGGAACTCTTTTTGAGGGGAGGGCGCATCAGCCAGAGAAGGATCTCCTTCCTGCATAAGGAAGAGTACCATTTCAGGAGGAAATGGATTTTTCTTAAGTGCAGATCCGGACGATGCTTTTTGGGCGGCCCTAAGCGCATTACTCGCCTCATTATAGCGATCCTTAAGATCGCTAAGCTCAATAACACCTTGCGTAGCGACTCCAGGATGAGGTGGGCTCAAAGTAACTCTATCAGGCAGCAAGCGAGTTCCGGTGCCCGTGCCTGCAATTAAGTTACGATCCTCAATTAAGCGCTGTGTCATTTCACTGTAAGACATTTTTTTGAATGCATCCCACTCTTTCTTACGATCATCAAGCTTTTGCTTCGCATCCTTTCCACTTTTCTCAAGAGCTGCAATACGAGATTCAAATGAACTCAAAAGGCCATCGCTGGGCTCGATACGAGGGTCAGGAGGTAAAACCTTCCTAATAAAGGTAGCCGCGTCACCGGCTGGAACATGACTAGGGAAGTTACGCCAAAGCCGAGTTATGGCTTCTTCTGCAGCATATTTAAGACGTCGCAAGCCACCAGGCTGCTCAGACATAAGCTTGGTTAATCGTAATTTTTCCGCAAGTCGAGGGTCCTTGCCATCCACAGGAGGGTTAGCTGTAATGTCCTTGGCGATGGAAGCCAAGTTGGAGGATGTATTTTTGTACTCTACTGAAGCAAATTTAATATCGCTTAAATGTTTCTTGATCGCGGTGACCGCCTTCGCAGCCTCAGTGGAACTACTAGCCTCTTTGTACGCGGTTTCAAAGGCTTTATCACCCTCAGAAAAGCGAGTTTCTTCAGCCTTATGAACCTCCGCAATAGTCACAAATTCCTGCTCAGCCTTGGTTACGTCCGCTCCGGTGACATCCGTATAAACCTTATCCAATCGCTCCAAGGGATGGGGCACTTGTGTCCAGTTAAGAGCTTGTTGGGCCGTTTGCTGGACGCGCTGGATCAAGAGAAAAATAGCGGGGTTGGTAGTCGATAACGTATTCAAGATTGGGTCTAAACCATCTAAGGCGGGCTGAAGGTCAGCTCTGGATATGGTAAGTGCCGCGGCAGTCGCCGGAGGCACCTGCTTTGTTAATTCATGAAAAGCCTTCCCTTTTGTCAAGACGTCCAAAATTTGAGGACGAGTAGCATCATTAGGGGCAAACTCTCTGTTCACTGCGGTTTCGAGATTATCGAAGCGACGAGTGAGAGCATTATAATTCCTGACTTCGCCTCTCATTGATACCACCAAACTCATGGCCTTGGGAGTGTCCATGTTGTCCTTGCCAATAAGACTCTCTAAGCGATCCTTCAAAGTTACAGTTTTGCCGGGGACAACAAGAGCAGCGTTATCTCTCCACGTGGTAAGTTCTGGACGATTATGCACAACAGAGGAAGGACTTAAACGAGAAATTTCTTCTAAAAGCAATTGACGATGATCTTCATTAGTAGAAGGATCAAACGCGTCCGCCAATTCTTTTGCACGAGCAAATACCCGACGCTCATATGGGTCTATATGTGCACTTGGAGCAGCTGCCTCCATACCATCGCGACTAGCCATGAAGCGAATCGCCCCCCAAAGGCCATGCTCCTCAATAAGGGCAATTGCACTATTGAGCTTATTGCCAGATCCCTCCGGTAAAATACGAGCAATAGGCGCCTTTCCTTGAGTGCGATCTTCCAAGGCAATCGCTTCACGAGCTTGGACAAGAAGACGATCATAAACAGGGCGATCTACTAATCGATAGACACGAGAAGAATCAACAGGGGTTCCGCCAACGCCAGACAATTGTGACAACGCGCGAATTTTAAATATGTCCATATGGCCACCCAATTCCGTATGCAAATCATCAGATAAAATCTGAGAATCAGGATTACGAAGACCAGCCAAAACACGCACAGCAGAAGCGGCAATGTCATTCGTCATCGCACCAATCAAGCCTTGATCAATCTCGACACGGGTGAGCTCAGCTTCAGACTCCAGAATTTTATTGGGATCCTCCATAGAAAATAGAAAAGAATCTACTTATTAAATTATACAACAAAATGGGAATAAATACAACCCTCGCGCAGCCAGTACTGATTTTCCATTGCAAACCTGAACCAATTTAAGTAGGATACGACACATGAAAATCACCGTATCACAACCAAAACAGGCAGAAGTCACGATTACAATCGAGGCTGAAGAGGCGGATCTCGCCAAATTTTTAGATAAAGCGATCGTAGAACTTGGCCAGCAAGTAACGATCAAAGGCTTCCGCAAGGGAAAAATCCCTAAAGAAGCTTTGGAAAAGCATTTAGGAGCAGGCGCCATTCGAGTGCACGCTCTAGATTTAGCTTTGCCACATTTATACGCCGAAGCTGTTCTCCAAGAGAACGTCCCCGTCGTAGCTCGACCAGAAATAAAATTCATTGGAGACAATCCTTTCGTATTTGAAGCCATTGTGGCCGTATTACCTGAAGTTAAAATTTCAGGCTACGAAAAGATTAAAATAAAGAAGAAAGACGTTGCAGTTACCGATAAGGAAGTAGACGACCTCATCGACTACCTTCGAAAGCAACGAGCTGAATACAAAGAGGTCGATAGAGCTGCCAAAATGGGCGATCGAGTAGAGATGGATTTTGATGGCTTTGACCCCAAAGGAGACGTGCCACTAGAGGGCACTGCCAGTAAAAATCACCCCGCTGTCTTAGGGGAGGGGACACTGATCCCTGGTTTCGAAGAGGAAATTATTGGACTTAAGGCGGGTGCTGAAAAAACATTCGACATCACATTTCCTAAGGATTATCACTCAAAAAAATTCCAAGGGAAGAAAGTTAAATTCAAGATCAAGATCCATAAAGTCGAAGAAGTTAATATGCCAGAAGTTACTTCGGAATGGATCAAGGAGGCATCAGGCCAAGATCGAACCCCCGAAGAATTCAGAAAGGATGTACGTGAAAACCTAGAGAAAGAACGCATCCAACAAGAAAAGCAGCGACGAGAAAGCGAGTTCCTTGATGAACTACTTAAATTAGCAACACTAGAAGTACCAAAAGCTCTCATTGAGGAAGAAATTGACTTCATGCTAGACCGAACTAAAATGGACTTGCAAGGACGTGGACTTCAATGGGAACAGTATGAAGAGTACATGAAAACCCAAAACAGAGACCTACGTGCTGAGAAAAAGGAGCAAGCAGAAAAGCAAGTAAAGTTACGAGTCATCCTTCAGCACATATATAAGGAAGAAAAGATTGACCCCACAGATGCTGAGGTAGAAAAACACCTAGAAGGACTATTAGGTAGCTACCCAAAGGATCAGCAAGCAAAGCTTAAGGAAAACTATAAGAAGGGAAGCGAAGGGCACATCCAGATACAGAATGCTCTCCGCATAGAAAAATTCTTCCAAAAATTTCTCTCATAATATTTAGCCCTCCTCCCCATGAAAATCTTCAGCGCAGCCGCGGCGATGTTCAGTTTCGTGATCATCCTCATTTTGGCATTTCAGAACTTTCAGGCTTCTTGTAACTATTTGACCTTCTTCTTTTGGGAGCTATCCGCAAGCACCTCTCCCACATTTACCCTGTTTGGAGCGGCAATTGTTGGGATCTTCACTGGCATAAGCGGAACAATTTTTATCACTTCAATCCTTAGCTCCGATCCGGAAGAGGAAGAACCAGATGAAGACTTCCAAGTATAGGACAAAAAAGCGAAATTATTAAAGAGCCCCACGGGGCTCTTTTGTTTACGGTAAAGCAAAAAACAGGATCAAAAAATATGAACAACAATTTGGACAAGCGGCGCAGATAGAACAATAAATTTGAACAAATCTATAAAACAAAAATAGCACCAGGTCAACGAAAACCAAAGTTGGAGTGAACCTGTAAAACGAAAATAGAACAAAAAAAACGAACATGCACTTGATTTCATGGGCATGACTGTGCAAAATATGTGTACAGTTAATCACATATACACATGCTACTTAAGCGACTCTTCACTTCTCAGACACGCGTCAAACTCCTGACAGTTTTCCTGATGAACGAAGATGAAGAATTCTATATTAGAGAACTAACACGGGCTCTTGATGAGCAAATTAATTCGATTCGTCGAGAACTGGACAATCTAAAAAAGATTGGACTCTTAAGGAGTCGCATGAAGAATCGGAAAAAGTACTATGTCATTAATAAGAAATTCCCATTAATCAGTGAGCTTAAAAGTATCATCGTCAAATGTACCGATCAAAATGAGGAAATCACTCAAGCGATCTTAAAAATGGGAAAACTAGAATTCCTACTACTTTCTGGGCACTTTATTAAGAAAGACTCAGAGGTGGACCTCTTCATTGTAGGGGAAATTGAACCAGTCGAACTTGAGAAATTCCTAGAAAAACAGGTTCAATCAGAAAGGCCACTTCGATTTACGATTATGAATAGAGATGACTTCGTCTATAGACTTAAATGCAATGATCGATTTGTAAAAGAGGTTCTAACCGATCCGCATAACCTAATCGCACACAATAATCTACAAGATGCTCTAGGTTAGGGACTTTTAAGTAAAAATTCCCTTGCCTTCTTGGAGGTGGTTCCCTATACTCGTCCAGCAATGAGATTTTTTAACTTCCCATCATGTCACAAGCACTACTAGCACACGTCGAACAATCATCAAAAACCCTCAAGAAGGCGGTTCCACCCGTACGAGTAGGGGATAGAGTCAAAATCCATCAACGTATCGTTGAAACAACCAAAGATGGAACCAAGGAGCGCATCCAGATTTTTGAAGGCCTTGTGATCAAGGTTGGTAGCGGAGCAGGAGCTAATAAAACAATTACAGTACGAAAAATCGCAAGCGGAGTGGGAGTAGAGAAGATTTTCCCACTACATTCTAAAAATGTAGCTCAAATTGAAATACTTAGTCATTCTAAGATTCGCCGAGCCAAGCTTTATTACATGCGTGAACGTACTGGTAAGAGCGCTCGTCTTAAAGAAGGGAAGATGCTTGATTTTGAAATGCCTGTTGAATCAGGAGAAGAAGTCACTGATGAGTCCATCGAAGAAGCCGTAGAACACGCAGCCGAAGAAGAAGCGGCCGCCGCTGCAGCTGAAGAAGCAAAAACCGAAGCCGTAGAAGAAAAAGAAGAGGCTCCAGTTAAGGAAGAAGTCGCTACTGTTGAGACAGAGGCTCCCGCCGAGGAGGAGTCAAAAGAAGAGAGCGCTGAGTAATTGGCTAATAAATCACAACTAAAAAAGTCATCCACAAGGGTGACTTTTTGATTACTCATCTCTATACTAGTAGCAATGCGAAAGCCACACATGCTCATCTGCGGAAACTATGGAAATGGAAACATCGGGGATGAAGCCATTTTACGCGCACTTATTCAAAAATACGGAAAAACGTACAAGCTCACAGTGATCAGTGCAGATCCCTCTCAGACACACCGAGCACACAAGATAAAGGTAGTACATCGATTTCCTGGGGGCATACGCTCTAAATTGCATTCATTACTATCACCTAGAGGACGGAAAAGGCTTAAAGAGACTAAGAGGGCGGTAGATAAGTGTGATGTCTTCCTTTTGGGAGGGGGGACTCTCCTGACGGATACCCCACTGAGATCTATTCTAATTTGGTCAAAACAAGTAGAACCGGCCTTTCAAGCAGGGAAGGAGGTGTGGGTTTATGCAAACGGCATTGGCCCGCTTCATACACGCACAGCACAAGGGATAGCATCCTCTATTCTTAAGCGCGCACACAAAGTCACCGTGAGGGATTTTCGCTCCATTGAGTGGACAAAAAAACTTGGATGCCACAAAGCACGAAAAGTACTGGACCCAGTTCTTCATTTGCATTGGAAAGGAAAACCCGCCTCACTAAAAATAGACAAGAATACAGTAATATTCGCGCCTCGTTCTTGGGCAAAAAACACAGACGAAACGTCAAAGGTGTTCACTAAATTTATACAGTATTTATGCCTAGAAAAAGGGAAGAAGGTGGTGGGGATACCCTTTGAAAACGGGAACTCAAAAGATGTCGAATTTTTGAACAATATTTTTGAACAGTCAAATGTGCGAACTCGAGCTAAAATATGGAAAAATTACACAGACGAGCTTGATGTTATCCGCGCGATCGCACAAGCAGAAGCTGTGGTTGGTATGCGTTTACATAGCCTTATTTTTTCTCAACTTACTCATACGCCCTTTGTGGGAATCTCCTATATGGAAAAAGTTGCCGGCCTAGGAGAAACATTGAAAAAAACAAACTGTATAGTGGATTTGGAAAAGCTCACACTTGAGAAACTAATAGAAGCCTACAATTTCTCCTTAAATTCAGACTTGTAGCGTTTCTTGAAAGCACGCTCAGTAAAGGTGTGCGCCTGGGTTCCAACTTGTTCAACAACATAGCTTGCGGCCAGCGCACCCATTTGTCCACATGTCTCAAGAGATGCTTCTTCTAGGTATCCTTTTAAGAAACCAGCTCGATACGCGTCTCCGCAACCTGTAGGGTTAACCGCTTCTTTTGGAGAAACAGTGGAGATTTCAATGGTATCTTCCGAAGAATGAATAGTAGAACCCTTATCTCCATGAGTAACAATAAGCCACTTAAGCTTTGAACAAATATCACTCAAAGACATTCCGGTAATCTGTTGAAGTAGCTCGAATTCATAATCATTCACAAACAGCCCTTCGGCACCATGAATAGCCTTCTCTAGTTGCTCACGACTCAAACGCGGTAAGCCTTGTCCCGGGTCAAAGAAATAGGGGATTTTGAGATGTTTAGCCAGACCCACATAATCCATCATCCAGTTTGGGTCATCAGGCGCAATAATCATGAGTGCCGCATTTTCTAAGTTTTTCATCTGAGGTTTCAACCCATTCCCCATTGCCCCAATACAAAACTCACTAATCTGATTTTCATTAGGATCAGTAATAATCGTCGCTGACGCGGTAGGAAGATAGGATGTCGGTCGGATAGGGGAGAGATCTACCTTGAGCTTCTTGAGGCGCTTCGCATAATCTCCAAAATCATGCCCAACTCCGGCGTAAACAGTAGGAGGGGCCTTGAGTAAGGCCAAACTATAAGCAATGTTTCCAGCAGTCCCACCGAAATGGCGCTCCTTAGTTGCAACCACGAAACAAACACTCAACTGGTGAAGTTGATCTTTTAATAAAACATCACTAAAAGGACGATCATACTGAGAGAGAAAGTCATAGGCAATCGAGCCCATGACCGCAATGCGAGGAGAGGACATAGTTATGAGTTAAGAGCAATTTTACGAGCAATGGCATTAGCCTCAAATAAACTTTCAAACGTACCAGCATCAGTCCAGCCACCCTTTAAAAAAGATGCCTGCATCTGCCCCTTAGAGACGTAATGATTATTAACGTCTGTTATCTCCAATTCGCCACGGGCAGACGGCTTAAGGGTCTTAATAAGGTCAAAAATAGTGGAATCATAGAGGTAAAGGCCAGTCACCGCATAACTAGATTTAGGATCAGTGGGTTTTTCATCAATGCCAAGGACAGTTTCACCATCAAGCTCAGGAACTCCAAATCGCTCAGGGTCATGCACTTCCTTTAGAAAAATTCTGGCTCCACCTTCAAACGAATCAAACTGAGGCTTGAAAGTATCCTCAAAGATATTATCTCCGAGAACCACGGCCACTGAATCATCTCGAACAAAACGCTCAGCCAATCCCAGCGCTTGCGCAATACCACCTGCATCTTCCTGAACGGCAAAGTAAAAATGAGCCCCGAAACGATCGCCACTGCCCAACAATTTCATGAATCCACCAGCGTGTTCCGGCCCGGTAACAATTAAAATATCCTTAATTCCAGCAGAAAGTAGTGTCTGCAATGGATAAAAAATAACCGGCTTATCATACACAGGTAGTAAATGTTTATTAGTAACCTCTGTGAGTGGCTTAAGTCGATTTCCAAACCCTCCAGCCAAGATAACTCCTTTCATAGCGTAAAATTTAGTTGATATATTCATCTGCCTCCTTAAGAGGTTTCCACCAGGCTTCATTCGTTTTATACCACTCCACGGTCTCGCGCAACCTATCCTCAAATGTCCCAGAAGGCTTCCACCCTAAATCACGTAACTTAGAAGAATCAACCGCATAACGCCAGTCATGCCCCGGTCGATCTTTAACATATTCAATCATATCTTCTTTTTCTTCAAAAATATTCAGCAAAGCATGAGTTACATCCTTATTAGAGCGCTCCCAGCCAGAACCAATGTTATAAACATCTCCAATAACTCCCTTATTCAAAATCGTGTCCAACGCACGGCAATAATCATCCACATAAATCCACTCACGCACATTTGACCCATCTCCATACATCGAAACTTTTAGTCCCTCCATGAGATTGGTAGTGAATAGTGGAATCAATTTCTCCGGATACTGGTAAGGCCCAAAAAAATTACAACTATGTGTTTGAATAGTGGGAACTCCATATGTTTTGTTGTATGCACGAACCAAGTGATCCCCCCCAGCCTTTGATGCTGAGTAAGGAGAATTAGGCTCAAATCGGCTCTGCTCAGTGAATTTTCCCTCCTCTATGCTTCCATAGACTTCATCCGTAGAGACCTGGAGGTAACGATCTACTCCATATTTCTTAGCTGCCTCCAACAGGGTATAGGTTCCAATCACATCTGTCAGAATAAAGGCTTTAGGCCCAAGAATGGAGCGATCCACATGAGTCTCAGCAGCAAAATTAACCACCATAGAAGGGGAGTGTGTCTTGAAAACATGATCTACAATAACCTCATCCGTAATATCTCCCTTTACGAAAGTGTAACGCCCATTTTCCTCAACATCACGAAGATTCTCCAGGTTACCCGCATACGTAAGTGCATCTAAATTTACAACACTATCATCGGGATGGGACTGCAAATAATGACGGATGAAATTCGACCCCATAAATCCCGCACCTCCGGTAATTAAAATCGTAGCCATGCTTAAAGCGTTTTATGACGAAGTTCTTTTTTGTAAAATTCAAGAATATCAGCATCTTCCAACTTAAGTTTGCCTTTGAATCGGATACCACAGGCATTTCCCTTATCGATTTCCTTAACGTCTTGATTAACAAGTTTAAGTCCAGCTACTAACCCTTCTCCAATGACCTCATCTCCACGATAAACACGAATCTTAGCATTGACCTGTGCTTTGCCTTCAGTAGTTTTACATCCAACCACCATTTCACCTTTCCCAGTGAAGAAAACCTGCATCACCTTAGCTTTACCTAGTTCAACGATGACTTCTTCAGGCTCAAGCAATCCACTCAAGATGTTTCTAAGATCGTCCAAAAGTTCATAAATAACCTTATAGACAGCCACCTCTGTATGATGACGTTCAGCCACACGCTCCACATGAGTAGAAACTTCTGTGTGAAAGCCAATAACAATTCCCTGACTAGCGGCAGCCATGGTTACATCAGATTCAGTGATATTTCCAACCCCAGAATGAATAACCTTAACGGCTACCTCGGTAGATTTTAATTCCTTGGCAATACTTTCTTTAATAGCTTCCAATGAACCCTTTGTATCAGCCTTTAAGACAACTCTAACGGTTTTCAAGTTACCTTCCTTAATTGCAGAAATCATCTCGCTAAGACCCATTCCCATGCTCTGCATTTTCCCTTCTTTTATAAGGCTTGCAATTTCCTTAGCTTGCTGACGAGCCATCTTTTCATTCGTAACAACCTGAAGCAAATCACCAGATTGTGGGGGACTGGACAGACCTGCAATACGAGCAACATCAGAAGGTCCAATTTTATTTAGACGCTTTCCGTTATGGTCAAGCATAAGCTTAATACGACCATGAGTGGATCCAACCACTACAGGGTCCATAACTTTAAGAGTACCGGTATTAATCAAAACAGTTGAAACCGGCCCAAGGCTCGGATCCAAATGAGCCTCAATTACGGTGCCCACCGCAGGGCGATTGGCGTTCCCTTTGAGATCAAGCACTTCCGCTAAAATCAAAATCATCTCCAACAGCTTATCAATGCCTTCATTCTTAAGGGCTGAAACCGGCACCATAATAGTGTCACCGCCCCATTCCTCAGGAATTAAATCATATTCACCTAGCTCACCTCGGACTTTATCAGGGCTAGCTCCTTGTTTATCCATCTTGTTAATAGCAACAATGATCGGAATATTAGCCGCCTTAGCATGATTAATGGCCTCAATCGTTTGAGGTTTAATTCCTTCATCAGCTGCAACCACCAAAATAGCGATATCAGTGGCCTTTGCTCCACGCGCTCGCATAGCCGTAAAAGCTTCATGGCCAGGAGTATCAAGGAAAGTAATGATGTCCTTTCCCTTTTTAACCTGATAAGCACCAATGTGTTGAGTGATTCCGCCAGATTCTGTACTGATCACATTTGCCTCTCGAATTGTATCTAGTAGTAACGTTTTCCCATGGTCAACATGCCCCATAATACTCACAACTGGAGGTCGTGTCTTAAGGACAGAAGGGTCATCCTCATGAAGCAACTTATCAATATCACCCTTCATAAGATCTTCAGATTCACCGGTTGTTCGCTTACGCACAATACTTGCGCCAACCTCATCCGCCAAAATCTGGGCCGTTTCAAAATCAATCTGCTGATTGATGTTCGCCAAAATACCATTCTTCATCAACTCTCCAATGATCTTAACAGGACTAACACCAATCTTTTCGGAAAATTCTTTCACCGAAATTGTCTCAGGGATTTCAACAACCCCCTCAACTTTCTCTGTTGTATCTTGATTACTTGATTTCGAGACACCTCGGCCTGCCGTCTTCTTTCGTTGGCTCTTAATCAATTCCTTCTCCAATTCATGGGCAATTTGATCGTCATAGACCACCGCCGTATCAGCGGCCTCTGTAGCGAATTCTTCAGTCAATAGCTCCGCCAAATCATCGTCAATATTTTTGGCCGTAGCATCGATAGGGAACCCCAAAGCTTCGCTACGGGCAATCAGCTGTTCGGCAGTCATGCCTACTTTCTGGGCGAATTGAGTGATCGTTAAAGCCATATTTGTTGGTCAAAAGCCTGCGCAGTATACCTGACGGACAGGGAAAATAAAAGCCTTAATCGGCAAGCTGCTTTGACGATGAACTTTGCGCCTCTATTCCCTCCAGTTTCTCCCGAAATTTCCCCAGCCGCTTATCGGAATTGGCATAACTACTCTGCGCACGGCCCAAATGAGTTCCAACCAATTCATAATCCTGACCAAATCTCTCAAAATCAGTTTTAAGGCGCCCCAATGTAGCCAATATCTCCTTGGCTCCTTTCTCTATTTGGAGACCGCGCAAGCCCATTACCAAGGCCTGTAAATAGATATAGAAGCTGTTTGGGGAGACAGGGATAACATGCTTAGACAATGCATACTGAGAAATACTTTTCTCATCTTGGTCCTTAATAATAATCTCGTAATAAACATTCTCAGCTGGAATATACATGAGCGCAAAATCAAACGTTCCCTCATCTTCAAGAATATATTTAGAAGCAATCGCGTCCACATGTTTTTTTACATCTCCGGAGAAAGATTTACGAGCCTTAGCTTGGGTCTCATCACTTCCAGCCTCCATGACACGCTTAAAGTTTTCCAGGGGAAACTTGGCATCCACAGGTACCATTAAGTTGTCTCGCAGGTGAATGACCGCATCCACGACCGCTCCACTTTTAAAGCGGTGCTGTATGGTGAAATTTTCTTTAGGGAAAATCTGTGATAGCAAATCTCCTAAGAAAAGTTCCCCAAGATTACCGCGTAACTTTGGAGCTTTTAGGATTTCTTGAAGACTAGAAATGTCTTTTCCAATGTCATGAATTTTCTTATTAGATTCCTCAAGTTGTGACAGCTTACTCGTAACTTGATTGATCACCTTTGCGGCATTATCAAGGCGTTCGCCCACACTGCGATGAGTACGTTCAGTGGCAACATTTCCCTCTTTAAGCCGTTCATCTACTCGGGAGGAAAGCGCATTGAGTTGAGTCATCATTAACTGCATAGACTGACCCACTTGCTGATTAACTTGATCGAGCTGCTGACGGGCAACGTCGTCACCCTGGCGACGAGTGAGAACAAGGAACCCAACGACCACAAGCGCAGCAAAACCAACAAAGAAAAGAACGAAATTCATAGGTAAAATTAAAGTATCGAAAGTCTAACATGTAACTGAGGGTGTAGCAAAAAGTCCCACAAGGCACTTGACTTAAGCAGGGTCCAGTGATATAATATAAATGTTCAGAAGTGCCGACGCACTCAAAAACAAAAAGATCCTTCAAAAATAGTTCAACAAAATACTTTTCTTAGGGGGAAACCTGCCTGGAAACTTTTTCGCATCTCGGTGTGGGGCCGTTCCTGGGCAGATTCCTCTCTAAGACAAGCGTTTGGCTGTTGTCTTGAACCTCTTTGCTCCCGTCGTGGAAAGGTTCAATCATTCACTCAGTTTCGGTCAGGGTTTTAACGCCGAAATAAGAGAAACGAAAGAGATGCATTATTTTCTAAGATCAGGTTCGCCCTACTTAGTCAACAATGTCAGGGAACTTGGATGTTCAGGCTCGCTTTGCGAGATTGAACGTTCTTCTCCTTCATTTCATTACTTATCGCAATGAAATGATCACTTGGCGATTCGTCATCGCTTTGTCTTAAGGGGATTTTTTTATGCAAAAATTCCCATACTCACTCAATTAGGGGCATTTGTCTGGGAATATTATTCTGGGCGATGGCCGTCGCTAGTGAACCCTTTTAGTGGATCACGTCCTCCGCAGGACCCATTAGAACAATGGTTACAATCAAGTTCTAGAGAATTAACAAACACAGCTATTCGGCTCGCAACACTATCAACGCTTAAGCCATTCGTAACATCTCTTGCCTCAGTCAGTGTCAACAATTTTAAGAGCTCCAGTTGAGGTTCGGTTACACAGACAACTGAGTTCACAATGCTAAGCAACCGAGAAGCAATACCCCTGGCAAATAGAAGAGTTTCTTCAGAGGAACTTGGCCCTGCATCGCGCTGGATTTGAGCATCAATCATAGCAATAATCTTTTCAAGTCCTTCGCTAATGGGCATGGCCTCCTGTCTTTCTAATTGTTTTGGCATTGGAATTTTAAGGTTAAAGGGGAGAATCGTACTACGATACGCGCCAAGTGTCAATAGGTTGGAGACGAAAGTAAAATAACCCCAATGTTAGCAAGCTGATTTGTCGCACAGCAACTTATAGTCACAATATCCACAAATAAATGGAGAAGGTGTCGCATCAAAAGAGGAGGTCCGAATGGTCTGAGCAACAATAGAGAGATCCGCCTTAGTTTGTTCGAGCTGTTCCGGTGATCGCGTTGTTGACAAAACCTCTCCGCTTTCTAAGTAATAGAGAGCCAGCTCACTTACCTTGAGCTTGAAAATTTCCTCACAAGCTAATGCATAAATAGAGAGCTGCAAATCCTTGTCCACAGTTCTCTGATCTTTCACCCGTCCTGTTTTGTAATCAATCACGCGCACCGTTCCATCAGGTTGGCTATCAATGCGATCAATGCGTCCCGAGACCACCAACCCTTTATCTGTTTTTAATGTGAAAGGTTTTTCAAGGTACTTAGGAATAATCCACGGATCGGAATGGTCCGCATAAAACTGCTCCAAAACCTCCCAGCCTTTCTGTTTGCGTGCATTATGATGAGCACGACTGTCATATCCCAAAGGAATCCAAAACTTTTCATAGAGAGCTTTCATTAACTTCATTGAAACCCCTTGGCCATCCACTAAGTACTGATAAAACGCATTGAGCGTATTGTGAATACTGGACCCAAAACTAGCCGCATGTGAAAGAGGTTCAGGTAATGAGTAGAGATAACGGAATTTATACTTGAGAGGACACGTTTCAAAGGTGTTAATACGACTAAAACTGAGCCGCAATGCTCTATGAGTTCGATCCAACCCAAAAACAAGCGGACGATCTTCCGGTTCTTGAGCAACAACCAACGATGGGATCTCCTTATGAAGCAATTCATATCCGGACTCAATCAACGTGACGGTCTTGGACTCAACCGCTTCATTTACGAAAATAGACGGTTTCCATCGGCGTGTTCCAGAATAGGCATGACTATAGGTAATAAAGAGAGAAGCTCGTGATCGAGTGGCTGCCACATAGAACAGACGACGCTCTTCCGAGAGATGAGCATGAGGGTCTTCAACTTGAGTAAAAATCAAGGACTCCGGTATTTGCAGCTGAGCACCTCGATTGGTAGAAGGAAATCGATTTTGAACCAAGTTCACCATGAAAACCACGTCGAACTCCAATCCTTTAGCTGCATGAATGGTCAGAATCTTTACAGTGTCATTATCTGAACTTTCCTCAAAAGGGGAGGGACGATCTCCAACATCTTGTCGAGCCTTTATATATTCCAGGCAGCTCATAAGGCTTTGATCTCCCATATTCGTTTCTTCAAAATCACGAATAATTTTCGAAAAAGTAGCAATGTTCTGAAGGCACTCCGCATTCTCGACCGTCAAATCCTTTTCTAAGCGAGAAAGGTAGTGAGTTTGCTTTAAAAAATGACCCATTACATGACTTGTCGGTAAGCGCTTAGCCATAACTAAAAGCTCGTCAAGCTGCTCCAAAAATCCGGACAAACCAGTACCAGCACCAATCCCAGAAAATAAATCAGGGGTTGCAAGGTCTTCACGTAAAACTTCGATAAGAGAAGAAGAGGTCTTTTTTGCTTTCGCTACCAACTTAAGCAAGTACTCTGTTTCAAAATCATAAACTTCCAGGGACAAAAAGCGGAATAACGCAATGTCGTCATAGGGGTTCGCAAGACTACGTAAGACTGCCATCAAATCCTTAATCTCTCCATATTGATATAACCCTTGAGATCCAGAAAAAGTAACAGGGATGCCTAGTCGGGTGAATTCATCAATAAAAGGGACCGCATGAGCGCCCGCACGCACCAAGACAGCACAATCTCTGTAAGCCTTCCCAGTAGAACGCTGCCGTTGAATTTCTTCCACGACAAACTGAACTTCCTGAAGATAATGATCAAACTGAATAACCATAGGCTTGTCGCCAGCCCCCGAAGAACTTTGCAATTTCTTGTCTAGTTGCTCACGTGCTTCAAGGCGATATGGATTATTATGTTGAATCACCGCATGACTCATATCAAGGATAGGTTGAGTGGAACGGTAATTTTCAGTCAAAACAATCTTTTTACATTGGGGAAATTTAGATTCAAATTCTAAAATATTAGCCAACGACGCACCGCGCCATTTATAGATACTTTGATCATCGTCGCCCACAACCATAATGTTTTGATGAGTGGCCGCCAAAAGCTCGACTAGATGATTTTGAGACGTATTTGTATCCTGAAATTCATCCACAAGTATAGTTTT
Source organism: uncultured Candidatus Peribacteria bacterium (assembly GCA_964491515.1). Classification (GTDB taxonomy): domain Bacteria; phylum Patescibacteriota; class Gracilibacteria; order UBA1369; family UBA12473; genus CAZBGQ01. The sequence continues at coordinate 75,751 of CAZBGQ010000005.1, forward strand.
GAATCGATCTTGATATTCCTTTAAAACACTTGGGTGCTCCATGAAAAGACGGAGAACCAAGGTGTGAAGACTGGAAAAATCAATTACACCTTCCTTGATAAGCAACGAATCATAATGAGCGTATGCGCGAGCCAATTCCAAGGCCTTGGAGGCAGCCTCCTTATCAGCATCAGTACTTGACTCTTCAAGAAGCTTCTCAGCGTACTGAAGGTAAGTTGGCGGCGTCACTAACTCATCACGTAAATGAGCGAAATGTTGGGCCATGGCAACTACAAAACGAGTTGGGTTTCCCAAAGGCCTATAATATTCGAGGTCAAACGTGAATAATTTCTCCCTCAAAAATAGCCACAGATCAGTCTGAGTCAAAAGTCGATAGTTGGTGTCCAACCCCAATTCCAACCCTC
>CAZBGQ010000006.1:0-2746 GCA_964491515.1 uncultured Candidatus Peribacteria bacterium
TCGAGCCAGAGGAATCTGTCGAGCCAGAGGAATCTGTCGAGTTGGAGGAATCTGTCGAGTTGGAGGAATCTGTTGAGCCAGAGGAATCTGTCGAGTTGGAGGAATCTGTTGAGCCAGGGGAATCCGTTGAGCTGGAGGAATCCGTTGAGCCAGAGGAATCTGTTGAGCCAGAGGAATCTGTTGAGCCAGAGGAATCCGTTGAGCTGGAGGAATCCGTTGAGCCAGAGGAATCTGTTGAACCAGAGGAATCCGTTGAACTGGAGGAATCTGTTGAGTTGGAGGAATCCGTTGAGTTGGAGGAATCTGTTGAGTTGGAGGTCGTTAACCAGGAGCCGCCCCTTCCCTTTGAGTTCCTTGAAATAAGTAAATGGGAAAAGAGGATTGAATCATTTAAAACAGATAAAAACCATCTACCAAGTACTGAAGAATTTTTAGAGATAATTGATATAGATGAGAGGAACCCTGATTATGATTATTGGGTGGATGAGAATACAGATGAATTTAGTGAGGAGACTTATTTAATAAGTTTGCCTTGGTATTTCAATGAGGGTAAATCGATTCAATTAGTAGGAGGATCATTGTCTCTATTTGATAGGTTCGACTTTCAAGAAATAGGCAAAAAGAATAAGTCAAAAGAAGGGAAGATGGATGAAAAATTCGAACAAGGATCACAAGGATTGATCATGATTAGAGAGCAATTGGAAAAGTACAAAACCGAGTTTGAAAAAATTCCAACTCCGATGGAGCTGGAGAAATATTTAATCAACTCAGAATCTCTGCCGACTGAATTGAATCAGATTTTATCTGAAGATAGTATTGAATATAAATATATCTATTTCCCAGAAAGAGATATCAACCCAGCATTTCATTTAGTGGTGGCGTCCATGAAGGACGATGATGGTGAGCCTTTTGTGTGGCTTAATATTAAAAATTGGCAAGATGAAAAGAAAATCCTAGAAGACAGCGTAGTTATTAGCTCTCAGAAAAGTGAAAAACAAAAATCAGTCACAGAAGAATTAGGTCAGCTCGATTCTTTATTTGAGGCATATTATAAGGAGTATGCGTTTTATCCCGAACCAAAAAAGATCGAAAATATAATAGAAAATGATTCAGTAATATTTAAAGCGATGGAGGATCGTACGTATGAATACAGCTCTTTTAAGGAGAACATTCTCGGAATACCATTTTATCTAATCGCATTTGAAGAATCAGATACAAAAGAATATTGGGCACATATTAAAATTAGCGGAGATGCAAAAAGCTGGATAAAAAACAGCGACATTGAATCGCTTTCTTTAGAGCCTAGAAAGGAAAAGAAAGCTCCTGAAAAAGTAGAAAACAAACAAAAACAGAATGCCACTATTAAAGATTTAAAATGGGGTTATTCGCAAGACGGAATTAAGCTTGAAAAGGTGCTGTTCACGACAGAAGTCAAAAATCCAAAGCTAGAGTATGAGTGGCAAGAACAGGAGCTCAAAGAAGTTTTTTATGAAAAGAGTTATCTTCAAAACATAAAGAATAAAAAAATCATTAAAGAAATAGATGGACCCCAAGAAATAAAGGGGGAGAGATTAGATCTTCCTTTTGAGTTTCCTCTGTACGGAAAGAGTAACGGGCAACTAGAATTATTAAATCAAGGCATCCTCTTTGGGGAGGATGAAAGTTCACCCTCTCGGTTGGTCTTATGGGAAGATAAGAGCAGGGAAATAGATAAGGAAAAAACAAAACACAGGGTCCAATTGTTTGGGGAAGCGCCCCAAAGAGAATGGGTCTTAGAAAGTAGCTATAAATTCAAGGACAGCGAAGAATATGAGTTGGAAATAAAGCTTCAATTTAGAGAAGAAGATAAAAGTCTTTTGATGATTTATGAAAAAGTTCCACGTCTAAAGTCATACAAAGATGTATTTATCGGAGTGAGGGCAAATGGATTACCCTACGAGGATGTAGTAATAGATATTGAAAAGGCGGTGGGTGATAAGACACCCATATTGATTAGGCCCTCAAGGTTTAGGGCCATGGGGGTAAAGGGAGGAATGATGCCGGCAAGAAATATAAAACGGGGTTATGCCTATCGCTTACGAATTCATTCAAGGAGTAAAAATGTTAAAATGGTAGATTATTTTTCATCTTCAATCACTCATGAAGAATTTGAAAAACGTCTCATAGAGATAGAGGAGGAATTGAAGGAGGTAGAGGAAAGCAAGAAAGATAAAGTGATTGATTCAAGGCAATGGATAACATTGCCGGAGCTACCTTTCCTCCCGGTAAGGGATGAAGGGATTTTGAACGCAAAAGAAAAATCAGTTTTATTAAAAGCAGCGCTAGGTGGAATTTTTACGCTGAACAAAAATGAATTAAGGGGGGAGGTAATCATAAGAAGTACCCCCATTAAGGAAAAATATTCCGGTTACACCCTTGGATTAAGTAATCTTTGGGTGAGTTCTAATAGCCGAATTCAACAGGGAGAGATAGTGGATGGAATTAAGTATTTCAAAATAAAAGGGGTCGAGTTCAATGGGGCAAGTATATTTTTGAATTTACCGGCCGGAACTCCTGGTGGCGCCTATGATAATATAAATCAGTATATAATTAAGTAATGATAATGAAGAAAACAGTTTATGCTTTAATGGTTCTGATGGGGGTGGTTGCCTATGGTGCAATGACTATCCAAATGAGTCGAGCCACCATATGCGTAGGGGGGGGGGCTTTGGCTATTACCGCTGTGCCTACCGTTGAACCATTTGGA
>CAZBGQ010000006.1:2756-74676 GCA_964491515.1 uncultured Candidatus Peribacteria bacterium
GTTCTGCGTTCACGGCTCTGAGGGGGCAGCTCCCCCCCCGCCCACCCCCCCCCCACCCCCCCCCCCCCCCCCCACCCCCCCCCCCCGCCCCTTTGGCTATTACCGCTGTGCCTACCGTTGAACCATTTGGATCAATAACGAGCAAAGCGGAAGATAGCTTTGTTAATCACGTATTCACAACTTCAATAGAATTTGAAGATATGCGTGGTGTGGAGGGAGGGTTTAGTTTATATGTAACAGCAACTGATTTTGAGCTTAATGATGGTAACCCCCCAAGTGCAAAAAACACTATAGATGTCACAAATCTTAAGATGGCAAGTGATGGTAACGATGCTGTAGGCTTAGTAGATTGCGATACCACAACGGGAATCACAGTTAGCGAGCTAATCACCTCAGCGTTCATCGATTCAGATGATAATGGTGTCTCTGATAGTAAAGCATTATTTGTAGGCGACAATCCTGCACGTATTGGCAAGTATTCTTTTGAGCCGGAGATAGATCTAACGATCCCAGCATTTGTTCATTTAGGTAGCTATAAAACTACCCTTACGTTTACTATTATTTAACAAGTAGTAAAAGTGCTAAGCTTTTTTTCCAGTCATTCTTTTCCGAAGAAAAGTAATAAGGGCGGCCGTGAAGACAACAACAAAAAGAGAAGCTAAATAATATTGCCATTTGGCGAATGTATTAGGGTTCTCGATGTCCTTGGTGGTCGCTTCCGGAGAGAGGGTGACAGTGGCATTGCCAGTATAAGAAGCAGGATCAACAACGGTCAGTCGGGCACGTAATCCTTGTTGTAGTTTGATCGCAGCTCCATTAGCAGTATCAACGGCGGTTGGATCGGGAAGGTTTTTAATACTTCTTGCCCAAATGCCACCCCAGTATTCCCCAATAGGTAGGTCAGAAGGGATATCAATAATAAGGGTTAGTTCCTTGACAGAATTGGCAGGGATAGTGACTTCGGAGGTTTCAAAGTGGGCCCATTTCCCAAATTCATCACGAGATCGATCGATGCTCTCCAATGTGAAGTCACCTTGTGACGTTGTAGTCTTATCGACCGGGTCAAGTTGGAAAATAGTGTCTAGGTCGAAATCATTCTTTAAATGAATAGGCACTTCAATAGTTGTTCCTGACGGTCCTTCGAAATATACATGATCCAAAGAGAAGGGAGAGTAGAGAAAAAAAGAAGCATAGGTGAGTGGAACAATGAGGAGAGTACCTAATGCCAATAGTACGGAAGAAAGAGAGAAACGCATGGGGAGGGGGGGTTAGATTAAGATTTAAATAAATTATTAAACAACTTAGTTTGTGAAAAAGTAATTACAATAAGAGCAAACAAGGTTATCAAGCCTATTAGAGTGAAGCCACGTTCCATGATCCCAGCACTTAGGTCCACATCATAATATACAATGTCTTGAGAGGGGGTGTCCGTAACTTTAATCTGGGCACGTACGCCATTTTGAATAACTGAAACAACCCCGGCATTGACTCCAGCAGATCTGTCTGGGATATGAGCCCCCATAATAACTCCGAAATAATCCCCTAATGGGGTGTCCTCGGGGATGGAAACTTCGAAATCAACCATTTCCCCTGTTCGGGCTTCAATTAACTTGCTGACGGATGGCTTGGGTGCGTCTGCTCCTTTCTCCTCTGTAAAGTTTGTCCAGCGGCCGAAATCAGCGGAGTCTGCATAGGGCCTAGGTGCATAATTAGGATCATGAAGGTTTTGTTCCGGTGAAATTGCATCACCGGGTTCCATGCGTAAAGTAATGGGGTGTTCAAAATAATTTTTTACAATAATCGAATTATGAACTGAGTCGCCAGGATGAACTTCATAATAAATACGTTCTGGGTATAAATTATTTTCAGTTCCTACTGTTACTGTAAAACCGGAAGTGGGAATTAAGGACAAAGGTTTAGCATATTGTTTATAGTAAAAAAACAATAATAAGCTAAAACCAGCAAGGAGAAAAAGAACACTGAACCACAAACGAAAAGAATGTTTAGCCATAGGGAAAGATTTAAATTATACCAAGAAAAGTATAATTTAAATCTGAGTATTTGCAACTCCATCATTCGTGTCAACAGTCGAAGCAGCGGGAGTTTGTTGAGTGCTGGGTTGAGGAGCTGGAGTATTGTCTGGGGTCGGAAGTCTTAATGTTTGGCCCGTAAAGACCATATAAGGTGATTTAATTTTGTTTAATTTGGCTAACAATTTCCAGTCGGTTTTGTAGCGAGTAGCTATAGCAACTAGGCTCTCATCAGTAGGCCATTGGTAGCTTTGGGTCGCACTAAGTAACTTCTGGAAGCGACGGCTACGATACATAAGGACAAAGAAACAAATAAGTGAGATTGCAAAGGAAATCAATAATTCTTTCGTTGGAATAATCCAGAAAGAAAGAGTGCGCTCTGAAGGTGTGGCTGAGACATCATTAGCAAGGTCACCTTTAGTAAAAAGCATGTTCTGTTCATAGTTGATGGAGGATATTGCTTTGAAAAGGCCAAATTTTGGTAGGTCAGTCCAGTAACCTGAGAGCTCGATTGACGAATCCGGGTTTACTAGCTTATCTTCAATGGGTAGAACTACGTCTTCAAAGAAGGGTAGTGGGCTAGAAATAGTAACATCGCCGTTGAGTTTGACCTGAACATTCCCATTGTTAGTGAATTGATTGGCGAATTGGTATCGATAAGAATCTTCCTCAAATGAAGAGGAGAATTCATTCCAAGAAAGGTCCATGATTAAATCTCCTTTAACTTTAAGATAAATTCGTGTTCCCATGCTTACAGATATGGCTGCCCCCATATTAGAGTTGCCCCCGGCTGAAGCATTTACGTTGGATTTTGAGGTGTCTCCTGTAACTAATAAGCCACCAGTGTATTCCCCGGGAGTTGTACCGGAGGGGATGGTTAATGAAAAGGGCACGCTAACTGAGCCCATTGAGGGAATCGTATACTGGGCTGCCTCTAACTCTGTCCAAGCTCCAATGTCATCGCGGGATCTGTCTAGGCTCTCAAGCGCAAAATGTCCCTGTTGAGTTAAAGTTCCATCTACCGCAGTAACAATAATAAATTGTTCTTTGTCTGAACCATTTGTAATGACAGCATAATCCTTAATGGTCTCATTTTCATCGAGTGTGAATTCGAAAAACTCTCCTTCTCTTGGAGAAAAGGAGATATTAGCTTGCGCAAATGTTGTATTAGAAAAGCCAAAAAGCAAAATTATAGCAGCTAAGACGCGAGAAAAATAAGTCATTATAAAGAATCATAAGAATAAAGAAGGTCCAACTCGGCTTGGCTTAGATCGTTTGCCACCTTATAGGTGACCACCTGATTGTCCTTCCCTAATAATAATGGGCTTTCAACCGAGTATGTAGATATGGTGTTAGGGAGAGACTCTCCTCCAAGGGAAGGTAGTCCTAAAAAACTCACTTGGTTATTTTTTGCAGGAATAAATAGTAGTGCGGTGAGCACTACGAAAAAAGTAATTGATGCGATGAGAAAAGATTTTATCATTGAGGAAAATTTTAGAGTGACAAGTAGAGGGGGCGTGAGCCCCCTCTACAGAATATGGTTTCAAAAAGGGAGAACTAGCTCATTGAGAAAGTAAGAGTTCCAATATACTCGTAGGGATCCAAAAAGGCTGGAACTGTAATATTAGTAGTAGGAGTGAAAGTACAGTAACTCATTGGTTCATGGCCTAGAGCAGCAGTAACAACGGTAGTAGGATCAGAAGTTCCAGTACCATAGCCACCCCAAGCATTAGAGTTGGCATCGCCAAATGCAGCAGAGACAGAAGTAGTGAAACCCTCATCAGCAGCACATGATTCGCTGTATCCAGCGGTAGACATGATTGAGTATGCTCCAAAAGTGATTGCCCCATGTCCGATTTCCTTGTCTGTAGCTGAGTTAGAAAGTTCAGTAGTAGTTACTGTAATAGTATAAGCAGCAGTACTACCGTTAAGATCTGACCATTCAATACCTTCTGTAGCTTCATCCCAATCAGCCTTAGTACAAGTAGAAGCAGTGTTAGTGGTAGTACATGAACTTGCAAGTGTTACTGAGCTAGGAGCTGAAGTAAGAGTACGAGCAGATCCTTGGTCAACGGTAACATTACCGAGAGGAGTTTGGTCGGCAGCAGAAGCTGCGGCAAAGATGAATAGGTTAGCCAAAAGGGCTGCCGTAGAAATCAATGCAATAAAAGTTTTATTTTTCATTTTTCTAAAAATTAAAAAGATAGTATGAATGCAAAAATAGCATTCGTATTTTTCTTTTTGAAACCATATTGTCAATGTGCATGCCCCCCTCTGTTTAGATTGGGGCTAATGTGATAAATTTCACATCAGATAATTATCTCACGTTAGAGGCTATAAGTCAATGGAAGTTTATCTGGGGAGAATAGTCGTGGCCACCCCTTCTATGGTATATAAAAACAGATGAAACATCCTCCCTTTCTCATTTTTATCAGAGCTCTTTTAGGTTTAGGGGGGCTATCAATGGTATTCATTGGCTATATTAAGGTCCAAACAGACTACGGTCTCATTTTGAATAAGAATGCTACCTACCTAGTAGTTTTTTTTGCAATGGCAATTTTTTGGGGAGTAATTTGGGCTTATAGTAGATTTGGAATACATCAGAAATCATTTATTTTAGAATGGTGGAAAGGCCTTTTATATATTTTGATTAGTTTTTTTATTGTTGCAAACATTTCTTTATATCATTCAGATTTGCATACAATGTCGGCAAACCATTCGATGGTTATTTTGCCAAATGATGCTATTGAAATAATTGAGCCTGGAGAAGTCATTCCTTCGGGGGCACGAGTAATGTATAAAGAGGGGAGCATCATGCTAAATGGGAGTAGGTGGAAGGAAAAGTTATCAACCATTAATGACAGGGATAAGCTATTTCGTCCGAGTTTTAGGACGATACAATATAATTTATGGCCTAAATTTATAGGCCTAATCGGGGTTGTTTTTGGATTGGGACTATTTTTTTATGGGATTGGAGAAAAGATTTTGGAATTAACGTGGAAAAGGAAAAAAAAATACACTGCTGAGCAGTTATGCCTAGCATTGGGCCTGGGGCTATTGACAATGATGTTTGTTTTGTATGGGTTAGCGGTGATAAGATGGCTTAATCCATGGGGAACCGGAATTGTGCTCTCTATAATTTTATTAGCAGTAAGTCCACAAATTTATCATGGGTTGCGACATTTTTTACAATTAAAGATAAGTATAAAGTGGAAAGAAATTGGATGGGGATGGCCAGCCTTGTTGGCAATGACCATTGTTCTAATGGCCGGCGCTCTCAATATATTTCGCCCTTATCCCATAGGATGGGACGACGCTCATGCTTATTTGAATTTCCCCAATATAATGGCTCAGTCAGGAGGTTTAGTCGGGGAATTTGGCTTACTTAGCGGGCTTCCGGGCTACACGGTCATTACAAGTCTGGGCTTTTTATTTTTCGACAATGCGATGGTTGCTTTGTTTATTAATCAAATGGCGGGATTGTTGGCTTTGGGCGCCTTATTCTTTCTTTTAAGGAAAATAGCTTCACTGGAAAGTTCATTAATAGGTGTTGCTTGGATGGCATGTCTCCCTATGGTTTGGTTTATAATGGGGATTGATTTGAAAATTGATTTGGCCGTTTTGTTTTTCAATATTCTGGCATTATGGGTGGGTGGACGCTATTGGACCTTAAAGGAAAAGCCGAAAAAACGACGTCCCTTTCTGATTCTATTGGGCCTTTTTCTTGGGGCTGGCTTCATAGTTAAGCCAACCGCTATATTATTAATATTTGTTGTATTGGCGGCATTGGCTTTCAATGAATGGAAGTGGAAAGGAGTCCTATTTGTAGGGGGAATCAGTATTGTTGTCTTGCAATTAATGGACCAAATATATATATGGGTCGAAGAAGCAAGTTTGTGGAAGGAACAAGTTCTTTTCGTAATGAGCGGATTGGTTGCAATTTTGATCGCCTTACATAGCTTGCTGAAACGCGAAATAAGCATCAAGAAATTGAAACCAATGCTAATTATTAGTGGAATTATTACAGTCACTATAATGCCTTATGTAATGCACAATGCATGGGCAACAAGATCCCTGTCACCACATGATTTATTGTATGGCAGTCAGGATAAAATCAGTCTATACGAACCAATTGAGTTAGATCGTAATCAGTGCGATTGGCAAAGTGGAGAGTTTCATGAAGGGGACATCTCAAATTACATTCCAGATAGCGAGGGTGTTAGCTTGATTGCTCAAATCCCTTGGTTTGTATCAACCTCTTCCGCACGAGGAAACAGTATCATTCAGGATATAAGCTTTGCCTTTGGGGGATTATTACTATGGCTGTTATTAGATTGGAGAGTGCTGCCAAATACGAGAAAGTTTCCTAAATATTTATTAGCTGGATTGTGGGGAATGTATAGTTTTTTATGGTTAATAAGCGCGAAAGGGATCCCTTGGTACGGGATAGCTTGGTTTCCGTTGGCATTGATTTTTTATGTGGCATGGTGGGATAAAAGGCGTTGGATCCTAATTATCCCGTTAATAGCTATTTTTATGGGGACAGCCTTTAGTATAACAAACATGATCCATAGAAGAGCCGGTGGGCTATTTTATGCGGCGGGAGGATTAACGAAAGTGCATTACGAGAATCAAATATTTTTCAATAAGGAGTTAGTAGACACATTTATTAATAGTCCAAGCGGAATAGATAAAAATATAATAATGGGTGGAAATACTTATTTGGACTTTATTATTAATAATAACAGAAAGCGTGTTATTGGTGATCGTCTCTTCTTTTACTTTAATTGTTTGTATAATGAAAGAGATAAAGATCTAACTTTGAGTAGATTAAAGGAACTGGATATAGGATTTTTTATCGTTAATCATACTCTAGATCTGGGAGTGCAGCCGCATTTTGTGGATTTTGTGGATTTTGCGAATTCTAAGTTAGAATTATTGATGCAAGAGCCAGAACTTACGATTTACCGTGTCCCTTAGTGATGTTTTTCTTATTGGCCCCACGACTTTTCCTCCAATACCACAGCGTAGTGAAGGTCAGTACAATGAATGGTATCAACCATAAACGAGACCCTGCTCGATAGAGCACATCCTTCCCTGGAACCACGTCATACTTAATGAAATCGTTTTTGACCGTAAAGGTTACACGCGCTGGTTCCGTTTCAATTCCTGACGCGTGACGGGCCACCACGTCGACAAAGTAACCACCATTTTCAAAGTGGAGTGGCGCACGAATTTTAAACGTATTTCCTTTAACACGTTTTACAACCGTGAGTGTTTCGTCTCGGCCGTGCCAAACAGCTTCAATTTCATCGGCATTTTGAGTCTCGCCTTCAACATAGAGGATGCCATATTCATCCATATTGACCTTTAAGTTCTTGAGGAGGAGCCCAAGTTCTGCGGGAGTGCGTTGTGTAGGGATTTCTTCGGCTGCTTCGTGTAGATTTTCAATCGATTCTCCGGATTTCACCTTAAAGCTGGTGATGTAAGTAATATAAAGATCGCCTCTGTCTTGGGTAGCTTCCATGAAGGATACTTCCACTACCTGCGTGCCTCCTATCGGATAAGCAAATTCTGGAGTGTGAATAAGTGAGTAGTAATGGTAGGTGTCATGTTTAGCAACAGTGAGTTGATGAGAAACGGTTTGGCCGTTGATTCTCATGCTGAATCCCTCGAGCGGATTGACGTGATCATCGCGAATCACCATCATCACTGGCTCAAACACTGAGTATTCAGTGTTTTCTTCAGGATAGGAATAAATCAAAACCGGTTCGGTGTTTTTTGTTTTATTTCGTGCGGTTCGTGGAATGTAGCGCGGGACTTCTATTTGGACAACCTCCGGAGTACAGGTCAATGGCTCGGAAGAGATGGAAGTCGTTTCGGGAAGCGTTGCAGGGGGTGTCGTGGATGATGGGCTCTCGCTCACGGTCACCATCCCTCTGACATACGCTATTTCCCCATTGGTCGGTGCCGCACTATAAGTAATAGGTTCCGTGGTCTCAACGGGCGGAGCGGGAGTTGTTTCGGGGTTAAGGTAAGGTTTTTTTTCTTCTCTCAGATGTGGGAAGTATTCAAAGGGATTGCGGTCGGTCCCTCCCCCTTGAATAATGGTTGTTCCGGTACAAGTTGAGGAGGCAACAGCTGACACAGTTACAGAAAAATTTACTTGGTCTGAATTGGCAGGCAACTCATCATCTGTTACTAAGACGCTGATAACATTGACTCCAATGTTCAGTTGATCCGTATTAATGGTTAAGATTGATAATCCATTACTGACATTGGAAAGAGTTAAGGCACTTGAGTTTGGGGTGGAAGCTGACAAGGTTAGCGTATCGCCATCAACGTCAGAGGCTGAGAGCGTTACATTGATAATGCTACCTTGGACAAGCGCCTGATCCTGGATAGCTTGTAGGACCGGGTCATTTCCTGTTGTGGTGGGAACAGCCGCAGTCACTGTGACAGAAAAAGTGGATTGGGTTGTATTGGGTGATGTTTCATCATCGGTTGCGGAGACTGTAATGACACTGGTTCCAATAGATAGATTGTCTGTATCAATTTTGAGGGTGGCAAGACCGTTGCTAATAGGAGTTAATGTAAGTGCACCTAGTTCAGAAGTTGTAGCACCAATTGTTAAAGTATCATCATCCACATCTGAAGCAGAAATGAGGAGCGTGGCCACACTGCCTTGTATTAAATTCTGATTAGAAAGAGTGGCAATCGTGGGCGCGTTTCCGGTCGTTGGTGTCGATAGCGGATTTACGGTAACAGAGAACGTTTTTTGAGACGATTCACTATCATCATCTTCGGCCGTTACGGTGATGACATGAGTTCCAATTGAAAAATTAGAAGTATCAATATTGAGGTTAGCGGTGCCATTGGCAATCGGAGTGAGTGTGAGGGCGCTTAGCTCGGAAGTCGTGGCCGAGAGGGTCATGGTGTCGTTGTCTGGGTCTGTTGCATGAAGGATTAAGTTAAGAATACTCCCCTGGTAGACCGTTTGATCATTAAGGCTGGTAATGGTTGGTGCATTATTGGTGGCGCCGGAGGACTCCACCGTGATTTGGATTGTTTCAACATAGGTTGAGCTACCGGTTCCATCATCGCTCGCTTCAAAATCAACATCCGTATAAACACCCACATCGTCTTCGGAGGGAGTCCATGTAAAGATCCATTGAGTCGCGCTTACATTGTTTAAGCTGGCGCCAGCCGGAAGGCTGGGCGCATCTAAAGCAACCGAAACGGTATCACCATCTGTGTCGGAGGCCTGAACAATAAATACCAATAAATCTCCCGCGGTCACCGTTTTATCGGCAATGGGAGTTATGGTCGGGGTTGAATTGGCAATCACATCAAATGAATAGGCATCGGTGGTCATGTCATTACTTTCCAGGTCGCTGGCATCAATGGAAACATTGATTGTATCTCCTCGAGAAAAATCAGAATCCGGATTAATAGTGATGTTGTAGCTAGAGGCAGACCCCGAAGCGCTAAATGTATTTGGCCCAGACTGGGTATACGTAATTCCATCCACATCAACAGATAGAGTACTTAAATCGACTCCAGATTTTCCATCGGAAATAGTAAAGGTGACATTTGAATTGATGGCAACATCGGTCGCGGAAGCCGCTGGGTTTCGATTAGAGATAGAAGGAGCAACAGTATCATCTTCAGCCGTGAAGCTGTAGCTGACGGTACTCATTGTATTGTTATTTAAATCATCAGCATCAATAGATAAGTTGATCACTTCGGCGTAGTCGAAATTAGAGGCTGGATTCACTGTAATGGAGTAATTACTACTACCACCGGAATAGCCAAACGTGTTGGGGCCAGATTGAGTGTATGTCACTCCATCGACCTCAACGGAAACAGAACTTAGGTCCACGCCAGAGACAGCATCTGTAATGTTAAACGTCACATTCGAGCCAATGGAAACATCAGTAGCGGAAGCCGATGGGTTACGGTTTGAAACCGCAGGAGCTGTGGTGTCGTCAATGACATCAAAACTATAGTTAACGGTCGACATGCTATTGCTATAAACGTCGTCTCCATCCACAACAACATTGACTGTTTCACCGTAACTAAAGTTTGACGCAGGGTTGACGGTGATTAAATAGTTACTAGGAACACCAGAGGCACTAAATGTATTTGGTCCAGATTGAGTGTATTCAACCCCCTTCACCGTAACTGAAAGTGTGCTGAGGTCCACTCCACATTCATCATCGTGAATACGGAAGGTAACGTTTTGATTGACGGCAACATCAGAGGCGCTTTGGGCGGGACTATATGAGTTTAAGTATGGGAGGGTGGCATCTGCTATAAACGTGAATGAGGCATCACCAACATCATTTAGAATATCATCACTGGTGACAGTTTCAGCGATATTGGAATCAGTGGTTGAAGCAGGCGTGAAGTCAATATTGAAATTGGCTGTTCCCGCTCCAGTTGGGGTGATTGTGAATGAACCAAAAGTACCATATCCAGATCCACTGTCATACGTGGTCGAAATGTTAAATCCTGTCATGAGAATACGATCTCCAGTTTCATCAACAGTGTATGAAGCATGATTGTTATAGGCAGATCCAGTAGCAATTTGAATACCAGGAGTGCCGCCATCTTCATCTGTAATTGTAGCCATTGTATCGTCGTAATCAACAATGATATTTGCGGAATCGGTTTCAGTATTATTCGTGTAAATTCGCATGTCCACGGTGACCGTTTCACAACTCAGATAGTAGCTTCCAGAAGAAGGAGACAGTTCAAAAGCAGGAGGTGTCACCGCCGCCTGAGCAAGAGGAAGCGAGATAAGCTGGGTAAGCACTAGGCTCAACCAGAAAATACGACCTTTAAAAAATGGTTTAAGTTTCACCAGTTTCATCGAGGTTAGTGAGTAAAGCAGATAAATCGAGTGCATTCACTAAGTTGTCTCGGTTGAGATCACTTCGTAGATCAAACGCATCCAGATCGGTAATTAATATTGAAAGATCAATGGAGTTGACCACATCGTCTCCAAACTCCGTGCCATTAATATCTCCTGAGAGCAGATAGGTAGTTGAGCTTTGGGTCCCATCAATCTCTGGAAGATAAGCATGAAGAACGTAATCATCTAGTTTGCGAGTTAGGTGTGACTCTCCTTTGATGAAGATGTCGTAGTAATCTGGAGATAGGCTGGAGATATTAATATTGGCATACGAACCGGTACCGGAGGTGGTAACAATATCTTCGCGTTGCATGGTATCTCCGAGAGAATCATAGATACGCGCTCGTACTTTGGTCGATAGGTTATTACTACCAACACGCTTTTCAGGCCAAGCCAGGATGGGTATAGGGACTAGGGGTTCACTGCTCGGGCCTACGACAACCGTTCCACGCACATAAACAGTACTTGCCCACACCACACGAGCTCCCATAGTTATGAGTAATCCACTCACAAGAAGCGCTACCAAGCCCACTCGCCATTGATGACGAAGCGGCATAGCCATGAGTCGAAGGAGGGCGTTTTTCATAGGGAATTTTGATTTTTATTTCATATGATTATACCTTAAAAACGCCCTTTTGATAAGGGCGAGAGGACGGTGCAAACCTAGTTTGGCTTGACGGATTTAGAACTCGTGCCGTCCTTCGAGGGCGCGTGAGAGTGTAAGATCGTCCGCATATTCAATGTCTGCTCCGGAGGGCAGCCCTCGTGCAATGCGTGTTACTTTTACTCCAAATGGTTTGAGCCACTTGAGTAAATAGTTGGCGGTTGCCTCCCCTTCCATGGTGGGATTGGTGGCAATGATGACTTCGGCTATGGGGGTGTCTCCATCTCGGGAATCTTCTACTCGTCGTACTAGTTCTGACATTTTGAGCTCTTCTGGGCCGATGCCTTCAATGGGAGATAACGAACCATGCAGTACATGATAAAGGCCTTTGAACGTGCCCGTTTTTTCTAAAGCGATTAAGTCCGCCGGTGTTTCGACCACACACAGCATTGATCTTTCGCGGTACGAATCTTCGCAAATAGTACAAGGATCTTGAAGTGTGAGATGCCAGCACACCGAACAAAGATGCGTTGATTCTTTTAAATCTTGCATAGCCCCTGCCAATTCCGTGGTTAGCCCATTCGGTGCTTGGAGCAAATGCATGGTTAAGCGTTGGGCAGTTTTTGGCCCAATCCCAGGCAAGCGTGTGAACGCTTGAATCAAATCTTGAACAGGTTTAGGAATGGAGTTGGACATGATTAATATTTTCCGATTAGTCGTAAAAATTCATTGCGGGTATTGAGGTTTTTCTTAAATAGTCCTTGAACAGAAGAGGTTGTCATACTCGCTCCTTGCTTTTCAACGCCACGTGCCATCATGCATAAATGTTGAGCTTCAATAACCACTCCAACTCCTTTGGGATGAAGAATATCCATTAGGCCTTTTGCTATTTGAGACGTGAGGCGTTCTTGGTTTTGAAGACGACGGGAAAACACTTCTACAAGTCGGGGCATTTTGGAGAGCCCAATAATTTTATCTTGAGGAATATAGCCTATGTGCGCCGTGCCAAAAAAGGACAGCATGTGATGCTCGCAGGTAGAATAAAACTCAATATCTTTCGCAATAACCATCTCGTCATAGCCTTCATTATCGAATACCGTGATGATGTTTTCTGGGTTTTGTTTATAGCCGGAAAAAAGCGTTTTCTGTGCTTTTGCCACTCGAGCAGGAGTGTCGATTAATCCTTCGCGATTAGGATCTTCTCCTAGGTTGATCAACAATTGCCGAACCAGGTCTTCAGTAGAGAGCGCAGTTTTAGTGAGGTCGTGCATCGTGTACAAGCGTTAAGAATTTTTGATGAACCGTGAGGTTGTCGGTCAGTTCAGGGTGAAAGGTGGACACAAGGAGGTTACCTTCTTGGGCTAGAACCACATCGGATTCATATTGTGCCAGGGGAACGACGTTTTGGCCAAGGGTTTTAATGCGAGGGGCTCGAATAAATACAGCTGACAGACACGAGCGAAGCGAGGTGTCCATCTGTGAGCTATGCGAACTGCCATGCAGAGAAGCATGATCGTCCCGAGAAGAATCGTTCGCGCTTAGCGAGTCGGAGAAAAAGTACGGTAAAATTTTAACCTGCCCTGTAAAGCTTTCCAGTTGTCTCCCATAACTGTTTCGTTCAATGCCAATGTCCATCAACTCAAGGGTGGGCACATTTTGTCCTCCTACCACTTTTTTTGCCAACAAAATAGCGCCTGCACAGGTCCCATAAATAGGCATGCCGGCTTTGGCGCGCTCAATAATCGCATCCCACAATCCGCTCCATTTCAGTAGTTTTGAAATTGTGGTGCTCTCTCCCCCCGGGATAACCAGCCCTTCTACGCGTGCTAAATCCTCAGGTATTTTGATTCCAATTACTTTTGCGCCACATGCTTCCAGGGCACGCCGATGCTCAATAACATCACCTTGAAGATCAAGAATGCCGATAAGTGGCTCGAAGATTTTATTCATAAAAATGTTTAATCCACCAATTCCGAATGGGAGATACGGTGATCATTGACAAGAAATATCCAATTGCGGGAACTAATGATGCGAGCCAAATTTGATCTACATTAGAAATCCACATAACAAGTACGGCCATTCCATAAATAAATGCTGTCACCATGATACGTCGGAATAAGCTAATCTCCCACGCTTTGTGGATCTCTACTTTTTTGTTGCGCTCATGAATTTTTTTGAATTCCTGTTCGTAGCTCATTAATAGCTTGGTTAAAACAAAATAACAACAGAAGGTGCTTGGATTTTAGCAGGAAAAATGTCTTAATGCGATGCGTATGACAACATCACTTCAAAACTTCCTAGAGCCGGGCCAGCTTGCACGCCCACCCGATCGGTTGCAGCAATTATTTCTTGAAGGAGGGTTTAATTTGAAGGAGGAAATATGGGCCGCTATGGCAGCAGCTGATCCAAATGAGGCATTCGTTATTTTGGATGAGGGCTGTGGAACCGGAGGGGCCATAGAGCAGTTGATACGAAGTCTTCCACCAGAGGCTGCTCGTCGAGATTTTCATCAAAAAATTGAAGGCATTGGGGTGGACGAAAGGCCACTTTCGGGACGTATCAGTCAAATGGTTTTTTGGATGAATCCGGAACGAGGCCAACACACTTCCATGTTTGATAATCCTCTGATGGGTTTTGATTCTCCTAGCCAACGACAGTTACGGTCAACGCTTCTCCAAGCAAATGTAGAGCATCTGCCATTGAAAGACGAATCTGTAAATTTTGGTTATTCTTATGCGACTTTGATTTATGTTGTGGATGCACTCAAGGCACTGGAGGAAGGTTTCCGTGTTTTGAAGCCGGGAGGAGTAATGATTTTCAATGTTGAAGATCGGTGGATTTCTAAAACACCACGCTTTAATGAAATTTTAGATGAAACTCCTGGAGCGAGAGAAGCTTTTACATATCAGCCTTCACTGGAGTATGAAAATGATGGATTTGTCATTATTCGTAAATCAGAAGACAGCACATTTCAAGGTTTCCCTTATTATTTGGTGAACTATGTTGCTCCAGCTGGGACAGCCGTGAATCGTGGTGAGCCCCCAAAAGAAAGAAGAGATTTTAATCGTGCCGGTATTTATAAAAAGTACAAGAAATTCTTGAGAATACTAAACGATATTTCATAGCATTTTACCATCCGCGATCTGCATATTGTGTCTCGAGCTGGCTGGCTTCTAAGCTTTCCATCGCCTCTCCTAAATTTTCAGAAACACGAGCAATCACCGCAGCGTCATTGAAATGTGTGGTGGCTTCGACGATCGCTTTGGCTCGTTTAGCCGGGTCGCTAGATTTGAAAATTCCAGATCCAACAAACACCCCATCGCAACCTAGTTGCATCATGAGTGCTGCATCTGCAGGCGTTGCAATGCCGCCCGCTGCAAAATTCACAACTGGCAAGCGTCCTAACTCAAGAACCTCTTTTACTAATGCAACAGGGACACGCATTTCATCGGCACGTGCTTGTAGTTCGGCTTCATTCATAGTTTTGAGCGCATCGATTTCGCCTGAAATCGTTCTCCAATGGTGCACTGCTTGGACCACATTTCCGGTTCCAGCTTCGCCTTTGGTTCGGATCATGGCCGCGCCTTCATTCAGACGACGAAGTGCTTCTCCAAGGTTGGTTGCGCCACAAACAAACGGAACTTTGAAGTCATTTTTAATCACATGAAGTGCGTTGTCAGCTGGAGTCAAAACTTCACTTTCATCTATGTAATCCACACCAAGTGACTCAAGCACTTGTGCTTCTACAAAATGTCCGATTCTAACTTTTGCCATCACGGGAATTGATACTGTCTCAATAATTCCTTTAATCATTGTGGGGTCTGACATGCGGGCTACTCCCCCATCTCGTCGAATGTCTGAGGGAACACGTTCCAATGCCATCACAGCACACGCACCCGCATCTTCGGCGATTTTTGCCTGCTCTGGGTTGACCACGTCCATAATGACTCCGCCCTTAAGCATCTGAGCCAATCCAATTTTGAGTTTAAGTTCTGACATCGAGAAAAAGTTTAAAATTAAAGCGAGCTGATTGTAGAGGAAAAGATGAAGAGCAACAAGTAGCCATTACATGTAGTCTTTCCACGGGGTGATCTCTAGATCTTCGGGGCTGTATTTTTTAAGCGTTTCCACGACCAGTCGCGCAAGTTGAACATTGGTAATGAGAGGGATATTGAGGTCAATCGCGCGCCGCCGCATTTTATAGCCATCGGTGATTTCTTCGTGGGAATAGTTTTTGGGGATGTTTATGATGAAGTCGACTTTTTTCTGTTCGATAATATCGAGGAGGGCTGGGGTGCCTTCTTCTCCAATTTTGTATACTTTGGTATTCGGGATATTGTTCTCGGTTAAGAAGGCGCTGGTTCCCGCAGTTGCATAAATGGTGAGGCCAGTTTTGTGGAATTCTTTGGCAGCACCCAGCATGTCCGCTTTATCTTCGATTTTACCGATACTCATTAGAATACTCTCTTTTGGTAGTCGAAATCCTACTGACATCATGGCCTTTAAAAAGGCCTCTGGCAGGTCTCTTCCGAAGCAAGCCACTTCACCAGTTGAAGCCATCTCTACCCCAAGTACAGGGTCGGCTCCTTTTAATCGTGAGAAAGAAAATTGAGGAGCTTTCACGCCCACATGATCAAGATCGAGTGTACGGTAATGTTGGCGTCGGTATTTTTCATCTTTGACTTTTCCAAGCATCGCTTGGGTCGCAATCTTAATAAAATTGTGACCGGTGACTTTAGAGGAAAAGGGAAAACTTCGGCTAGCTCGCAAGTTACATTCAATCACTTTGATCTCATTGTTTCGTGCAAGGAATTGCATGTTGAAAGGCCCAGTGATGTTGAGGCCCTTGGCTATCATTTTAGTGATCACGCGAATGCGTTTGATGGTTTCGAGGTAGAGTCTTTGTGGCGGCAACACAATGGTTGCATCCCCAGAATGAACTCCGGCATTTTCTACATGTTCTGCCATAGCCCAGATAACCATCTCTCCGTTGTGTGCGACAGCATCAATCTCAACTTCTTTGGCACCTTGTTCGAATTTAGAAATAACCACTGGCGCTTCTAATGAAATCCGTGCCGCTTTGGCCAGGTATCGCTCTAAGCTTTCTTTGTTGTGCGCTACTGCCATAGCCGCGCCTGAAAGCACGTATGATGGACGAACCAAAACAGGGTAACCCACGTCGTTTGCGAATGAATATGCTTCATCTACCGTAGCAAATTCTTTCCATTTAGGTTGGTCAATTTTTAGCTCATCAAGGAGTGCAGAAAATATATGACGACTTTCCGCACGATCAATATCTACGGGGGAAGTTCCAAATACTTTAACGTTAGCTTTGTGTAATTTCATGGCCAAGGTTGACGGAATTTGTCCCCCCATTGAAATCATTACACCGTCCGGATTTTCTTTTTCATAAATATCTAACACACGTTCAAGGGACAGTTCATCAAAGTAAAGTTTATCGCACGTATCGTAGTCAGTCGAAACCGTTTCGGGATTGTAGTTGATCATGATGGTTTCATACCCTTCTTCTTGAAAGGTATTGATTGCATTCACTGCGCACCAGTCAAATTCGACAGAAGATCCGATACAGTACGCGCCCGATCCAAGCACAAGTGCTTTTTTCTTGCGGCTTTTGAATGTCACATCGTCCTGGTCCCCGTGATAGGTCATGTAAAGGTAGTTGGTTTGTGCAGGATATTCTGCAGCCAAAGTATCGATTTGTTTGATGGAAGGAACAATGTTCATTTTTTTGCGAATATCACGGACTTCCAGTTCGCGTTTACCAACCAATGATCCAATCTGGTGATCGGAAAAACCGGCACGTTTGGATTTTAAAACTAAACCGTGTTCAAGTGTTTCTTTTTCCCGAAGCGTTTCTCCGATGTCGACAATATTTTTAAGTTTATCTAAGAACCATAGGTCAATGCCGGAGAGTTTGTTGATTCTTTCAGGAGCCCATCCTTGTCGTAGAGCTTCAGCGACCGCTAACATACGACGTGGAGTTGGAACCGCAATAGCCTCTTCTAGCTCTTTCCCAGTGCCCACAAATTCAAGTCCTTCGTTTGCCACTAACCCATGCAATCCAATTTGTAGCATGCGAAGACCTTTTTGCATCACTTCTTCAAATGATCTCCCGAGAGCCATGATTTCTCCGACTGATTTCATTTCAGTGGTAATTTCCCAGGAAACTTTTCTGAATTTATCTAAGTCCCATCGCGGAATTTTGAGAGCTAAATAATCGAGTGCCGGTTCAAAACAAGCGGTGGTCACTCCGGTTACTGAATTGCGTAGCTCAGGTAATGAATATCCGAGTGCCAACTTGGCGGCTACATGAGCCAAAGGATATCCGGTCGCTTTTGAGGCCAAGGCAGAGGAACGAGATAATCGCGCATTCACTTCAATTACACGGTAGTCGTCGGAATGAGGATCAAGTCCGTATTGAATGTTACATTCTCCTATAATTCCAAGATGACGGATCGTGGTAATCGCGATTTCACGCAGTTTGTGATATTCATGGTTGTTTAGTGTTTGAGATGGGGCGACTACAATACTTTCCCCGGTGTGTACTCCCATTGGGTCAATGTTTTCCATGTTACACACGGTGATACAGCTATCGTAGGCATCACGTACAACTTCGTATTCAACTTCCTTCCATCCCTTTAGATTTTCTTCAACTAAAACTTGTGGGCTGTATGAAAAGGCGGACGCTAGCATTTCACGAAGATGTTTTTCTGTACGAGCTTCACCTGAGCCTCTTCCCCCTAATGTGAAGGCAGCCCGAACAATTACTGGATACCCAATTTTTTCGGCAGCTTTAACTCCGTCTTCTATTGAGACACATGAATGACTCAATGGTGTCTTGATGTCGATTTTTGCCAGTTCTTGTTTGAAGAGCTCTCGGTCTTCAGTTTTTTCAATAGTAGAAACCGGAGTTCCGAGAACTTTTACTTTATATTTCTCTAAAATGCCGGTTCGATTTAGTTCGACTCCACAGTTGAGTGCCGTCTGTCCTCCGAAAGACAAAAGTAATGCGTCCGGTTTTTCTTTTTCAATGACTTGTTCTACAAAAAAAGGATCTACCGGTAAAAAGTAGATCGTGTCAGCTAATCCCTTAGAAGTCTGATTAGTGGCAATGTTGGGATTGATCAGTACTGTCTCAATTCCCTCCTCCTTCATCGCCTTAATGGCTTGGGATCCGGAATAGTCAAACTCCCCCGCTTCCCCAATTTTTAGTGCGCCCGATCCGAGGATTAGGATTTTTTTAGGTTTGAGATGAGTAGATTTGCTCATAGTCTGGCCGATTATAACGCATTGAGAAAAAAAGACCAGTGATAAATTATGAAAGGCTTATGTTGTGGAAAGCACAGTGAGTGCCTCGTGTAATTTCCACCGTATCATTTTGCGAAAGGCAATTTCTTGCAAATGTTGATTGATATATTCCATGGCAAAGTCTCTGACCTGAGCTCTGAACCAATCATCGAGGACCGGCATGTCTGGTGACTCTTCGTAAATTGGTGCGTAACGATCATTCTCTTTATAGCATTTTACTACAAAGGTACGTGTCTCCTTTCTACAGAATTTCTGGTATTCAATCTCTATACGAGCAACGATGTTATGGGGCTTATCCTCGTCCCATTCAATCGTAGGTTCAAATACTGTTACATTATCCAGATTATCAAGAGAAGCGGCGAAAATAATCTTCGAACGAGAGGTGCTTTGATCAATGCCTTTAAGTCGGTCGTTTGCGGCCTGTTGAGCAAATCGCCCAAGTTGCCTAATTTCGTCATCAAAATGGTCTAATGCAGGAGCCGGAATCATGGAGTAATGGGTTGAAAAAAGCCAGTGGTAGATTGTAGAGACTTTTTAAGTTGACGCTGTTTCAGGTGGCCTCATAGCCTGAAAGTTGATAGCGACGAAACCTTAGCAGTAAGCCGTTTGATCGGTCAATGGGTGTTGCTATTTTAGTCAGGACTTAAGCATTCGGTACTGAAGCGCCTGTAAAAGATGTTCATGTTGAATCGAGGCAAATCCTTTCATATCCGCAATGGTGCGAGCAACTTTGAGCACCCGATGGTATCCGCGCGCAGAAAGTCCCAGCTGCTCCATTGAATGTTTGAGTAACTGCTGGCCAGCCTTGTCCAAATGACAAAACCGATTCACCTGATCAGGGGATAGGTCACTATTCAAAACTACTGCGGAGCTCATACGTTTTTTCTGAGCTAAACGCGCTCGAAGCACTTCATCGTACAGGGTTGCCAGTTCTATATTGTCCTCTGAATTATTTAGCTGATCAAATGTGAGGCGTTGCATATTTAAGGTTAAATCAATGCGATCAAGGAGTGGCCCCGACAGTTTTTTGCGATAGCGTGAGATGGCGGCGGCTGAACAGCGACACCGTTGCCGTTCATCTCCATCGTAGCCACAGGGACAAGGATTCATTGAGCCAACCAAAATAAAATGCGCTGGATACGTCACCGTGCCATTGGCTCGTGCTACCACTATTTGCCGCTCTTCGAGCGGCTGCCGAAGCACTTCTAATAAATCTCGTGGAAACTCCAGCATTTCATCTAAAAACAACACGCCACGATGCGCCAATGAAATTTCCCCTGGACGAAGTCCTACACCTCCACCCACGAGTGACACGGTAGACGCGGTGTGGTGCACCGACCGAAACGGGCGTTCTTGCATCAGTGCTCGATGCGGCGGCAAGGCACTTCCTGCCGAGTAAATTTGTGTGAGCTCAATCATTTCTTCTTTATCTAGGGGCGGCAACAAGGAAGGAAGTAGCTGCGCTAATAATGTTTTTCCTGAACCCGGCGGCCCGGCCATCACCAGGTGATGGCCGCCTGCAGATGAAATTGCCAAGGCCCGCAGGGCCGCCGGCGCTCCTTTAATTCCCTTAATAATGGGAGGCGGACGTTTCCCGAAATCGCTCACATTAGTTCTTCCTCCTCGAATCGATTTGATCTGTTTTCTACCGCAAAGATGATCGATCAATTCCCGAAGCGTTTTTACCGGAATAACATCAATGTCACTGGCTAGTAATACTTCATTCAAATTTGATGCAGGCACAAATAAATGCGCGAACTCGTTATCTCTCGCCCACAACGCGCACGACAACAGTCCTTCAGTCGCGCGCACCGATCCATCCAAGGCCAGTTCCCCCATAAATAATGTTTTATTCAATTGTTCTGTATTCACGCTCAATTGCCCCGATTTCATCAGGAGTCCAATGGCAATGGCTAAGTCGAAGGCAGGTCCATATTTGCGCACATCAGCCGGTGCTAAGTTAACAACTTTACGTTGATTGGGAAATTTGTATCCGCTATTTACGATGGCGGAGCGAACTCGTTCTTTGGCTTCTTTGATGGCGGTGTCGGGTAATCCAACAACCATGAATCGGGATAATCCCCGCAGGATGTCGACTTCAATTTCGACCCCATAAGCGTCGATACCCTTCACTGCGCATGAAAATAGTTTTGATGGCATGACTCCTTTTTAGCAAGATGACATGACGAAAATCTAAACAAAACATGAACAAATTATGACGAAAATATGACAAGCACAATCAAGTCTGGCAAACTTGGTTTGTCGGTGCATTTACTAAACAGAATATGCCAGATCCCGATTCAATCCTTAGCGACGCTTTTCGCATCCAAGTTGCGTTTGGTGATGCTTCACAAAAAGAGCGCCGAGAAGAAATTGGAAAACTTTATCCAGATAAAACAGAGGCACAACTTAAGCAAATGCAGCGTGATTTTGATAGTGCGGAAAGCACGGCTTGGGCTCTTTCCAGCACAGGGAGGTTGAAGATGACGGCGGAGGAGATGAAAGCGGAACTTACGGAGAGGTATCCTTGGATGACGGAAGATGCTCAAGGTTTAGTGGAGTGGAGAGCACGGTATTATGACTGGCACAGGTAAAACTTGGACTATAGAATGTAAGCTTCCCCCATTCACCGAATGACTTCAAACACCCGTTCGCTATCCGAGAAAAATATTTTCCCTGAAGTTTCATCAATCCCCATTTGAACCGATTCATAGCTAACATTTAGCCCAGACGGGACTTCATACAATTCATGGTAGCTCGATTTTTCTACGTCGTATTCCCCGAACTCAAACGCGCCAGGATCTTTTTTGAAAGATCCATTCAGAATCGTACTTAAAACATCCACGGTTGATGTAGCACGTTGGTTCATGAGTTCTCCTACATTGCCTCGTGTGGCAAAAACCAAATGTCCGCCCGAAGTCCAGACCACTTTGTTTAACTCAAAGGAAAATGGCCATTCTCTCATCTCTCCACTTTCCAGGCTTATCAGCCACAACGCCGCGGTATCGGCTGTTTCGGTGCGAGCCAAAATCCACGGTGAATCCACGCTCCACTTCACTGCGGAAATATCCGTTAGAGATCCGATCAGGGAGCGTTTAAATTTAACCCCATCCACCAAGTAAAGATCTTCTTCTGTCACAATCAAGGCACGCATCAAATCTGGAGAGGGGAAAATCTGAGGAGTTTCAAGTTCACGATCGAAATAAGCCCACACTTCCCACTTCTCCTTTGAATCATCGTGAAAATTTAAACGTTGCTTGTTGTACGTTGGATCCATATCAATCGAAAACCGTTTGCTTAAATCTTCAGGCTCAAACACCGCCTGGATCACAGGGTCATTATCGTTCAAGGTCCCGGTTTCTTCTATGGTAGGAATAAGAAGAAAGTTAACTTCTACCATTACGTCTTCTCCTCGATCCAGGTTAACAATTTTCTCTTCATCAAAATATCCACCTCTCTTCATTTTTAAGGTGTATTTCCCACTGGGGACTGAAACAACACAGGGGCTTTCATCGCAGGAAACTTTTTTAACGCCTTTCACTCCCGGCCCTTCTACTTCCAAAAAGTAAGGACCATCAGTTGTCACTGAAATGGTCGATTTGTCTAGTACCACCATCCACATAAAAACGCCTGCCATCAATAATGCAGTTACCGCGCCAATCATCATTGCTCGAACCTGGAAATTCATAGTGGAGGGTTAAATCGTAATGTCTCGAATGTGATTCAATGATTTTAGTTCGCCGTCACGAGAAAGCTGAAGTCCCACCACGTCCATTCGAAACAAACCATTCCAATTATACTGATGAAGGTACGCCTGCGCCACCCTACTCATTCGAAGTACTTTTTGTGTATTCACACTTTCAATCCCATCTCCAAATGTATTGGACGTCCGCGCCCGCACTTCTACGAACACCAACACGTCCCTATCTCGACAAATCAAGTCAATTTCGCCAGTTTGTGTCCGGAAACGCATTGTCACTACGCGCCACCCTAACGCAACTAAATAATCCCCCACTCGTTGTTCTCCCAGCTCTCCTAATTGTTGACGTGTGAGGGGCATGATTAAAACCCTAGCACTCCAACATGAACAAAACCTTTCAGAAAGATGAACAAACTATAATCAGTCGCTTGTTTTGCACATTTTATGCACAATGCGAGCCCTTGAAAATGGCTTAGGTTTATGCAAAACTAGCAGTCCATTGAATGAGCCAGTGACTGTAACTTCCATCCATGTCTGACGTTCTCGCCCAAGTCCCGCCACATAGTCTCGATGCCGAAAAATCGGTTCTGGGCTCAATTTTGATTGATAAAAATGCACTCATTAAGGTTGCAGATATGATTCGTCCGGATGATTTTTACTATGAAAAAAACGCCATTATTTATAGCTCAATCATGGATTTGTTTCAGAAAAGGTCGCCCATCGATCTTCTGACATTGGCAAATAATTTAGATGCTAATAGTGAATTAGAAAAAGTTGGAGGTCGTTCTTACCTCGCCGAGCTCACGCATGTGGTGATCACGGCCACTCATATCTTTCAGTACGCAACGATCGTTAAACAAAAATCCACCCTTCGGAAGTTGCTCAAAGCAGGTCAGTCCATTGCTGGTCTTGGGTATGAAGAAAATAAGGAGGTTGAAGAGCTCATTGAAGAAGCGGAGAAAGCATTGTTCAGTGTGTCTCAAAACTTCATTAACGATAAATTTGTTCATATTAAAGAAATTCTGACGCAAACATACGAAAAAATTGCGGAGCTACATGACGATGACAGCAAAGATAAGTACCGTGGTCTGCCCACTGGATTCAAGGGGCTGGATCGGCTTCTTTCCGGATTGCAGCCTTCGGATTTGGTTATTTTGGCCGCTCGTCCTGCGATGGGTAAAACAAGTTTCGCGCTAAACATCGCTCAGAATGTTGCGAAGCAGAAGAAGTCAGTCGGAGTCATCTCTTTGGAAATGTCCAAGGAGCAGCTCGTAGAACGTTTGTTTTGTTCTCTTTTAAGTGTGGATTCGTGGAAGCTTCGGAATGGAAAACTCGGAGAAGAAGATTTCGCTCGTATTGGAACGGTTATGGACGAACTTAATTCGTCGAAAATATTCATCGACGATTCAATCTCTGGGTCAATCGCTGAGCTTCGTGCCAAAGCCCGTCGTCTCCAGATGGAGCATGGGCTAGACCTTCTCATTGTTGATTACCTTCAGCTCATGAGTATTAGTGGAGGAGGAAGTAGTATTACCAATCGTGTCCAGGAAATTTCTGAAATTTCACGATCGTTTAAGACATTGGCGCGCGAACTGAAAATTCCGATCATTGCACTGTCTCAGCTTTCGCGCGCAGTTGAAAACCGTCCATCGAAAGTACCTCAACTTTCTGACCTTCGTGAGTCTGGAGCGATTGAGCAAGATGCGGATGTGGTGCTCATGCTCTATCGAGAAGATTACTACGAGGAAGACACCGATCGCCAAGGACTCACAGATGTTTTTATACGAAAACATCGTAACGGACCGGTGGGACGTGTTGAGATGATGTTCAAAAAAGAGCAAATGCGATTCTACGATATTGATAAGGTTCATGATAGTGATGGGGCATTTGATGAGATTCCTGTGGGGATGTAATCATCCAGGCCATTACGGATTTCTGCCGTGCAATATATTTGGCATGGCACTAGAAATCAAACCTGGAAATATGGTATAAAAAAAGCATTACTGCACACCCCTTAACCATCACCCTATGTTCTGGATAGACGACATTGCCGCTCAAATCGATCAAGCTTTTCCGGATAAGGATAAAGAAATTGTTTTTCGAGATGAGAAGACCGCATCCGGCAAGGTTCACATTGGGTCCCTCAGGGGAGTCATGATTCATGGAATTCTTGCGGAGGCTCTTCGTCAACTTGGGCGTAAGGCTGTTTTTATTTTCGAAATCAATGATATCGACCCTATGGATGGGCTACCGGTTTATCTCAATGAAGAAGCGTACAGTCCATTCATGGGTAAACCGCTCAAAGATGTTCCTGCCCCAGATGATAATGGGTTTCCTTCTGGAAACGTCACGCATGAAGATAACTTTGCTCGGTATTATGGGAATGAATTCATCGAGGTCATTAAGGAATTGAAAATTGAAGCTAAGTTTGTGTGGGCCAGTGATTTTTATGAGGGTGGAACTTACAATCAATGGATTGAAAAAGTGTGCATGCACCCGGCCGAAATCCGAGAAATATACAGACGAACTAGTGGCTCAGAGAAACCAGCAGGCTGGTTTCCTTTGCAAATGGTGTGTGAGCAATGTGGGAAGGTCGGCTCAACCACCGTCGTTGGATTTGAAAATGGGCTTGCAACTTACCGTTGCGAATCAGATAAGGTCACGTGGGCTAAAGGTTGTGGCTATGAAGGGCAAGCTTCTCCATTTGATGGCCGAGGAAAACTTCCTTGGAAAGTTGAGTGGGCGGTTAAATGGGCCGGCGTTCCAGTAGACGTTGAAGGATCCGGTAAAGACCATAACGCGGCCGGTGGTTCACACGACGTGAGCGAAGCTATCTGTAAAGAAATCCTTGAAGCTCCTGTGCCGTTCAATATTCCTTATGAATTTTTCCTTTTTGGCGGAGCAAAAATGTCTGCATCAAAAGGGCTCGGTGCCACAGCTAAAGAAGTTTCAGACTTGATGCCACCAGAACTCCTTCGCTTTCTCATGATTCGAACTAAGCCGAAACAACCTATTGATTTCAATATTGATGGCGACACGATTCCGCGCCTTTATGATAACCATGATCAATGCGCAGATATTTATTCGAAAAACCTTGTAGGGGAAACGGTCGATAATCCTGATTTAGGACGTGCTTATTTCTTCGCACAACTTGATCAAAGCAAAGTGGAACCTCGTTATTTACCTCGTTTCTCTCGAATCGCATTCATCGCTCAGCTTCCACATCTTGACCTCTTTGAAGAAGTAGGGAAAATGAAAGGAGACTCGCTCATCAAGGTAGATAAAGCCGAGGCTGAAGAGCGCAGTGAGTTTGTTGAACTTTGGTTAGAAAACTTCGCCGGAGACAATGCTAAATTCACAATTCAAGAACAGATTCCTAGCGATGCTAACGAGTTAACGCCTGACCAGAAAAACTTTCTCCGATCCATTGCGAACGCCCTGGAATCCGAGCCTGGGTTAGACGGCGAGGCCCTACATGGCAAAATCCACGAACTCCGCAAAGCCTCGCCCCTCGAGGCACGCGACGGTTTCGGTGCAATTTATATATCTCTACTCGGAAAATCTTCAGGCCCTCAGGCCGGCTGGTTTTTAGAAGCGTTAGAGCGCGAGTTTGTGATTCAGCGATTCAAGGACGTGGCCATCCTCTAAGGCAAGGCAACTAGATCATAAACAGCGCTACCGGGACGACCATAAACAATAGGAAAGAAAGCACTGCCGTCATCATTGCAATCACGCCAAACACGGTCGCACTTTTTCCATGATGAACCGTATCATCCCAAGTGTATTCAGCGTGTAGCTTGATTTTTCGTTCCAAAAATCCCAGATACCCATACAAAAACAACCATCCATGCATTCCTAGAACGGTCGTAATATAGAATAAATCAAAAATTCCGACCCCTAGCATTCGCCCCAATCCTCCACTCATAAAAGTCTCAAAGAAGTACGCCATTGCCACCATATCTAGAATCAATAATCCCAATCCAATGAATCCCCAATTCCGCGCTCTCTTTTTGAGTTTAAGCAGCCGCTCAAGACGTTCTTTAGTGGTGCCAAGTCGAGGGCCTGGGCGTTTCGCGGCCTCCCTCTTCTCGAACGCTTGCACATCAATCTTCCGAACTGCCTCCCAATGTTTTGGCTTCAATTTTTTTACATACTTTAAGGACATTCGTCTCTCCACATCGATCGCCTCAAACCCCTTTGGGGTATACGCTTTATTTCTATACGCATAATCAATCGACGTACTCCGCGCCCAAAAAATCCCTATTACAAAAATCATCCCTACAATCACCATTCCAAAAAGAGCGATCCAAAAATCCTCCATATTCCCCTGTGAAAACGCTCGAACCGCCAATCCCAAGAACGGCCCCACAAACAATGCCGTAACCATCATTCCCCACCATGTCGTCTGATTCCGAAACTGCTGCCACGCCCAAATCGAATATTGTTTTTCGGAGACACCGTATTCTGCCAGAATGGTAGAAGCACTTTTTTCCATGTACCTATTATGGATCAGTTGGGAGGTACTTGTACAGCAGATCTTGTGGGATTCGTGTCTAAGTCATTAATACCGAGGACAGAATGAAACCGACGCAATGCGCCATTTAGGGCTGCCACTAATTCTCGTCTCGAATAAGGTTTAGACACAACATCAGAGGCTATTCCTGGCTCTACCAGGTCAGGTTTTCCTGTAGCGATCACGCATGGAGTTTTATCAAGTCGCGCTTGAGCGGCCACGTCGTTGCCGGTTGCATTTCCAGGGGTTTCAAGATCAGAAAGGATGAGGTCAAAGCGTTCAGCCATCATGTGACTCAGCGCACCCTCTGCCGTTATGGCAGTCACAATATCTGATTCTGGAAAAGCGCGGCCCACGATTGCCTTATTTAAGGTAAGCAATGGCGCTTCATCGTCAACAATAAGAATACGTCGGACACCCATATCTAAAAATTAAATCTATCTATTTATACAGATATAAAATAAATCCTCAACCCCAAATTTCGAAGGTTCCGTAGACCAATGTTTAATCTGTTGGATTGCGCCGTTTGGCCAAACGGGCTAAGCTAATATCACCATGTTTTCCGCCCGTCATCTTCTTAGAAAGGCTCATCAAACGTTCGGCCCATTCCGGGGTTGGACGCCCAAGCGAGCCCTACTCCATGGGATTGGAATGATCCTCCTTTTGGGGATGTTTTGGACCGTGTCTGCGTTGGGGGCATTGCGTACTTTTGTCCCAAATGTATTTCAGCTTACCGGTCTTCCTGGGTCAGAACGTACGTACTTAGTGCTTTTGCAGAACAACGCCGAGCTTCGCGCGACTGGTGGATTTATCAGCGCATTTGCACGTATTCAATTTAAAAACGGATTTCCGGTGGGCATTGATTTTCAAGATGTTTACGGAGAAATCGACGACCATGGCTATTTCGCTCCGCCCTATCCTATGGATATCCTCCTAGAGGAAGGGTCCACAACCTACACTGGGTACACGTTTCGCGATGCTAATTTTAATCCAGATTTCCCAGAGGCGGCCAAAGAAATTTTGAAATTCTACGCCCTCACCAATCCAGACGAAGTCATTGATGGTGTGTTTGCGCTTAATTTTTCTGTACTCGAAAAAATTGTTGGACTGTACGAACCAATCTCGATAGATCAGCACCGTTTCACTGAGGACACTGTTTTTGAGGTTCTAGAAAATGCGGTGTCTGACATCGATCGTCACAATCTACAGGCATTGGACACGCGAAAAGATATCATTAAAGATTTTGCATATGTGGTCATTCGGGACATGACTCTCAAACCTTGGAAATGGCGCGAACTGAGCGAAGTCATCACTCGAAGTCTTAATACAAAAGATTTAATGCTCGCATTCAAAAGTCCTTCATTGGGAGGCAAAATCAATAGCCTGGGATGGGATGGAAGCTTTCCCGATCCCAATCAAAAACACTCCACTGATGTGCTTGCTGTGAATGTTTCAAATTTTGGAGGAATGAAGTCTGATCGATACCTCACCCGTGATGTTCACTACTCAGTCGACATTACGCATAAAAAAGACGCGACTGGTGCCCCTCTCCTTTATGGGAATCTTGATGTGACGTTACGTCACCGCGGCGACTACAACACGCCGCTAAGCGGTGAATACAAAGGTTACCTGCGAGTATTTGTTCCCATGGGAACTGAATTGATCGAAAGCTCCACCGGTCAGTCGTATCAACATTTCATCTCAAACTACGTGGGGTGGGGTGATACGATTTTTATGAAGCCAGGGGATGAACGAACCTATTCTTATCGTTTCAAGCTCAACCCTCCGGATCTCAGCCAAGAAAACTACCGTCTTCGTTTGATCAAACAGTCTGGAACGCCTCATGATTATTACGATGTGGTCGTCAAAGCGCCTGTTGGTAAAAACATCCAGGGTGCACGTTTTGACACGCGTGAAAATGTTGCCTTTTTTCAAGACACCCTTACACATGACATGGACCTTGTCGTGAAAGTTCTCCCTGATGAACTGCCCCCTCGCTTATTTTGGCAGGAAATTACCGATCTCAATGTCATCGAATTGACCTTTGCCGAAGCACTCGACCCGGCACTGGCCGAAGACCCTCTCAATTATGAAATATCTGATCTTAATATCAACGTCCCTGAGTTAGATGATGGTCAGCTTTCCATTGATTTTATCGAGGTACGAGACGGTGCTATTCGAATCTTTACACGCGGTATGGACATCCAACCAGAAGAGCACTTTCAAATCCGCCTCCGCAATCTCCGTGATCGCAGCGGAAATCCCATTCAACCAAATCCCCGAACCGTAACAGTGGTTCAGCGGTTACCTGAAAAGCCCTAATTTCTAATCTTCCGGCGCTTGATCTTCAAGGTCTTTAAGGCGTTTTTCTTGATACATCATGAAACTAATGAAGCCGAAGACAAACACCCCAAAAGAAAGCATGGGGACAATAATATTAAGATTGAGATCAGCGAACATAGTAATTAATTGAATATGGATAAATAATACCAAACATAGATATAAGCGGCAATGACCGTGGCAAAGCCAAGTAAAAATTCGCTAAAACTAAAAATATCTTGATTAATGAATTGCCCAAAAATGAGAGCACCTCCGACTAGGTTTGCTAATTCCAGGATTTTATCCGCGAAGATTTCATCCCATTTTAGTAATCTCCTTCGTCTTCCACGATAATAATTTTTTGTGTAGTGAAATTCGGTCATGGCTAAACCCTATCAATCCCACATGACAAAAACCCTTCAAAAACATAAACAAATGATGAACAAAATGTGAACGCATGCTAAAGTACACCCATGGATAAAATTGCCATTCTCGACTTTGGTTCTCAGTTTTCACACCTTCTTGCCAACCGTATTCGGCGGTTAGGAGTGTATTCCGAGATCCTTGATTCAGACACGCCAGCCAATGAACTAAAGAAATACAAAGGGCTCATCATTTCCGGAGGACCTGCTTCTGTAAACGCCCCTGACTCCCCTATGGTCGATCCAGAAATTTTTAATCTAAATATTCCTATTCTTGGTGTCTGTTATGGGCATCAGCTTATTATTAAAATGCTTGGAGGAACGGTTCAAAAAGGCACCGTGGGCGAATATGGTCTCACGTCATTCACCGTCCAATCGGCCGCCCACCATCTTTCCAAATTGTCGACTCAAACCTACCAAGTCTACGCCAGTCATTTTGACACTGTGGCCGAACTTCCAGCAGGATTTGAATCATTGGGTGCCACTCCCGACGACCCACTGTCCGCTACTGCCAATCCAGATCGTCGTATTTACACCCTTCAGTTTCATCCCGAGGTTACGCATTCAGAAGGAGGCATGGATATCCTCGATGCCTTCGTCGGCATCACTGGAGCCACTCGCGATTGGAGTATTGAGAAATTCATTGAACTTGAAATCGCATCTATCACTGAAAAAGTTGGTGATAAAAAAGTATTCCTTCTCATCTCCGGCGGCGTAGATTCCTCAGTCGCCTACGTTCTTCTGGCTAAGGCTTTGGGGCCTGAACGTATTTATGCAATGTACGTGGACACCGGCTTTATGCGCCTCAATGAAACGGAAGAAATCCGAGAATTCTTAACAAAAGCCGGCGTAAAAGATCTTCATGTTTACGACGCCAAACAGGAATATTTTGACGCACTCAAAGGTAAATACGACCCCGAAGAAAAGCGTAAAATCATTGGAGATAAATTCCTGGAAATTCAACGAAAAGTTGCCAAGGATCTCAGCCTCAATCCTGATGAATGGCTTCTCGGCCAAGGCACGATTTATCCAGATACGATTGAAAGTGGTGGGACCAAGAACGCCGACAAAATCAAAACGCATCACAATCGCGTTCCCGAAATCGAGGAAATGATCAAAGCCGGAAAAATCATCGAACCTATTAAAGAACTCTACAAAGACGAAGTCCGCATGGTGGGTTCCCGACTCGGTCTTCCCGAAAAAATGGTTCAGCGTCACCCTTTTCCTGGTCCAGGATTAGCTGTCCGGTGTTTGTGTCTGGACGGAGAATTTCCCGATAAAAATGCCGCTTACGTTGAATCCCAACTCCTCTCTGAATACAAGATGGTTGCTAAGGTCCTCCCTGTTAAAAGCGTTGGTGTCCAAGGAGATGAACGTACTTATCGACACCCGGTTGTCTTGTCTTCGGACACTCATGACTGGACACAGCTTAGGCAACTTTCACCGAAAATTACCAACGCATTTTCAAGTGTAAATCGCGTTTTGCTTAACATCACCAACTCCATTGAGACTCTCTCCGTCACGCCCGGTTATCTCACTCCTGAACGCATTACCAAACTCCAAGAGGCCGACCACCTCGTGATGAATGCACTCGACGATCTCGACCCTGACCACAAAATTTGGCAATTTCCAACCGTCCTCCTCCCCCTCTCAATTAATTCTGAAGGGCAGGAATCCATTGTGCTTCGCCCGGTCTCTTCACAAGAGGCAATGACTGCCAACTTCACGGAGCTTCCATGGGAAAAGGTCCAAGCCCTCGCCCATGACATACTGAAAATCGAGGGTATATCCGCCGTATTCTACGATCTCACCAACAAGCCCCCGGGCACGATTGAGTGGGAATAATTAGAATAATTCATGCAAATACATACTGTGCGGGAAGATGAAAACATGGAAAATAATCCAGAGCAAAGATAACACACGAGCCGGAACAACAAGTCGTGGATTTTTAGTTGCAATAAAATAGCCAATCACAAGCATCGCAGGGTCAGCAATCAATCGATTTGGCCAAAATTCTACGCCTTGAAACCAATATTCTACCATCCCTCCAGCCAGTCCCATTTCTAAGTAATGCTCAATAGTCTCCCAGAAATAGGCCAAAAATAAGACAGCCATCATATCGAAATGTAGAAAATCTCGATGAGGTCGTTTTACACAAACCAGGCATAGAAGTTTTTTGAATACCCCTTTGTTTTTTATGGCCACAGCACACCCGATAGAAATTCCACTTAATAAATGTTCTATTGTCCAAACATCAAATATCGCCTGTGTTTTGAGCCCCCATAAAATTTCTCCCATAGAATTTATATTAAAAGAATCATCATTCCCCCAGCAACTAAAGGTACTAAAATATTATCATCAAATTCAACAAACCCCACACGCAAATCCCAGCTTTCCACAAACATCGCAACTCCACTCGCTAGAAATGCGACATGGAATGGCACAAAAAAGAAGGCACCTAATGTTGCTGCTCCAACTCCTATTAAAACTCCATCCACCGTCTTTCGATGGTTGTAAGGCAGTTTAATTTCGCCAAAGTAGCGCCCAAAAACATTGGTCACAGAATCCCCAAGCGCCATCACGGCAATCGAAGCCATGGCAATGTCTTTAGGAAAAAGCACAATGGCCAGCAGTGAACCAAGCACCATGAAAAAAGAACCCCTCCCCGGAAACATGCGTCGATGATGAGGTCGTTCGAAATAGTCTAAAATTTTTCGTAATCCTGGCAGTTCCATCCACATGGAAGCAAGCGAGAGCATGCATCCTACAACTAAAATATTGAGGAGAAGCCCTGCGGAAAGTAGTTCGATTTTATATAGGAATATAATTATCACTCCCGTGAGCGCATGCATGACCTGACGTCTCACTTCAAATCGATCCTTAAAGTGTCCAGACAACCATTCAGTGAAAGAGTATTTGTTTTCTAGGTGACGTAGCAACGCACCAATTGTGTATCCTAACAGTGCGCCCGCTAGAACATCACTCACGTAATGAACGCCCACGACCACACGGCTCCAGGCTACCAATCCTGCAAAAACAGCCCACGCCCAAAACCATCGTCCGGTCCGCTTCCCAAGTAAACGTCCGGCTACTGCACGCCCGCGTAGAAAAGGCAGAGCCGCAAAGATGAAGGTCGCATGCATGCTGGGGAATGCGAATCCTTCAGCGCTCTTGAGCGGCGAAATATCCCAGGTTAGATAAGGTCGAGGTGCCGCAAAAATCATTTTAAGCAGATAGCTTGCTTCAATCGCCACAGCCAGTGCTAGGCCGATCAATAGTAGTTGCTTTATTAGGCGTTTTTCAACCAATGCGACGCCAAACAATATTAATCCGAATAGCATTCCGAAATCAGACAAAAACATCATAAACTCTTCGAAAAACAGAAATCTATGTGTCGAGACCCAAAGAACCAACTCCCGATCATAGAACATCGTAAGGAGTAATAGTCCCAACCAAAGCCAAGGCCAATGTCGTTTCATAGCATCATCTTAGCGGGCCCTAGCTGTCTAGTCGACCCTCTTGACCTGGTCAGCCCATTGCTAAAAGCACGCAAAAATGGTAAAATATATGGATAAAACTTCATATATTATGGATATTCAATCAGCCATCCACATCATCGAAGAAAGTCCGGACTATGAGCAGTTCACTAAGCTTCGCAACATCTTCAAAGATCGTTTGGAAGAGCTCCAAGAAACTGACTTCACAGAAAAGGGCATTTGCTACTACTATTTACTTCGAATTGTACTGCGTTCAAACCTGATGTATGAGACAGAAGAATGTCGTGAGTACTTAGGAAACATGGACATTGAATTTAAAAAACAGCTCAAAAAATACGAAAAAGACCGCAAAAAATTCTCCAGACAAGAAATTAATGACTTCTTCCGACTCATGGAACGTTCTTATGGATCTTTAGAAATTATTTTCCGTAAAAAAGATTTTTTCGAAGAGGAAAAGCATTCCTATGAAGAAAAAATGGACTATCGCCGATTCAAATATTGGATCAACCGAAAGCTATGGAATTGGTTTGAATACAAATTCCTGGGAAGTACCTCTCGGTACGGAAATAGTTTTGTGCGCTGGGGATTAACGGCGTTCATGTTTGCGATGGTCATGGCTGGCGTCTATTACGCACTCGATGTCTCCCAAATTGATCAAACACAACGCATCATTAGTGCCAATAGTCATTGGTATGATTATTTTTACTTTTCGATTGTCACACTCACCAGTCTTGGGTTTGGGGATATTATTCCTCATGATTTTTTTGGAAAGTTTTTTGTGTCACTGGAAGTCTTTTTCGGATTCATTATGCTCGGTATTTTCATTAGTTTGATTCAGAAAAAGATGTAATCTAGTTCGTCTCCTATGAAAAAATCGCCTTAAATCAAGAAAAGGTGACTTTTCGGCTTACCTTAGGCCTGCAATAAAACCCAAAACACGGGTTGCAGCGCGAGCATGCCATACACTAAGGCAATGTACACATTTTTATTAAAACGTTCAGTTTCGATGAGGCGTCGTGACTGAACCACGCGAACTTTCGCTTGCTTGATATCTTGTTTGTATTGTTGGTCAATGGCAGTCAATCGTTTTCGTTCTTGCTTGAATTCAAGCATCGGCACCATATTTTTTACTTGAGCCTCTAATTGACCCACACGATAGTGAGCTCCTTCCAACCGCTTTACTTGTTCTTCATTTTTCTCTTTTAGTTCCTCGTAAAGTTCCTTGTAGATTGAAACAGACACGCTTTCTGTCGCATAGGAGTGAGGATGTCGCCCGCCTATGGTGTTTGCTTCATGTGCTCGCGTCCCTACTGTCGGGCCTGCCATTCGCGCTCCTGCTTCGCTAGCATCGCTCTCTGAAACCTCAATCGTTTCAATGGTCTCGATCGTCTCGGTTACTGGTTTCGCTTTGGACGAATTTGTCTTCGGTTTTGATTCAACCAAGCCCTTATCAATCTGTTCTTGGTAGTATCGTTCAAACGAAGGTCGTGAAATGAAAACATTACGATTCAGTCGTTTGATCTCTAGAAAACCACGCCTAATGTACCTGTCCACTGTCCGGACAGAAACATTGAGCTGTTCAGCGGCTTTCTCACGGGAAATGTGGCGGAATTGAGTATTCATGGGAAGGGGTTAGGAGGCAGTAAGTAGACAATGCTATCGACATGTCCGGACACAACTGTGGGGTGTCTAGACATGCTACTATGATTTAAGGGATTTGTCCGGACATGTTCTAACCTGTTAGGGGGTGAGTGTCTAGACAGTGTCCGGACTGTCCAGACAAGCTAATTCTACTGTAAGAAATATGTCTAGACATGTCCAGACATACAAATGGTCAAAAATATAAAATGTGGTAACCTACCCACAACATGTTAAAACTTCATTTTTCCAACGAAACAGGCACTTCACTTGAATCATCGTTTTTTCTTCCCCTCATTCGTGAGACAGAAAAACGTGTGTCTGATATCCACGAAACTGAGCTTGAATTTTCTCTAGTCGACGATTCGACCATTCAACAGATCAATAAGCAGTCCCGAGGACTGGATAAACCTACAGACGTGCTTTCTTTTGCCAATCGAGAGTTGGAAGAGCCCGATGAGGAGGATCAAAAATCCTTAGGGCAGGTTGTTATTTCTGTGCCTGCAGCACAGCGAAATGCTGACGAAATGCACCAGCCCCTAGAGGAGGAGCTTCGGTTTCTCTTCGTTCATGGTTTACTTCATATACTTGGGTACGATCATCAAACACCTCCGGAGGAGACAGAAATGATGACATTGGCATACAAAATACTCGGAAGACCTCCGTATTAGGGGGCTAATCTCAGGGTGGGGGAGGTTTGTTCTAGCTGTCTTTTTTTAGAAAAAGGTTACTGGATTTCCTTGGCTTCATAGAAAAGAGCCTCAGCTTCTTCTAGCATTTCATAGGCATTTTTAAAGGAGGACATGGCTGCTTCAAACTTGCGGCTCCAGTAATATCTGTCTCCCTCAGAATAAACGGTGCCAGCTGCAGACAGTTGGATGCGTGCTTCCCTGAAGGCATTTGTTTCAGATATCTCAGAGAGAAGTAGCATGGTTTCTTCTAATTTCTTAGCTGTGAGATCACGAAGTTCAGAGGCGGACTCAAGGAGTGCCGCTTCATCTATTTCTGGCTCGTCAGGAGTAACAATGCCACTGCCGGGAGTTGTTTCTCCTGGAGTTACTCCAGGTTCAACCTCAGGCGGAACCTCGGCTGGTGGCTGATAAGCCTCAAGGAGGCTACTAGTTTCTTCTTTGATTTGGCCCAATAGATCATAGGAGCTTGTAAATGACGTATAGGCTTCTTTATAGGCTTGGGCCTGAAATTGTACGTTACCCTTGTTGAAGAGCGCTTGCGCGTCGTTAAGCAGGCTTAATGGGCGACTGACGGCATCGTAGCCGGTGGTGTGGGCGACTTCATCTACGTATTGGCTTATGTCTAGGAAATACTTAAAAGAGCGATCCATGGCAGTTTGCGCTTCTGATAGGTAGGCAGGTGGTTCTGGGGTTGGTTCAGGTTCAGGCACAGGTACAAGTTCTGGAGTTGGTTGAGGTTCGGATTGGGGGGTAGGTATAGGCTCTGGTTGAGGCGTGCTTATCTGAGTTGGGCTAGGTACAGGTTCTGGAGTTGAGACGTCGGTTAGTGCTTGCCTGGCTAATTGGGTGGCTTTGTTTGTAGCTTCATAAGATAAGGTAAAGAGACGGTATGCCTCAGAAAAGGCCTTTCCCTGGTAGTTGGAATGACCACTTTGAAGGTAGGTACTGGCAATACTTAGCTGATCTTGAGCAGCTCCAAAAGGTCCATATCCCCATTTGTCTATTAATCCTTGTACGTAATTATTGATTTCTTCAAATGTGTCATCGACCATGAGGGCTTGGCTTTTTGCTTTACCTCTCCATTCCTCTTGGTTGTTCTCATTGCGTTCACGTTCCGCTTCTACCTCTGATAGCGTGGCTTTGGACTCATTCATGGCTATCTTTGATAAATCCAAGGAACGAGTGAATAACGCATACGCTTCGTAGTAGTTTTCTCGGTTGAATAGACGTTGACCTTCATTGTAACGAGTGCCGGCTTTTTCAAGTGTGGAAATAGGAGTTTGCATTAAATCGTATCCCACTTCTTGAGCGATGGTGTTTACATAGCGACTGGCTTCTGAATAGCGTGAGAAAGAATCATCCATGGCAGTTTTGGCTTCTCGAATAAATTGAAGAGAAGCTGATGGAGTTTCTTCGACTTTGGCCTCTCTGAATCCTTCAATTAAGTCAGACAATGTCGCTTGTTCGGTGTCGGTTGCATAATCACTGGAGGATACGAAAACCGGTGCTTCGATTCTAACCGCTCTAGGGTTCGGGTATTGACCGGCAAGGCCCATTTCAGGCTCGGCAGCGACACCCATTTCAGGCTCGGCAGCAACGCCCATTTCAGGCTCAGCGGCGACACCCATTTCAGGCTCGGCAGCAACGCCCATTTCAGGCTCAGCGGCGACACCCATTTCAGGCTCAGCAGCAACACTATCCGCTGTTAGGATTTCAAATAGTAATGTTTCATAAAGACGTAGTTTGGATTCGTATTCCTGTTGAAGGGCGACAACGGAGTCTGTTTCGCCTTGGGATTGCAGTCGGGACTCAAGTGTTTTAATACGAGAATTGTGTGTTTCAATGTTACGTCCGAGTGCAGATAGTGCCTCAGAATCCAAGGTTCCTTCTGATTCAAGGCGGCCAGCTTCGGTTAGGCGACGAGAGGATCGTTCAATTTCCCATTCAAGTTTACTTTCTTCTCCGAGGGAAAACATGGAAACAATTTCTTCATTGATTCCAACTTTGACTGGATATAATAGGTCACCGGGAAGTGATCCAGTGGCCGCAAAAGAGACGGTGCCTCCACTCACAGCAATGATCATCATGGCTGCTAAGACCGGCATGGGGCGTGGCACAAGAAAGGTCAAGAATGAGGCTAAAAAGTTAGGCCTTTTTTCTTCGTCATGGTGAGAGGTGGTGGGCTTGGCTTTTGCTTTGGCTCTCGCCTTTTTAGGCATAGGGTTTTCCTTCATGAACTGAAGGAGGTTCCCACGCATGTCGCTTTTTTCATCTGAGGTCAGATGAATTTTCTTCATGTCTTCGGTGAGTTTTTTTAGTGGGTCGGTCATGGCCGTATTAGATTACGAAGTTGTTTGAGTCCTCGGTGAATTTTTACAGACACATTATTGACATTATCGTCTAGGGCTTCGGCAATGTCTTGTACAGACATGTCTTCCATATACCTCATCCAGACTGCTTCACGGTATTTATCTTCCAGTTGGTCAAGCGCTTTTAGCGTATCGCGGTTATCGATTAAGTCTTTCATGGCGCCGGTGGGGTCTGTTCCTGGGTTAAACCCCTGTTCTTGCAGATCATCCAATGATGACGTAGGTTTTTTCTTTTTCTTACGAGATTCGTCAATAATTAA
The DNA here is from genome assembly GCA_964491515.1 of uncultured Candidatus Peribacteria bacterium. GTDB lineage: Bacteria > Patescibacteriota > Gracilibacteria > UBA1369 > UBA12473 > CAZBGQ01. The sequence goes on from CAZBGQ010000006.1 coordinate 41,047, forward strand.
GTTTTTTGCGATTTTATAGAGAAAGGCTCGGAGATTCTCAATCTCCTTTCCGGTCTTGGTCATATTGTCCCAAGCCTTCATGAAAGTTTCTTGAGCTAATTCCAGAGCGCGTTCTCGATTATAGACACGAAAATAACAGTACCGAAAAATCGCATCAGAATAGTCATCATAGGCTTGGGCGAATTCCTCAGAAGTGATCATGCTCGCAGGATACGCGAAAATTACTCTCGAGACAATAAGGTGAGCGATAAGCGGTCTCGTAGTCCATAGATACTCTGAATTAATGCATACTCGATATCGGAAAGTTGAAGGGCTTCGGGGGCTTGGTTTAGCAGTTGTAGCCGGGAGTGGTGTGCGATAATGGGGAAAGTGGCAGCTAAGGGGTGAGAAGCAAACAGTCCGCCGCTGGGATTGATACGATCCATATCGATTTTATCAAAAATAGACATCGCCTCTTCAAGAGGTACGAATCCCATTTCAATAAGAAGAAGAATGACCAATGGGCTCACTGCATTATGCAGCTCAAGAATGCCTCGATCTAAAAATCGAGAGCGGGTTAGGCCCAGTTGTTCCATCACAGGGTGGTCAAATAGTTCGTTGGAAGCAGAATAAAGCGCTTCATTGTGTGGGTAGTCTGGAAAGGCAAATCGCTCTTTAATCGAGCGTGGGTCATTATGGGTGGTGGTCGCACGGAAACGAACGGCCGATTCGGGCGAGGAAAGGCGTTCTCTCGGGCTTAAAAGGAGGGCTGCACCTTGGGTCGTAGGAGGGCAGCAGTCCCATTTAGTTAGGTGTCCGGCGAGGGGGGCGGCGGATCTATAAGTGTCTAGATTGAGGGTTCCGGAAAATTGGGGGTCGGGATTACGTGATTTGTGCTCATGAAGTGTGACGGTGAGTTGTTCTTTGATTTCTGAAAGAGCTGTGGAAGGAATTTTAAAGCGTGAACAAAAGGCTTCAATCAATTCACTCAATCCCTGAATCATTGAGGGCAGATGTTCACGTTCGGGTCGATCTAGCAGGCCTTTACGAAGTTGCTCTCTCTGTAGGGTTCGTGGCCACAAATTTAATGGTTCCAGGGCAAGGACTAGTGCGCGGACTCCGTCGCGATCCACACGTTCAGCCACATCTCCTATAAAAGGCTGAGAATTAGAGAAACTTTGTTCCTCGACCATTTCATTAAATGTTAAACCAGCTTGCTGGAGTTTCATTCGAATTAAGTGTGGAAGGTTTTTATAAAAATCAAATCCAGTTTGGCTGGTGAGCGCCACCAGATCTAAATGTGGGTTGCCTCCTAGGGTGGCTACCGCTGCAGCCACCGTTTTATCTAATAACTCTTCGGCATCGTTATCGGTACGGGAATGTATCACCGGTGTGACGGCGGAGTTATCTAGGAAAACATTTTCGAGGAAGGGTGAAGAAATCGCTTCCATAAAGGATTTAGCCAAAAAGAATGGAGGTAAAAATAGTCCTATCCTGGGTAGGAATCAAGAGCTAATCTAATTTGTGGATCATGATATGCCAGTTGCGTTGATCGCGTTCCCAGCGAACCTCAAGACCAATGTCATGGTGCTCTTTGAGTGGTTCTTGCATGGCGATGAGCGCTCGTCCAACGAAAGTAGAGAGATACTCACGAGTTTTTTTCCCGAACTCAGCGTCTCTGTCTCCTAGCATTCCTCCCGCAGGAATTTGCGTGACCCCGTCTTTGTCGAGCATAGGCTCTCGGAATCGTGCCATGTGGCCTTTTGGTGTGGCGTACGAAGCGATATCAATGGCTTGTCCGGAACTATGATCGGAAAGACTCTCGGTAGCAGTGGAGTTGGTTCTTCGTAGTTTTTTTGCATATTCTAATGTTCGGAGTGCTCCAGAAATTTTGAACGCATCCACAGGAGGGATGGTGGGGAATGATTTGACCCCAAATGCACTGGTGTCGCTGTTGAAGCGTTCTATTTGAGCATTCACTAATTCAACTAATAGTTCGGTAATGGGTTCAAATGCCGCGTGCATGTACATCATGTCAGGGTTGTTGGAGGTTCCTCCTGTTTTTCCAACTTGTTCACAGAAATAGGGTTTTGATGGGTCATTTTCTGCCATGGGGACTAGGTTTCCTTTGGTGATTTCATCGTCAAGATAATCCTGCTGGAGTGCGGAGGCTTCAGAAAAGTATCCGGGTGATACGACTCGATGATTTTTCCTCACTTTTTGGTAGCCTTTTTCTCCTAACATTTTTTTCCATACGGAACTCAGTTGGAGAAAGCGTGGGCCTTGAAGGGATCGTCGGACATCGTTGGTTTCAGATGGCATACGACTGATTCGTTTTTTTTGGGAGAGAGTATCGTAAAGAGACTCCAATCCAGCTTGGGCATCGGTATACACTTGCTCATAATCGGCAGGTATGGTGATTTCATGTGAAGGGGCAACAGGTTCAGCAATGGGTTCGTCTTCCGGTTCTTCTGGCGTTTCTGAAGTTGGGCGTGTGACGGCTGAAACAGCATCATCTAGCATAGGAGATGCAAGTAAAAGACCACCTCCAAACAATCCAGCTAGAACCTTTCGGCGTGTGGGGCCTTGCCCTTTCCCTTTTTTTGGTTGCGCTTTTTGGAGGTCCTCATAGTCGGTTAATTTTGATAGGAGCCTGATTATTCCAGAAACACTTGCAATAACAGCTGAGAGACTGGCAATGGAGCCTTTGGCTTTTGACTTGGGCTTCTTAGGTTCAATAGGAGTTTTTTCTCGTCCATATTCTTCCAAGTAAAATTCGGATTCTCCTCGTACGACACTAGACATGGCTAACACGCGTGGGACATATTCAAACACTTGGCGTTTAACTCCGCCTTCTTTTCCCATAGCATTGGCTAATATTGCGGGCCACACATCCACTCCATACGGGCTAGGACCAATTCGTGCGATGATTTCCTCATCTGAAAGGTCGATAAAATGTTTAATGCATTTCCGAATACGGGTAGCTCCGGAGTGAAACGCATTGATGGCTGAAATTTCTTGTAGACCCTTATAGGAAAATCCAGGGTCAAGTGACAGAAGACGTTCTTCTAGGTCTTGAAGCGTGGCATGGGTGTCGTTGCTTTTTGCTGAAAGAAGGTCTTGTAAGTGAAGAAAATAGGCACAGAAAAGTTCCATTTGGACGAAACGATTTTTCTTATAGGTGTTATTCAAAGGAAAATTGCCTTTCCGTATTTTTGCTCCTAGCTCAGGATGGCGATCCATGTAGTCTTTGGCATCTTTCATTGCACCGGGCATGAATTGAAATAAGCCCAACGCTCCAACATTGCTTTTTGCATCGCGATCAAAAGAACTTTCATTACCAGCAATTCCAATGGCAACTTCGAAGGACACGTCGTAAGCATCACAAACTCGTTCAATGGCCTCCAACACAGTCATGGATTCTCCCTCGAAGTAAGAGAGATTTCGTTTATCGTACGAAATCATTTCTTGAGATCGACCATAAGTTGTTTCGCGGATAGAGCTATCATCAGATGTATCAATGCCTGGTAGCCGTGAGGTTGAAATAAGAGGATAGCCAGTTCCTTCGTAGGAGTCGGGAAGGACAAGGGCGCTTCCCAGTATTTCTTGGCGGTTATTATTGTGCCAATCATTGCGTTCTGAACTTGAGAGAGAGTCCCAATTGGCTGGAAGTTTTGTTGTGTGCAGAATATTTCCGAGCCCGTCATGATAATAGACTTGGTTTTGCGGACCGGAATAAATTTCTTGATAAAGAGAAACTTGAGAGGAAAGATTAGCTCCTGTGTCCATTTCTCCGCTGAATGTTAGGCGTGAAAGTACGTCGGTGATCGACGAATATTCAGTTGTTTTTAGTTCTTCGAAGTCAACATCTGTCACAGGGCCTGTTGCTTCTTGGGTATTATCATCAGCAAGCCAGTTTGCCAGTGCTGCAGGAATTCCTATCTTGACTGAAAGAGGAACTGGGGAGTCGGATTGTGCTGCTTTTTGGGGCGGGGAGCTCGCAGGCGAAGGATCAAGTTCGACTGGCTCCTCGGATGGTGTATCTGAAATAGCTGTGAGGTTAGTGGTAAACCTTATACTATATAGACTATAGCATATATGCAAAATAAGTAAAGAGGTTTCACGTGCGTTAAGGCTCAGGGCTTCCATAATAGAGGCATACGATTTCTTAACTTTAATAAGTATGGCAAAGGATTCATCAATGGATATTATTAGTCAGTTTGACCTTCAGGAAGTGCGAAATGCATTTGAGCAGACCAAGAAGGAAGTGGTCATTCGATATGATTTAAAGATGCTTGATATTGAGGTAGAGATGACCGACGATAAGCTCACCATCACGGCACCCTCTGAAATGGCACTCAATGCCACGTGGGAAATTCTTTTACAAAAAATGATCAACCGAAACCTGTCCCCCATGATTTTAGATCGCCAGGACATGGAAAAATGCGGAGGAAATCAGGTTAGATATGAGATTAAATTGATTAAGGCGCTGGATCAAGAAACTGCTAAAAAAATCACCAAACTCATTCGTGATCAGTTCTCCAAAGCGAAATCCAGCATTCAAGGCGAAACGGTTCGAGTTAGCTCAAAATCACGAGACGAACTTCAGGCCATCATGGTCATGCTAAAAGCTGAAAAAACCATCGAGCGAGCGCTGGAGTTTACAAACTACAGGTAGGGGCGTTAGCTATATTTGAATTTGCTCCAATGCTTGTTTGAGGCTTTCATAAGAGCCTGTCCATGGAATTCGAATAGTTTCAATCCCATATTGATTCAGTAAGTAGTCATCTCTCGACTCATCTCTGAATCGCGAAGCAAAATGATGTTGGCCATCAATTTCTATATTAACTTTTTTAGAGGTGATATATAAATCTAATTCAAAGCCATCCAGCCTAATCCCACTAGATACTTCTCCTGAATAAGCCTGGCAAACGACTTCATGGGCAAATGCTTCAACAGGATTTGGTTCATGAGATTTGGATCTTAGGCAAGAATCATATACAGATTCGAACCAGCTGGGGACCTCTAACCCAAGTAGGCTTAGATTTTGTCTTAGAGCCATGATTTGAGCTTCTGTGAATTGAGTCTGTCTTAAATTATTAAATTCTTCGAGGAGATAGGTCATTAGCTCTCGAGTTTCGTCGACATTTTGAAGCAAAATCAATCCACTTAGTCCTCCTAAAATTGCATTGGTTCTTAAGTTTACTCTGGGTTGGAGAATTTTTATTTGGAGTGCATTAAGAAGTTCGCTGGGGACGAAATTTGGTTTGAAATTTCGCAAACCGTATAAACTATTGGCAATCCCTTGCTCGTCTGGCGATTCCGTAGAGTTTTCGATAATCGAAGCAACAGATTTAAGAATGTCAGAGATTTCGTCAGAACAGTGTTCAAAGTCATAGTGACTCGTTGCTTCTCCTAATCGGTGTAAGATTGTTATCGCATTTATCAAATTCAAGTTAACTCCCTCGGCCACTATGAACTTAACGAGATTCGCTAGGATTCCTTCAAGAGTGGTGCCGCGATTAAAGAGTAAAATTATTCGCTTATTTAGGCGCTTAGATATATCCTCAGGACTTAGAGCTGAAGAGGATTTAGGTTTTTGCTTGGGGCGAGGTCCGGCCATTTTTTCAGCACTTTCAAGAAAGCTCAGGCCCCACTTACAGAATTGAGAGATTCTCATTCTGCTACTTCTTTGTAGAAGATTTGTAATGGCTTCCCTTCCTTCGTCAATGACTGCGAAAACATCTTCACTATCAAGAAGTCTCCTTACACTTGTTGCAAAGTAAACGGTTTCAACGAGGAGAAAGTAGCTAGGAGTATCTCCGAATTGATCGAAATCTTGTTGTCGTGCTTTCTGAGAAGATCCATCGATAAACTTTCTCTCGATAAGACGGAATGCATCGGGATCTGTTAAGTTCATAAATAGTATTTAGATACGCTTAGAGGCAACGTAGTCAAAAGGCAACATGCCTTTTATTGTCTCTGCTCCTGGTTGACCGGAAAAAAAGGTTGCTTCCCATCCTTCGTCGCGGGCAGTGGTATGCCAGCTTGGCTTATGTATACCCATTTCAGTTGTTTGTGACTGTGGCTCCCAAACTCCTCCAGGAGAGATTTCCCAGGTTACATCATGTTTCCTATGTTTTTCGAATTCATCAGATTTAACACCGCTTCGTGGGAAAAAGTAAACCATGCGTGACGCAAAAGTTGGGATACCTGAATATACGATTTGTGTGATTCCATTTTCTTCAAGAATATAGAAATGGTGGTTGATCTGTCCGACTTGTCCAAGTGGACAAAAATAAACTCCGTTTGGGAATGCCTCTGGGGGGCGTTTCCGTGAATCATGTACTCCAGGGCTTAGGAGATTGCTTAATTCAGATTGAGACCTGTCATCTAATTGCATCAATCCGACTCTATCTCCATTGAGTAAGGTTTTAATACGATCGGCCGCAGCTCTTGCTTGGAGGTCTACTTCGGTAAGTTGGGCTACTTCAGCAGGGAATAGTTCGCGCAGCTCATCGGGGATGAGTAGTGATGGTTCCCATAGTTCTTTGCCTTGAATGGTAGGGAGTATTGGTGACATGTTATTGCTGCATTAAACAGATAAATTACACAAAAAATTTATCAGGATGATGGGTAGTCACGGCCGAAGCACTTTCAATGGCCGCTAAAACTTTTCCCCAAATTTCATCATAATTTCGCCCGTCGTGACGGATGTACAGTTCCGGCCCAAACTCCATTCCGTAATTAAAGGATTGCGCCGTCATAGGTAAATCGAAAAAGTCAATTTTGGGGAGTTCACCTGAGGCATCTTTAAAATCTCGATCCCCGATTATTTCAGGCCTTAAGGAGATATATGCGTTTACTCGAAGACCTTGAGGAAAAGGGACCACCATAATCTCAATGCCATTTTTTACCATTACATCAGAATAGCCCTTCATCCGGGAAGAAGCAGAAAACGAAAAACCACGAGCTCTTAAATCATTAAATAGGCGTAGGCGTATGGCTTCTAACAATTCTTGGTTTCGATCGGGAGTAATGGGGCGAAAATAGAAAGCACCTCCTTGACCCCAGTTCCCATCTAAAAGTCGTTCGTAGGTAGTTTGGACCTGCCCTAGATCTTCTTTGGGAAGAGGACGCACTCCTGATTCATGGTCATGTATTAAGGAAAGCGTGGCTAAAAGTGCATGTCTACCGAGTTGAGAGTTAAGAGATATTCCAGGCTCAATAGGTATGGTCTCGGTGGTATTCCTTAAAGGAAATTCTTGTGACATATGTAGATTCAAAAAAAGAGGCGAATATATCAATAGTTTTAAATATTGTCAAGTAAGAGCTAGCCCTGTGGGCCACTTTGGCGGGCTTGACAAAAATAGCGAAAAGGGCTAAAGTAGAAATATCTGTTGGCTATTTACATGTCGAAAATGTCTATTGATGAAAATTTATGGGACGCCTACACAGCAAGTGGTTGTCCTTCAGAAGAATTATTGGGGCAGTTAGTTGACGATCCATCAAAATCAACAGCAGATCATCCAGAGCTTTATCCAATGGCAACTGTTTTGGGCATTGGGAATAGTGAAGAATCAGAAGTCAGCGCTCGTTTAGAAGCCGTGCTTGAACATGTACGTTTTGTGCAAGGCAAGGCCGCGGAAGCTTTAAAAGAGGCCATGGGTGCTGCAGGAAGTGGAGTTTCACGGGATGATGTTGAAGCCTTATTGGGTGGCCAATCACCTAGCGAATTCCCTTCTGCGGGGTCAACGGCGGGATGGCTTGCTTCTATTAGTACATACTATTTGGATAGTATGGGTGTCCCTGCTTCTGTTTTTGATCAATGGTCCTCGCCATTGGTGGAGGAGTTCTTTCCAGTAGTTGAAAATGAAGTTTTAGGGGAGCCTCTATCCGTGGAAGAAGTTTGGGTAGAGCTTGTCGATAGTGGGCGACTAAAAATTCATGTCGAGGGAGATTCCGAGCAGGCCGCTATTCTAGCGGCTCACCCCCAAGAAATATTACGATATTTTGAAAAGCGTGGCCCGGAGTTGGTTGGTCAACTTGTAGAGGTATTTCGATTAGGTGAGTTAGGACTAGGTGATTTCGAGAAACTTCAAATTACCCTTTCAGGGGATAGTTTTACTACATTGGTATTGAGTGAAATGGGAGGCAAAATAACAGGGGCGTCATTAGACGGAAAACCATTGGATCTGGGGCAAATGCCTGGGCCAAATAGAAAAAAGGCAAGAGTCAATGCGGGAATAGAGGCAAGAGTAAACGGAAAAAGACATCAGACGACGTTGATGATATAGAGGTCGGGGGGGCGCTGCTAGGGCTTATTGAAGAGCTCTCAATTTTGGTAAATAGAAGGCTTTTGCCTCGGACAAATCCATATTATAATAATTAGGTGGGAATTCTCCTGTGGCAATTCCAGCTAAACGTCTAAAAGGGTGCAAGTCCTTGGTTTCCTCTTCTCCTATTAGAAATGAGATCAAAGAGGCTCTTAATTTTACAAAAAGAGGCTCCTCGGCGCATTCACCCGAAGATAGGCAATAGGTGCCACTCAAAGCAAAATCATCTGACCCTATATCCATTAAGTAGTTGAAGTATTTAGCAATGGTTGAGATATCAGATTGGGGAATCCATTGAGTAATCAAGTCCACTACAATTTCTGCTGCCTGGCGTGCATTTGAATTTATAAAGTCTGGATAAACGGGTCGACCACGACCGCTGGCAATAAAGGTATTTATTTCTTTAGCCATTATCAGTGGAGTTAAAATCACTTCTACTAAAACATCGTCATCATTTGGTAGGCCTTCGGGCATTTTTAGATTTATTTATGAATAGGTAAAAATATAACCTATTTAGGAGGCATTGTCAATGGGGGGGGCGGGGTGAGAGGATGCTTCTAGAACTATTTAAGCAGAGGGTGGTCCTTGTAAAATATTAGTTATGCTTTTCAATAACTCAATGACTTCATCGAAATCTCCCGAAGGTTCACCGGTAGAAGAGATTCGAGAATTAAGTGAAGGTGGCCTTTCGGAGGAGATGTCCCAATAAATTGTAAGTCTATAGGAGCCATTCTTAAATTCGTACACAATTGCATCCATGCCATTAAGACGGGGAATCTTGGCGAACCTTTTTGTCCTAGTATGATTTCGGTCATGTGGGGAAATTTCTACTCCGAATTGTTCAAAAATACTCTCGATGAATTGCATTACCTCGGGAGCGATAGGTCTTTCAGTAGGCTCGGGTGTAGGTGGGCCGTCCAGAGGCATAGGGAAGTATTTAAATACTACCTTTATATTATACAACAAAAAGGACCATCAATCAATGATGGTCGGGGTGAGAGGACTCGAACCTCCGACCTCCTGGTCCCAAACCAGGCGCGCTAACCAACTGCGCTACACCCCGACGATGATGACTTTTTAGTGAAAACTCTAAAAAAGCCATCCGAGTATACGACAAAGGGGAGAGGAGCTCAAGGGGAGAATAATTATATGAGTTAAGCTTGAGCCGGAGGAGTCTCCGTTGGATCTATTCGATTGAGGTCTTCAAAGTCAATAGTTTGTGTTTCTCCATCTTGTCGGCGGATAGTGATGCTAGTCTCATTGGCGCTAACTTGGCTTCCTATTACCGTGCTTCCATCCTTGAGGGCAAATTTCCGATTAGGTTCTACTTGCGTAGAATCTATGGCTTCTTCAACCTGGGCAATGACCGCGGCTGAATCCTCTGGAGCCGGTTCAGGCTCGGCAGGCGTTTCAGGAGAGCCCAAATCTATCAAATTAATCGATTCAGAGGCCTCTTCATCAAAGTTTGCCTCAAGGAATTTAGAGCCATCTATATGTAGTAATCGGATCTCTGGTCCTTGGCCTGGCTTCTGGAAAAAACCTAATCCCTCTAAAACTTCTTCATAATCATCCCAGTCATCGATGTTGTCAGCTATTTTTCTCAATGCATACATTTGTTCATCAATGGGTTTTCCAGCTTCCAACTTGGTCTTAATTTTTTCGATGATGGGCTTTCCTTTGGATATAGCAGAATCAATTTGTTGTTGCTCACGTGCTTCAATGCGATCGGCTCGACGTTCCTGTCGGTCAGCCTTGCGTTCTTGGCGTTCTGCAACGCGTTGAGCTTGTTGTTGTTCTCGTGCTTCTCGCTCTCTAATAGGGGCTGTGGTTTCTCCTGTATGCATCTTGATTTGCCCTTTCAAGGCGTCTAGCGCTTTAACTCGAGCTTGTTCAGGATAACGAGCGACTCCGGCAATGTGGTTATTAAGATTTTCGGGGAAATGACGAGTTGTTCCATCAGCTGTCTTGAAGTCTAAGGTGACTTTCACTTGAACTTTCCCATTGGGGGCTTCTTCGGCTGGATGAATGCTTAGTTCTACATCATGAGCGCCAGGGAATCGTGACATAACAAACTGTCTGAGCGCTGGGTATTTACTGAATTCTTCACGGGCTTCCTTGCGGTCCACGGTGCTTTTTTCTTCCCAATGGCGTCGTACCCCATCAAAGGCACGAGACATCGCAGCATCGCGAGCAAGTCCGGGTTCAGGGCCTTCACCTTCGACCGTGATTTCATATTCTTCACCACGGTAGGTAACGGCAAGTTTCAACGTAACGTAGAGTTGATTTTCTTTTTCGGTTTTAGCGGCTGGTGGGGCTAGGAATTCGACATTACTAACCTCAAGGCCGGGGAATTTGGCTTGTAATTGTTCTCGAAATTGATCGGCAGCTTCTCTATTGTATTCGCTCCAATCAAAGGAGCCAGGTTCAGCAGTTGGTTCGGTGGCAGGCTCAGCAGTTGGCTCAGCAGCAGGCTCGTCAGTTGTTAGGTGAAAAGGCTCAGTGCCTGGAAGTGTCAATGTGCGCCGGGGCGTGTCAGTGGCAGGTGTCTCTGCGTCATCGGTAGAAGTTTCATCGTCAGCAGGTACTACATCATCAAGTGTATCGGTCTCCGTTTCAGTTGGTTCATCGGTGGATGAGTCGGGGCTATCGGTAACGGTATCGGATGGTTCGGCGCTGGTTGTGTCTGGTCCTGATTTTCGGATTTTAAGTGTTTCTCCAGCCACTACATACTGTTTCCCAATGTGTCTTTCTTTGAATCCTCCTCCAACTTTAGTAACAGTTTTAATTTTTCCTGGGTTGTCTGCCGCAATTTGGTCTGGGGTTGTCCCGTATTTTGAGGCAATATTGCCAATCCAATCTTCAACATCAGATCCATTGATTTCAATGAACTCACCGGTATCAACTTCGGTGGCTTCTGGAGCGGATGGTGCGGGAGCGGATGGTGCGGCCTCAACGGGGACGGGAGTAGGGGAAGGCGCAGGGTCAGCGGGTGAATCCTCAACAGTGTCAGGGGCTTCCTCTTCGGTGGCAGGTTCTGGGGCTGGTTGTCTAGTTTCAGACGGACGAGAGGTTGTTGCAGGTTCGGGAGCTGGAGCTGGAGAGGGAGCGTCATTATTAATTCGAACATAGCACGCGGTATCGCCAATCGTGAGTTCTGTCCAACTCGAGGTGAATTCCGGATTGATGGAATAGCCGGAGTCATAGCTAATTATTCCAACGTTTTCGGCATCATCGGTTGTGAGTGCCATTCCCTCCTCGGAAGGAACAGTCGTTGGAGAATCAACAAGATCAAATCGAATAAACGTACCTTGTCCATATGTGATTTCGCCTAGTCCATAGCCAGACATCATAGGTTTTAATGTGTTATTCTGGTCAAGGAGCCCAAGTTCAGTGGCTTTTGCAGTGTCAAAAGTAGTCCCCATGAAGATTCCCTGCGCATCTAAGTATCTACCTTCTCCTCCGGTCATAGCTGCTAACTGTAAGTCAGCGTAACGGCTTTGACCCTCAGGGCTTTCGGTTGCTTCAACCGCGAAACTATCGGTGAGTTCTAGGACAATTTGTACTGCTAAATCTGAAGAGTCAGTAAGGTATGTATCTAATTCTTCTGCTAATTGCTCATCTGTTAGGGCACTGAGCTCTGAAAATTCAGCTTGCAGGGTTTTTCCTGCTAATTTGGCCCATTCCTCGGGGATAATGTTGAAAGGGCTGCCTTCAACAGATTGGCCATTTTCTAGTCCATCGAGCCACGCCGCTACTTGATCCTTAGCTTCTCGGACCCTGGTGTCGGCTTGTTCTAGCTGGCTTTCTAGCCCTTCTAAGGGTTCTTCAGTCATTGTGTCTGCTACAGCTTCTGATGCTTCAGGAGCTTCAAGGAAAACCAACCGAGCAGGTTTGAATGAGTCATCAAATGAGTCTAAAAAAGTCTGCATGGAGATTACAAATTATTAAGTTGAGAAAGTAGTCCATCAGCTTCTGATGTTTCCTGCGAACGTTGGGAAGTTTCAATTTTTTTTATAATTTTTGGTGCCACTCGTTTCAAATCAGCCAAATAATCACTTTTGATTTTAAGTTCTTGTTCCTGGTGTTCTTTCGTCAGTTTTGAATATTTCTCTTCACCTTTCGTGAGAATCTCTAGAGCTTCTTTGACCTGTTCAGCTGTCAATGACTCCGCATTAGAGAGGAAACGTTTTTTCTGTTCGTCTGTGAGAAGCTTGGAGCCTTCGATGGCAGCTTGGAGTTCAGGATTCATGGGTGACATTTAAATCTAACAATTATAGCATTTTCCAGGTTAAAAGGCAATCTCTCCCGCGGCGGATCAAAATCCGCTACCATGATCCTATGAAACGTCGTTATTCTCAGCTCATTGGACTGCCGCTGGTGGTGAGGGACTCCCCTGTTAAATTGGGGCGCGTATTCAATCTATTTATGGATCCGGACAAAGGGATATTGGCGGCGATTCAGACAACGCATGCTCAAGTCATTGCACCGGTGGATTTAGGAGAGTTTAAGGGCGATGCTTGGGAAGTAAGAGATGAAGACGCGCCCATCCATGAATTGGATTTAGTTCGGCTTCAGACTATTTCGAAAGAGCGTCGTACGTTGATTCGTAAGCAAGTGATCACGAAGGATGGCACAGAATTGGGGCGAGTAGATGATTTTATGTTGGACATGGCAACTTTAAGCTTAACTCAGTTGCATGTGATCAAAAGAGGGTGGTTGTTTCGTGTGGTGGGGGAACATTTGATTAATCGTCGTCAAATTCTTGAGATTACCGATCACGCTGTCATTGTTAAAAATCAGCACGTCAAAGGGGTGAAAGAATTGGAATCATACTGGCAGTTGAAGGAAATGGGCATGCCGATCCCCTCTCATTAGGATGAAGTTCAAAAAAGGACTGCCCATTGAGAGCAGCCCTTTTTATTGTTTCTATTACCGTCGTTACGTCGCGGAAATGTCACCAGTTCCAGCGCCTCCGATAACTGTATTGACGATAGCGAAGGAAAGAAGGATCACGATGATACCTACGATAGCGTAAAGAAGAATCTTTTTCGCTTTTCCAACATTTTCATCATTACCAGCAGAAGTAACATACAAAATACCACCATAAATGATCATGATTGTGGCAAGAAATCCAAGGAAGTACAGGAAGAAGTTAACAATCGTTCGAGCCAAAGTTCGGAAGCTACCTTCGCCACCAGTGGCTTGAGAAATATTGTCTGGATTATCAAAATCCGAAATAAGCTGGGCATGAACTGGATCAATGCCAAAAACAGAAAGTGCAACGAGTGCAAGAGCCATGAGGCCCAATACAATCGCTCCGTCTCTCACAAGTGCTCGGGAGGAGGTCATATGTATGGTAGTTAAAATACAAAAATACGATTAAACAAATTATACGTTAAGTTTGAGGATAGAACAAGAAAAGAAATTGACAACACACTCAATTATGGGTTTTAAAATAGTATAATCGCAGCCATGACATCACAATTCACTGAGCGAGAATCGGGTTTTCATTGGCTAGAAGGCGAATGGGGATGGCCCTCTAAATTCAGCTCCCATAGTTATTTCTTGAAAGGAGAAACCCGGAGCGTTTTAATTGATCCCGGTTGCTCTACGCATCGGGTGGGATTGGAAACTTTTTTCCCAAAAGAACAATCACCTGACATGATTGTGGTGACACATGAACATTGGGATCATGTGTGTGCAGTAGATTTTTTCCCAAAAGCAGAAAAGGCTTGCTCAAGAAATGGATTGAGAGCACTCAATAGAAAGGACGATGATGTCATTCATCATGAACAACGGGGAGAAAAATTGGTCTCTAAATTCACACGTGGATTGGAAGACGGGGATGTGATTGAGTTGGGTAAATTTAAGCTGGAAATTTTACTGACGCCTGGACACACCGCCGGCAGTTTGTGTGTGTATGAACCGGAAAGGAAGTGGTTGTTCACGGGGGACAGTTTGTTTTCTCCTCCCATGTTATCCGGCATATTTGAATCTGGTTCACGTGCGGAACATATTCATTCGCTAGAGCGACTTTTTTTGTTGGCAAAAAAACGTGGAGTGGACATGATCTACCCTGGTCATGGTGCATTCATCGAAGGACGTCCGGACTGTCTAGACGCAATAGCGGAAACGTTAGAGCGGGCAAAGGAGGATATTAGATCTTGACCTCCACGACTTCTTCCTGGAGTTCAATGTTGAATTTTTCTCGGACTTTTTCTTTGGCAAGATCGCGAAGTGCAAGAATATCGTGAGCGGTCGCATTGCCGGTATTCATGAAAAAGTTAGCATGCTTGGGAGAAATTTGAGCGCCTCCGATTTGGTGGCCTTTGAGCCCGCATTGATCAATTAACCAGCCGGCTGGTTTGTCGGGAGAGGGATTTTTAAAAAATGATCCTGAGGTACGTCCCGGAGGTTGTTTGGCCATCCTTTCTTTGGAGGAGACGGATGTGCCTGGCTCTGGCTTGAGCAACAATGTCACAGAGAGCACCACGTCGTGGGTGTCTTTAACCCGACTGCCGCGATACCTGAATTCAAGATCTGTTGTCGTGACTGTCCGGACAGCATGCGTGGCCCGATCGTAGATTTGGGCGGAATCAAAAAAGTCCTTAATTTCTGCGCCAAAACACCCAGCATTTCCGGCCACCGCGCCGCCAATAGTTCCGGGAAGTCCTTCAAAAGGTTCGAGTCCCCCGAGGCCGGCCTCGCGCATTATTCGAAGCATGGAAGGCCATTTGGCTCCGGCCTCAGCCACCATCCGCCGACCATCTAAATGCACCGAATCCGCGGCAATCCGCACAATCAATCCGGGAAAACCATCATCTGAAAAGAGAACATTACTACCGCCTCCTAAGATAAAAACCGGGATATTTTCCTGGTCTGCATCGGCAAGTAAGCCGGGAAGTTTCGCTAAGTCAGTGAGGTTGATGAAGTAATCAGCACCTCCTCCCACATTGAACGTGGAATAACCGTGAAGGGGAACATTCTGTTGTAGATCAGGGAAATCGGTGAGTTTCATGGGCGCAGTTTATCGAATTTTGGCAGCCGCGTCCACGGGGAGAGAAGACATCCACATAATTCGAATAGTAGGTTTTATCGGATGTATCAGGAGAGCTTGTCTTTTGCTATGTTTGTGCTTAAATGAAGCCTTACCTATATTTAATTTATTGATGGAAAATTCATCACATCTTGACTCGGGTAATCTCTCCCCAGAAATGAGGGCTTTTGTCGGATTTTATAATAGTGGAGAGCTGCCTGGTCCGGGGTGCCGTACTCTGGCTATGGAGGATGTCTATATCACCAGTGGTATCCCTGATGTTTTCTGGGATCTCCTTCCCAACTCGGCCATGGTTGTTGATGGATTTTCAAATCCTGGAGAGCTTGATTTTTCCATGCTTTTGAATCGTGACTGGGGCTTTTTAGCACTTCATTTTGGGCTTAGGAATCCTACGCTTCGTAGCGTTGCTATTGCCTCGAGATCACAAGTTATATTGCAAGAAGTTCAGAAGCCTATAGAAGATTGTGAAGAAAACTTGTCAGTTGCTTTTCCTGAAGGATTATCGGTTAGAGAGCTATGGGATACTATTCAAAAATTCAAGTTGAGGTGGAGGACAAGCGGGCTTATTACAAAAGCCCACACTGATGCGTGGCCACGGCTACGTACCCTCGAGTGGTTAAATGATATATAGAAATTATGAGATTGAGTGATTTTCGAGCTTGAAACTAAGTCTTAAATATGGTTTCATGCAGAACGTTAAGTGAGCCACCTTAGCTCAGCTGGTAGAGCAGTCGCCTTGTAAGCGAAAGGTCGTCGGTTCGATCCCGACAGGTGGCTCCATTTACGATTGATGGAGTTCATTCCATGAGAAAAATATTCCTCATTTTTATCCTCTCCCTGGCATTGATTCATCCGGCAAATGCTGAGTCACTATTTTCTGATGTATTTGATTCTCATCTGAATAGTTCAGCCATTCAGTATCTTTTTGAGGAAGGAATTGTGGAAGGGTATGGTGATGGAACATATCGCCCAGACCGGACAATCAATCGCGTAGAATTCACAAAAATTGTATTGGGCGCGGTCACAACTGTGGATGATCTGGATACTTCATTGAGAGACTTGGCTCTAACCGATCTTGAAGTAGGAGCTTGGTACATTCCATATATCCGGGAAGGGATGACACGTGCCATGATTGAGGGGTATCCTGATAAAACATTTCGGCCTGCGAATGAAATAAATTTTGTAGAGGCAGCAAAAATCATTACCATTGCTTTTGATCTAACCCTGATAGAGGCTGATATCTGGTATGAGCCATATGTGGAGGCATTGGAAAATAAAGGTGCCGTTCCGGAAAGTATTCAGGCTTTTGATCAGTTCATCACGCGTGGAGAAATGTCTGAGATTATTTATCGATTGCGAGCGGAAATCATCGGCGAAACTCCGGAAGAGAATGGGGACCCAGAAACTCCGGAAGAGACATGGGCTCATTTTGCGCTGAACCACATCAACGGTATTAGAGCGGAACATGAGAAGCCACCGCTTGTTATGAATGAACGATTGAATGCTATTGCCATGGCGCACAGTAAAGACATGGCTGAGGTTGGAGAGTTGTCGCACGAAGGATCGTTAGGGGAAACAGCCGATGAACGGATACGACAAGGGAAAGTTCCAGATAGTGAAACGCACACATTCACAACGTTGCCGGTTCCAGAAAACATCGGATGGAGCGGTGAAAATGTTGGATTTCGAGGCAGTACTTATGGAGGAGAAACGGTTCAAGATTCGATTGTGTCCATTCACGGACTTTTCATGGATGAGCCGGTGGACGAATACAATCATCGAACCACCATGCTCAGCACATTGATTCCTTTTAACGAAATTGGAGTCGGAATTTATCTGGATGATGACGGGGTAGTATGGATAACTGAAGATTTTATTTCGAGATAATAAAAGCGTATAATCAGTTTGTGGCATGCAATCCAGCCGACGTGGCGAGAAATTGCGATTTATTCCTAAATTTCTCACTATGTTAGTTAATTGTATGGATAAAGAAATTATCAGGCTTTATAAAAAGGCTTATTTGAGTGGGCCAAATATTGGTAAAAAATTAGGAATTCATTCTAAAAAAGTTTACAAAGTTTTGAAAGCGAATGGTGTTAAATGTCGCCCCGCTGCCGTACAAAATGAAATCCGTTTTCGCAGAACTCCTTTATCTTTTGATTTCAAGGAGGCAAGAACGAAAAAAGAAAATGATTTACTCATTGCAGCCGCAATGATTTATCTGGGAGAAGGGGCGAAAACAGGGGTGACTGTTGATGTCGCCAACTCGGATATTATGGTGCATAAGGTTTTTCTGCAATTCTTGCGTAAAATTTGTAGAGTGAAGGAAAAGAAGCTTAGGTTTTATTTATATTGCTTTGAAAATCAAGATCAGAATAAGTTGATTGATATGTGGGCAAGCGCATTGAATGTGAGAAAAGAAGCCTTCACCAAACCTTATATTCGAAAAAACACAACTGGAAATAAGAGCCAACGAAAACCTTATGGAGTCTTACATACTAGATATAATGATAAAAGATTACTTGAAAAAATTCTCTCCCTGTGTTCAAATCTAGTGGCTGACTTGTCAGCATGATACTTAACAACGTGGGCAGGTAGTGAAGCGGTCAAACACGGCAGACTGTCAAAATGGCAGCCCATGAGGGAAACTTCATGGTGAACTTTCCGGGATAACGGTGAAACCTAAACTCCACTTAGGTGGTGCAAGGCAATACCGTGGGAACCTTACAGGAAGTGAGTCAGCGATGAGGTAGGGAGCTCCGTAGAGACTAGATACCGGAATACCTAATTCCTGCATGCAGGATATGGTAAAGATATAGTCCGCACCCTTAGGAAACTCTGGGATTATGTGAAATCTGTTCCTTTCAGGTTCGGGGGTTCGAATCCCTCCCTGCCCACCAGTTTCAGTTCAAAAAAGCCCCGCATAAATGCGAGGCTTTTAGAGTAATTATTTAGCATTCATCACACGGAAAAGGTTCGTAGCTAGTGTCTTCGTCAAAGGGACCAAACCAGCGATCTTCATCATGTCCGATGTGGATATAAAAGCCCTCGCCACCTCCGGCCTCGTGGAGGTAAGCTTTATAGATTTCTTCATCATATTTATATTCGCCTTCTAGAGAAAAGGCAGGGGAAAGGTGCCTAACAACACTGCCTGGAGTGGGGTTGATACCTGCACGTGCCATTAAAATCATTGAATTATAATCACCTAGTTCAAGATCTAGGGAAGAAATATTTTCTAAAACATCATAAAGTTGATCAGACGTTACATACCGGTGACTTCTCATGGTTCCATAATGGTCCGAAGTGATTACGTCATACATACGATTCATCATCACCGCCATTTCAGCGCGCGTGACTTGGTTATCCGGGCGAAAGGTATAGTCTTCATATCCCTTAATTATTCCTTTTGTTTGAAGGGCGGAGACAGCTGGTTGATACCAAGGGGCAAAGGAAGACGCATCTTGGAATGGTTCCAAGGGGCTTAAAGCAAAGGCAACAGAGCTGAGAGTTAAAAGCAGGCCACCGATGAGCCATAAAAATTTATTAAACATGAGTATAAGGTTAATAGAATAGGCATGTTCAGAAGTGTATCACGAGAAAAGCATATAAATCTTACGACATAACAGAAAAACTCCTCCGAAAGGGGGAGCTTCTGCGACACCCAGGAGGCTGTAATTTACTGAACGCCTGGCGTTTCTAGTGCGATTGAGCTCACGATTCCTTGAAGGACATCCTGGTCAGCCAAGAAGTTTTCAGGTTCAGTCACTAATAAGACCACGAAGTTTATCCATGGATTATAAGGGTCCAAGTTGAGTGTTACCCATTCAGTTTTAACCTTTTCTCCATCTAGTTTGCCTTCGTAGATCTCCCAGGTCACGTCATACGGGCCCATGAGAGCTTCTCCCGAGTCTGTGAGTTCTTTGTGTGTGGATTCACGGTAGGGTTCGATTTGAGAAGCGACAGAGCGCCAGATGAACAATTTAGTTGGATCATTCTCCTTGTCGGAGGCTGGAACGAACGCCACTTCTGTTTCCTTGGCGCTAACGTTCACCCAACTTAGAGGGTGGAGAAATTTGAGGCCAATAATATTTGATTCATAAGGAATGTAGTCAGCGGAGACGCAACCTCCATGGAGTTGTTTGATACAAACAGTGTTGTCCACTACAAATCCAAATTCTTCAATGGTTATAACCTCATCAGTCGTTTCGTCTGTAGCGTCGGCAATTTCTTCGGTGGATGTTTCGGTGTCGTTTTCGCTGAAAAGAGAAGGTCCTTCGGGGCCGCCAAAACAGCCGGCTAGTAATAGTATGGCAAAAAGAGAGGAAATGAGTGCAAGATATTTAATATGTTTCATCGAAAAATGGGTTTAAAAAGACAATAAAGAACGTTCGAATGATAGCAAACGCATTATAAAAAGCAAAAAAATAGAATTTAGTAGGTAAGTTACGAAAAGTCTCTCGTCTCCAAGACCCCCCAATACCTGCTCCGACACAAGTACCGGGGGGCCTTATGTCGCAGGGGCGATCTAGCTGGCGTGGACCTCAGGGGGTGAGTCGGAGAACCGGCCCACCTTGAGCAGCTTGGCGGCGATGAACGTCATGGGCGCGGCGAGGAAGGAGAGCAGGGCCCCCATCTTTGCCGCATCCTGGATGTTCCCGGCAGGGAACGCGACGGTCGCCATGAACAGTGCCACGGTGAAGCCGATGGCGGCAGCACAGCCGACGACGATCATCTCCTTCTTGGTGACTCCGTCCGGGAGGCCGAGCTTCAGGACGACCGCGGCGAACATGCCGAAGCCGAAGATGAAGAGCGGCTTGCCGACCAGGAGGGAGGTCATCACCAGGTAGCTGGTGTCACCGATGGCGTTCAGGACGACACCGGCGTTCATGAGCCCGAAGAGCCCGAGAATGAGTTCGACCGGGTTCTTCCACCAGTGCTCGAACTCGTTGAGGGTATCGTGGCGGTTCATCTCTTCCTCCGCGAACATCCCGAGGTCGCTCTGCGCATGTGGCATCGCGAAGATGACCGGCAGCAGTCCGAGGGACGGGTGTACGCCGGTGAGCGCGAACCCGAACCACGAGATGGTGCCGGGGATGAGGATGTACCACCAGAAGCTGTGGAGCCGGAACACCTTCCAGAAGGTGAGCGACAGCCCCACGGCGATGACCGGCAGGAGCATCCAGAGCGGCTGGATTTCCTCGGCAGGGAAGCAGATCGCGAGGATCGCCATGATGAGGCCGTCGTCGACCACACCGATGAACAGCACGACCGGGATGGCGGGGTGCTTCGGTCCGAAGATGATCCGGGCCACCATCAGCGAGAAGGCGATATCCGTGGCACACGGAACCGCCCACCCATCGGAGATCATCTTCCACTGCGCGATGAGGATGGCCCCGCCCACGTAGATCAGAGCGGGACCGACGGTCCCACCGACCGTGGCGAAGAGAAGGGTGCCAGCCTTCCTGATGTCCTCGAGTGCGCCGCCTTTCAGGAACGCCTCTCGGATCTCTTTCGCTGCGATAGCGAAGAAGAGAGCCATGAGGATGTCGTTGAGGAAGTAGTGGGACGTGATGACGCGGTGGTCACCGTGAATCTCGCCCACGAGATGGTTGTTCAGGATTGGGAGGTGGAGCATGTGCTTGTACGACTCATTGTCCAGGTTGGCCCAGATCAGTGCACACACTGTTCCCACGAGGAGAAATATGGAGTTGGCCAGCATGAACTGGTTCAGCTCCCTCAGTTTCTGTACCACGGCGTATCTCGCTTTCAAGGTTCATCGTTCTCGGTTGATTGCACCACTGCTATCCCGGTCGGCGCCTGCCGACTCGGACAGTGGCTGTGCGCATGATGGGCGCGAGGCGGTCAGCTATGTCGGAGTGCTGAGCGGTAGACTATGTTCACAGGTCGCCTACAGACCCACCTCGGTATTGAGGATTTCTAAAAACGTAACTTACCTACTTTTCAAGGATCACCCGTAGTCGCCCGAAGGTAACTCGCGGATAGGAGTGTGGGCACGGGATATTCCGCTTGTTAAAGGGATTTCTCCTCGTTTGCTCACAGGAGAAGGACCCTA
This sequence comes from uncultured Candidatus Peribacteria bacterium, assembly GCA_964491515.1. Lineage (GTDB taxonomy): Bacteria > Patescibacteriota > Gracilibacteria > UBA1369 > UBA12473 > CAZBGQ01. The sequence goes on from CAZBGQ010000006.1 coordinate 62,492, forward strand.
TCAAAAAAGGGTAAATAAATCAATAGACCAAAGGTCTGGTTTTTTTGAGAGTCGCCGCCTATAATCAAACCACTTTATTCATAGAGCATTGGTTATGCCAAAATTCATCGTCACCGGCGGACAGCCCCTGAGAGGATCTGTAAAGATTCACGGCTCAAAGAATGCAGCGTTGCCGATTTTAGCGGCCACGTTACTGACGGATGAGCCGTGTACGTTGCACAATGTTCCTGATATTTCAGATGTACACGCGTTTGTTGAACTGTTGGGAGGGTTAGGAGCAGAAGTGACTTTTGAGGAAAATACCATCACCGTTCATGCGGCAGAAATTCGAGTGAGTGATTTACCGTCAGAATTGGTCAAACAAATGAGAGCGTCCCTGTTATTACTGGGGCCGTTACTGGCACGTTGTCAGGAAGTAGAAATGGATTTCCCAGGAGGATGTGTGTTAGGAAAACGGTCTATTAATGCACACACACATGCGCTTGAGGCATTGGGCGCGACTATTACTGAAAACAACAGTCGACTTCAAGCAAAAGCACCGAAATTAAAAGGGGCCAACATCATCATGGCGGAAGCCAGTGTGACTGCCACAGAAAATGCGATTATGGCCGCCGCACTTGCTGAGGGAAAAACTGAAATTCATTGGGCGGCCATGGAACCTCACGTACAAGATTTATGCCATTTCTTAGTTAGTATGGGGGCGGTGATCAGTGGAATTGGGACCCCTACATTGTATGTGGAAGGCGTTGAAAAGCTTCACGGAACGGAATACACCGTCACGTCTGACTATTTGGCGACGGGAACGTTGGCCATTGCCGCTTTACTTACGCGAGGAGAAGTCACCCTCGAAGGAATTGTGCCAGATCATCTCGATAGTTTTTGGCAGAAGCTAGAAGAAGTAGGCGCTCCATTTGAATTGGGCCCAAATTGGGTGCGTATCAATTCATTGCCAGAGGGTCAATATTTGAAGCCGGTCGAACAGTTAAAAACCGCCGTGTTTCCTGGATTTGCCACCGATCTTCAGGCTCCATTCACGGTGTTACTCACTCAAGCCGACGGGGAAAGCCGAGTGTTTGAAACGCTTTTCGAAGGACGCTTAAATTATCTATTTGAACTTGAAAGAATGGGAGCTGAATTGACCGTTCATAATCCTCAGCAAGCCACGATTCATGGCCCGGCGCGCCTCAAAGGAGCGCCTATTGTGAGCTGTGACATTCGCGCCGGGGCTGCGATGGTTTTGGCCGCACTCACCGCCGAAGGAACGACTGAAATCAGTGACATTCGCTACATTGATCGTGGATACGAACGTTTGGATGAGACATTAAGATCTTTGGGCGCAAAAATAGAGCGGATTTAATGCACATGATCTCTAAAATGTTAGTTGTATACGACCTGAGAGGTCATTTCGATGCACCGTTAAACCCATTCGGAAGTAGGAAGTAAGGGTTTCTTCGTGTGGATGGCCGAATGAATTATCCACTCCAGATTGAATCACCGCCGTTGTAGGCTGGACTCGTTCTAGAAACTCCCAACTTGAGGCGGTACGGCTACCGTGATGGCCGGATTTGAGCACGTCGGCGCGTAGGTCAATGTCTCCTCGATCGTGTGCTTCCACTAACGCTTCTTCGACCTCAATCTCTGCGTCGCCTGTTAATAATAGGGATTGATCTTTGTAGATTATTTTCATGATCACCGATCCATTGTTCAGATTGGAAAGGTTGTCGCCAAGCATGGATTCGAAGGGGAAAAGGATGTCGAAATTCACTGAACCGATCGAAAAATCATCATCGGCTTGTGCGACTTGAGTCGGAATATTTTGGCGGCGGATTTCCCTCAAAAATTCATCATAAATAGAACTCCAGTAGTTCACACCAGAAAGCAACACCTCCTCAACTTCATAACGTTTCAAAACTTGAACCAGACCCATTATATGATCGGCGTGAGGATGTGTGAGAACCATTAAATCAATCTTTCGATCTAGGAATGGCATAACTTCGCCTAATTCTTCAAGTACTAACTGCTCCGGCCCTCCATCCACTAGGACATGTTCTCCAGTTGGAAGTGACAGAAGAATGGCATCCCCTTGGCCGATATCGAGAAAATTCACAACAAGTTTCCCATGAGGTAATCGACTCCAGTGAACACCCGCAAGAATAATTCCAATAACAGTCGCGGTGACCGCTCGTGTGAGGTTTTTGTTCATGATGTGGTGATATCACAATCACATGAACGGAAGGTTACAAAAAGATGAACGCCGTGAGCGAGAGTGGGGGCGAGCGAGCAGAAGAAGCAAGAGAAACGGGGCGAATTTGATACTACCCTTTTTCTAGTGTGCAGTAATGATTTTTGTATGACACATTTCCAGGTTCGTTAATGGGGGTCATGTCAAACGTATTGCACTGTGCAAAAGTCGGGGTAATGATTAAAAGCATCGATAAACCTTCAGCATTTAAAAACCCTCCTGTGCTCAGCGATGAAACAGGAGGGAGAGGGGAAAATCAGTTGAATTGATTTAGAGTTGTTTTTTTCGTCGTCGGGAAAGTCCGGCTCCTCCAAGGAGAGAAGCGGCGGCCAAAAGAGCAAGCCCAGGACCGGTAGAAGGCAAAGCAGCGGTTGCTACCAATCCTTCACTTTGGTTTCCGTCAGCGTCAACAGATACAACTTTGAAAAGGTAATTTTGACCTTCAACAACACCTTCGAAGGCGTAAGAGGAGGCTTCTTTACCAAGTTCTGCTTTCTTTTTATACGTGGTTCCTCCATCGGTACTTACATATAAATAATGGTCCACAGCGTTACCGGCTGAAGCCCAGCTTAGGTTTACTAATTGGTCAGCCACATTGGCCACTAGATTACTGATGTTATCAAGGGAAGGAACAACAACTTCTACCTCTTCTTCCACATCTTCAGAAGTGAAAGTATTGTAGGCGGCGCTGCTTTTAAAATCACCGATTGTAGCATTTCCATCGACATCTAGTAACCCACTTACAGAAGCAAAATATTCTGTATTGATAAGGTGTTCAGATGTTGAAAGGATCAAAATAGTTGGGTCATTATCGACACGATCTACCTCTGTTACTTCTAATCCATTGTTATCTCCATCGAAAATAGAGAATAAAGAGGCAGCCTCTACCTCTTCTGGGAAGGCCACTTCTTCATTGAAGGTAAGCCATAGTTCGGTTGGGCTGATGACATCTACATTTTCAAGTTTAGGTGCGTCTTGGTCTGCGTTAGGATTTTCTACAGGAGTTTCTTCTACTGGTGGTTCTTCGACAACAGGAGCCTCTTCTGGACAGGCAATTCCTGTGAAGATGGCAGTGTCAGAAGTTCCACTTACCATTGGATTTCCAAAGTCATCGGCAATATCAACCCCCACTGTTAAACGGTACTGAGCCATATCGGTCATTTCTGGCATGGTCAATGTGATCGTATTTTCAAGTGGAGATTCTGTGACACCAGTTACAGATAAGAATTCAAGTGTGTCAAAATCTTCAATAGTGAAAGCTTCACCAGGATTGGCTTCTGGATATTCTACGTGTTCTGAGAAGGTCAATTCAACCGTAGTACAACGTGAGGCAACGGCAGATACCACAGTAGGTGGAGTGCCATCGTCATCAAGAGGGGCCGCTACCGGAGTAGCAGACGCTTCGTTGCTGTAACTTAAACTTTCATTTCCAGCTGCATCCACCGCTACTACTGAAAAGTAGTAAGTGGTGTCATTGTCGAGAGTTTCAATGGTGTATTCTACAACATTCTCAACATCAATAACGGTGTCGTATTCAAATTCAAGAGATTCAGGCTCTCCCCCTGATGTTTCAAGATCAAGGTAGGCTTGAACCAATGAGCTAGTGCCATAAAAAATCGCATAGCCGGTTACTTCTACATCATCGGTAGCCGCATCCCATTTGAGTTGAATTTCTCCATCGCCTGGGGTGGCTTCCAAGTTTTCCACGAAGCTAGGTGCTTCGATGTCTTCGACCTCGGTTTCAGCTTCAGCCTCAACCTCAACGTCTTCATCCGCAGCAGCGTAAACCTCAGCATCCGTTGGGTCTGCTGGTGTATCGGCCACGGTTTCCTCCACTACAGAGGATGTGTCGGGAGCAGCATCTGTGCTGTCCGTCGTGTCTTGAGCAACCGCTGTCGCACTGAAGAGAAGGGTTGCGAGTGCCAATGTGGCAATAAAAGATCTTTTCATAGGATTTGGTTAAATCAAGAAATAATACCACAAAATGGATCTTAGTTCAAGTGCAAAAAGCTATATTAACCTGAAGTGAGCCTATATTTTCTTACTGTTTCGTTCGATAGTCAACTCGGCAATGGTGTGATTTTCCATTCTATCAACATAAATGGTGAAACCACGACCCTTAATGATTTCTCCTTGTTTAGGGAATCGGCCTATTTTCTCAGTGATGTAGTAACTAATCGTTCGATGATCAGGGCAAGGAATACGAATGTCGAGCGCCTCATTGATATCTTCGATGAGTGCTTTGCCCGTGGCTTTTACTTCCATGGTTCCGACTTTTGTGACTTCCAGTTTTTCATCTTCATCATATTCATCGACAATTTCACCCACAATTTCTTCTAAAATATCTTCTAATGTAATCAGGCCAACCGTGCCGCCATGCTCATCAAGGACAATGGCTAAGTGCATGCGTCTTTTTTGGAATTCATGGAAGAGGCGATTGATTTTTTTAGAAGCAGGAATTTTAAATGGTTTGAGTAGGTTGAGTTCAGAAAGAGGAATCTGCATTTTTCCTGCATGCATGTGTTGGATAATATCCTTGATTGTGATCAAGCCTACAACGTTATCGATGGACTCTTTATAGACGGGAATACGAGAGTGATGACCTTTCATAACAAAGTCAGCCACTTCATGAAGGGTAGATTCTACTGGAAGCGCCTGGATTTTCACTCGGGGAACCATGATTTCTTCTACGCGAGTATCATTGAATTGTAGAACGTTTTCAATCAGAACTTGTTCCCCTTTTTCAATCGCACCTTCTTCGGCTCCAATACTAACAAATGCTTTGAGCTCTTCTTCTGTTACGTGCTGATCTTTTTGATCGCTAGCGGTGGTACGTAATAACCCTTTTACCAATAGATCCAAAATCCAAACCACCGGACTGAGTAGTATATAAATGAGATAGAGGGGCGGAGCCACGAGACGTGAGAGTTGTTTGCAGTAAGCCTGTGCAAAAGATTTCGGTACGATTTCTCCAAAAATAAGAATGAATAAGGTCAATACTCCAGTGATGATTCCTAGCGCGCCATGTCCAAGGATTTGTTGAAAAACGATGGTTGCATACACAGATGCCATGATATTTACCAAATTATTCCCCACTAAAATAGTGATGAGTAGTTTGTGCGGATGGGCTTTAAGTCGTCCGACTGATTTAGACCCACGTTTTTTTTGTTGAATGAGCGTCCTAACCTTTGCGGGAGAAAGTGCGACCAAAGCTGTTTCGCTGGCAGAGAAAAATCCAGAGAGGATCAGGAGTAAAACCAGCAGTATGATGTCTTTTGTCATGATAAATAATGTACAAAACTAATTATATCATAAAGATGCATCTTCTGGTAGCATAAACGCACTATGCTCAAAGAGATGATTGCACATATTGTGGGAGTCGCGATTCAAGAACTTTATCCTGATTTTGCAGGACGTGATGTGGTCATTGAATATCCGGCCGACTCAGCGCATGGTGATTATTCATGCAACAGTGCGCTTCAATTGGCTAAGCCGGCTCAACAACCACCGCGGGCGGTAGCTGAAGCGATCATAGCTAAGTTAGGGAAACCGGATTTTATTCAATCCATGGAAATTGCAGGACCGGGATTTATTAATTTTTTTGTAGATCCTGACTATTTAATTGGAAACATGCGTGGGATTCTGGCAACTGAAGAAGCTTACGGAAAAACTAAATACGGTGAAGGGAAAAAAGTAATGATTGAATACTCATCACCGAACACCAACAAGCCGCTTCATTTAGGACACGCACGAAATAACTTCTTAGGAATGGCGACCGCTAATTTAATGGAGGCCAACGGGTATGATATGACGAAAACACAGATTGTGAATGATCGTGGAATTCATATTTGTAAAAGCATGTTGGCTTATCAAAAATGGGGACGCGACACTAGTCCGGAAAGCATGGATCAAAAAGGAGATCATTTTGTGGGTGAATATTATGTGAAATTTGCACAAGCGGTGAAGGAAGATCCATCTTTGGATGAAGATGCGCGCCAGATGCTTCAGCAGTGGGAATCCAACGATTCTGAGGTGCGCGCCCTCTGGCAAACCATGAACGCGTGGGTACTCGATGGTTTCAACAAAACCTACGAAACGATCGGATCACATTTTGACATGATGACATTCGAGAGCGATATCTCAGAAGGCGGACGTGCCACTGTGGAACAGGCGGTAGAAGAAGGAAAAGCGGAACGCATTGAAGGAGGAGCACTCGCGGTCAACTTGAAAGATGTCGGCTTAGGCGATTCCGAAACAGGCTACAAAATATTGGTACGTTCCGATGGCACGACGATTTATATGACGCAGGACATTCAATTGGCTGTTCAGCGAATGGAAAGCACCGACCTACATCAATTGATTTACGTGGTGGGAAATGAACAAGATTATCATTTCAAAGTATTATTCGAAATCCTTAAACGATTTGGATATCCATGGGCTAAAGATCTTCACCATCTTAGTTATGGCATGGTCAATCTGCCCTCAGGGAAAATGAAATCCCGAGAAGGCACGACTGTTGATCTCGACAAGTTAGTTTTTGAACTTGAGCAATTAGTGGACAACGAAATCACAAAAAGAGATATGCCATATGAAGGCAAGGAACGTGCTCATCTGATTCGAATCATTGCATTGGGAGCGCTCAAGTATTTCATCTTAAAAGTCGACGCTAAATCTGAAATGCTTTACGATCCTGAGTCTTCCATCGATTTTCAGGGAAACACAGGGCCGTATCTCCAGTACACATACGCACGCATCCGTTCAATTTTGCGCAAATCCGCGGCTGAAAATTTGGCCAACGAAGCACCGGATCATACATTTTTTATGGAGCCGGAAGAGCTCGCATTGTTACGAAAACTTCAACTCTATCCGGAACTAGTTCATGGGGCGTTGTCCGGTTTTAGGCTTCACAGCATTGCCACGTACTTGTATGAACTTTCTCAAATTTTCAATAATTTCTATAGTAAGCATTCGGTCCTCGAAGCGCCGAGCGCCGAACACCGAACCGCTCGACTTCAGCTCATTGCGGCGGTTGCACAGGTGATTAAAAACGGATTAGGAATCTTGGGGATTGAGGCGCCAGAGCGAATGTAGGCAACTAGGAACCCTTAATTAAAACATGCTTGTCTGTGTCTTTTTTACGTGTGTTTGGTGACGGGAAACGGTGCGTTTATCCGGTAGTACTCCATAGGTCAAATGATCGACTCCAATGTTTCCGATAAATCGAGAAGCATCGAGAGGTGCACTATCAATTGATCGAGTTCTAAATAGATGAAGCTGTTCTTTGGCGCGGGTCATGCCCACATAAAGCAGTCGTCGTTCTTCGGCCACCCAATATGGATCATCATGTGTTTGTTGATGTGGGAGTAGTCCTTCTTCTAATCCTAAAATCATCACAATCGGAAATTCTAATCCTTTAGAAGCATGCAATGGCAGTAAATTTATATGATCGTCCAGAACTAAATTATCTACTGCTTGTGCAGTGTCTGCGGCATCTAAGAAATGACTGAGTGCTTGAGGTATTTCGCAATAATCAAATGCCATGGCATATGGCAAAAGTTGCATAAGGAGCATGGCTTTTTTCTCGGGAATGCTTTGGTGCCAAATAAATTCTTCTAGTTTGGTTCGAAACCACTCACAGAATAGCGTGGCTTCATTTTCCGTTGGGAATTTCCCAATGTCACGAACTGCAGTGAGTTTTTCAAGGAAACGTCGGACTTCTTTGTGCTCCCAAAATTGAGATAACGTTGATACTTGAAATCCATAATCTCGTTGAGCTAAATAGGCGGAAAGATAACGACCTTCAGCTTCGGTTCGATATAAAAGAGCTATGTCTTGAGGGTTGTGAGAGGTCAAGAATTGGTCCAATAAGTAAAACAGCATTTCATTTTGATGCCATTCATCTCGGCTTTCCCACAAATGAATGGGGGCTGCAGCGGGTAACGTCGCTTCTATTTCGTTGCTGAAATAACCTTCATTGTGGGAGATGAGTGTTTGCGCCCCATTTAAGATCGAGGTGGAATTACGGAAATTTTTAGTGAGAGTGAGAGAGGTCGCATCAGGATAAAAAGTCATAAAATCGGTCATTGCTGAAATTTGAGCACCACGCCAGGAGTGAATGGTTTGATTCGGATCTCCTGCAACGCAAAGGTTTCGATGCGGCTCTGCTAACTGTCGTACGATTTCGATTTGAAGAGGACTTACATCTTGGTAGTCATCGACCATGATGGTTTGTATCCGATTTTGACAGGTGGAGAGTAACGACGGATCCATTTTCCAACGTTCGATGAGCGTGGTTAAAAGTCCAGTGAAATCAATCGCGTTTTTTTTCTCTAAAATACCTCGGTATATCTGAAAAAGTTCACCCAATCGATCTAGGCTTACGGGAGACATCAGAGGTGGCCACGGGGAGCCACAGGCGGCGGCTTGACGCACATTGTTAAAATCCATGACGACCTGAGTCAGTGCCTCTCGTTCTTGTGAGTAGAGGATGTCACGTAATATCTCTTCTTGTTCAGGGGTAGAAATAATTTTGAAATCCTTTCTCCATAGTTCTCTTAAAAACCCAGCAGCAAGTCCATGGAAAGTGGTTGCATGAACCTGTGGAAGTTCGATAGAAGTGAGCCGGTCATTGAATTCATGGGCCGCTTTATTGCTGAAAGTGAGTACCAAAATTTCTCTCGGGGGTACTTGTTTATCCCGAATAAGATGAGCGACTCGCGCAATCAGTGTGTGTGTTTTACCCGTTCCGCTTCCTGCCATAATGCGAACCGGTCCATCGGTAGTTTGGACCGCTTGTTGTTGTTGATCTGTCAGAGATGGAGGCATAAAAAAGAGAGGACTTGAGGTTGTTGTCGCAGAATTTAACATAGATTAGGGGACGGCTCAATGGGTGTCATTACTTTAGTTCTCCTTCCTGGAATAATTTAACTCTGCCAAATTCACCATCGTAGCCGGGATAGATAATTACTTTCCCTTTTCGCATACGATCAATGGCCTCTGCCACTCGTTCATCCACCTGAGCAATGTCGTGGATGGGAAGATCTTTTAGAATAGAAAATTCAGGTCCCAATTCACGTAGTAATTTGAAATAAAGTTCCACCACTTTTTTACTTTTAACTCCGAATCCTACAATTTCTGACACAATTTCGACCAGCGGAATAATGGACCAATAAGGACGTGCCGTTTTGGGTTTGTCTCCCATGGCCCGAGTGGCTAATTTACTCACGCGGTGCAAAGTTCCGACCGTTACTTTTTTGCCCGTGCGTGGTGAACGGAAATCATTGGCCACTGTTTCATCCGGCAACATTACCAGTCCTTCATCACGTAATCCATCACAGTGATACTTGCCTTCTTCGGGGAAAAATTCAATGGTTCCCTCTATCTGAGAATGGTCATGGCGGAGTGCGCGCAAAATCGCAGGATAGGTGCAGTCGGTGTTGAAAATAGTGGCTTCGCGTCCCATTTTCTCGGGTGAGTGAGCATCGGAACTGGAGACAAGCGCGTACTTATCGAGATTGCTCAGTCGCCAGTTCATGGGTGGGTCTGATGACAGTCCGGTTTCCAATGCACAGATGTGATCAGACAGTTCTTCGAAGCATTCTTCGATGGAATCAAATCCAGATTTAGATCCAAAAATCGCAAAATAAGGAGTCCACACATGCGCTGGAATAAGTTGGATTTCAGATGAAATATCGAGCAGAATTTTCAAAAGTTCTTTGCTGTCCATGCCCAGAATAGGACGTCCATCCGCTCGAATGTTGCCCCGTTTATCCAGTTCGGTGTTGATTTTGGCAACGGTTTCTAGGTTTGGGGCCAAGATGAGATGATGAATTTTACGGCACTTGTCGCCTTTTTTATAAATCAAACTAACTTCAGTCGACATAAAAAATCGTACCGGGCGGCGACATGATTCTGGCACCGTTACAAACTCATCGGCACGTGAGCGAAATTCTTCGCGCAGTTCATAAACCCCTGTATCCACCTCTTCTAATTGCTCTTGTAGTTCGGCAAACCAATCCGGATACGTGAAGTCGGCCGCGCTCAATAAATCGATTCCTTTGAGCTGAGCCCAGGCATGAATATTTGGCAGATCCAGTCGCGGGCTGCACGCACGTGAGTATTTAGAATGAATATGAAAATCAGTGACGAGCGACATGGAAGGAGTATAACGGAGGGGCTTACTCTTGGGCAAACCTTCCAGAAAGATAATAGCGTCCTCCCTTCTCTACAATCCACCTGAAGTTTTCAGAGAGAGTTCGGCAGATATCTGCTTCATCGATGTTTTTGGGGAGATAGCCGTTAGCTCTATTTATGACTATTCCCATGATTATGATTTGTTCACTTGTGTCGGTTCCACCACCATCTAAATAGGCAAGGAGTACTTGATCAGAGAACGATGGTTTGGCTTTGGGAGTAGGTTTAGATCGAGGCATGCGTCGTGGGCTCGATGTGGAGGGCAGTCTCGGGGCCTGTCTCGGGGACGGTCTAGGAGCGGGTGTGGAAGGCTTTGGTCGTGGAGTTGGCGCAGGAGTTGGTGCAGGTGCGGCGCGAGGCGGAACAGGCTTGGGAGCGGGCACAGCGGGTCGTGGTGGAGGATCTGGAGGAGGTGTCGGTTTGGTTGGACGTTCCAGGCCTATAAAGACCTCGACAGGTAATCGAGCTTCCTGCCATCTATTTCGATTGTAGAATTTGAATATCTGAAATCGTTCATCCAAGTTGTGCCCTAGTGAGGTTCTTGGGTCCTTAGGCACCCAAAAGTACTCAATGTCATCAAGTCCCCCGAAGGCACTTCCTAGATTGGGTTTAAGGCGATAGGGTTTGCCTTCTTCAAGTAAGGGGTTGAGAACCTCTGTGGAATCGGCAGGGACGCTTAGGGGCATGATTTTTGATTAGTATTTTTATGGAAGGGGCCGTTGTCCTCACGCTGTTCAAGCTGAGTCAGTACGGGATGAGGTAGGGACTTTAAACGGGTTAGCTGCTGGTGTTGTCGTGAGAATAGTTACAGGAAATGAATTATACCAAGAAAAGAGTAGATGTCAAAGCACATAAAAAAGGGGTGTACAATCGTTCAAAATTAGATAAAATCACCCGTGGAGAGATGGCCGAGCGGTTGAAGGCAACAGTCTTGAAAACTGTCGTGGCAGCAATGTCACCGAGGGTTCGAATCCCTCTCTCTCCGCCACTTTTTATTTATATGAAAATTCTCGATCAATTAGTCAGTACCGCGCTACGAAGAGGTCTTCGAGCGGCCGTAAAGCCGCTCATGCAGCCTATTTGCGTTGAGGCATCTATTGATTTAAGGGAGGTAACGGCGGCAACGGATTTGAAAATAGAAATAACCTTGAAGAGGAAGCCAAAAGAGCGTTGAGGTCCTGAAAAATCCAATTATGCTATCAAGATCTTGATTTAGCCTGCTCGTAACAGTTTTCGAAAAAAGTTCTCTGGATACAAATCGCATGCGGCATGGTAGTCCCACGCCCCATAACAGCACGCCGTTTAATCTCACGAATATCCAGTTCTAGCCCTCGCTCTAAAAGTTCCAGATTGGCTAGAACAAATCTAGCCTTTCTAAATAACTCCCTCCCCGCTTCTAGAGACATGTTATATTCGCCAAAGAAGGTTGTCCATGCCGCTTCTCTTGCCGCCTCGTCGTCGCAAGGAGCTTCTTCACTAGTACCTGAATCGGGGGTTTCACTCATATTAATTTTAATTAAATGATACAGGGGTAGGAATAATAAGCGTCTTGGGGAATTTGTCAACTACATGCGCTTGGCTTCAAGGTTCGACATAAACAAATGGTCTAGGGGCGCAAAGTCATCGGAGAATATTTTGGAGAGATTGCCAATAAGAGATTTTTGACTTAGAAAATTAATTAGGCTTAAGTAAAGTCTTGTTAAGTTGCAGAGTTCCAGTCACCTTTTTGAGATGGGGTTGAAGGGATTTG
>CAZBGQ010000007.1:0-29511 GCA_964491515.1 uncultured Candidatus Peribacteria bacterium
ATTCCTCCCAACCTAAAATATGAGTTTAAGCAACCGTACAATCTGCACGATGAAGCGTAATACAAACTCACTAAAAACAATCGCTAAAGGGATGCCCCCCCCCCCCGCCAAAAAAAAAGGTTCCGTGCGATTCGGCCGTTCGCAACCCCTGTTTTAAGCAACTTTAAAACCTAAAATCGATCTACATTCTGGAGTGGCCCCAATAGATCATACCTGCCCATGTCAAGAACCTTGATCATTGAAACAGGATCACCACGATAAGCCTCAAAAATTCTCGCTGCAGCCCTCTGCATTGACTCATAATAGTCATCAAATGCTGTTCCTGAATTCAAACTTGGATTTGCGCTAGCCAATTCGCTTCTGACGTAACCTCTCGGGTCCTCAGCTAAAGCAAGTGTTCCAAATCTCAAATCACTCGTCCTAAATCCTTCGCGCTCACCAGCTAAAAATCCATATATTTTCTCCATTCCTGCTTCAAGTTTTCCGGGATCTCCATCTTTTTCAAGCTCTACCTCAACACTCGTTAAATAATGCGGATCTGAAATTTGCAAAACCCCACCAACTCTTTGCATACGAACCATTTCATCTACTCTAAAATCAGGCGCAACGATGGCATCTTCCCCATTCTCTAGTATTCCAATTTTCAACATATACTTTACAATCACTCGTCTCAAAACTCCTACTGAATCTCCACCTGCTAATACGTCATTTATAAAGCCATTGCCTGCCAGCATTAACCGTTGTAAATCATCAATATTTTTAGGTTTAGGAGTCTTTGCAGTATCATTTCGACCGAGATTGTCCTTTTCTCCTCGCACATAAAGCCAAACAGGCCTTTGCTTAGGAGCAGTTGGCTTCCCAAAAGCATTGAAGAAAGCAGCCGAGTCAATCTTCTGTTCTCCGCGCTCAAATCGTCCTAACGCAGCTATCTGATCCGGATTCCTACCTAGGGTCACCCCATTGGCGTCAGTATTCCGACGCATTGTTCCGATATGCCTTGGGTCATCCCCAACATGCTCTGTCTCATAGTCTCCTGCGTAATCTACGTTTCCTACAATATGAGCTACTCCTCTCGCAGCCCAATTACGATCTTCCCAAATTTTAGCATCCCCGAAAAACTGTTCAGGTGTAATCACAACCAATGCCTCTGCCTCTCCCGTTACTTCTTCACTTTCCCCAGCATTCACCATTTGATTGTTTTTTAAATCTTGGCCCTGACTTTATCTACATTTAAGCCCTATGTCAACTCGTCAGCCCTACAAAAAGGTTTGAGCGTCGAATAAATGGGTGAAGCAGTCATACTTGCGTACCTATTTCCGACTTTGGGGCAGTTGTTGTGTGCTATCGAATTACCTATTTATTCAAATTAGAGGCTGATTCTGAAATACGCTTCAGCAGAACCGTCATCATTCCTAGGGCCAACGGCAACCATAACGGCAGTCCATTTGAAAATGAATTCGAGTATTCCCAGATACCAAATGGTATTGCAACTAGATCTACAATTGGCCCTAGTATAAAACCTGCGAAAAAGAAATATAGATCGTTTTTTTGCCTAAAAATTGTAAGCTGAACTAAACAGAAAATGAGTATCAAGACTGTTAATATAATTGGTTTTTGATGTAAATAGGCCAGCAAAATAATGCCACCACCGTAGAAGCCTAGTTCTCTGAGCAGATTTATGACTGTTTTATGTTTATCCATAAAGAAATAGGTTATAAGTGAATTCAATGGGATACAACGTCCGAGACTCGGCGATATTTGACGGGTGTAAAATACGCCGAAGGCGTACACCCGTCAAATATGGGGTGAATGAGCGGAACAGAGTGAAGCGAATGAACCGCCTAGTCTCTGTTGTCGGATGAATCAAAAACCAGAGATTACATCTGTTTTAACTCTTCCAGCTTTCTTTTTGCATAAGCTATCAAATTTTGATCTCCTGGGAGATCAATTTTAGAGCAGCTACTTGGAGGGGTGGATCCTATCAAAATGTGATATGCGACCGTGTCGTATAACGTTTTTTTGTCTACTTGTATATCAGCATAGACGCTTTCGGGCATTAAAGCCTTTCCCCAATTTACAAAACCTTCATCTTTATTAATCCTTTTAAATTCATTAAGAATTTCTAATGAAAGGCTTTTTGCCTCGAATATGATTTGTTCTCTTTCGTTTGTTTCTGACTGATCAGAATTTGATGGCTCATTTTTCATATGTATATATATTATTGGTTTTTGATTCATCCTACAACTACATCATAGCCGAACTCTAACAACCTAGAAACTAAGTTCGACGAACAAGCGCTTCTTCAACACGTTCGAGTCATAAGCCCTTAACCCACCGCCCATTCTTCAATTTATACTCTAAGTCATCTGCTTTCTGATCATAGATTTTAAGCCCCCTTGCTAAGGTGAAATCTTTTTTTCCAATCCACCCATTATCGTTTGCACTTTGAATCTGTATATTCCTAAACCCATTAGAGCTGGCACAAATTTCTAGGTACTTTATCATCGTCCCTGACCAATCTGATAATCTAGCAAGACCTCGCGCTCCTCGGAGACCATCCCCTGCCATCGGCCGAACTCCTTGGATCTGCACTATAAGTAACTCTTCAACATTAAGAGGAGTGAATCCTACTATCCCTTGAGGATTACCGTTATGCATCAATCCTAATGCCATTGGCCCATCGTGCCAAATATCATACTTTCTACCATCTTCCTGCCTTTGCCTGCCCCAAGTCATATCATATCCATCCGCACCAATATTATGAGGTGGATGAAGTAGCTCAGCCCTATATTCCGGCAGTCTTTTTTTAGATAATTCACCACTCCTTTCGGCGTCCTCTCTGAGAAATTCTTTAAATAAATCTTGATCAAATCCATTAGTTGCAAATTCAGCCAATAGAGCATAGGTAGCCTGAATCGCCTCTATCTCTATGTCTTTAAACAATCTCCACCTTGAAAGACTTGCATGCTCTACTAATTCACCTTTGATATCAGTATCTTCGCTAAGAAAGGCTCTAATTCTTTCCGAAAAACGGATAATTGAAGTTCCTACAGCACAGAATGCAGCAAATTTAGGACCATATCTTTTAACCAAAATTTCAGGAGGACAACAAGAGAATAGAGACGTTACATTATCGACCTGGTCTCTACTAAGTTGTCCTGCTTTAAGGCCTTCTGCCTCGGCCGTTAAAGTAATTCTTTGCGCTATATCTGCAAACCTACTGGCCAGGGCCTCCGATATTTCTGGGTGGGCTTCAATGAGCGCCTCGACTCCACTTGGCACCGTTAAATTATGCATTATGCAGAGAATGACTAAGAGGCCTATTTTAACCTAAGGCCTTGATTTGTCAATCCCCGTTGAATTGTAGAGCCCATTCACATTTTTAGATCCAAGAATCTTTAGACAGGTTTTTTATCCGAGAAAATTAAACAACAGTATTAAATCAAAAGTTCTTTCCATTCTTTTATCCTGGCAATAACATGAGGATTAAATCCTCCAGTCGAACTTAATGCCTTAATAGAATTCATAATTATATTGCGAGCTATTGCTTCTCTATCTGCACCAGGGAAAATATGATCATCATCACCACTATATCCATGAGCTTTAAACACAGCTAAAATTCTTTCTCTCTCATCAATCGTTTTAATCACTTCTCTGTCATCCGATACTTCGGCTGCACCACTCAACCAGTCGAGTACTGCTTCAATGTCTTCGAAATCAAGCGAGTCCACCCTTCCCACTAAAGCGTTCCATCTAGTTTGATATCTTACTGCTTGAGTAGCCGCTTCTTTGCCTTTAACAGATCCTTCCCGTTCTTCTTTTGCCTCTTGCATTGCAGTGTCGATTCTTGCGGCTAGATCAGCAGCAGCATCGTCAGCGGCACAAATAAATTCAAAACCATAAAACGATCCTTGGACGGGACTCTTATGGTCTCTTGCATATGCTATTACTGCTGTGGCGTAGTTTATTGGGGAAATAATTCCCTGCATTCTACTAGCGTCAAGAACTTTAATGGGCTCCCCCCTGTCCTTCTCCTGATCTCCATCTGATGAATGCATGATATTTATCATTAATAAGTATCATAAGATTATACCAAAAACCTCAATCAAATTCAAGTCATACTTGCGTGGTTGCCTCCGAGTGAGCGAAGCTGGTAGTATCCACTATTTATTTAGCATTAGAGACAGAGAAGGCTTGACAAACCTGCAAAAAGGCCCGATTTTTTAGTGATATAATTGTCTGTGTAAAATTAGATAAACTTTTTATTATAAATTATGAATACTTGGTATGGAACACTGATCAAACCGTCTTGGTCGCCTCCGGCTTGGATATTTGGGCCCGTATGGACAGTCCTTTATCTTATTATTGCCATTAGTTACGGCTATGTTGGCTGGCTTTTCATTAAAGGAAAAATTCCTTTTGTTGTTTTGCTGCCGTTTATTCTTAATTTGATCTTCAATTTCGCATTCACACCCATACAGTTTGGCCTTCAAAATAATTTCCTTGCCGCGCTGGATATTCTCCTCGTTTTAGGAACACTCATCTGGGCGATGATCGCTATATTTCCATATACACACAGGGTAACGTATGCAAATATTCCCTACTTATTCTGGGTCTCTTTTGCAACGTGTCTTCAACTCACCATCACATACCTTAATTTATAAAAAAGGGGCAACTCACTTCTTCTTTTTCGAGAAATGAATGGCCTCTACAAGATAGGCAACAGACAAAGTTAAAAAGATCACTCCGAAAGAGAGCGCCAGCTGCAAAGTAATAGAATTTATTTGAAAGACTAGCTCTTTAACGGCGGCTATTATTCCGACGTTAATTACCAATCCAACATTTATACTACCATACTGGATGAATGAACGGGTTACATAAAACATCTCTAAAAGTATCAATACAAATAACCCGTCCTGAACAGCCGTATTGATATCCTGAAGAAAAAGCACCTTAAAAGCATCAAAAACAACCAAGGCTGAAGCCAGAAGCAACCCCACGCAAACAATATATGCGATAATTTTGCTAGCGACTTCAAGATGATTTGTCCCAAGTAAATCAGTATTTTGCTTCCTCATATTATGGAGATTAATTGAAAAAAAATTATTTTACAAACTATGGACCAATTAGAAATGTTAAGAGGGATCGGTTAAATGAGTAAAAAAGAACTACTTGAAGTCTCTCAAGAATCTAGGGTACACTATTATTTGATTCACTATTAACTCCCTAATTATGCGATTATTTTATACATCCACCAGGAAATTACTGGCGGTAAGCCTTTTATGTTTACTCATTGTTTTGTTTCCATTGACCGCGCTTGCGGTACCAGAGGCAAGTTCGGCGGACTATCAGGATGATTCCGGGGGCTCTTCTCTTCTTGTCCTTACTTTTACTGAGGATCTTACGAGTACAGGCAGCGAAACCTGTGATGCGGCTTGGCCAGCCTTTGTTAAATGGTGTTACGCTTCAAGCTATTTTAAGTCCAGAAACACAACAGATACCGGATTCGAAGCTCCAAATATTGGGGTTTTAAAGAGCCAAATCACGGTACAAACGCTTCATGGGGATAATAAGCTGGTTGTTCTTTTCACTGATACGGGTGCGTATGACAATGGGACTGAGTTTCGTCCAAAGATTTTAACTGGGATTGGAGGGCTTCAATCGTCGCAGCTTTTTGATACCGTAACGGTCTCTATTGCCGCGGTTCCCGAAATGGGCACCTGGGCGATGATTTTTAGTCTTGCTGTGCTGTTCTACATTGCCTATCGTTCTAAGGATAGATTGGCCTTCTCTTCTCCTCGAGCAGCGTAGGATTTTTCCCGTCTACTGATTCGGAAACTGATTAAACGGCATAACCGCTTCAAAGGCATTCGCGGGGAGACTATCCCACAAGTTGTAATATTTCTAGCGGATCATCCACGTTATAAATTCGATCATTTGCGGCTCCCACTCCCCCATCGCCTTCTAATTGCATGCTGCGTCGAGCCACACGATCTGGTGCGAATTTTCTAATTCTCTCCACCAACTCTGCGCGTGCCACCCCATACCGTGCATGAACTCCAATACATCCATACCGCCGAGCAAGTTCCATGTCTTTTGACTCATTGTCCCCGACAATTACAACGGTCCTCCCTATTTTCTCCCGTGTTTTCTCGAAAATTTCTTCAAGGTCAACGTGCGGTTTTTCTCTTTTAAGGTCATAAAGTGGGATCGAGGATTTATGACGTCTAAAACCTGATGGAAGATCAGGTAAATCCGCTGTGGGCATGGCGTAAATTCGACTAATATTTTTCCCCAATCTAGATGAATGGAGCCGTTCACTTGCCTGCCCCCCGGGGGCATCAGTGATCATTATTTGTTCTATTCCTCGTTCGCGAATTCTTTTCATCACGGTAGAAACCCCGCGATATGTGTGTAGTTTTTCTCTGCGAATTTTACCAAATATCGAATGAACCATCCGAATTGCCTGGTCCTTTGGGAAATTCGGTAGATGGCTAAAAAAACCGGCCGCTTGTAAACCTTGAATCAGCCTTACATCTTCTAGCGTGCCTGCCGCCGTATAAAATGCCTTCATTGCGGCTGCCGTTTCATCAAAGCTCTTACCTGCGATGCCCGCAATGGTATGGCACATCGCTTCGTACGCAGGAACCGCGTACTCCATCCAGTCCCAAATGGTATTGTCACCATCCCAGACAACGTGTTCGATTTGATCAAAGTTTTCCATAAGAGTCGACTATACGCGTTGGAATAATTTCGCTCAAGTTAATTGTCCCCCTTGAGAATCACTTGATTAGACGGTATCCTCCATGCGCTTATGGCTATATTATTTCAAATCAACGGGTTGACGAAGTCCTATGGGACACAAACGATTCTGGATGGCGCAGATCTGATTGTTAATGACAAACAAAAGATTGGCGTGATTGGACGAAATGGCGCTGGGAAATCGACTCTATTCAAGATCATTGTTGGGGAGGAAGAACCTGATTTGGGAACGATCAATATCCCCAAAAGCACGAGAATTGGCTACTTAACACAGCACAGTGAATATGGAGATGAAGAGACTGTCATGGACTATCTCGTACGTTCCAGTGGCAAAATGGAGTGGGAATGCGGCAAAGTGGCTGGACGGTTTCAGATAAAAAATGAACTACTCTATGAACGTGTGGTGGATTTGGCGGGAGGATATCAGATGCGTGTAAAACTGATTGCCATGCTTTTGAAGGAACCGACGTTGTTGCTCCTGGATGAGCCGACCAACTATTTGGATCTTTCAACTCAAATTTTGCTGGAAAAATTTCTTCAGAATTATAGTGGAAGCTTTCTCCTTATTTCTCATGACCGTGAGTTCATTAAGCGCACTTGTAAAGAAACCCTTGAAATTGAGCAGGGCAAAATGACCCTCTACCCACGTTCAATCGAGGAATACTTGGAATATAAAGAAGAGCAGACTTCATTGGTTGAACGACACAATGTGAAAATTCTACGGGAGAAAAAGAACTTGCAGAAATTTGTCGATCGGTTCGGCTCCAAGGCGAGCAAAGCGTCTCAAGCTCAGTCCAAATTGAAGCAGATTGGGCGCCTTAAAACGATCGAAGTTTTACACCCTCTGAGTACTACACGCATCCGCATTCCACGCGTGGATGAAAAAAAAGGCATTGCTCTCAAGCTCGAAGATTTAGAAATTGGGTATCGTGAAAAATCGATTGCTGCCAACATAAACTTGGACATTGAACGAGGTCAACGGATTGCGGTTTTGGGGGACAATGGACAAGGAAAAACAACGTTACTCAAAACGCTTGCCGGTGAACTTGAGCGACTTTCTGGAAGCTTTAAATGGGGACATGAAATCAGAATCGCCTACTACGCTCAGCACATTCCTGCGACATTGAATTTTGATGAAACGGTGAAACATTATCTGCGTCGAGTGGCGCCAGCGGATGTAACTGAGCAGGAGATTTTTGAGATGGCAGGGAATTTTCTATTCAAGGATGATGAGTTAAAGAAGCGCATCCCCGTCTTGAGCGGAGGTGAGAAAGCACGACTTTGTCTGGCCAAAATTTTACTTCAGAAAAATCATGTCATCCTATTGGATGAACCAACGAATCATCTGGATTTTGAAACGGTGGAGGCACTAGCCCTGGCACTCGAAAACTCAAATGTAACCGTACTGTTTGTGAGTCACAATCGTACTTTTGTTGAGATTGTGGCCAATGGAATCGTTGAGGTAAAAAACGGGAAAATCCGACGTTACCTTCATAATTACGAAGAATATGTTTACCATCTGCAAAAAGACATTGAAGAAGATTTAGGACTCGGAGAAGAGTCAAAACTGAAATTGAAAAAGGAGGAAAAGAAGGAGCTCAAAATGAAAATGCGCGAGGCCACTAAACAGCTGAATACATTGGAGAGAGCGATCCAAAAACTTGTCGATGAAAAGAAGGTTTTACTGGCTTGGTTCGAAGAAAACTACACTGAGTTTTCTAAAGAAAAAACCAAACGATTGGCGCAGGTTAAAAAAGAAATCACGGAGAAGGAAGAGGAATGGATGGAATTGGAAGAAGAATTGGAGGTTTTGAAGAATGAGGGTTAATGCTGCCTCCCCGCTACTCGTCCGGTGCACCATGCGACCTGCAAATTATATCCCCCGGTGAATCCATCAATATTAAGGATCTCACCGGCAAAGTATAACCCGGGTTGAATGAGTGATTCCATGGTTTTTGGATTCACTTCTTTTAAGTCCACGCCCCCAGCTGTCACAAACTCCTCTCCTGGAAGACGGCCGGATAGTGTGAGCGAGGTATTTTTTAGTGATTCGATGATGCGAGCGAGACCTTTTTTGCCAACTTCCGCGTTGGTGCGCTCTTCGGAGATTTCAGCCTGAGTGCAGAATGTGGGTGCCATGTTTTTGTACACGAATTGACTGAGAGTTGTTAAAAATCGCTTTTGAGGTGATTCTCCCATGGCTTTTTGAAATTGCGTTGTGAGTTCCTCATACGATTGGCTGGGAAGGAAATCGATCGTCAGCCGTGCGGGAAATGTTTCGTAGGCGGCCAAGGAGGATAAAGCGAACACAGCCGGACCAGTAAGGCCTTTATGCGTGAATAAAATTGACCCCGCAAATTCATACTTCTTAGCTCCAGTCAGTCTCAATCGGACGTTCTTGAATGCCAAACCTGGATGCTTTTTGACCCATGATTCTTTCACTGTGAACGCACTTAAACTTGGGGCAAGAGGTGTAATAGTGTGACCCAATACTTCTGCAAAATCATACCCGTCTCCCTTGGATCCGGTCTGCCGATAAGCCTGACCACCAGTAGTCAGAATGACTTGGTTTGCACGGATGGTTTCGTCGTTGTCCAAGGTTATTGTGAATCCTTTTTCGATTTTTTTCACGGTGGTGTTGAGTCGAATCTCAACGCCTCCTTTCCGAAGAATTCCCCCAAAAGCTTCCACCACGTCCTCTCCTTTGTCAGACTTAGGAAAAACACGTAAATCAGATTCTGTTTTTAGGGGGACTCTGCGTGCTTCCATCCAATCCATCATGGCCTGAGGTGGAAATTCATACATGGCATGGCGTAAAAACTTGGAACCCCGTGGGTAGTTTTTTAAAATAGCCTTAATGTCAGACTGGCCGGTTGTGACATTGCACCGACCACCACCTGAAATCATCACTTTCCTTCCTAAAACCGCGTTTCGCTCGATCAAAATAACCTCAGCCCCACGGCCTTGTTCTACCAACGAGGCGGCCGCCATCATTCCCGCAGCGCCACCTCCAATAATTACAATTTTGTTCATACAGATAGGAAGATAGACCTATTATAGGTCTATGGTCAATGCCGCCCCGCATAACTCACCACTTTTTGATCAATTGCAAATTTAGGGTGTTTCTGGTCTGGCCTCTGTCTCATCCTCCAGCTCGTCGGCGATTTTCCCTCGTTCTCGATCAGCCCGCGATGAGCCAGTTCGTTGTGCGCTTTGCACATCGGCTGCAGGTGATCCGGGTCATGTGCGTGATTAAGGGCCCACCGCTCTGTGTGGTGCAATTGATAAATAGGCTTTTTGCAAGTCGGATAGGCACACTTGTTGCCATTCCGCGTGGTCACATGACGACGAATTTTGGCGGGTACGTGCCGGGAGTCGGTTTGGACTGGTTCGGGTTTGGTTGCCGCTTCCTCTTGTTCAACCTCGTCTAAGAAGTTACCCAGCAGAGCTTCGAAGTCCGCTCGTTTACTCAGCCTGTCCAAACGTTTGGCGAGGGATTCGGGCAAATCCACTTTTATTGTCATTTTGGACGATTTTGCAGGTTGGAGACTTGTCCTGGGACAAGATTTCCTTGTCTCTCGCACATACACTTCTAATGGTGAACAAAACATGACACGCCGATAAATCTTTTCCACCATTTGTGCAAAAAATCCCGTCTAAATATGCGCGCAACCATGACTTCCCCTCGAAACCCCCCTCGACTTCTTCCCCACACTATGATTTAATCGATTTACTATGGGATCTGGACGAGCAAAACGAGCATACAGTGAAATCGACGACACGCGTCAAGCGGCCGCCGATGATCGTTTTGAAGAAATTATTGAAAAAGTAAAAGCAGCAGGAGCAGAAATGCGACGAGATGAATATGAGTCTCTTTATAGTGGAATGGGAGATGACGATCTTGAAATTGGCGAAAAGCGAATTGTTGAATTTGGACTGGCAGGCTTTGATTTCCTCATTACTCGTGATGTTAAAGATGGCCAAGTGGTTGGACAAGGACACCAAAAAAGCGTGGTAGACCTAGCCAGCCCTCGTATCGACATACGACTCAAACGAAAACCTGAAGGCACAGACCAATGGGTCAATGTGGATTTAGAAGATTTCATGTAGACAAGAAAATTGGCAAAAGAAGGATTCTGTGAAAGACTAACGCTACTATGAAACAAGATGTAGCTCTTCGCGTACTCAAAGCTGGTCACAATGTTTTTCTTGGAGGATCTGCCGGCACCGGTAAAACACATGTTCTAAATCAGTACATAGAACATCTCAAAGAAGAGGCCACAACTATAGGAGTCACCGCTTCTACCGGTATTGCTGCCACCCATCTTGGTGGAGTCACAATTCATTCGTGGGCCGGTTTTGGCATTAGGGAACAGCTGACTGCCGATGATTTGAAAAGCATTCGCAAGAAACATTATCTCCGTCATCGCATCAAAAAAGCGGAGGTACTGATCATTGATGAAATCTCTATGTTGAGTGGCCATCAATTAGATATGGTGGATCAAATATGCCGAACGTTCCGCAAGAATGACCTTCCCTTTGGGGATTTGCAGGTGGTGCTTTCGGGTGATTTTTTCCAGCTTCCTCCAATTCATAGAAATGGAGAGGTTCCTAGCTTTGCCTACAACTCACAAGTTTGGGAAGACATGAATATCAAGGTTTGCTACTTAACCGAGCCACACCGGCAGCAAGATGGCCAGTTCCTTCAAATTCTCAATGAGATACGATCCAATCGGGTTACTGATGAAACCATTCAGCTGCTCGAAGACCGGATGAATCGACCTATTAAGAAAATGGCCACCAAACTGTATACACACAATGTAGATGTGGATGCGATCAACAACGCGGAATTAGATAAAATACATGCACAACCTCGTCGCTACTCCATGAGTTCGAGTGGAATTGATGCACTGGTAGACGTGCTAAAAAAGCACTGCCTCACCCCTGAGAGTCTTGTTTTAAAAGAAGGGGCGATGGTGATGTTTTCTAAGAACAATTTCGAAAAAGGCTATGTCAACGGAACACTGGGTGAAGTTGTTGGATTCACTAAAGAAAATTTTCCGATCATAAAAACCTATGATGGCAAAAAAATCACCGCCAAACCAGCCACATGGGCGATCCAGGAAAATGATGATGTCAAAGCGCAGATCAATCAAATTCCACTGCGATTGGCCTGGGCTATCACGATTCACAAAAGCCAAGGGATGAGTCTAGATGCGGCGGAAATTGATCTTAGCCGATCGTTTGTGCATGGGATGGGATATGTGGCCTTGTCGCGTGTCCGATCCTTGGAGGGAATCCAACTCTTGGGAGTGAATGAAATGTCACTTTCTGTGGATCCAGCTGTGATCGACCTTGATGAGAAACTGCGATATGCCTCACGCGAGGTGGAGGATGAGCTGATGTAACAAAACTCACGTACTTTTGTCTTACGTGAGCTTGTCTATAAGCGCTATTTCCTAGGTTAAAACATCCAATCAAATCGTAACTCCCTTTCACGGATTCGATTAATGAGCACGATGGCTTCGGCGCGAGTTAAATAGCGAGCCGGTTGAAATTCAGTAGCAGATACTCCACGAACAATTTCTTGATCGTAGGTTCGATCTACTGCGTCTGAATACCACGCATCATTGGGAACATCGTCAAAATTAGCATGATCTGCGGGGACACCTTGTAAAAGGCCACTCACATTTACCAATACTTGTGCGGCTTCGGCACGGGTAATAGGATCATTAGGGCGAACGGTATTTCCAGTGTCATCTCCTCGGAGAATTTCATATTCAAATGCCAATCCAATCTGATCGTTGTACCAAGCATTGTCGTCTACATCATCAAAAATTTGTGATCCGCTTCGAGCAGGTTGAAGATCTCCCCAGCCATAATGACGTACCACCAAGGTCGCAAATTCTGCGCGGGAAATGGCATCTCCAGGGCGAAAGCTATCTTGTGAATCGTCCACAATTTCAGCGTCTGCAAGTGAGACTAAATCTTCGGCGTACCAGCTGGTATCCATTTCGTCCAAATCGCTGAAGTGGGCTCGAGCCTTATACTCATTTCGTGTGGAATGATCTGCTTCCTCTCCCCACTGAGTGACCATCAAAGGCACCAATGAATCAATTGCAGAACGAATTGGCAAAACCAATTCCGTTAGCGCCTTGGTCCATGTTGTCCCTGCCTGACCCTGGGTGTACCAAGGGCCAATTTCACTCATGAATGCAATGGCCTCCGTAACATCAGCATCTCCAAAAGGCATTGAATTGAGTGCAAATTCAACAAAAATGGAAAGGTCATAAAACCCGAGATAAGTTATGTCGTCATGCCCAGATGTGTACCGGTTGAAGTAGTCCATGAATGCGAGATTCGATGCGAGTGAGTTGGCTGGATCATCTAACTCTTCCAAAATATTGGGCACATTACTGGCAACATACAATCCATTGTGTTCACCAAATGTGTACTGCAATTCATAAGGTTCAAAAAAGTCAGAGTACTCAATGAGACCACCCACCGCCACCTCTTCCTCAATAGCTAATCCATCATCAATAATTTCTTGAGTCAAAGCTTGCGTGATGCTGTAGCGTGCACCTTCACGGTCATTGTCTTCGGTAATTTCAGGACAAAAGGAAAAACACTGAGATCCCTCGGCAAAGGGGTAAATAAGCTGATTTAGTTCCCTGATTGTGTCCAAATCATCATCGGTTACTTCCGTCAAAAATGTCACATATGGAAGTTCCTCTTGTGAGGTCCATTGTACGACCACTCCCGATCGATCGTTGAGAAGTTCCAAATACGGTCGGTACTCTTCGATGGTTTCCAGGATCTCATTGTCTGAACGAAGTGAGCTGCCTGACTTGATGCGGCTGTCATTGTCATCAACTGATTCCGCCTCCAACAGTTCGTTTATATTCATTAAATCCATGAGCCCCATGGCATAGTCATATAGGTCGTTGATTTCAAAATAGATGAGAATATTTTCTCCGGGCAATTTTTGATACAATTCTGGGGTAAAGGTGAAATCTGTGAAATCAAAATCATTGGATTGTAAGGTTTCCTCATTCCAGCTTGTGTACTGCTCTACAACGTAATGATCGTTCCCCAAATCTCTCGAGACATACCACCCAAATTCATTCAACTCTAAAATGTCACCATATAGATCGCCGTACATATCCAGGTCTGCTGAGGCAGCCTCGGGCATACCATTTATTGAGACAAATGCAGAAATAAATCCATCGGTTGGCATGCCATCCAATTCGCTAACAAAGGGACTTTCCTTACTGTTTTTCAAATCATCTAAAATAGTGGAAAGCGACTGCTGTGAATCGGTCACAAACAAAGCTCCATCCCAGTAAGTGAAGGCAAATCGATCTCCTTTAAATGAGGTATAGATGGTTTGTCCGTCTAAATCCACTGTTGTCACCGCCTCTTCTTGCTCAATGAATTCCAGAAAATCGTCGACGCTATCGGTACTCATTGGAATGGTCATGTAAACCACTTCTTGAGCTAAGTCAGCTACAAATAATAAATCATTGCTGAGGAAATGTGCGTCTGCCAACTCCATTATTTTTCGAACATCTTTTTTTATAAAATCAGCGTCTTCTAATGAAGTAAATAATGTGTCGCCAAATGCGCGGATTGGATTATCCACCGATCCTTGATAATGGAGCACACCATAAAAATCGTCCGTCAAATAATCGCTATAGTCACTCAATGGTGCCGCACTGGCTGTCATAGCAAATAAGAGGGTGCTGAGCAGCGTTGTCAGCCCAATAACGAGGTATCTTTTGAACATATAAGGGTATTTTAAGTATCGAATAGGTTCATCTTAACAGAGAGCTCGCTTTTGTGTACAGTGCGGGCATTATGGAAAATAATTCTCATGCTTTCCGTGCGCATATCCTTCAGCCACACACGGATGAAGCGGGCAGTTTTGATGGGTTTGAATTGGAAACTGACCGGATCGTAGTGGTTGATGACTCTGGGAAAATTGTTCTGGAACGTGCGATCGATGAGGTGTGTGAGATGGAATTTCCTCGTTTATCAGAAGTTGGACTGCGCTTTGAAAGAGGTGAGCTTTTTTTTGGAGATGAAAAACTAGAGTGGGAAGATCAGATTATCGCACCCTCCAATGTGGATACTCATACCCATATGTATCAGCCCACGAAATTGGGAGGACGCTTATTGGTCTGGCTAAATCGCATGTTTGAAAAAGGCGAGATCCCAGCCAAAGCTGGTCCAGAATTAGCACGAACCATGGCACGAGAGCGACTTCAAGATTTGGCCTCAAATGGCACGACGCGTGTCATTGCCTGGCCCACAAGTTCCGTTGAATCTGCACGCATTGTTTTGGAGGAGGCTGAGAAGCTAGGACTTGATGTTCGGGTCAGTTTTGTAGCTATGGATCAGAACGTTCCGGATGCCTTACAAGAGGACGCAGAAATCACGCTAGCAGGATTAGAAACCTTGTTCAAAGAATATGAAGACAAGGTCGTGGTGATCGATCGATTCCCGATTGCAGTGAGTTCTGAGCTGCGACGTGGATTGGCAAAAATCGCTAGAAAGCATGGGGTTATGTATGAAGTACATTTAGATGAGAACCAAGAGGAAATTGCCTTCACCAAACACTTATATAGCGAAAAAAGTGTGGTCCAAATTTTAGCGAGTGATGGTGTCTTTGCCCCTGGGATGAAAGTGGCCCTATCACATTCTATTCATACAAGTCATCAAGATTTCGAGACGCTTCGTTGGATCATAAAAGCAGGTTGTGAAGTTCATATTCGTGCCTGCCCCAATTCAAACAAACAATTAGAAAGCCACTGGATCCTTGATAAGGATGAAGGCAAAGGGACACAGTACGTGCCATTCCCCTTGGAAATCTGGAAAAATGTGGGTGCGACTTTGACATTAGGCACTGATTTAGGAGCTGGAAATAATTTTAATCTCTATCAGGAGATGCTGGATGAACGCCAACGCCAAACTGGCAAAAGAAATACGGGCGATGCAAAGCCCTCCCCCACCGAACTTTTGAGTATGGGGACGGTCAATGGAGCACGTTCATTCGACAAAACTATCGGGAATCTACGTATAGAAGAAGGGCGCCCTGCAGATTTCTCTGTGGTGCGACTTGGAGCAGAAGACACATCAATAATCGACCCTGTCGAGCAAATGGCAGACCGCTTGATTCAAGGTGGATCAAATGGGCCGGAAGCGATTGTAGCCACGTATGTAAATGGCCAACGTGTTGTATAAGAAAGCAGCACAATGAGAAAATAAGGAAGCGCCTTGGATGGTTGAGGAGGATTAAGTTATTCACCCGCCCCCCCCCAACCACCGAAACCATGATTCGTGTCGCCCCTTTGACCAGGGCTTTTCAATTCGTGGAACCCACCAACGTGGATTTTTAGGCGCTCCGTGGCCACGGATGCGAGGAACGGTTCATGGTGAGATGAGTCGCTTTTCACATCCGTGGATGGATTTCTCATTGTGCTGTTAAGTCTCCGATTGAGGCGAAAACGCACCGATCTAATAGTAAGATGGTCGCTCTACAATCCATTCCGGAGGTCGAGCCAATGCTCAACCTTTCTAAATTACAGCAAAATGCCCCGCTCCGTCAAACACTCATTCTTTCCTATTTTTCATTTTACCCTCTATACTTACCTAAAATCTTAACCCTCTATTATGGATTTTTTCTATCTTATCTCAGGAACTTCCGTGAACTATTGGTCAGTGCTTGTGGCAGCGATTGTAGGCATGTTAATTGGTGCCCTGTGGTATTCGCCCCTTCTCTTTGGAGAGACGTGGATCAAACTTGCTGGTCTCTCTAAGGCAATGAAACCTCAGCAGAAATCCATGACAGTGCAGTACAGTTTAGGTTTTTTGAGTCAGCTTGTGATGGCCACCGTTTTGGCTCATATTTCTGGATTTGTACTTGTTATTTATGTAGGTGAAGCTCTTCAACTTGCATTCTGGCTTTGGCTAGGATTTCTTGCTACGACCATGCTAGGAACGGTCCTATGGGAAATGAAGTCCCCCAAATTTTATGCGATCAATGCAGGATACTGGCTTGTCACCTTAATGCTCATGTCGGTTATATTAACGGTGTGGCCTTGGTAGTCCCCCCATTTACTATTTTCTAACTTTATTTTATATGAAGTTCCGTCCTCTCATTATCCTTGTGGGGCTTTCTGCCCTTTTATTGGTCCTAGTTGGGTGCAAATATACTCCGGCGACAACCCCTCCTGATACTATAGCTCCTAAACGAGCTGAAGAATCTCATAACACAACCACCTCTTCTCCTATGGCGGATGCTGTGGTTGCAGCTGAAGACACTGATACCCCAGAAGTGGCCGAGGCCCCTGCGGTGAATCGTCAGTATGTTGCTCACACCGATGAATTGTATCAATCACTCTTAGGTTCAGAACCCATGATACTTTTCTTCCATGCTGAATGGTGCCCCACTTGTAGAATCATGGAGGCTCAAATCCAAGAAAATTGGGATGATTTTCCTGAAGGAACCAACATCTTAAAAGTTAATTTCGATACGGCCAAAGACCTTCGAACGACTTATAATATTACCAGCCAATCTACCGTTGTTGTGCTAGATCGTGATGGAAATGTGACTAAAACGGTTGCCTTCCCATCCACTGATCAATTGATTAAGCTTATCCAAGACACTCTTTAAAACAACCGTATGGAATTCCTCCTCCCCTCATTTTTGGCCGGCATGCTCACCGTAGCTGCCCCTTGTGTCCTATCATTACTGCCCATTATTTTGGGGGGATCGCTTTCCGGAAAAAATAAATGGAGACCGCTGGTGATCGTTGGATCGCTAGCAGTCTCTGTGTTTGTCTTCACATTATTGCTCAAAGCCTCGACCGCCTTCATTACTATCCCCGATGCCTTTTGGCGCCTGATGTCCGGAGGCTTGGTTCTTGGATTTGGATTGACCCTTCTGTTTCCCCAGGCATGGGCACAATTTGCCCATTGGTGCGGACTGTCTAAAAGTGAGAAATTGGTTGAGGAAAGCGGAGCCAAAGAGGGCTTGGGTGGAGCAATCCTTCTTGGTGCGTCGCTTGGTCCCGTATTCACCACATGCTCACCGACCTACCTGCTACTCTTGGCAGTGGTTTTCCCTTCTAGTTTTACAGTAGGGGTGGTTAATCTATTGATTTATATTGTGGGAATGTCCATTCCTCTAATCCTCATTGGTTATGGTGGACAGCGTATGGCAAAGCATTTCCGTGGAGCTGCTAATCCGAAAGGATGGTTCAAACGCGGACTTGGCCTCTTGCTAATTTTGGTTGGAGTAGCTGTTCTAACCGGTTTCGACAAAACCGTAGAATCCTTAATTTTGGACGCTGGCTATCAAGGCCCAATTCAAATTGAACAAGGATTACTAGAAGGCATAAATTAACTTAAGAAGGAAGACCCAAGACCAGTTTTTTAAGCTTGTCTAAACCAAGCCAGTTTTGTATCCGTTATCCTACGCTAGCTTCTCTTCTTATAAATTCTTGAACAAGCTCTCTACCCAATTCGCTCCCACTCCGGACCTCGTCTTTTAGGCTCTCTCCTTTTAAAACTCCGTCAATAGCCCCTCCCGCAAGTAGCTCGACGGTCAGCCCAGGCGTTTCAGCTAAATAAGCAAGGTATCGTTCTGCGTCACTGGATAGAGCGACGCCAGGTGTGTCTCCTACTAGATGTTCTTTCATATGAATTTGGTTAAGGGGATGATTTTACTCCAGACCTAGGGGAACTGCAATACATTTTATTGACGTATCTACTAATTAGTGATTAAAGTTAATAATTAGCTCAATCGCATCATCTTTTTCAGGCAGGCCAGATGGGTTCGATTTTTGTAGAATGAGCGACCCTGTATCACCGTATTCAGGATAGTTAAAGGTAAGGGTGGCCTCAAACGGAACCAACTCCTCAGTCATCCAGTTGTCTTGAGCTGTGGCATAGCCTTCTCCAATGATTAGGCCGTCCCAATTTGTGAGCATTACCGGAAATGTTGCTTCGAAATACCATGGGCCACGAGCCTCTCCTGTAATGAAGAGCGGGCTGGTAACCGTTTGTCCCGGCACAGGAGAATCAACTGTGATGAGTGGATGGGGCGTGGGGCTCTGTGTAGTTTCAGACGTGGGAACACACCCAGCTACAAATATAATGGCTAGAATTGGAATTAATTTTTTCATAGTTGTTTTTGGCAAGGAGAACAATTAACCTAGGCGACCAGATGAGATTCTATCTCTATTTTTCCGCCCCTTGCAAAAAATCTGGACAAAATACGTTTGGTTCTTTCTCTTGCTGCTCTCACATCTAGTCCTGCGGCCACTCGTAAACGGAATACCTGACGACACCGTTGATCCATCACATCTACCGGACCGAATACGGACGTCAATGTGACAATTTCACTGGGCTTCAATCGATCCGGTTCTCCGTGGGTTCGTACGGGGTCCACTAAATCTATGACCGTGCCTCTATCAGGGGCAAGTGATCGTAAACCTTCAAATAACTCTGCTCTTGTCTCTACGGGTCGCTGTAACATGATGTTGTTTTTTAATAATAGTACCTACTGAAATCTTGCCAAAAAGGAGGAAGTCACTATACCACGCCTACGAAAAACATCACATGACATTCCTTCGTGCTCCCGTTACAATAGGCTCGCACATAACCCTTCTCTAATGCTAACGCTTGATCTAAAAAACCTCACATCCGTTGCCTCTAATAAGGATCTGGCCGGTTTTGCAAATCGAATCCCCGATTATCTCAAAGCTATTGAGGCTCGTGATCAGGATTTTTCCAAGATTGTGGATGATGAGGACACAGCTGAAGGCATTCTTCAGTTTGCCAAATTGGTTGAGGGGAAATTTGAGGAAGTGGTGGTGCTTGGGATTGGTGGTTCGTCGTTGGGCCCCATTTGTCTGCACGACAGCTTGAAACACTTATTCGAACGTGAATTACCAAATCGTAAACACCCACGTTTACACATTATGGACAACATTGACCCTGCCTTTATTGCGGGTATTGAAGATGTGATTGATTTAAAAAAGACGCTCTTTATTGTGATCACCAAATCTGGCGGAACGCCTGAAACATTGGCTCAATATTTTCACTTTAGGGAAAAATGTCTCAATGCCCAACTTAAGGAAGAAGAGCATTTTATATTCATTACCGATCCAGAGAAGGGACTACTCCGGAAAATAGCTAAAGAGAACGAAACCAAGGATAATGAGAATTTTGGAACCTTCCCCGTTCCTCCGAAAGTAGGGGGACGTTTTTCTGTTTTGAGTTCGGTGGGATTGGTGCCGGCTGCATTGATAGGATTGGACATCAAAAAACTTCTCAAAGGCGCGCGTGACATGCGAGACCGATTTATGAGTGACGACTTTGATCAAAATTTACCCTTTCAACTGGCGACTGCTCAATTTCTAGTTGGGGAAAAAGGAAGGCCGATGCATGTGCTTTTCCCTTATTCTCAACGCTTGATCAAACTTGCAGACTGGTATCGACAACTCCTGGCTGAAAGCATTGGAAAAACCAAAGAGGTTGGACTGACTCCGCTTTATGCACTGGGGGCCACGGACCAGCATTCTCAACTTCAACTTTATAGTGATGGACCAAATGACAAATTATTTATGTTCATTCACGTGGAGGATTTGGGTCCGACACTGCCTATTCCTGCCCTTGATGATCCATCTGTTAGTTACTTGAAGGATGTGACTTTTAATCAGTTGTTGCACACCGAAATGAAAGGCACCATCCAGGCTCTCACCGAAAACGACCGCCCCAATCTGACCATCTCACTTTCACAGGTAAATGAAGAAACACTGGGCGCATTATTCATGCTTTTTGAAGCTTCTATTGCGTTCCTAGGGGAATTCTATGGTATAAATGCATTTGATCAACCGGGCGTCGAACGCTCAAAAATCCTTACCAAAGAATTCCTAAACTCTTAATCATGAATCTGCCTCAACTTGGCCAGTCACTCACCGACGAACATGTCGATTTTTTGAATGCTTTTTCTAAAGCATGTCGTCGTTCTATCATTGAAATGACCAATAATTCTCAGAGTGGTCATCCCGGTGGTTCATTGTCGTCGATTGACTATTTAAGCTTGTTGTACCCGTTTATTCTTGGAGAAACAGGCGAAAAAATAGTGATTTCAAACGGACATATTTCACCCGCCGTTTATAGTGTATTGGCCCAAATGGGATGGATTCCACGTGATGACGTGGTCGCTAATTTCCGAAAAATTGGACACATCTATGAAGGGCACATCACACGACATGTAAAAGGTGTTTGGTTTGGAACGGGACCGTTGGGCGCAGGAATTTCTGTGGCATCTGGAATGGCATTAGCTGAAAAATTAAAGGGTACAGAAGAACGTGTGTATGGACTGATCGGTGATGGAGAAGCACAGGAAGGACAGGTTTATGAGATGATGAATTTTGCTAATAAATACAAGTTGGATAACTTTGTGGTTTTTATGGACTACAACAAAGTTCAGCTCACCGATAGCATTGAAGAAGTGATGCCCATGGACTTTAAAGCTAGCTTTGAAGCGGCCGGATGGAATGTAATTGATATGGACGCTCATGACTTTGGAGCCATGTGGAGTGCTTTAGAAGAAGCCCACGCCACCAAAGGACAACCGGTGCTTTTACTCGGACACAGCATCATGGGGAAAGGCGTTGACTTCATGGAAGACGAAGGCCAAGCCCACAAAGCCACCTGGCACGGAAAAACTCCCAAACCAGATGAGGGTGTTGAAATTTTAAAAGGAGACGACCTCACACTCAACGATGAAGAAGCTGCACTTGCCTCATCATTATCTCCGTCTTGGACTCCTCAGGAAGCTGACTTTACGCCCACTATTACTTTAGATCTTGGCGAACCGACTTTGTATGAAGCGGGAAAACCATTCGATTGTCGTGGAGCCTATGGGAACGCACTTTTAGATTTGGCAAAACGAAATAAGGAAGTTGTGGCACTGACCGCGGACTTACGTGGATCAGTCAAAACGGACGGGGTTGCCAACGAGCGCCCAGAGCAACATATTGAGGTCGGAATTGCCGAGCAACATATGGTCTCTTGTTCTGGAGGGTTGAGTTTATCTGGCTTTGTTCCTTTCTGTTCTACGTTTGGAGCCTTTATGTCTAGCCGAGCAAAAGACCAAGCCCGCGTGAATGACATTAACCGCGCGAATGTAAAAATGGTGGCCACTCATTGTGGACTATCTGTAGGTGAAGACGGTCCCACCCATCAAGCGATAGATGATATGGGATCATTCCTTGGCTTATTCAACACCATGGTGATTGAACCGGCCGACGCCAATCAATGTGACCGAATCATTCGTTATGTGGCGGGACATTACGGGAATGTTTATGTTCGTATGGGACGTCATAAATTCAATGTCCTCACCAAAGAAGACGGCACCCCGTTTTACGGAACTGACTATGAATATAAACATGGAAAATGCGATGTGATTCGAGAAGGAACAGACATCACGATTGCTGCTATGGGCGCCATGGTGACCGAAGCCTTGAAAGTTCGGGACTTACTCAAGGACAAAGTATCAATCGAAGTCGTTGCGGTGAGTTCACTCAAGAAATTCGATAGTTCTCTTGGAAATTCAGTCAAAAAAACACGCCGTGTTATTACGCTAGAAGATCACAATCCCTACTCCGGATTGGGCGGACAGTTGGCACGCCACATTCAGGAAGAAGGCCTCGAGCTCAAGGGTTTCAAATCCATGGGTGTCACTGAGTACCAACTTTCTGGCAAGTGGAATGAACTCTACGAATCCGCGGGATTGGGTATTGAGGCAATTGCAAAGGCGTGCGAGGAGATGACAAGCTAAACATCAACCATTGGAAAACTCCCTCGTTGCATTCTTTTCGTGAGGAAAAAACACTGTAGTTACTTAAGAGATTGCCCATTCCTTGGCTTTACTTTTTTCCCGTATTATAGTATAATAATATGATTTGTCTAACTAATCTCTTTCATGAATCAATACAACTCCGAACTCATCAGGAAACAGGTTCAAGAAGAATGGGCAACTTTCTATTTAACACTACTTTATGTTTAAAAAACCGACCAAAACTGAAATTCGCGAGATGATTCGCGTGGCCACAGAAGCCCGAGAAAATGCCTTTGCTCATCGTTCCAAACACAAAATTGGAGCCAGTGTACTTACTGGAAGCGGAGAAATTTTTGGTGGCTGCAATATCGAAAGTGTGATCAGTGGATTGGGGACTTGTGCTGAACGGTGCGCGATCGACCATGCGATTGTTCATGGACATTATAATCTTCGCGCCGTGTGTACAATTGACAGTGGATACACCCCCTCATGTGGAGCCTGTCTCCAATACACACTTCTCTTTTCTCAAGTGGCTGATCATGAGATTTATATGATCAATGGAGATGTCGAAGGCAACTATGAAATCGAACAATTGAGTAATCTCATCCCTGAAGGCTATCGCACAAAAAACAACCTTGAAGCTATTCGGTCCTACGGGAAAAAAGAACTAATTAAACCTAAACGTACCAAGCGAAAGAAGCTATAATACTATTACTTAACCCTCTCACTCATGGCCTCCATCAATGCCGAGCCGGACGATCACAATATTGAAAATCATTTCCTTAAAGATGAAACGTACATGCATCATTTTCGCATTGCGATCTTGGGATCAGCACGTACTAAACCAGAACATGAGTACTACAAGCAAGTTTTTGATCTTGCGAAAGCCATGGGACAGCGTGGATACGATGTGGTGACTGGAGGAGGCCCCGGACTAATGAATGCGGCTAATGAAGGCCATCAAGAAGGCCGCAAAAATCAAAATTCCCACTCTATTGGGCTAACCATCGAGCTTCCGTGGGAAGCAGTGCCCAACCGTCACCTTGATATGCATGAACACTTCAATCGATTTTCTGATCGTTTGGATGAATTTTTGTTGTTATCCAATGTAGCGGTGTTCACTCATGGTGGTGTGGGAACCTGCCTTGAATTTTTCTACGTCTGGCAACATATTCAAGTTAAACATATATCTCCGATTCCAATGATTTTTGTAGGAAGTATGTGGCATGGACTGGTGAAATGGCTCATTGAACACCCACTTCATTTAGGACTTATCAGCTCTGATAATTTCGACAATTTATACGTGGTTGAAACCAATGAAGAGGCCCAAGAGATCATTGATGCGGCGTACAAGACATACGACAAAGAAGGCAATGATTATGAATTCAAATACGATAAGTATCGTGCCTTGGATGCCTAAGGCCCCTCTGTCAAATACCCTTAACCTTTGTGCCCTCTCAAATCCATTGCGTGTGGGTATTTCTTGGTAATAATCCGTAGTGAAATAGGAAACATCATTATTGTCACCAAGACCATCACAACTAGAGCTGCATAAATTTCGTCAGTGATTATTGCGTGTGTGAGCGCTATCTCCGCGATGACCAATTCAATCATCCCACGTGAATTCATCCCAAGTCCCACAATCGCTGTTTGCGGCCACGTGAATCGGGTCCACGGTTTCACCACAATGGCGGCCAAAATTTTCCCAAACACGGCAGCGGCTAAAATACTAATCACCACAACAGGAAACTGTCCGATGCTCGCTAAATCCAATTGAAGCCCCATATTTATAAAGAAAAACGGGATAATAAAACCAAGTGTCATGACTTTGAGCGTTCCAATATTACGCTTGAAAAAAGTTATATGATGTTTGTGTTTTAGTCTTTCGCCTTCACATTTCTCCGTGCATTCATGCCTAAGGCTGAGCTGCATTATGATCCCGGCCAAGAACGCCCCGATCATTGAACCCAAGCCTAATTGGATCGATAAAACCGCAATAAGCAGCCCAAAAATAATCATAAGGGACACTTCGGCTACGTTCGATTCATCCTTCTCGAAATGCGTGATGAAATACGGCATGACACGAGTGAGTGCCCATATGACTGCTGCAAATCCGATAATCTTGATTGGAATCGCCGCTGCTTCTTGAATGTCACCTTGTAAGAGGGGAATGAGTGCTGTCAGAAACAAGATCGCAAATAAATCATCTAGCATGGCTGAACCAAATATCACCTTTGCCAAGCGTTTCTTGATGAGGTTCATTTCCATGAAAATTTGTGAATTGGTGGTCTCCGAAGTGATGGCAAGACAGACTCCAATGATCAGTGACGTGAGGTTGGAGTAGTCCAAACCTTTCCCCACAAAATAACCTAAGACCAGCGGAATAATGATCGATACTCCTCCAATGAGAA
Organism: uncultured Candidatus Peribacteria bacterium; assembly: GCA_964491515.1. Classification (GTDB taxonomy): domain Bacteria; phylum Patescibacteriota; class Gracilibacteria; order UBA1369; family UBA12473; genus CAZBGQ01. The sequence continues at coordinate 25,030 of CAZBGQ010000007.1, forward strand.
AAGCGTCCTTACGTTCGCGTTTTAAGTGCTCAATATTAATTTCCATTCCTATCACAAGAAATAGAAAGATCACTCCCAACTCAGCCAAAAATGCAATGTCCACCAACGCGGCCTCCGTTATAATACTCCGGAAAAGAGGCATTCCGACCAGGATTCCCGCAACCACTTGCCCTAATACCCGTGGGTATTTTAAATGTGACGCGATTTCAGCTGCCACAAAAGAGATAAGCAACGTCAATGTGATGGCGAGGAGAGGAGAAACCATGAAGACTAGAGAGTAAAGCTATCGTCTGAATAAGGAATCGTTACATTGTCTACGTTGTTTTGTGCAAGATATCCTTTGAAGGTTTCTGCTTGTGTTTCTTCTCCATGGACGAGGAATACTTTTTTAAGTCCCTCAATTTTTGTGATGTAATCAATGAGATCACTTCGATCCGCATGCCCCGAAAAGGCATCAATAACGTGTACATCTGCCTTTAGTGGATATTCATCTCCGAAAAGTTTGATGGTGCGTTCCTTCTCAATAATCTTGCGTCCGGTAGTGTGCTGCGCCATGAATCCCACAACTAGAATTGAGTTACGAGGATCATCGATATTGTTTCTAAGATGATGAACAATGCGTCCGTGGTCACACATTCCCGATGAAGAAATAATGATCATGGGCTGATTGTTGCTCGCAAGCGCCTTGGAATCTTCCACACTATGGGTGTAGGTCAACCGCCCAAAACCAAATGGATTATCTCCATGCTTGATGAACGTTTCTTGCGCCTCTTCATCAAATTCATAAACGTGCTTCTTGAATACTTCCGTTAAATTGACTGAGAGCGGACTATCGACCACGATTTTAAGCTCTTCTGGAATCCTTCCCTCGTGAAATAGTTCATGCAAGGTGTACACAATTTCTTGAGTTCGTCCGAGAGAGAAACAAGGGATCAATAGCTTCCCTCCGCGCTCCACGGTTTCAGTTACAATGGCAGCCATTTTATCTTTTACGTCAGTAATGGCTTCATGCAATCGGTCACCGTATGTGCTTTCAATGATGAGGGTATCTACTTTTTCAATCTGGTAAGGATCTTTTAGAATGGGTAAGTTATTGCGTCCCAAATCCCCAGTGAATAGAAGGGTTTTATTTTTCCCATCTTCGCTGTCATCAATTTCAAGATGAATGAGCGCTGACCCGAGAATATGACCTGAGTTGAATAAGGTGAGCTTAACTCCAGGGACCAGTTCTTTTACGTCTCGGTACTCAAGCCCTTTGAACTGATTGAGCGCCTGCAATGCATCTTTTTCAGTGTACTCTGCCTCCTCCAGGGGCTCTCCTCTTTTTTTGCGTTTTTTATTGTGATATTCGGTTTCTTTTTCTTGAATGCGCGCACTGTCCAAAAGCATGTAGCTACAAAGATCTTTAGTTGCTTGTGTCGTGTAAATAGGTCCCCTGTAACCCAACTTAACCAAACGAGGAATCGATCCGCTGTGGTCAATGTGAGCGTGAGATAAAACCACTGCATCGATCTCTGTAGGTTTAAACTGGAACGTATGATTTTTTGCTTTAGCTTCGGGTTTGTAACCTTGATATAGCCCGCAATCGAGCAAAATCTTCTTACCGTTTACTTCGAGTAGGTGGCGAGATCCGGTGACTTCACGTGCGGCGCCAAAAAATGTGACTTTCATGTGGGAGGGTTATAAATTGTTGAGTTGATCTTCGAGATCAGAGAGCGCTCCGACCTCTTCATCATGCTGAGTTTGCTCAACGAATGTGAGCGCGTCCTTAATGAAGTGATCGATGTCCTCTTTGACTCCTTGGATCATACCATCGAGCATCTTGATGTGATTTTTGTATATTTGAATGGCATGTTGTGAGTTCATAAATGAAGGTTATGCGATACGGATATCTGGTGGTGTGTGTTTACTTGGATTAATCTTGTGTAAGAGACCTTGAAGACGATTTCGTTCATCATCATAAGCCAATGCCATTTCCGGATCTTCATCTTTGAATTCTCTAATTCCTTGAATCATAATATCTACACGATCCACTAACTGATCTTCGTAACGGTCTAATTTTCGACGGGATGCTTTTTGTAGCAGGTCTTGACTAGCGTCGGCTGCTAAATCGGCGTAATCAAAAATAACCTTAAATTCTTCACGCCCGTGGCCGCCGCTACCGTCATCGCCCCCATATGAGAGTCGCCTTGCCGTAGCAAGAAGAGATTCCCTCTTTCCTTCGGGGATGTAGGTTCCATCCTTGATGGCAGCCTTATCTTTCTTGTACTTCTCTTTTAAGGGGCCTCTTTCTGCCTTGGAGCTGGCGATCCACTGTTTATTGGCTTCGATCATCTGATCTTCATGGGCAATGCTTGCTTTGACTTCATCGACCTGAGCTTGAGCTACTTTCAGCGGTTCTATTTTTTGTTTAAGCATATCTCTTCGGCCACGAATCATTCTCCGTTGAATTTCTCGATCCGCATCGGTGGTAAACTCCAGCTTGTCTTCAAATGAATCTCCATAAATAGCCGCGAATAATTGTTGATCGGTCGCATCAATCGCTTGTTGTGCCGTCAATCCATAATTATGAGCTTCATCAAAACTGGCCATTTGTGTGTCGAGATTTCCTTGAGCCGTATCAAGATCGCTTCTTAGCATTTTTTTATTTTCTTTTGAGGCATCGATATCTTCTTCGTATATGCGGATTCGATTGTCTAAGACTTCATTGTAGCTCTCATGGGCACGATCGACTCCTCTGTCTGCATCATCGGTTATCCCGCTCAAAATACGCTTTCTTTCAAGTATGTTTGCGCCAGCGAGTTCAGCGGAAAACTGATCAGGATTCACGATTTTATTGTAGTCACCAGAGATAGCATTGCACTGCGAAGGATCTAATCCACAGTCACTCAGCACTTGACTTAATCGATCGCCCCCATAAGAAATCATTGCGACTGCCTCACCATAATAACCATCATTAAGGGTGTAGATTGCCTGCTCTAGACAGCTAGAGAGCGCATCTGGATCCCCGTTTAATTCGGTTAACGCGTAGATTGTCTCTTCCATTGAAAGTTCGCTGTCGGATAGCTGCGGGGCTGCAACCTGGGCTTCGACACTACGATCTGGACCGGCTTCTGAGGCCATGTTGTGGCAGTTTAATGCTCATTATTATCTTTATATTTTACCATATTTTCACGTTAAAAACAAGCACCCACCTAGAGGGGATGCTTGTTCTTGAGGGGTTGTAATTAAGCTTTAGGCCTCGTCGAGACCTTCTAGTGCAGCATCAGGATTGTTCTTGGCGCTATCAGCAGCTTCTGCTGCTTCACGTTTTCCGCGAGCTAGCTCGCTAAACTCTCCCATAAGCTTTGCTTTCATTTGCTCCACATCCTTATCAAAGTCTAAAAGGATTTGTTCCGCCTTCTTGGCGAATGCTTGATTTTTTTCTTCTTGAGTTTGAGTACTCATAATGTTTTGGTTAAATTAATGTTTATATTATCCTAAATATGTGGCGGATCCATCACTTTTTCCAACAGCGACCCATCCTTGATCACAAGATGCCCACTTGTATCCATCTTCTTCAATGGCCTCTGGCGGGTCAAGTAACACACTGACTTTTTCACCTTTTTTGACTACCCCACTCTGATCTGCATGAACACTCGGAGAGGTACGAACACGTAGGATACTTGCTTTGACTTCCAGTTCAACTGGGACTCCAACTTCAGTTTCGACTGAGGCCTGGTAAAGCTCTGAGCTTACTTGTCCGCGTCGTGACGCCAATGCATCTTCGTATCGTGACATGATAGGAGCTGCTTCTGAAGCAACGACATCATAGCCTGCGCCAGCTAGATCTCCCATGTAATCAACTCCTCGTCCCATTTCTGCGTATCCAGTCCCTGTGGCCTCCGCAAAGGCATCCGTCCCAGCCACGATTCCATCTCCAGCGGCTTCTAGTCCTCGTCCCATTTCTGCGTATCCAGTCCCTGTGGCCTCTACAAATGCATCCGTCCCAGCCACAATTCCATCTCCAGCGGCTTCAACTCCTCGTCCCATCTCTTTATATCCAGTCCCTGTAGACTCTACTACTGCATCTGTCGCAGCCACGATTCCATCTCCAGCGGCTTCTGCTCCTCGTCCTATTTCTTTATATCCAGTCCCTGTGGCCTCTGCAAAGGCACTTGCCCCAGATGCGATTGCATCTCCAGCGGCTCCTGCTCCTCGTCCATATTCTTTATATCCAGTCCCTGTGGCCTCTACAAATGCATCCGTCCCAGCCACAATTCCATCTCCAGCGGCTTCAACTCCTCGTCCCATCTCTTTATATCCAGTCCCTGTAGACTCTACTACTGCATCTGTCGCAGCCACGATTCCATCTCCAGCGGCTTCTGCTCCTCGTCCTATTTCTGCGTATCCAGTCCCTGTAGACTCTACTACTGCATCTGTCGCAGCCACGATTCCATCTCCAGCGGCTTCTGCTCCTCGTCCTATTTCTTTATATCCAGT
>CAZBGQ010000007.1:29611-74024 GCA_964491515.1 uncultured Candidatus Peribacteria bacterium
CCACGATTCCATCTCCAGCGGCTTCTGCTCCTCGTCCTATTTCTTTATATCCAGTTGAGAGAGGCTCAGCGACGTATTTATCCCATACACCGGCGCCCCAACTTAGTGCTCCATCAACTTTTGCATCGACGTATTCACTCGCTGCCTCCATTCCAGCATCAGCGGCTTCTTTAAGCTGATCTTTGGCTTCGTCTGCACGTTCTGCAGAGTCAGCAGCTTCTGGAGCTCCATCTAAATAGACCATACGGTCGTTTTTCTCTCCGAATAGAGAGCGGGCGAAATTCTTTAGAAATTTCATAATTCTTTTTGTTAAAGATTTTTATTTTGTGATGATTCTTTTTGAACCATCAAATAAGTTTACTCTTATTTATGCGCTGCGTCAAGCCTACTTCCGCCTCTTAACCTGAGACTTGATGATGTCGAAGACGGTTTCTTTGACATCGATAGTATTGGGGCGTCGTGGGTCGAGAGATTTCTTAAGTGTAATGGTGAGGCCTAAACCTTCCTGAACGTCGTCCTGAAAATACTGATCGAATACAAAATTCCCAAGGGAGTAGTATATAGGAGTGCCGTGATAGACTTCGCTGGATTGGATAACATGTGGGTGATGCCCGATGATGAGATCCGCACCCGCATCCACCATAGCATGTGCTTGTTCGACCTGATCCGGAGATGGCTCATGTTGGTATTCGGTGCCCCAATGAATCGTTACGATTGTAAAATCTGCATCGGTTTCTGCAACGCGAATGTTTTCGTTCAATTCTTCGAAATCGAGGAGATCTTGAAGTGTGTGATTCACTCCTAAAAATGTAAGGGTGGTTTCTTTTACGGTGGTTGTCCATGAAGTTCCTGGACGTAAGCCAGCGGCATCTCCGAAATGATGGATGCCGGCCTCTGTCAGATTAAGGCGCGTTTGAGTGACACCATATTCTCCCATGTCGTACGCGTGATTGTTGGCAAGTGTTAGCAAATTAAATCCGTATTTCTTGATTGTATCAACCACAATTGGTTTAAAATTAAACATCATCGCAGTCCCGGGGTTGGTATAGTTGGCATCAGAAATTGGTCCTTCTAAATTGGCAAAAAGAAAGTCTGGCTCTGGTAGGAGTGCCGTGCCATCTTCCGGGGCGAGCATGGTTTCCAGCAGCTCTGGGAAAAACTCAAAAGGGTAATCATGTCCATTCCTTTCCATGAGAGTCCATACATATCGGCCCATCATTAAATCTCCAAATGCAACTATCGTAACTGGTTCTGTATCTCGTTGTTTGGCACCCCACGAAGTAACGTCTCGTAGTGAAGCTTGGTTTGCTTCGGAAAGTTCGGACAGTCCACCCTCCCCGGCTAAGGTTAAGATAAATATGGCGATAGCGGTGGTGATTAGCTTGAGCATCATAGGTCTTGATAGGTTTGATCGTCTCGGTAGGTAATTTTTTTAACTAGGAATTTCCCTTCCTTCTTTTCAAAGATAATCCTAATACGCCCCTTCCGCAAACGGTATAAATTTGATTTTCCCTTGAGTCGCCTGACATCACACCCTCTTAAATCTCCTACAAGGATTTTCTCAATCAGCTCCAGAATTGAACGAGCGATTTCAGGGTTTTGTTTTCTCAAGAACTTAACAAGTTTATCCACCATTATTTGAGTGATTTTTTAAGAGCCTTATAAAATTCATTCAACTCCACTCCTTCTCCTGCATTGAACTCATCGGCATCGAAAAATATCTCTTCCTCCTCGAGTGGAGTAATGATGAGTTTATCCTCCTCCATCACCGCTTTGAAGTGAGTGGTTTTGAATTTAGTGCGCCATTTTTTGGGAAGGGTTATTTGTCCGGTCCCGAAGAGCTTTAGGATGGTGGAGTTCATTATGTATGATTTATTATATAATTTCATAATTATTATAATTTACATAAATTATATAGTCAAGCCACCCCACCCATTTTAAGCCTACCAAAGTCACATGACGAAAACCTTTCAAAAAGATGAACGAATAAAGTGGACCACTTAATAGTGATACTTTCGCCCTTCCACAATCATGAATCCACGGTAGATTTGCTCCAGTAAGAACAGCCGTACCATCTGATGAGTGAAGGTCATTTTTGATAAAGATAATGAGTGATCGGCGAGGGCAAGGGTTTCAGGGGTGAAGCCGTGCGGACCTCCAACAATGAAACAGAGTTTGCCGCCTTCGAGATCGCGCTGCTTTTCTAGAAATTCGGCGAACTTCTCAGAGGTCATTTGCTTGCCGGTGAGATCGAGTGCTACCAGGGTGTGACCTTCGGGAATTTTGGACTGAAGGTCGTGATTTTCGGTGGTTTGATCGGAGGTTTTTACGGTGATGGTAGTGAGATCGCAAAACGCTCCCAACCTTTTGAGGAACTCTTTTTCAAGCTCAAGGGCGGCAGTGTCTTTGGTTTTTCCAACTTGAAGAATGACTATTTTCACAGAGTTCTTAGGTTGATGATGATTTTGGCAGCTTGAGCACGCGTGAGTAGATCATGTGGACCAAACCGTCTATTTCCGTATCCATCAATGATCTCCAATTCGTAGGCTAGAAGCACGTTGTGAGCAAACCAATCGTGTATTCCCACATCCAGAAAAGTCGCGTACGAACTCACCGTTTCCAATTCCTCCAGCTCTTCTAATTTCATCAAAATAGTGATGGATTCTGCCCGTGTTATGGACTGATGCGGACGAAACATACTATTGCCATATCCTTGCACAAGGTTGGCTCGATACGCGCTTTCAACATAGGAATAATGCCAGTCCCCGGGACGAGAATCGTCAAACATATTCCCAAGTAAATCTGTCGGGATTTCATACCCAAGGCCAATAAATGCCATCTTTAAAAATTCAGCACGTGTGACCGGTTGATTGGGTCGAAATTCGCCTTTTTCATAACCGGAGATGGCATCAGCTTGTTGCAATGCTTCAATGTATGCTTTCCCCCAATGTTGATTGATGTCTGTGAACGCAGTTATATATAGTTCAAAAGCTGGACTATTTACTATCCAGGTGTCGACTAAATTGAACTGAATATAGTAGTTGTCGGGAGTGAGCGTTCGAAGCAAGCTTGGGAAAATCGAGATTTTCTCTGAGTACGAATCACCCGGTAAAACTTCAATCCAAGAAATCGTTTCATCACAGTTCCACTCAAGCGGATCAGCAAGTTCTTCTGTGTCCGCATAATACAACGTGAGTGCGGGTGTACATTCACTGAGAGGAATTTGATAAGATGTGTCTCCATTATTGGTGATTTCCCAGGTTCCAATCACTGATTTAGTTTTGAGGTAACGTTCTCGATCCAAATTGACTGACATTTCTACCGTCCCATTTAAAATGAAATTTTTATCAGCACTGGGGATAGTCGGATCTGTGATCCATTGTCCTTCGACCGCCCCATTCATGTCCACATGCACAGAATACTGACCCTGAGGTTCCGCAGCCATGGATTCCAAACTTAAGGTCTCCTGCCACTCAAGGGTTTCTTCAGATTTAATGGTTATGCTTTCAAGCGCCTCAGTGCAAAAACGATCTGTCACATTGTCGAGCACACCATTTTCATAAGGAATCAATACATCAAAATAACATCCGTTTGAAAATGTAATGGTCTTGTCTTCAAGCGCAGTGTTCTTGAGATAAATAGTGGCAATGAGTTCGTCATCCCATCCAAATTTGGATGCATTCAGGGATACTCGACTAGTGATGGGATTAACTTCGACCGGTCCTCCGCTGTAGGTGAAAATGGCAGACTCGACATCCACCACTCCTGTCATGTCCTCCGTGAGTGCGGTACTGGTGACACTGGTTTCTACCACGACTTGATAATCGCCGGCCCCATCATCTACCAAGGCAGCTAAATCAAAATCGGTTTCATACTCTAAAATTCTGCCCCGAAACAATGAGGTGGGAATGTCTTGAGAATCTAAACACGTCTCCATTAGCGGCTCGAATGTTTCATCATCTACGGGGACCTTTCCTATAGATACTTCAAATAAGCATTCATCTGGGAAACTGAGGTCCACGTCATACAATAGATTATTTTTGACCTCGAACGTCATATACAAATGGCTATCCCAATCGTATTCAGATTGGTTGACTTGAAGATCGGTATCCAACAAAGGAAGTAATTCTGTCTCGGCCGTTGCCAACGGGATCAGGCTCAGACCGAGGAGTCCCACGATTAAACTCGTGATGAATGTTTTTTTCATAAGAAAGGGAGGTTAACTAACGTTGCCACACAGGGTTCTTGTCTCTATTATTGCAGGACCATGGATTTGAAGAAAGGACAAATTGTGCCACTTATGATTGAACGGCTTGCTTATGGCGGCGACGGGATCGGCAAATATGAAGGTCGGGTGACCTTTGTACCAAACGTTGTGCCTGGTGATCAGTTGCAAGTGGCGCTCACAAAAATCAAATCAAACCGGATGGAAGCTCATCTAGAAGAGTTGGTTGTGCCTTCTCCTGAACGAATCCAACCGCGATGTAGCCATTTTGATGTATGTGGAGGATGCACCTGGCAAATGTTGCCATATGAAGATCAATTGAAATATAAAGAACAGCAAGTGAGAGAGGCATTGCACCATGTGGGAGGATTTCCGGAGGAACTGGTGGACCGCGTAGTTCGCCCAATTCTTGGCTGTGAAACTCCATGGGCGTATCGGAATAAAATGGAATTTTCGTTTGGAACTCCCAGCCTGGAAGACCAGACTCCCATGCTGGGATTGCATAAGCCCAAGCAACGTTATTCCGTCTTCAATTTGAATGAATGTTTTTTGCCGTCTCCAGTGATGGCCGAGATTGTGACGAAAGTACGAGAATTTGTGTTAGAGGAGAAACTAACAGTCTATCATGAAGGCCGACGAGAAGGCCTTTTACGAAATCTCCTGATTCGAGAAGGCGTGCACACCGGTGAATTCATGGTGGCGTTGTTGACGTCCGGAGAACCGTTTGAGGCGGCGGATCGATTTAAAGAATTGTTCGAGGGAGATGAGCGCATCGCGTCGACGTTGCATGTAGTAAAAATTCAGCAAAGGGGCGTGAGAACGTCATATCAAACAAAAGTACTAGCGGGAAATCCAGTGATTCATGAAGAACTTCGTCTTGAGGATGGACGATCGCTGCGCTTTGAAATTTCACTTGAAGCGTTCTTCCAACCCAACACAAAACAAGCTGAACTTCTTTATGGACAAGCCATTACGTTGGCTGGATTGACCGGGGATGAAGTGGTTTATGATTTGTACTGTGGAACGGGCACGATTGGTATGTTCTGTGCGCATGCTGCTAAAGAAGTGGTGGGCATTGAGCTCAATGCGGAGGCGGTTGAAAATGCGCGCAAAAATGCAACACACAATGAACTTGAGAATATCCGGTTTGCGGCTGGCGATGTTGGGAAAATGCTGGACTCATCACTCCCCACTCCGGATGTGGTGATTGTGGATCCTCCACGAGCCGGTCTTCAAGGCGATACTCCACACAAAGTTGCGGATCTTCAAGCCCCGAAACTTGTTTATGTCTCCTGTAATCCGGCAACATTGTCCCGAGATCTTCAGCTATTCACGCAACGTGGATACAAGATTGAAGCGGTCCAACCTGTTGACATGTTCCCTCACACCTATCATATTGAGACCGTTGTTTGTTTGTCCCTCTAACCTCCCCTTCCATGTTGTATTCTCGTCGTTTAGCCTTTCTTGTGTCATCGATTTTCCTAGGTTCTTTGCTGTTCGCGGGAGTAGCACAGGCTCTCATTCTTCAGACAGATGATGAGATTTTTTTCAATGACTATGTAACGGAAGATGTCTATTTGGCCGGTGGGAATGTAACGATTCAGCAAGATGTTGAGGGTGATTTGTTTATTGCTGGTGGAAACATAACAGTAAATGGATTGGTCAGCGGAGATTTGTTCATGGCAGGAGGAAATGTGATTTTGAATAATGATGTTAAAGATGACTTACGTATGATTGGAGGATCGCTCTCAATCAATGGAAATGTTGATGGAGACTTGATCGTGATGGGCGGCGCCGTGGATTTAAACAAAGACATGCTTGTTTCAGGAGATGTACTCGTGCTGGCTGGAACTGCCAATATTTATGGAACAGTTAATCGCAGTGTTCGTGGAATTTTAGGTCGCTTGATGATTGGTGGCGATGTGAATGGAGACCTTGATGTACGTGTAACGGAAAAACTCGTCCTTCTAAATACGGGCCACATTTTTGGCAATGTGAAATATTTTGCTCCTGAAAAAGTTGAAAACCATGGAGGAGTCATTGATGGAGAAGTTGCTTTCAACGAAATTTTGTCTAGCGGAGAAAAGGTTAAGGAAGGCTTCCAAAAATTCTTCAATAAAGGTTACTTTATGGGTAAAATATGGAGTTACCTTGCCTTAATGTTGGTGGGATTTTTCATGGTTTGGTTAGCCCCCAACATGCTTGACCGCACCAGTAAGCAGATCAAGAAACAAGGTCTTAAGAGCTTTGGAATGGGGTTTTTAGTATTTGTAGTGGGAGGCATGGCCTCTATGATTTCCATCTTTACGGTGATTGGAGTTCAACTGGGCTTTATCGTAATTTCAAGTCTATTCATATTAGGCGAAATTGCACGTTTAGCCAGTGCCTACTGGCTAGGAACATTGGTGGTTCGAAATATTAACACCAAAAAAGCTTCCAAACGAAAACTCTTCTGGCTTCATTTTGGTGTACTTGCCCTCGGATTATTCATCATGAAACTAATAGCCATCATTCCAGTATTAGGATGGTTGGCCGGCTTCGTCTTCCTCATGATGGGAGCGGGCGCACTATTTGTGGTGGTACGGGAAAACTACCATCAGCTTTCTAAAGAGAAGCTGGTTTAGGATGACAAGGCATCAGGACCCAGCGTTCGTCGCACTTTCGCCCATGCTGCGTTTTTTTCTGCAGGAGTCACAGGTTTTGTAGCACGATCACAGAATCCGGCAGCTAAACGTCGTGCTCTCTTTATTTCTACCCTACCCGTGAGCTTTCCAAGAAGAGTCTCATATGGAATTTCACCTTTTGTGGCTCTCAACAGCGCCATCAAACCTGCCTCATCCTCATCCATGGTTACATTGCTATTTACACCATCTCTCCTCATACGTGAGTCAACGATTCTTCGAACTAAAGCAGCATCTAACTCGGTTTTACGTACGAGGTCTTTGATTAATGCCCCCGTAGATACTCCCGCGCCCTGTGGGGTTTGTTTGAACTTCTGAAAACTTGCTAATCGCTCGTCAATAATAGCCCACTGCTCAGGTGTGATTGGTTCATCGTTCGTGTCTGACTGATCCGAGAGAGTTAAAGGAGACATGGTAATAGTAAGGTGATTATTTTTTTAGAGATCATTTAACCTGAAAGTGCGAGGGTTGTCAAGGTGTAGGGCAAATAAATGCCCCTTTTTTAGTCTCCGACTTTTACACAGTGCAATACGTTTGACATGACACTCAACTCAAACCTGGAAATGTGGCATAAAAAAATCATTACTGCACACTAACAAAAAGGTCTACTACCTTCGTATCAGCTAACCTCTAATAAAACTTTCTTAATGTGTCTGCGCTTTTTTTGAGCTGCTTCTTTTCCTTTGCGTTGAGAGGAATTTCAATAGTGCGTTCAATGCCGTTTTGTCCGAGCACACATGGCACGCTGAGACAGACTTTTTTCTGGCCATATTCTCCTTTCAGCATAGTAGAAAGCGGGACCACCATCCGAGAATTGTCGTAAATGTTTTTCATTATTTCACGCATGACCACTCCTATGGAGTAACAGGTATAGCCCAGGTCGTGAATAATACGGTAGGCGGCCTCACGGGTGGTTTTGTACGCCTTTTCAAGGTCCTTTTGGCTATGCCCTTTGAATTTAACGAGGGGCTTTCCGGCGATTTCGGCGGCGCTGAAGACGGGAAATGAAGTGTCTCCATGTTCTCCTAGAATGTAGGCTTCTATACTCTGGGGATTGACCCCCCATTTTTCTCCCAAGTGGAACTGGAATCGGATCGTGTCGAGCATAGTTCCGGAACCAAACACTCGCCCCTTAGGGAATTTGGATAATTTGATGGCGTCGTAGGTGAGAATATCGACCGGATTGGAGACGATTACCAAGATTGCATTAGGCGCGGCTTTCGCAATTTCGGGGATTATTTTTTTAAATATTTTCCGATTGGTTTCGATGAGATCGAGCCGCGTTTGCCCTTCCTTTTGGCGTGCTCCAGCGGTGACGAATACCACACTGGAGCCCTCGCAAAGCTTCATGTCGTCACCGGCGCTTAGTGCAGTGTACTCAGTAAATGACAAGGCATGCTCAAGATCGGTCATAAGCCCCCGGGCCCGTTCCTTGGACAAATCGATGAGTGCCAGATCTGTCGGCGTACCGTCTAAAAGCATGGCATAAGCTGCGGTGGCTCCGACGCTGCCACATCCAATAATTGAAACTTTAAAGGTGCATTTCATAAAATTAGTTTTTAGTTGATAGTTTTTAGTTTTTAGAGTTTGGGTAGTTTTTCAGGAGCCATTCAGTGGCGTGTTTTTTAGTATTTAGTTCGTGAGCCAACTGTTTTTCTCGGAGTGCTGCGGTGATTTCGCCCACCTTTTTACCTGGTTCTAAATTGAGTATTTCCATGATTTCATTTCCGGAGAGGAACGGGGTGGGTGCCTCCGACATGGTTTTCATGCTCTCATTATAAAGTTCCAAAACCTGTGTGTACAGTTCATAACCGGCCGAATCTGTTCCCGCAATGTCAGCTTCAAACACCGCCAATAAATCTTTGAAACCAGGTAAAAGAAACCAGTGGCGCTGTCGCCCTAACGGCATTTCAAGCAACTGCGGTAACATCATGTGATGCTCGATGATCCAGGTAATATGGTCTATGTCCTTTTTAGAAAAGGCTAATCTTCTCAAGATTTTGTTAGTGATTTTGGCACCTTCTTGTGCGTGATGATCGAATCGAATTCTTTCCTTATGTTTGAATGTCACCGGCTTGCCTACATCATGTAAAAACGTGGCCCATCGAAGCTGAATCGACGCGTATTTAGACAGCGACGAAAGAGACTGTTTGGCATGTGCCCAGACATCACCTTCGTGATGGTATTGATAAGGTTGAGCTACCCCCTTCATCGCGTACACCTCAGGAAGAATTTTTTCTAAAATACCGGTTTCGAGTAAGTCTTCTAGCGCGTCTTCCGCGTGTTCGCACATAAGCATTTTATTAAGCTCATCCCGCATGCGTTCACCTGATACTTTATCTGCTAATTCAGCGTGCTTGGTGAGTGCGTGATAGGTGTCAGGATGGTACTGAAACTGAAGGGTGTTTTTAAATCTAATGGCACGCAAAATCCTGAGATGATCCTCTAAAATACGTTCGTGCGGGTTACCAATAAATCGTACCAATCGTTCATCCATGTCTTTTTGTCCTTCCACATAATCGTAGACTTTTTTTGAAGTCGGATCACAAAACAGTCCGTTGATCGTAAAATCTCTTCGTTTGGCGTCCTCCTCCGCATGGGTGAATTCGACTGCGTCTGGCCGGCGCCCGTCCGAATAACCACTATCGGATCTAAACGTGGCTACTTCAAATTGGTGATCGCCTTCTATGGCTAAAATTACCCCAAACTCTTTTCCGATAGGAATGGTTTTCTCGAGTAAATCCTCAATTTCATCCGGCTTGGCAGAGGTGACAATGTCGTAGTCTTTCGGCTCCTTATTGAGCAACATATCTCGCACACAACCACCTGCCCAATAGGCTTGATGCCCAGCATTCTGAAGGATTTTTATAATACGAAGAGAGGTAGCTTCCATGGGGCTAGTTTAGCATGGATTTTATAAGTGGTTAGCTTACGGATTTGTCTTTCTCCCCCCTCCTTGATTTCCGATTATACTTTCTAATTCTCTTATTATTTTAGCTACACGGGCCAATAATTCTTGGCGCCGCTCCTGGAATGGCAGATAATCATGTGTTTTTCTCATCAACCGCAGACGATGTTCATTTAAATATTTTAGCCACTCTTGAGAATGACCATCCCTGTATACAATTGATAGATCTATCTCTTCAAGCCCTTCGACAATATTCAATGCCCAAAGATCAAATGACAATTTCTCCAGAACCTTCACCCGTTCATCAAAGAATGGATAATTTTCTATCATTTCCTCTATCCATTCATTGGCTTCGATTGGCTTCATCTCTCTCATGAACCGTATGTGTTTACTGATCTTTCCCGCTACCTTATTTCGATCAACAGATAAATACTGATAACGTTGCTCCGGTGTCCAACCCGCTTGCTCCGGTTTTGCTTTAAATGCCTTCCTCCACTTGGGAGAAAAATTTCCAATGCTCTTCTCGTATAGAACGATGGGGTCCTCGAGTTCCTCATCAAATTGAAATTCGGACAGTAGAGCCCTAAATCGAGCATTGTTTTGCTGTTGAGTTTCCCCGATTTCTTCGGATTGGTAGAGTGATTCGCGCTCATCTGGTGTGTAGATTTGCTCAAAAAGATTTCGAAGCGCATCATCCAGTGAATTCGCTGCTTGAGCATGTTTCCATAAATCTCGAGGTTGAAGTTGCTTTTCCTCAATTCCTTTGGCTATTACTTCTTTAAGAAATCTATACTTTCTTTTCAATATCATGACGTCCTCAAATGGCAATTCAGGAAATCCTCCCTCCAAAAATTCATTGAAAATATTATACGTTTTAAGTGGCCATTCGTTTGCCTTCATATAGGCCAATAATTCATTCAAAAAAAGATTATTCTCAATGTCTTCCCTCGAATCAAATCGGTCCAATAATGGACGTTGTCCAATAGGAAAACTTCTAAGCCTAGGGTTGTACACATTTCCGAAAAGTAAGTGCTGAATTTCATGTTGTTTGTCCTGCTCCCTCTGCCCCTCCACTCCAAAATAACAGGTTAAATCAAGGACAGGATCGCTCGTATAGTTAGATAATGTTCCCCACCCACCTACATCATCAATTCTCTCTGAAGTTTTTTTCCTGTACGCACGTGCTTCATGCTCTTCCTTGAATATAACCCCAATGAATACCGGATGATCTAAATCTAATGTCACAGAATCAGGATCTATCAGGCCTCTCCCAATAATATCAATGAATTTACTATGGCCCTCTTCGGTTTTGATTGGTTCCCTCCATGTCTCAAGTTGTTGGTGCTTAAAGTAGTAACGTTGTAGTATTTTAAAAATCTGAGCGAGTTCAAATTCAGAAAACTCCACATCTCCAGCTCTAAATTCTTCCAGAAGATTCTCAAAGGCTTCCTCCGGCGTTTTAAATGCTTCGAAAATATTTCCTTTTTCAACCCACTCAAATATCTCGGGTAAGAAAGATGCCTCTTCTGCTACTTCTGCTACTTCTGGTACATTGTCCGCTTCCGGAGAATTATTCCATGGTCCTTTGATTAAACTTCCCATATTATTTTTTTAAATCTTTTAATTTTACCTTAAAATAGAGTTTTTTTCCAGGTAGAATGCGCCACGTATGTTAATTCTAGGACTCGAAACATCGTGTGATGAAACATCAGCCTCTGTGGTTTATGCCTGTGATTCCCCAGGAAGACCGAGTGACTATGGACTGCGAGTGATGTCGAATGTGATTGCCTCGCAGATTGATCTTCATCGAAAAACAGGCGGAGTGGTTCCGGAAGTCGCTGCGAGGGAGCATGTGATTAAGATTTTGCCGGTTATTGAGGAATCACTTAAAATTGGAGGGAATGCCATGAGCCCTGAGGCTCCCCTTACGATTCAGGATATTGACCTGATTGCGGTGACACAACGGCCAGGGCTGATTTCGTCACTTCTAGTGGGCACAAATGCGGCCAACACATTGGCATTGTTGAACAAAAAAACGCTCATTCCAGTCAATCATATTGAGGGTCATATCTATGCAAACTGGTTGGATCGAACCGATCTTGTGGAATTTCCGGTAGTGATTCTGACGGTGTCCGGCGGTCACAATGAGCTGGTACTAATGAAGGATCATGCAACTTTTGAATCTCTCGGTTCCACACGTGACGATGCAGCAGGAGAAGCGTTTGATAAAGTCGCGCGGCTGATTGGACTTCCCTATCCGGGCGGCCCAGAAATTTCGAAACTAGCCGAAGAAGGTGACCCCCATGGATACGAGCTTCCACGTCCGCTAATGAAAGAAGGGTATGATTTCAGTTTTTCAGGATTAAAGTCGGCGGTCATGCGTGTGGTGCACGAGGAAGGTGATGATTTGCGACGAGCCGATTTAGCAGCCTCATTCCAAGAAGCAGTTTGTGATGTTTTAACTTCCAAGTTGGTGAGGGCGGCTCATGATTTCGGAGCTCGTGAAGTACACTTAGCCGGCGGAGTTTCTGCCAATCTCCGTTTACGCGTCTTGGCAGAAGAACGATTGAGTGGCTTGCCTCTCCGATTCCCTGAGAAAATTAGTTACTGCACCGACAACGCAGCCATGATTGCGGCGGCTGGGTACTTTCAATGGAGAGCCAATCCTGATGTTTACAAAAAATGGAAACTGGTTGAAGCCTCCACTCAATTCGGATTTGATTTATCTTAAATACTCATCCATGCCTTCTTCTCTCCTAGCTGTTTCTTCGACGATCTGCCAAGGCAACCTGCCTTCTCTTCTCGTAAATATATCGCCTACCACCGTTTCGAATTGATCTGATAATAAAGGATTGGGCGCCTGTCTTAAACCTTGGCTCCAGGCAATATGAGCATTAAGTATGATTTCTTTTGAATATCTGAAATCTGTCATTTTTGTTCTTTCACTCCCTCGTGGAATGAATGTATTTGGGAAACTATTTTTCAGCAATAATCCCTGTAATTCTTGAGGAGAATGATCGGTTGTGGCATAGGTTGGTAACCCTAATGCTTGAGCGATTTCTACCTCGAAATTGCTGTACTCTCCTGCCCTTTCGGGATTGTAAATTAGTGCATCTGACCCATAAATCAACATGGTCAAGTATGAGAGCATGAATTCTCTATTTGCCTCCCATTTTTCCACACTCATTTTCTCTAACCATGCAGGGATTAGTCCGTTTTTTCTTGGATCAAAAGAATGATCGCTCCTCCATTCATCCTGCAACGTTCCAGCCATGAATACAACAGGATAAGGAGAAAAAGGTGCTAGTTTTTCAAACTCACGTGGGAGGCATGCGGTAAATGGAGTGGCACCATACTCTGCCCATTCACTCCACATGACCATGAGTTTTTTAGGATCTCCTCCCCACCCAGTGCCATCAAAATCATACTCTGGGTAGTGACGGCTTAATAAGTTCGCAAAGCCTTTTTCATCAAAAAATACACGCTCTTGAGCAAGAGACTCACCCCTAGGGACTCCTTGAGTATTATATGAGATACGGGTTGCTTTACCCTTTTCAAATCTCAATTCATCAATATTATTTGAGTTCCCCGACTTTTCCATTGATCTGGAATTTAAATATAATTTTTCACTATATTTTACCATTTTTTTATGGTTCTGTGAATCTAGTAGAAATCTGAATTTAATTTATGAAAGAATCTCCATCCCCAAAACGCCCTTGGCTAAAACCAGTAATGATCGCTGTGGCCAGTGCTCCATGGGGGTTGATGACCGGCGGCGTGCTGGCTCTTTCTCACTGTGGGGGAGAGCCAACTGAAGAAATTGGAGAACCTGAATTGGCTGAGATTGGATGGTCTCATCAGGATTTCCTAGGGCAAATCAGTGATCCAGCGAGTGACCATCAGTGCCTTGTTCCAGATGAAGGATAATACTCAGGATGTACTGAATTTCTAGTTGATATAGTCGCCCCTGCTTCATGATAGAATTGGCAATGAGAGTCATTCCTTGTGATAAGAGTAGCTCCATTTTCAACATAAAAGGTACAATGCGTGGCATTCCTGACTTCAAGGACTCCCCCCTTCTCTATATAGTAACTTCCATGGACTGAATTTCTGACCGATTCTCTTTGCCCAGAACTTATACGAAGAGCTCCTTTAATCCCTTCACTTGGCCTACCCTGTGGCCCATCATCAAACACTGCTTCTTCAACATCTGGTTCAGGTGCTATTCTCGGCGCTAATGCTTTATTGAAGAATTTGGCCCAATCAGTTGGCTCGGCCGCCTCCGCTTCTTCAGCTTCTGGTGGTGGTGCGGTCGGTTCTTCAACAACCGGTTCAGGCTCTTCTTGGAATGCTGCTAAGAGTGCATCCCGATCTGCTCGAGCGCTCTCCCCCTTAAATAGATTGATGATGGCTGCCTCAATGTATTCAGCATCGTGACCTTCGGATAAAAGTTCTATACTAATCTCATTAGCTACTCTGTTTTTGAAATCATCAAGGTCTTCATCTGATGTATTTCCTAATGCTGCGATCAACACAATTCTCTTCATGGCATTCATTTCAAAAAATCTATTAATAAACTCTCCTACCCCTTTTTTGTTCAAAACTTGCATTGTTTCGCGAAGCTTGACCATCATTCGGCCAACACTTTCTTCTAATATGCGTTGAGGGTGACTTGCTGCTCTTTCGACCATGGTTGTGTTGTTAGTTGATATATTCTTTGAATGTTTCTCTGAAAAATGCTTCGAGCTCATCCTCGTCCGTAATGCTATTGATTCTTCCCACTAAAGAAGTGAGCATTCCTGTCCGTATCCTATCTAATTCCTCAGATTGGTCATTACTTTGCTTTAATGCGGTGTACATTTTCCTTACCTGTGCAGAGTCCAGATTAAACACATTCTCTCCAAAAGAAATCAGTTCATCTTTATCCATTTGAGCCACTTGCTGACGTAAGAAGCCAATAATCTTAGACTTAATTGCACCTATTGATTCAGGCGCTGAGCCAGGGCGTCGTGGCCTAGAGCGTTGAGATTTCCACCCTGTATCGAAGGCACTTCTTGTCCGTTCTCTAGTTCTCTTCCTCTTTTCGTAATACTTCCATCTTTCTTTAATAGCTGCTGGCGCGACCTTGGTAAGATGCTCCAAACTTATTTCTAAAATCACCTGATGAAGCCCTTCGTACATATTTTTAAATATAGGTTCCCCCCAAAATAACCTTACTAACCTAGTTATTGCAGGATTCAACGTGAGAATATCGAGATCTCCATCTATTTTGCTGCTATCCCCAGTTCTAAGCGCTTCCTCCACAATGTCTATTTTCCCTTTTAATAAACCGTCAATAAACGCCGCTTGACCTTGCCCGGCCTCAACTGCCGCTTCGATCATCCCCTCATGATTAAGGGCGGCATATTCTCTTTCTAACAGCGGGGATAACTTGTCTCCTCGAAATTCTCCTCGAGTTTCTTCAATAGGTTTTTGTTTTGTTGCTGCTCCCATTTTCCTTAGTGCCTCATCTCTCATTTCCTCCCACTCCCTCAGAATTCTTGCAGCATCAGGGCTACCCTCTTGAGCTCTTTCTTCAGCTCTCCTAACATCTTCCTCTGATCTTCTGCGACGTGCTTCTGCTTCTCTCTGCTGCTGTTCTCTTTCCTGTTTGCGAGCTACTTCTTCATCCCATACCGCTTTTGCAATTTTCTTTGACTCTAGCAAATGCGCTTGTGAGATAGACAATATATCTGCCTTTCCTTTTGCACTTTCAGAATTCCAAACACTTAGAATAAGTATGTACCAAGGCCCAAATCCAATCGTTCTAAAATTTGCAGCCACAATAGCTGTGGCATCTCCCGTAGTGAGAACCTGGCGAATGGCATCCCTCTTAGGGCTACTCACTCGATCCCAAAAAGCGTCAAAATCTTCTCCTTTTGAAAGCGCGTCCCGTGAAAGATCTTTCATCTCTGGTCGAGACGCACAGTCTAACTCTGACAAGAGGAGTTCCCTGGCACGAACTGATATATTTGGATATTCCCCTTCTGGTTTAGCTTTGGGACCAGCTCTGGGTTCAGGATCTTCTTCTAGAAGAGCCTTCATCTTCCCTTTTAACTTTATGGCTGAATCAAGTGATTTTATCAGCATTCTAAGGTATTCCATGTTTTTCCGAATGGTTTCAATTCTCTGCCCAAGCCCTAGACCACGAAAAACGAGTGGATCCGCTAGCTCTGTAATTTGAATGAAATACTCCCTTCTAGTGGCATCTTCATCTCTGAATCCATTAAAATCGGGTCGTATCATTTCCGCGGGCCTAGCCAGCAAGACTTCGCATGCTGCCAATTTTTTTTCAGCAAAAGCCTGAATGCCCTGTGGCTCTGGAGCTTGTGCTACCATCCTAGTTACAAATTGATCAATAATGTGGGTGGCTTGGGTTATTTCGCTTCCAGAAAGAACAGAGATGGCTTCAGTCCCTTTAGTTGCGCCAGCTACTCTTTCTTGAACAGCACTCTGAGCTCCACTTACATCTGGAGGTGAGGGCATGATTTTTATGGGCCGATCCATTGCAACTGCCTTGAAGTATGTTTCAAGCTCTGGTCCGAATTGAGCTAGGTTCATTACGATGTCCCTTACTTCCAACGTTTCCCAGTACTGCCTAATCGTCTCAACAATCGCGTTTTTTTGAGCATCAAAATCAGTCATTGCAGCTATTGCAGGCATTACAGATTGAAGTACTTCAGGCCAATTCACCATACTGATGAAATCCTGAACCTGATCCGCAGATGTGAATGAATCTAAGTAAGCACTCAATGCAGGAACCAACTTTTTAGATAGACGAACTTCTGGGTTCGTATTTGCTTTTTCTCCTCTAACTTCCATATGTGATGATGGTGAACTATGTACTTATCACGACATTGGACTATATTTTCTATTTTGTCAAGTACTTACCCCGAAGACCACCCTCTTCCAGGTTCAGGTTCCTTGTTTCTTTTCGAGAAACCTGTATAGTAAAAGTTGCGATTCACAATTTAACCTGTTAGAACTATGGCCACCGATGCGGAGGAGCCCAAAAAACAGAAGCCACGCAAACTGCAAACTCCTCTAGGGGTTTTTGACGTCTTGCCTGACCAGCAGCTCTATTATACATTCATCAAAAAAGTGGTACGCCATCGATGTAGGCAGAGTGGATTCCGACGAATTACGACCCCGGTTTTCGAAGCAACTGACGTGTTCCAGCGTGGAATTGGAGATGAAACGGACATTGTTTCTAAAGAAATGTACACCTTCCAGGATAAAGGAGACCGTAGTTTAACGTTACGACCTGAAGGCACGGCCGGCGTGGTGCGTGCGTATATTGAACATGGGATGAAAGAGCTTCCGCAACCTGTTGAGCTCTACTATATTGAGCCTTTTTTCCGTTATGATCGCCCTCAAAAGGGTCGCTATCGTCAATTTTGGCAGTTTGGTTTTGAAATAATTGGGGAGTCTGATCCTGCCTTGGATGCGCAAATTGTGCTGCTTTCAAATAAAATCTTGGAGGACTTGGGGATTTCTACGCTGTTTGCGATTCAGGTGAACACCATTGGTTGCCAAACCTGTCGTGGTAAGTACGTGACCGACCTTCAAAACTACTATGTTGGTAAAGAACGTTCTCTCTGTGAACCGTGCGTGGGACGCTTAGACAAAAAACCACTTCGGCTACTAGACTGTAAAGAAGAAGATTGCCAAATCTTGGCGCAACTGGCCCCGAAACTCAGTATGTTCCTCTGCAAAGAATGTAAGGAGTATGATGCCAAATTCCTCTCTTACCTTGATGAGCTGGATTTGAAATATGTAAAAAATGAACAACTGGTGCGTGGACTGGATTACTACACTCGTACCGTGTTTGAATTCTGGGATGCTTCGCGCGGTGCGCAGAATGCAATTGGTGGTGGTGGACGTTACGATGGACTCATGGAAATTATGGGAGGCCAGCCTACTCCCGCGGTGGGAGCAGCGTTTGGGATGGAACGCATTATCTACCACATGAAACGGGAAAAAATCATGGTTCCCTCTAAAGATAATCTACACGTTTTTGTCGCGCAGCTCGGAGACGAAGCCAAGCAAAAATGCCTTAAACTATTATGGGACCTTCGTGACAATGGCATCAAAAGTGTCGGAGCTCTCGGGAAAGGAAGCATGAAAGCCCAGCTTAAGTTGGCTGATAAATTTAACGTTCCCTACACTCTTATTCTTGGGATCACAGAAGTACGAGATGGAACCATCATTATCCGTAATATGGCTAAAGGGCAGCAACGACATATTCAGATGGATGATGTGGTGGATGAAGTCATCAAGCTTATTGGAGAAGAAAATCTCGACACCTACTCTCCCGGTGAACTCTTATACGACTAATTCTCACTCCTATGGCCTCCGCCAACGAACAAAAGCGACGCGAAAAAATAGCGCGACGAAAAAAAGAACGGGCTGAAAAAGCTGCCAAGAATTCTCAGTCAAATTTTCGTAAGCGAGTGGCAATGATTGGAGGAACCGCTATTCTTGCTGTTGGTTTGATCGTGGTATGGAATTCGGGGCTATTTGGAGGCGCGGCGGATAATCATCCTTATGGGGCGTTTGCTCAATGCTTAAATGACAATGATGTCACCATGTACGGAACCGATTGGTGTCCCACCTGCCAAGAACAGAAACGAATGTTTGAGGCTGCTTTCAAAAACATTGATTATGTTAACTGTGATTTCAATACGCAACTCTGTCGAAACCAAAAAATTGAGGGTTATCCAACTTGGAAAAAAGGCCGCACAGTCATTGGAGCTGGAGCTCAGACCTTCGCCACCCTCGGGGAAGCAGCTGGATGTGAGCTGCCGGAAGTGCTAAAATAAATTCATGCCTCTCCCGTTCACCAAGATCACGGACATTCCTTTGGGACCCATCACCCTTCAAGCGTGGGGTTTAATGGTGGCACTTGGAATGTTAGTAGGACTATTTGTTGCGATTAAAGAAGCGGAACGTAAGAAGATCAAGTCAGACTCTGTTCTTAATGTGTTTCTGTGGATTTTAATCACCTCCATTCTGGGCTCACGCCTAATGTATGTACTATTGTTTTGGAAAGATTTCCTCGCTCACCCTTTAGATGTGTTCAAAATTTGGGAAGGAGGATTGGTTTTTTATGGAGGAATTTTTGCAGCCATGGTTGCGATGTGGGTTTACACGCGCGCTAAGAAAATATCTTTTGTAGATATGACTGATTCATTCACCCCCGGATTTGCAATTGGAATTTTCTTTGGTCGCCTCGGAT
Source organism: uncultured Candidatus Peribacteria bacterium (assembly GCA_964491515.1). Lineage (GTDB taxonomy): Bacteria > Patescibacteriota > Gracilibacteria > UBA1369 > UBA12473 > CAZBGQ01. The sequence goes on from CAZBGQ010000007.1 coordinate 48,703, forward strand.
GTTACTCAATCGGAGATCATATTGGTGCGCCGATGCAACATGACTGGTTTTGGGGTGCAGTTATGTCCGGTACTACCGTACTCCGACATGAACCTTCGCTTTATTTGGCCCTCAATGGACTGGTGATGTTTTTAGTACTGTGGAATTTACGAAAAAAGCTATCGCGTCGCGGTGAAATGACCATGGCGTTTTTCGTCTGGTACGGCGTATCACGATTTTTACTGGATTTTACTCGAGCGAGTGATCTACCTTTGGGACTGTCGGATCCACGATTTTTTGGACTCACGATTTCGCAATACGTGAGCCTAGGTTTACTTGCTATTGGTACTTACTTTTTTTTATTTAAATCAAAAAAACGCACATGAGATTGCGAGACAATTTATCATTGTTGTTTATCGGACTTTTGTGGGCTCCTATGGTGAGTTCGGCTGCATTTACAGACGTAGAATCAGTCCATGAAAACTACACAGCCATTCAGTGGATGGAAGGGCGCGGCGTGATTAAAGGCTATGAAGACGGAACATTTCATCCGGAATGGCAGGTAAATCGGGCGGAAGCGCTTAAGATAATTTTATTGGCAAGCGATGTCGTGGTTGAAGAAAATGTGGCACCCGAAGCTGAAGCCTTATTTCCTGATGTAAAGCCGGATCAGTGGTTTTATTCCTATGTTGAGAAGGCTCTTGAGATGGGCATTGTGAGTGGATATCCAGACGGCACTTTTCGACCGGAACGAACTGTAAACTGGGCAGAAATGCTCAAGATGATTTATTTATCGAATGGAGTTGATCCCGAAGAGGTTACTCGTTCTCCTTACCCTGATGTGAATGCGGCTGATTGGTTTGCTTCATATGTGAGTGATGCCAAAGGCAAGAATCTTATTTCCATCAATGCAGACGGATATTTTCATCCGGAATGGGAGGTCATGAGAGGAGACTTAACAGAGATCATGTATCGATTTTCCTATGTGGAGGAGTTTGAAAAAACAGCCTTTCCTCTCGCCCTCAATTGGGCGTTTTATCAGCATCCAAATGCCAACGTGGGATTCCAAATTCCGTTTGGCTGGAAATTAATTACCGGCACTAATGGTGAATTGGTAGCGTGGTATCAAGATGATTTTTATAATCAAAAAGGATGGGGTCGAACCACTCCGCATTCGGCGGTGGTTTCCATATTTTGGGACTCGAATGAAGAAGAACTGGGGACTCCAACCTATTTCGATCAGGTACGTGAAGGATTAGGAGCCTATGGAGATATTCAACAGACCAATACGGTGGCTGCCGACGATTATCAGGCGCTGCTGCTTGACTACGAAGGAGACTATGAATTCATGCGAGACATTGTGGTGGATTTTCCAGATGGATTTCTGATTGTTCAAGGCACCTATGGGAAGGGACGATTGGCTGAGCAGCTGGGAACCTTGGTACGCGAAGTTCAGTCCAGCGTTCGCTATTCTGAGCCACTTCCTCCTGAAGAACCTGAGGCTATCCCCGAAGAAGCTGTAGCAGAAGCACGGACCAAAATTCAAAAAGATGGACAAGGCCAGACAACCCTAGAGTTATTTGAAGATCGTACTCTCATCGAGACGGACACGATTGGAGTGGGCACCGGACCGGTGGACTACTTTTACTCAGCATGGGCAGATGTAACCTTGAAATATGAGCGTTCATTTGATGTAATCTTGGATATTGAGACAGGTGAGACCACCGCTTTTTAATTTTTTTTCATTATGAAACCACTATTGGCTATTTTACTTGGAGGGATGATGGTGTTTATGTTAGGGTGTTCTTCTGCTGACTCAGGCTCAGAAAAAAGTGAGTACACTGAAAGGACGATAAAAACAGCAGAGGTCGAAGTTGCCCAACCTTATTCGAATGGGCCAACGGAACTTCCTGTGGTGTCACCACCAACTGAGCTTCCCCCATCACTCTAATTTATGTCTGATAATTTCTTTAGCGACTCCCTTGGCCTGCATCAAACGCATGGAGGTAAACTTGGAATCGTGGCAAAAGTACCACTTGAAACCAAAGAAGACTTAAGTTTGGCCTACACCCCCGGGGTAGCTGAACCTTGCCGACGTATCGCAAAAGACCCTGATGCCGCTTACGACCTAACCATGAAGGGAAATACGGTTGCTGTGGTCACAAATGGCTCCGCAGTTCTTGGGTTAGGAAATATTGGAGCCTTAGCCGGATTGCCGGTGATGGAAGGAAAATGTTTGCTGTTTAAGAAATTCGCCAATGTGGATGCAATCCCGATTTGTGTGGACACACAAGATGCGGATGAACTTGTCGAAACGGTGGTCAAAATTTCCTGTGGATTTGGTGGAATCAATCTAGAAGATATTGCGGCTCCCCTCTGTTTTGAAGTAGAACAAAAACTAAAAGAGCGGCTAGATATTCCCGTGTTTCATGACGATCAATATGGCACGGCTATTGTGGCTTTGGCTGGATTACTCAATGCATTGAAAGTGGTAAATAAAGAACTTCCCAAGGTTCGCATTGTTATGAGTGGGGCGGGGGCGGCCGGAAGCGCCACCGCTGACTTATTGATGCGAGCTGGAGCTCAGAATGTGATTGTCTGTGACCGGAACGGGGCTCTCGTCCCCGGCCGCCCACGTATGGACCTTTCTAAAATGGCACTAGCAGACCGAACCAATCCTCAAGCCTGTTCAGGCACACTGACTGAACTCATGGAAGGCGCCGATGTCTTCATTGGTGTCTCAGCTCCCGGAATTGTTACAAAAGCTATGGTTGAATCGATGTCAGACAATGCCATCGTTTTTGCGATGGCCAATCCTACCCCTGAAATTATGCCGAATGAGGCAAAGGAAGGGGGCGCGGCCGTGGTGGCCACGGGACGTAGTGATTTCCCAAATCAAATTAATAATGTGCTGGCATTTCCTGGCTTATTCCGCGGCGTCTTTGACGGCCGCGCCCATAGTATCACTCCAAAAATGCACCTTGCCGCGGCACACGCACTGGCCGAGCTTATTCCGCATCCAACGGCGGAGAATATCATTCCCTCTCCATTCGATGAAAAGGTGGCACTTGCGGTAGCAGATGCTGTCAAAGCGTGCTGCTAGCGGGTGGTCCATATAATGGTTCCGGCGCCTCTAGATTTTCCATGTGGCTGATTATTTGAGCGTACGAAAGCATTTCTCCAACCTTCACAACGCTTATTCCTTCGACTTTTTCTCCTTTCCATTCGAAAGTTTGCTTTAATTCTTCTGAGCTTGCATCTAGATAGGCACGAATTCCCCCATATTCGATGTATCGAACTCCATACGACTTCTCTACCACAAGTTTGTTTGAATCATCTGCCCCTAATTGTTCGCATAGTGCCTTAGATAACTGCTGTTCAAAATCACTGTAACTGGTTGGTTCTATCATCCTCCATAATTTTTTAACGATCCTTGGCCCGGCATTGTAGATCGCGTTCGATAGATCATCTTGCTCTTTTTCCTCTAATTCAGGTGCGATTTTCTCTGCATAGTGATAGCGGCATCTTCCCAAATACAAAATCCCCAATATAGCGTTCTGCGTCGGATCATTAACATCCTCAGCTGTGTAATTGAAATAGTCTTTGGCTTCATTTTTTGCCGAACCCATTATCTGAAAAAGTCCCTGTGCCCCTGATCCTGATTTTGCATCTGCTTTGAATCGACTTTCCTTGGCTACTAAGGCTAGCAATTTGTTTTCAGGAATAGGATTGGCAATCAATTTCTCTAGAGTCTTCAGCCCACTTTTTGGATAGTATCGTTGATTAACAAGTTCAGTCCGTTTTTCTTGAGTTCGCTCAGCTCGAATTTTGACATTAATAGCGGCTATTTCATCTTCTAGAGGCTTCTTAATATTTGTTTGGATGTATGCATAAGCGGCTCGAATGGCGTCTTGTGTTTCAAGGACATCCTGCAGTTCTACTTCTTTGATCTTATCAAAACTTTTAGATGGTTGTGGCCCGGCTTCTACTCGTTCAGACAATGCCAATAACTCCAATCTGTCTTGTGTCACTTCTTTAGATTCAGATTTAAGAGCTTCACTCTTAGGCCTAGGCCCTCCTCCTTCAAAGGCATTACGGTAGATGAGACGATGTGGTTTCATTTAGGTAGAATTTAATCAATATATTATAACATATTTCCACCCCACAGACAATCTCCTTGCTCGGTTTTGGCCTGCTCGTTATAATGGTCACGTTTTAGTCGCTAACGTACTTCCTTATGTCTGGACACAGTAAATGGCATTCTATCAAACACAAAAAAGGCGCCGCCGATGCCAAGCGCGGTAAGGTTTTCACTCAACATGCCAAAATGATTAGCTTAGCCGCTCAAAGCGGAGGGGATCCTGAGATGAATCCATCTCTACGTGCGGCCATTGATCGTGCTAAAATGGATAACACTCCGAATTCAAATATTGACCGTGCCATTAAGAAAGGAACCGGTGATTTAAAAGATGGAGCCATCCTCGCAGAAACTTCTTATGAAGGTTATGGACCTGGAGGTGCCGCTATTCTGGTAAAAGCCATTACTGACAATAAAAATCGAACCCTTCCAAGTGTTCGTCATTGTTTCAGTAAAAATGGGGGGAAACTAGGAGCAGATGGCTGTGTTGCCTGGATGTTTGAGCAAAAAGGAATCATCATGATGAACATTGAGGGTCGAGATATGGAAGAGATTGAGATGGCTGTCATTGAGGCCGGAGCCGAAGACATGGAAGCTGATGGCGACATGATGACGGTCACAACCGCCTTTGCTGATCTTGGAACGGTGAGAGATGCCCTGATTGCGGCCGGATTTGAGATCGAAAATGCCACAGTTGACTACATCGCTAAAGAACAAGTAAAGGTCGATGATGAATCCACTGCAAATAAGCTTATCAAGCTCATGGATGCACTTGACGATGACGAAGATGTCACTGGTGTGGCCGGTAACTTTGATATCTCAGAAGAGATTTTGGAAAAGCTCGGCTAATTAAATCTATAAAACTCCCCGTTCCCTTTCGAATCAGTGATTTTGATTCCGTTTGTGGGTTCGTGCATTTCTTTGACGCTGTGAGGTAAAGGAAGATTCAGTCGTCTTGCTTGTTCTTCTAGCACAGTATTAATAAAAAGTGTCGTTCCCTCGTCGAAACTCATTTCTTTGATGCGGCATCCTGCGGCGCGAACATGACCGCCACCTCCAAATAGCCCAGCTAATCGACTGGCATCTACTTCGTTAGTGGTAGTGCGAAGACTGCAAGAGATCACTCCGTCTTTTTCTTTGAGCAGAGCCACGACTTCAGCGCCAGGGGCATTGTTGAGCAGCTCATCAATAATGGCACCGGTGTCTTCCATGTCTGCTCCGGTCTCCTCGAGATCTTTTTGTGACACGGTTGACCATACAAATCGGTACTCTTTTGCAAATTTAATCTTAGACAAAACCTGTCCCCATAATCTAAGGGTGGCTAGACTTTTTGTCTTATAAACATGTTTGATAATTTCCTGCTGACGTGCTCCCCAATCAAGGAGCTGAGCAGCCACACTGAACGCTTTGGGCGTGGTATTGGAATGCTGAAAACTTCCTGTATCGGTGATGATTCCAGCCAAAAGCAATGTAGCAATATCTGGATCCATGAGTTCTATTCCTGTTTCCTGTTCTAATTTCTGAATGATCGGAACCAACATTTGAGTGGTGGCCGATGCAGTGATATCAATATGGTTAATGGTTCCAAATTCGCCATTGGAAGCATGGTGATCAATGTTGAGTAAAGGCAGCCTATGAAATAGATCCATGTTTTCATCTCGGAATTTCCCCAATTGAACTAGATCACCGGTATCAACTGTCACAATCACATCGTAATCGTCCGTCCCTCTTCCGAAAGACACATGTTCACTGCTTATATTTTGACCTATTGCAGGAGTGAGAACGAGATTGACCTTACCAGGCGTGATCTCATGACGCACATCCTTAACGTCCGCATCTACTGTAATGATGAATTCACCGCCTTCATTAAACTCTCCTCCAATCTTCTCGATCATGGGAAGAAACTTCAAATCTTTGGGCACCGCTTCTGAAGAAATCACCGTCGCTTTTTTCCCGATTTTTTTCAAAATCTTGTACAACGACAGCGCACTCCCCAGTGAATCTCCATCTGCTGGAGCTGAGGGCAAAATCAAAATATGATTGCTCCGGAGGAGTTGTTTGATGATTTGATCTTCGATCGTATGGTTCATTTTTGACTTGGTAATCCTATTATTATAGAATACTTATCCCTATTGGTCAACCTGCCTAGGCATAGCTGAAGAATGGATTATGGCGGAATTTACTTGCTTTGTCAATCCTTCTTCTATTCAGGTACTGTAATCAGCTCGAGGTAATGAGCCTCCGCCTTTTCTAGCACAGTCTCTACATCCGTCCCCGATACAACGATAGAAACGGGATTCATAAGAGTTGATACTGTGTAGAAAACAACACTTGAACTCTCTTCGTCGATGGTAATAATTCCGCCTGTAAAGCCTGGAATTCCAAGAGATGCTAGGTCGACTTTAGTGAAACCTCCACCAATATTAGTCGAATTCAGCGCTAGCCCATTCAAATCTCCAAGCACGTCATCCCCACTATCCAGCTGATGGTTGAGGTCCTCAATTTCTTCCATATCAGCCACTTCTGCCTCACCATCTCTCCCCCCATAAATACGATTCCTTATCCCACGGCAAAGCGCTGATAAATCTTGACCTGCGATAACAGGATCATCCATTTCAACCTCAAAATCAACAAACGTATCTCCGCCTGACCTTGATTTAGAATAGTCCATTCGATACACAACGCCTTCTATTTCTGGGGGGAATTCATGAACCACTCGAATCATCGGTGGGGTTCCATCCTCTCGGAAACAAGCCAGATCTCCTTCAAGATCCTCAAAACAACGAAGCGCTAGATCATTTTCTACACACTGTTGCACGGCTTTCATTGCTGAAAAATCCATCGGAATGTCCCCATTATCATCGACCGGGACCACCACGGTATCCTCAACTGTCGATAACACTCTCCTCGTCCGAGAACTGACCAGTCGCTTCCTCTTGCCTACCTCTCTCGAAGGTTTCGGAGGATTTCCAGGAGAAGTTAATGAAGCTTTCACGGACGGTGCCGGAGCCTCCGTTGGATCACAATCCGGGACCAACGCAAAACCAATAACAGCAGCTACTGCCAAAGGAACGAATCGACGAAGAGAAGGACGAGACATTAAAAGAAGTTAAGTATATATTTATAGCATCTTTGCGGAAAAAGTCAAGCACTAACCCCGAAATAGCCCACCGTGCCGCCGCTTGACATATTGATTGACCCAGAAAATCTTGTCCTGGGACAAGGAGATAGCCCAAGACTCAAACCTGTTAAATTAAAACATATTTAAGGTTGAAAAAACCTACTAGGCCACCCCAATGTCCACGACTTTTAGTTGTAACCGTTCTTGGCCGCGCCAGACATTTCGCTCAAGTTCAAAAACCACATCCAATCCTTTTTTATTTTCAAAAATCGCCGCTTGAAGTGTTGCGTGATGCTCTCCAAATCTAAAGGCAATGGCTGAGAATCGACGAGGACCATCCTGAACTTGAAATCGAAGGTGCCGATGCTCCTGCCCCACGGTTTGCAAGGCGGTTGGGCTGATATTTTCAACTAGAAAACGAGGACGAATATTGCCCTGGCCAAATGGTTCAAGGCGACTCAATGAATGTGCCAGATCGTACGTAAGATCATTCAATCCAATGGTGTAATCGATGTTGAGTATGGGCGTCGAATTGAGGCCCTCCATCTGATTGTCTGTATGTGCGTATAGTGCGTCCTTGAATGCCTCGAATTTGTCTTTTTCTACGGTAAATCCAGCGGCGGCTGCGTGTCCGCCAAATGTCAAAAGGTGGTCTTTGCACGCCGTCAGTGTCTCCACTACATTGAAATATTGAGGGCTCCTACAAGAGGCAACCAGCCTGTCTCCCCGATCTTCCAAAATAATGGCAGGACGGTGATACTTTTCAGAAATCCGAGCAGCAATCAACCCGATGATGCCGGCTGGCCATTCCTCACTCCATGCCACTAAAACCTTATCTTCTAGCCGAGCCTCCAGTTGTTCGTGAGCTTGAATCATGGCTTCTTCCACCATGGTACGGCGTAGTCCATTCAAAGTTTCTAATTTATCAGCCAAGCTATTCGCTTGCCCATTTTCATTCAATAATAACTGAAGTGAATAGTACGGTGTTTCCAATCGCCCGGCCGCATTGATGCGTGGCCCAATCCGAAATCCAATCACATCACTGTCATGGCCCTGAATCTGATCCACTCCCGCTTTTGCTAAGAGTATTTCTAAGCCTTTCCAATCGGTCTTTTTCATTTGATCCAATCCTTTCTTCACAATCCAACGATTTTCACCGACTAAGGAAACACAATCTGCCACCGTTCCCAAACTCGCTAAATCTGCCAACTTGTCTCTCCATAATTCTCCGGCCGCCACTCCGTTGATGTGCTGCATGAGTCCAACTGCCAACTTATAAGCCACCGCGGAGCCAGACAGTTCATGAAAAGGATAGGTGTCTCCGGGAAGATGAGGATGCAAGATTGCATAGGCGTCCGGCATGCGTTCAGGAATGGTATGGTGATCTGTGATGATGACGTCGATGCCTTTTTGAGTGGCGAGGTCTATTTCATTGGCATTGGAAATCCCACAATCCACGGTGATGAGCACTCCAATGTCCAGGGTTGCAAACTCATCGATCCACTTAGGATTGATTCCATAACCATCTTGCCGTGTGGGCAGCCGATAGGAAACATTCACTCCTAACTCGCGGAGTGCGTGCACCAACAAAGCGGTCCCGCTGATACCGTCCACATCATAATCTCCGAAAATAAGAACTCGCTCCTGGGTTTGGATAGCTTTTTCTAATCGTTCCACCGCCCGCTGCATATCCTTAAACTTAAAAGGATCGTGAAACTTCACGCCGGCTCCATCCAACTGCGTGACTATTAAATCAGCTAAATCCTTATCCTTTCTTTTCCATTGATGACCTAATAATGACATGGAGTCGGGTTATTTTTTCCTTTCCTTTTCCTTGTTTTTCTGCCACAGAGCGATCGCTTCTCCAGGTGTAGATGCCTTGTCGTCACCAAACACCCAGGTGTGACGGCTCACTATTTTTTTCTGAATGTCTTCCAATACATCTTTCATAGTGAACAGTCCTTGTTCCTCTGCAATCACGGTCATGAGTACCATATTGAATAACACGTCTCCCAATTCTTCTCTCAAATTCTTCCAATCATTCTTTTCGAGCGCTTGCTTTACTTCGTCCGCCTCTTCCATGAAATCTTTTTGTAACTCCTCAAGCGTTTTGGACTGATCCCATGGACAACCTTCTGGACCACGAAGTTGTCGTGCGATTTCAACCAGTTTTTTAAAGGATTGCATCATTCGCTTTTGAGTTTGGGGGCGAGTTCTTCTGCCAATTCCTCTCCGTCTACCCAGAAAATAGAGTTATCCCTTTTAAACCAAGTTCGTTGACGACGAGCGTAGTCACGCGTTTCTTTTTTAAGCAATTCAAGTGCCTCATCTAAGGTAAGATCTCCATCAAGGTATTGAATGATTTGTTTGTACCCCAACCCTGTCATGGACGGTAATTTTTTGTCGAAATGTTCGTATAAAGCCTGTGTTTCTTCTATCAAACCGGACGTGCGTTGCTCTTCTACTCTTCCATTTATGCGATCAAAAAGGCGTTCACTGTTCCAGTCGATTCCGATTTGAAATACTTCGTACGGACATTCTCCTCGACGTTTTTGTTCTTCTACATTTTTCTTTGTGGACAGGTTGATTTCAAGTGCCCGAATCATATAACGATGATTATTAGGATGAATTTTACTGGCCGCGAGCGGGTCCAAATCTTGAAGCATTTTATGAACATGCGCTGCTCCTTCCTTTTCTAGTTCTGCCTCCAATTCTGCACGAATCGCAGGGTCTGGCGGTGCGTCTGGCAATTGGTAATTTTGAACGATTGAACTGATGTACAACCCGGTCCCCCCCACTAATAGTGGGATCTTTTTTCGTCGATGAATATCTTGAATGATGCGTTTGGTTTCTCGTTGAAAATCAGCCAAACTATAAGGTTGATCCGGATCTCTCAGATCGAGCATATGATGCGGAATCTTAGATTGAATGGCAGCCGAAATCTTATCGGTCCCAATATCCATACCCCTGTAAATCTGACGTGAATCCGCTGAAATAATCTCTCCATCCACCTCCAAGGCCAGCCGAAGACTGAACGCGGTTTTCCCCGAGGCTGTTGGCCCCAAGATCACGATGAGTGGACTTTTTTTAGATTGTTCCGCTTCTACAAGGAAGCGTCGAACACGTTCAATGGTGTGCATAGTGCCGGCATAGTAGCATAAAGCCCGTAAATCAGGCCACTGTTGAATAGATTCGAGACATAGCTTTACAAATCCCTGTGATTAGTTTATAATAAAATAGCTTATTAATTTAATCTCAATTATATGGCTCATGGAGAATTCGAGGCTCAAACGACACCCATACCCGCTGACCAGGAAGCAGTAGATAAAGCTATCGGTGATTTTATTCAAGCTGACCCTGCCGGTCGTGGTGCAATGCAGGCTCAAATACTTCTTAAGGACCATGCAGACGGCAAAGGTGTGACTCAAAATGCTCATGCTTCACAGAAGGCACTTGATCTACACGGGGATAGAATGCCCGAAGAGGTACAGGCTGCCCTGGCCGCCGCTATCAAAAGAGTGTTAGAGAATTAGATGTTAATGAGACCGCTTCTATTTTTGTGATTCTATTCAAAGTGTCTCTTTTCGAGCTAACGGACCTAGGCAAGCGATAAATTGAGGCAAAAAGTGTATACACGCACAAATTCATATACGAGATTTTCTTGACTTCTCCTCCTTTTCCGCTAAAATAGTCGTGCTCAAGACAGCAGGCAACATTCCTTTACAGGGATTGATAAGACCCGCCGAGGCGCACAACTCAATCATTGAGAACCCGAAAGGGCGTGCTACTCGAGTCTTAGCTCGAGTATTTTTTTAACTCTCTCTCATTATGGCCGTTACTAAAGGGCAGAAAGATGACATCCTCGCAGGACTGAAAGATCAATTCAGTCGTGCACAAGGAGTGGTGTTCTCTGAATTCTCCGGACTTTCCGTGGAAGATGCCCAAACCTTGCGCCGAGGTCTCCGCGAAGCCGGAGTCGAATACAAGGTCGCAAAGAAAACATTGATCAAACTTGCTGCCAAAGAGCAAGGCTATGACCTCACTAATGATGTCATGGAGGGTCCGATTGGTGTGGCGTTTGGTTTCGATGACGAAATCATTGCTGCCCAAAAAATGGCAGAATTTGCTAAGAAATTCCAAGGTCTCTCTCTCAAAGGAGGAATCATGGAAGGAAAAGTGATCGATGCCGCAATGGTTAACACGCTTTCTCAAATTCCATCTCGCGACGAACTTCTCGCCAAATTCATGGGATCCGTCATGGCTCCACTCTCTGGATTTGTTGGTATTGGAAATGCACTTGTCTCTGGATTTGTTCGTGTCGTTGATGCTTACAAAGACCAGAAAATTGAAGGAGGCGAAGCCGCCCCTGTCGAAGAAGCTCCTGCTGAAGAAGTAGTCGCCGTCGAAGAAGCTCCTGCTGAAGAAGTAGTCGCCGTCGAAAAAGCTCCTGCTGAAGAAGTAGTCGCCGTCGAAAAAGCTCCTGCTGAAGAGGCAGCCGCCGTCGAAGAAGCTCCTGCTGAAGAGGCAGCAGCTGTCGAAGAAGCTCCTGCTGAAGGAGCAGCTTAGTTCATTCACTTATTATTTATAAATTCATTTTTTTTTAACCCCCTTATCATGACTGACGAAACTACTGAAAAAGTTGATCTCAGCAAAGACGCAGAAAAAGTTCTTGAGATGGTCTCATCTCTTTCTGTCCTAGACCTCGCTAATCTTGTGAAAGCGATGGAAGACAAATTTGGTGTTAGTGCTGCTGCTCCTGTAGCTGCTGCTGCTCCTGCCGCTGCTGGTGGTGGAGAAGAAGCTGAAGCTAAGAGTGAGTACGACATCGAACTTAAAGAAGCTGGCGGACAAAAAATTGCCGTCATCAAAGTTGTTCGAGAAATCACTCAAGTAGGACTTAAAGAAGCCAAAGAATTGGTGGACGCAGCTCCTAAAGTTATCAAAGCTGGTGTTAAGACTGAGGAAGCTGAAGCTTTCAAAAAACAACTCGAAGAAGCTGGTGCTACCGTTGAGTTGGTCTAGTTTAGAAACGTTATTGTGCGTCAAAAGTCGGGTGATCTGTTATGGATCATTCGGCTTTTAGTATGCAGGCCATTGCAATTTCCTCGAAAATTTGCTAGAATATATAGATTTAAAAATAAAAACAAACCGCATGGTTAATGAACCGATGTTTCCGGATCTTTCAGGGCCCTCAGATGTTTCGGCCAACGAAAGCCAAAACCAAACGACGCCTCCACCCCCGGTAGCTGCAACAGTGACTCCGGATTTGAATCAAGTTTCAATCACTCCAATGACGTCGGATCCTGAAATTCCAACGCCAGATCTTTTCCAAGATGCTCCAAGTTCAATGCCAGGCACTAGCTCTGGAATGGTGGATTCGGTGGTTTCAACGGAAGATGCCAAACAGACCAAAATACTTGGACCAAAACCCAAAACCAGTACCGGCCTAAATGTCGGGGCTAATCGATTTAACCTGGGTGGATTGCTACTTAAAATTTCTCTTGTTGTCGGAGTTTTAGTCTATGGATATGTCTATGCTCAGTTCAACAATTCTTTTGAGGTTCTCAGCAAAAACCCGACACAGACGCTGGCCTCCTTCGAGTCATCCTTTGAATCAGAACAAACAGAAATCAATCTCTACAACTTACTCATGGCTAAGTTTGCCTTGGATGATTTTGTAGGAAAAGCCGACTCATTCCTTCTGAAATGGGCGCAATATCAATCTGAATACACTGCCAATAACACTCGAGAAGATCTCACACAGGATTTGGGAGAACTTCAACAACAGATAAAAAAATCACTTCAAACCACCAAAGATCTTGTGTCCAACCCTCTCTATCCTCGCTTTCTTGCGACATCAGGGCGATACAATATCGATGAGCTTGAAGCCAAATACGTCCAACTTCTCAAAGAAAGAATTAGAGATGAAAAACTAGCGATTGCCCATCAAGATGATGACGAAAGCGCTCAGTTTGAGAGAGCCAACTTCAGTAGTGCGCAAGCTATTGCTGATGATAAGGCCTTTCGCCGAGAACTGGTTGCCCTCAATCTCAACGAACAGCTCACTCCAGATGTGATCGAGTCTCTTTTCAATAAAGCGACACAAACCAACAAAAATCTATTCTCTACTATTCTTAATATTAAAAACAGTCGTGTTCATTGGCCAAAGGTTATCCTTGAGCTGGATCGCGTCACTAAGAAAGTTGATCCTCTCTACGGAACCAACATTCAAAGCAACATTGATTATTCCAATCTTGCCGTCAATGCTTCGGATCGTACGATTTCAATCCGAGGAGAAACAAGGACCGATGACTCTCGTAACTTCACATTGTTGTCTAACCTGATCGATAACTTAGAAAAATCACCCGTATTTGCAGATGTGTCTAATCGCACTTTTAGTAAATCAGACGACCAAGGAGGCGATGCGACCTCTTCTTTTAGCCTGAACTTTTCTCTTCAAACTGAGGCAGATACTCGTGATGACATCACCGTTATTGCAGGCTCTGATGGAGAAGTTCCATTCCCTGAACTAGCGGCAATGTATGGCGCGTTTGAGGACGCCGAAGAAGAAGCTGTGGCTGTCACCGAAAAAGCAGGAGAGGAGATTGTGCCGGACCTAGCTGAACTTGAACCGCTTGCCGAAACAGAATCAACTGTGACCGAAGAAGATTTCGCTGAAATTCAAACAATAGAACTAACCCCTGAGCAGTTGGCTGAATTCGAAGCCGCTCTCAATGAAATGAGTATTGAAGAATTGGAAGATTCCTTTGACGTGATGGCTGAATCCATTGGAGATGAATTGATTGAAACTGCCACTGAGATTGTTGATGAATCATCACCCTTAGGCGCTAACATTTTCAGTGCGATTGCACGCTTTTTTGATGCTTCAAAGGACATGCAAACCAACATGCTTCAATCTGATATTCATATCCCCCGAACACCTCGTAACCACTAATTCATGACTGCTAATTCAACCAAACCTAGTCTTTTTCCACTCTTCTTGGCCCTCATTATTTTCGCGGCTACAGGATGGTACGGTTATAATAAGTATGTCGAAATTGATGTACTAAAAACTCATGTTGCCGAAGCTGACCAAGTTCTTGGAGAGCTAGAAGTTTCTAAAAATGAATCTATCCGTGACTACCAAAAATCAAAAAAAATTCACACTAACGAACTCGCGAGCAATGAAGAAAAATTGATTTCCATTTTTCCATACGAAGAGGACATCACTAGTCTCACTCGTCTATTGGACGATTTCGCCTTCAAAAACCACTACCGTAACAATCCTTTCTTTATAAGTCAGCTTAGTTATGGAAGTGCCATTGAGAATGACGGTGAAAACTATCGTGTTGTGCCGGTCACCCTTTCGTTGGAAACATCTGATAAGAACTTTTATAAGTTTCTTGAGTTTGTAGACAACTCCGGATCTATGGAAAACGGCATTCGATTATTAGCCACCAACGGAGTTACGTTGCAGTTGGCTGATGAGAAGTCTGACCAAATGAGTGTCCAACTATCACTTGAAGCCTATATCCAAAAAACTTCCCTCTAATGACCGCCCCAATTCCTGTCAATTCGCCCGCGGCCCCAGTAGCCCCCCCAGCGGGGTCGACAGATGGAGGTGTGCCGCTTTTTCCGAATCTTCCGGCAACTGATGGAGCAACTGATCCAGCTAGCCAGGCCGCGCAAGCTGCCCAAGCTGCAAAAGCGGCTGCGATCGCTACTCAAGGTAACGCAGCATCGCAAGCGACGGAACAAGGTAAGGTTTTGCAAAATTCAATCATTGCAGGGAATATTCCTCAGATGGTTACCAGTGCATTGTCTCAGGCGGTGTACATGGGAGCGTCTGATATTCATATTGAACCACTTCAAAACACGGTACGAATTCGTTACCGCATTGATGGAGTTCTTCGTGCAACGGTGGAATATCCTTCCAACATTCATCCTGCCGTCGTGTCACGTATTAAAATCATGGCAAATCTAAAAATTGATGAGCAGCGCGTACCACAAGATGGTCGAGCTCAGCTCACAACACCGGATGGACGTCAGATGGACATGCGTGTTTCAACCCTTCCAACGGTGAATGGTGAAAAGGTTGTTATGCGTGTCCAAGAACGAACTAAAAAAATTCCTGCGCTCGAAGATTTAGGATTGAGTGGCGTTGGATTGGCTAATTTAAAAAAAACATTGGCCCTACCGAATGGAATCATTCTAACAAGTGGTCCAACCGGTTCAGGTAAAACAACTACTCTGTACTCATCCATGCAAATTTTGAATAAAACAGATGTAAATATTTTGACGTTTGAAGATCCGGTTGAAATCCAGATGGATGGTTTGAATCAAAGTCAGATGCATGCGGATATTGAATATGATTTTGCCCGTGGACTTAGGGCTGCGCTGCGTCAAGATCCGGACATCATGATGGTCGGAGAAATTCGTGATCGAGAAACCATTGATGTCGCTATTGAAGCGTCCCTCACCGGTCACCTTGTACTGTCTACTATTCACACGAACAGTGCAGTGGAAACGCTTACACGTATTTTAAATATGGGAGTGCCACCATTCCTAATGACTGCGACTATCAATACAATTATTGCTCAGCGCTTGGTACGAAAATTATGTGATGAATGTAAGAAACCGGCTCAAATTGATGAAGCCACCCAAATGACTGTCAAAAAAGCGATCAGTCGTTTATCAGAGTTAGAAGCAAAAGATATCGAACCTGGATTGATTGATGGTATGAAATTTTTCGAGCCTGGAGGATGTGCTCAATGTGACAATATTGGATACAAAGGTCGTCTTGGTCTCTATGAAGTTCTTCAGATGAGCAATGACTTGCGCATGAGTATTCTCAAAGGCGCCAATGACCTTGAGCTTGAAGATCAAGCTATCAAAGCAGGCATGACTACCTTAGAACAGAGCGGAATTTTATCTGCATTACGAGGTCTTACTACCTTAAAAGAAGTCTATCGTGTCGCTCGACCGATGGAGTAGAGAGAGGATAAAAAAAATAATTTATTTCCACATGGAACCTGAAGTAAACACAGCCACGTTGTCTCCCACAGAAAGTCCCGCACAAGCGATGACCGATGCGGTGAGCATTCTCACGATTGGTGAGGAGATGGATGATATCGTGGATGATCGTAAGAAAAGAACCGGTAGTTTGGTCGATCAGATCAATCAAAAACTACAGGCTTTCACCGCTATTAAAACACGAGATAAGGTTGGATTTTTCCGATTGTTATCAATAATGTTGGGCGCAGGTGTTCCCTTGGTGAAATCACTTTATGTGCTTTCAAATCAAACCAAAAATGTACGACTCAAAACCATTGTCTCCACCATGGCTCAAAAAGTAGAAAGCGGAAAAACGTTTTCTGATGCGATGAAGGATTTTGACAATGTATTTACGGACGCTCAAATTGGTATGATCCGTGCAGGAGAAGCGGCGGGAATGCTCAATGATATTCTTAAACAAGTTTCAGACCAGGCAGAAAAATCAGAAGCGGTCGCCAACAAAGTCAAAGGCGCCATGATTTATCCAATTGTGGTGTTCACTATGATGGGTGGCGCGGTGATTGTGATATTGACGATGGTGTTGCCTAAAATCATGGAACTGTTCACTCAAAGCAATGCTGTATTGCCATTATCTACTCGAGTCATGCTGGGGGTGAGCGATTTCCTTCGATTCAACGCTGTTATGTTATTGGCAGCGGCGGTTGTCCTGTTTTTGGTTTTCACCTTATGGAAGAAAAGCACTGGAGGACGCTACATTTGGCATAATATAATTCTTCATATTCCAGTGTTTGGAGTGATGTTCCGCTATGTGGCATTGTCTCGATTCACTCGAACGCTGGCTAGCTTGATGACGAGTGGTATTCCCATCGTGGAAAGCCTACAAATCGATGCGGAGGCGGTGGGCAACGATGTATATCGCAAACGAATTTACTTGGCCGCCGAAGATGTTTCGCGTGGTATTCCCCTTGCTGAAAATTTAACGGACAATCAATTCTTGTTCCCGCAGATGGTGGTGTCCATGATGGATATCGGAGAACAAACGGCTGAACTATCGGCCGTATCTGCAAAAATCGCTGACTACTACGACGAACAAGTTGATCAGATGGCTAGTAATATGTCCAAACTCATGGAACCGATTATCATGGCGGTAATGGGTGTGGTGGTGGGTGGACTTATGATTTCTGTGATGCAGCCTATTTTCGGACTGCTT
This sequence comes from uncultured Candidatus Peribacteria bacterium, assembly GCA_964491515.1. Taxonomy (GTDB): domain Bacteria; phylum Patescibacteriota; class Gracilibacteria; order UBA1369; family UBA12473; genus CAZBGQ01. Next base: position 66,166 of record CAZBGQ010000007.1, read on the forward strand.
GATGTGGTTGGCAACATTTAGGGCGGATGGTGGGTGGGCGCGCGGCGGGCCAGTTTTCGACGTGTGTGGGTTTTAATATGAGGGGTGGGGGAAATGGGTGTAGGTAGATCGGTCACTCCTCCTTCCTAAACTTGGACACTCGATCGTCCACGACAGTTTTCAAATCCCACCAAGGTGCCTCGGAGCGTACTCTCCATAAATCGGGAGGAGACTCTTCGTTTTCTATTAGATTAGATTGCGCCACACGTTCATGGGCCTCACATAAAAGAACAATAAAGTCCGGATCATGAGATGGTTTCAGTGCAAATCGCCGGGTATGATGAAAAATTATTCCCGCCTGTCTGCATCTAGGAAACGCGCAAAAACCTCCCTCTTGCCTTGCTTTTATTAATCTCTGAACGGAGATGGGAATATTTCGAGAGACGTCACCTCGTGCTTCTCTGTCCAGTTGGTCGGTTTTAGTGCACTGCTCACATACTTCGCGGATTGTGACAGATTCCTGAGGTGGAGTCATCGTTAATGCCGCTTCAAGTACGTCGTTTAGGGTTAGGGTTTCTTTGCGCTTTTTTTCGAGGCTATGCTTGAGCATTCTTAATTTTTTCTCGGTTTTCGGGGAAAGTTTGAAGGAAATCGTATTCCACTCCCCAGATTCACGCTTGCCTGCTTCACTAAAACCTTGTGGTTTGAACATCCCCCCGGGGGGATGTTCAATTGGTACTATTTGGGGCGACTCGTCAAGCTGGCCATTTGAGGCAAACTGGCCGCGATCCGTGGCAAGGGATCGTTCATCAGCATCATTCACTTTTGAACGAATTTCTTGATCTCGGAGCTCTCTGACCAAACGCTCCAATCCCTTTTTAGGAATTTTCTTTACTTTATCGGCCCACAACTGATCTGTCTCAACAGTGGCGATTGAAGAAACTACCTCCAACTTACTCCATCCCACCACTCCATTTTCCATTAATGAGCGTAAATAGGGCATTTTTTCAAACTTTCGATCCAAGCGCAGCACCCGATCCACAGCGTCATGGCTCATCATGGCATGCTTAGCGGCAAACTCGTATATCGACCCACAGCCACGTTTTCTATGCAGACGTCGCCGGGCAAGTTCGGGCAAAAAACCGGCAGATTTTCGGATATTTATCCGAACAAGCCGACCGTGATTCCGGAAGGAAGAGTAGAGATCTGAATCACTCATTTCTTTGGGATCTATAAGGAGGGAGAGTTACTCGTTAGGTGAGTATATACTCTATCTCTTTTGGGCGCTTTTTGCAAGACTAATTCAGCTAGTTTAATTCAGGGATTCCGGAAAATGTACTAATAGTGATGGTTTGCGACATGGATCCGTCTCTTTGGGAGATGACAAGATCGAAGGTTGGAGGCACAGGTAGGAGAATGGTTACGAACATAGTGATATCTACGTCGCCACCCGGAGTGGTGTAAGCAAATGTGGAGGGCCACTGAGTGGCAGGGTACGGATCTGGATCCAAACTTACTTGTACTTGTTTGGGTAAATTGAAAGACTCCAAAATAGCAAACCCTGATGCGCAGGTGAGATCAGCGAAGTTAGCCCTAATACGAATCTGCTGTGGAATGAGGGCTGTGGAATCGGCTTCGATCTCAAAATTATCTACCACACAAGATTGAACTTCTAGATTGCTCATGGCTTTGACGCGCGCGGTTTGAATCGCGTCTACCACAATGTTGACGCCACTTTTAAGTTTGGCACGTTTATTTGCGGCTCCAACTGAACTAACAGTAATACCCATAATGATGACGGTCATGGTCATAAAAATGATCATTTCCATCATAGTGAAGGCGCGGGGATGGGAGGGGCGGAAGGAGCTCATGGTCCTATTATACAGAAAAAGCATTGCGAACGGGTAGGTGATTGTTATAATAAATGTAATATTGTATTGTAACCCCTCCCAAAGATGAGAACTTATCTCAAACTTCGGCTTGGCAAGGCGGCTTTCACCTTGATTGAGCTTTTGATCGTTATCACGATCATAGGTATTTTAGCTGTCGCCCTAGTTCCTCGTATTAGCCAAGGACCGGCACGTGCTCGTGACGTTGCCCGTAAAGCTGATCTACAAAATATTGCCAGCGCCCTAGAATTATACTTTGCAGATAATTCTTCATATCCGGATAATACCTCAACCACTTGGGATGCTGACATCGCATCCTATTTGGGAGGAACCACTCCCACTGACCCAAGTGGGACTGCCTATGATTATGTGGTGGGATCTGCTTTTACTACTTATGCTGTCGTTGCTACACTTGAGATTGACACTGCCACGGGGGATAACATCCTTTCAGATTGTACCGGTCTTACCCTCGCGATCCCTCCGACTTGTGCTACAGCAACAGGGCCGGATACTTATTACTATATAGCTCAGCAATAGTCATAAGCTCATACTGTTTTTTAAGAGGAGGCCCGTGTGGGCCTCCTTTTGTTTTCTTCTTTTTACTCTATACTTAACTCGTTCTTTAACCTCCCGGCCCCATGGTGTCAAAATCACTTCACTCCACTAAAGGCTTTACACTCATTGAGCTACTTATTGTTATTACTATCATTGGCATTCTAGCGGTGGCGCTGATCCCACGGGTGAGCCAAGGTCCAACACGAGCTCGAGATGTTAGTCGTCGTGCCGATATCCAGACAATTGCGTCTGCACTCGAAATGTTTTATGCGGACACTACTCAATACCCTACAATTTCCACCGGCAACTGTATGAAAACCGGAGCGGTGTCTGGTCTGGGTAACTATTTTCAAAACAATACTATCCCCGGTGATCCTTCTGAAAATGGATGCGCTGATGAATATTATTATTATGCCCACATTTCACCCTCTTCATATATTCTTGCCGCTAAACTTGAAAATACTGAGATGATTGATTCCAATATTTATTGTAATGACCCTACGGCTGGGCCACCCACTAGCCTTCCTTCTTCGGGGCTATGCACTTCTACTGATTCTGGCACCGTTAGATACCATACGATCTATAGATAGTCGCCTGCACGGCCGCGGATAATAGGCAGGAGCACTTTTATGCGCTCTATCAGTAAGGGAGACCACACGTAATTTCTCTGTCCAGTGCTTCTCATCACAAGGGATGATTTAACCTGTTATTTCGTTGTTTTTGACAAGGTGAATAGGTATAATGTGATTAAATCAAATTCTGCTCGTTATTGGCTTGTATAAGCTATTTTTGAGTATTTCTAGCTCCGCCATGGCGGGGCGTTCGGCTATGGTCTCTTCTCCCTTTTAGACTCATGTCCCTCCCTTTTCACCCAAAATCTGCGCTTACAGCCCTGATTCTTGTCTCATTATTGAGCACACAGATGATTGGTACCATCGACCTCTCTAACAGTGATGCGGTTAAGCCTCACCTAGGAGTGGTGGCTATTTTGGTGGATGAAGGCGTCTATAGTAACCCTTCTGATTATGATGGATTGAATCCTGAGTATGGGAATGCGGTTCCGTCGACAACATTAAAGGGTAGAATCGATCGATACGCGGAAACGGTCCAAGCATCGGTTCCCATGACTAAATCGCTTATTGTACGTGTTCAACCGGATGAGTCTCCAGAAAACATCATGAATGCGCTGGAGAAATTGTATTTCGAAGGCGATGGAGACGAGGATGCCATCACTAAGTTAAATGGAGTGATTCTTATTGGAAATGTGCCGATTCCGGTCGTCAATAAGAGTAATAATCGCTATTTGAGTTTGATGCCGTACACAGATTTCGAAGACAAAGTGTATCTATTCAATCCTGTTAGTGGGGATTTTGAGCGCAGCCCGGAAATTAAAAACCCTCAGCCAGAAGTATGGCATGGAGTGATTTCTCCGCCAGTATCAGGTGAGGCCGGGAATGAACTCATTGCAGAGTATTTTGATAAAAATCATCTATTCCGAAATGGATTTGAAGAATTCACCGATTTTGATCAGAAATTATTTTACGCTGACACCATTGCAGAAAAGAAAGTACTGAACCGTACCGGCATTGAGGCGTACGAACGATTTGTTGGCCACTGGGAAGAAATTGCTTATAACCGTTACACAACTGAATTAGCTCGGAATCTTTATGAAGAAGTGAATGGTTCACTCACTGGGGCCGACGGACTTGATAATGATGGAGATGGAAAAATTGATGAAGACCCTATCAACGGTCAGGACGATGACAATGACGGCATTATTGATGAAGACGATGGAGACATAAACTATGGCATTGATAATGATGGGGACTGTTGGGCTCAGTCTGGATCGCTATGGGATACGAATGGTGATGGGAATCCCTGTTCTACTGGAGATAATTTAGTGGACGAAGATGGCCCTGATGACAACAACAACGACGGAGACAAGTTGAGAGACGAAGATAATCCCGGTGATGCGAACGGCGATGGGTGTCCTGGTGAATGTAACAAAGATGAAGATGGAGACAGCGAAGACTGGGATGGCGATGGATTCCCGAATGGATTTGAAATCGAAGTTCTAGGGTCAGACCCAGCAAAGGAGAAAAGCCCTACCTGGCTCAACTGGTCGTTTGTTCCTCCCCCAGAGCAAGAGCTCATTGAGTCTATGTATGTTGATGAAGTTTATCCCACGTTTGATCCTGGCTGTTTTGCGCCTGCGCCCAATGGTCCCCCGGCGTTACCGCTATTGATCCCCTTCATGCCACCTCACTTGTTTCCTCCTTTCTCTGCCAATCCTCCGGTTGTGGCTGGCTCCTATTTCAATGGATCTCTCCAATGGAATCCTAATGGAACCACACGTGCCACACTCAACTCCAATGGAGGCATTGTTCCCGGCATTCGTTGTGGGTCAATGTCGGAGAGCGGAAGCACGGTCAATGATGATGATGAAGATGGTTATACCGATGAAGACACTGAATTCGATAATGACGCCGATGGAGATGGGCAAGTAGACGAAGATCGCGCCGGCAATCCTATTACTGAAAGCAATGGAGACATGTTCAGCCAGGTCCCAGATATTCAGTCCAAAAAAATCATCGAAAGCTTTTTCAAAAAATATCCTGAACTTTTCAAGCGTTTTGTTGGAAGCTTGAATCAATGGACTGACTTTACTGGACGTTATGATTCTACGTATTTGGATCCGAACGGCGTGCGTCAAAGTGATCGTGATACGCTCATGGGTTTGATTGGACAACGAGATGAATACGCACAGATTGTGCTGCGCTCCATTAACGACGTACTCGAAGATGCAGTGGATGATTTCGTGGACGACAATGCGTTGGCGGTAGATGTTCCCCTTGTGGGAGCGGTCACCATTGGGCCGCCTGGCGGCATCTCATTCTTGAATCAAGATCCGCAAGGAGACTACACGTTGCCTGTTCCACCTCCCCCATTGATTCCGAGGACGTTCATTAATTTCAATCTTAAATTTATTCCGACTGATGTAAAACCGCTGCCTATCACAGTGGAGGATTTTACCATGTCTATCTATGGCACCAATGGGAAAGACATAAATAGCGTGGCCGCCTGTTCCTTGTATCGTGGCTCTTATGACTCCGGCGGAGACAATCAATTGGTCGAGGCCAATCGTGTCTATGACTATACAACTGCTGGGGAATGGGATGATCGCGAAGTGAATGGAGACATGGTTTATGGGGGCGGATCTCATGCCGGTTGTTATGGAAACTTCGGGGAGACACCTGAATATTGTTATGCAGAATTCTCCCAGCATCCGGTTAGAAGCCAAGTTGGAACCAAGCTAGTCAATGATGAAAATATTTCTGTGGACTATCGCTCTTGTTATAACTTCCGGGATTTGGCATCGTTTTTCGGAGAACTTGGCGATCCTCCGGCTAGTGGATATTTCTTCTATTCAGTTGGGCCGTTTGGAATTTTGAACTTTTATAAGCGTGTCCTCAGCGACCTAGAAGACAGTAGTGGCATTGATCCCACTGATGATTTATTTATACCGAACCTTCTTCCTGCCGATAATTACCGCCAACAGTACGATCAGAATAATGATGGTAAATACAATGATGATGACATTCCTTTTCACATGGCCAACTACGAGGCACAGATGCAGGCTAATGGAATGAATGAGTCTGCGTACAAACATCCGGATGATATTTTCTTGTCCGTGCCTGACCTCATTGTTCCTAATAACTTTTTGACGTTGGGAATGGTATTTGATCAACTTGGCGTGAACAAAGAGAGCCAACAAGAAGTAGGCGATTTCTTCCTTACCGGGCCGAATACGGTGAACGTTGAGTTCCCAAGTGACCCACATATTGAAGAAGCGGCATTCAGTATTCAGCGGCTGTATGTAACCGATCCGGTTGCGCCGCTTTCCGGTATTCCACCGCTTCCTTTTGTGCCTGCACCAAACAATGCGGCGGCTTTAGCCAACCCTGCAATTGTTCGGATACCGAGTACTCTCAAACATGTTGAGCCCATCAATTCCACGATCAATGCACAACTTAGCGCGGGATTCAGCGAAGCACTTCCGGTTGATGATCCCCGCTATTTAACGTTCCAGGATCAGGATGGAGAGTTTACCCGTATTGATTATCCTAATGTTTATAATGCGGGCAGCTGGGAAGAATTGGAGTCAGAACTTGAAGCTTTGGAAGATTTTATTTTCGATGAAGTTGCGGGAACGAATGCCTCAAGCATGGATGGATTTTTGACCGATTTATTAGGGACTGAAATTTTTCAGACCCAAGTGGACGACACGTTGCGTTGGTATCAAATGAACATTGATCAGAAACATAAATGGACCTTGGCTTCTTATTTGGATCCAGCAGTAGAAACGTTTGTAGGAGCTCCAGACAGTGGCTATGAATCCTTTTACTTGGTAGCCGAGGGAGAAGCAGACAGAGTAAACATGAGTTTCTACGCGAACACCGTAGAAGAAGATGAGGATTATGAATTCAATCATTTAGAACCGATCCCCGATGGTGAGCCCGAAGAAATTGAATTACCCATAGGGGATGAGCCTGGCACGTATGATTTGAATGATCCCAATAGCAATCATATTTCTTGGTTCCCATTCATATGGATTTACGACATGGTGGAATGGGTCGAAGATCTAGCCACCACAGTATCGAATAATGTAGCGGCAGTTGCTGGAGAAACGGCAGATGGCTTTGGATTTGAATTGGCGTGTGGTGGATTGCCTGCGTTCCCTGGAGCTGGACCGGACACCGATCATGATGGAATTCCTGACAGCGAAGATGGAGCGCCTTATTCCGGAGATGAGAATGGCGACGGAGTGTCTGATGGAGCTGATTCCACGGTGCGTCTTTCTCTAGAGTGGGAAGACGATCGTATTCTTTATTCGAATGGAACCGACAGAGCTAAACTCACGGTTCGTGCTCTAGATTCGAATGGAGCACCAAATATTTTTGATGCATTTTCTGTTGTTCAGCTTGGAGTGACTTCGGGTGATGAAGGAGTTCAACTTGTAGAGTTGGATGGATCCTCCATCGTGAATGGAGTGGCTACGATTCCTGTGATCGTGACTAAAACTCCAGGATCATTCACCGTTCAAGCGGTGGGTGTGAGTGATAACATTGAAGGGGTGACATCCAATACGTTAACGCTCCAAAGCGAGCGTAAACATCTCAAACTTTCTACTTATGAAAAAGAGTTCTTCACAAAAGAAACGGTCTATCGGACTGAAACATTGGAAGATGTTTTGGTGCTTGATGAAAATGATGTAGCGGTGGCGGTGATTGAAGCTGCCAATGGTGAATTGCGATTATTCAATGATGACGACTATCTCGTTGAGGCGGTCGAAGGCACCGCCACCTCCCCCACACTTCTAAATGTTTTAGAGGAAGGAACGGACAGAGTGCTTGCAACCTATTTCGTTCGACCAGA